>NZ_JALDQE010000001.1:0-933547 GCF_022748145.1 Bacillus sp. CCB-MMP212
ATTTTTCTGCGTTAGGAAGTTCTCAGCTTTCCTTCCTTCTCTGTATAACCGGGTAAAATAACTCGTGTCCTTTTCTTCGCTTATTATGAAATTGAATGCAAAAAAGCATATTCATCCCTAAATATAGGGACGAATATGCTTATATCCGTGGTTCCACCCAGATTCCCATCACAAAAAACATAATGGCTTCTTTTGCGATAACGTCGCATACACGGCACTAGATACTTAATTTCCCTAGGGCAGCTCTAAGGTGGTAAGTTATTTTTCTGCGTTAGGAAGTTCTCAGCTTTCCTTCCTTCTCTGTATAACCGGGTAAAATAACTCGTGTCCTTTTCTTTGCTTTTTGTAAAACATCCATTTATTGTTATTTAATATATCTTATTCATTTTATTTTTGCAAGTGTTTAAAAAATTTATTTATTTAATTAAAAAAGTGAAACCAAATTTTTTTGGTTTCACTTCACAATTTTACCAATCTTGTGGTTCGTAATTTAAGTCTGCAAATAGACGTCTTTTCTCTTTCTTCGTTAAATCTCTCCACTGTCCAACTGGTAAATTATTCAATTCGATATTCATAATTCTCGTACGTTTTAACGTGTATACTTGATAACCTAAAGCTTCACACATACGGCGAATTTGACGATTTAGCCCCTGTGTTAAAATAATTTGGAACTCATATTTTGATAACTGTGTAACCTCACAAGGAAGCGTTTTTGTTCCTAAAATTTTAACACCCGCTGCCATTTTCTCTAAGAAATCAGGTGTAATTGGCTTATCTACTGAAACGATATATTCTTTCTCATGTTTGTTTTCAGCACGTAAAATTTCATTAACAATATCACCATCATTCGTTAATAAAATTAAACCGTCTGAGTCTTTATCAAGACGTCCAATGTGACTAATTCGTAAAGGATGGTTCACTAAATCGATAATATTACCTTTTACAGCTTTTTCACTCGTACATGTAATACCTACTGGTTTATTTAAAGCGATATATACGTGATCTCGAGCAATTCGAAGCTGCTCTCCATTTACTCGTACATCATCACCTGGGTTCACTTGGTCACCAATTTTTGCAACCTTACCGTTAATAATTACTCTTCTCTCATTAATTAGTTTATCCGCTCCACGTCGAGACGCTTTTCCAGCTTCACTAATAAATTTATTGATACGCAAATTAGGCACATCCTTTTCTAAAAAAAATTTCAAGCTCACACTGCTTCTACCGTACAATACAAAAGGGTAAGCCTCCTATTATAACTTAAATATATTAACATGAAAGGGTATATAACGTCTTCTATTAATTACTTGTTTATAAGAAAATATCTTTATTATACATTCATTTATGCACTTTTTCATCGTTTAATATACAAGCCATTCTTCCTTACATACAGCTTGTTTTCCTTGTATCTTTTCTATATCTTCATGAATATTAGCTAATTTATATAAATCTGGGAAAATCTCTTCCACATAATGTTGGTGCGCTATTTCATCTTTCCAATACGTTAACACTATGTAACGATTTTCATTTTCCAAAGACTTCCCAACTACTCCACCTAGCATTCCTTTTGCTTTTTCCATTCCTTTATTCCAAATTGTTTCTTGCTTATGTAAAAAATGCTTTTCCTTTTCCAACTTTACATCACATATAGCAACTCTTACGAATGCTCCCTCTATTACAACGTCTTTCAAATGCATATCAGTTATATCATACAACGTTTGAAATAATTCAATTTCACATGAAAGAAACGTATCCTCTTGATTACTATTTAAATAAATTGTATCGTGAGCACCATTCATAAATGATTGATATACACTTCTATCTTCCCATAAAGTAAATACACATGCCTCATCTTCATTCCATCCACCAAATTGTCCATGAAAACCATCTAGGTGCTGTATATCACGCCATTTTTCTTGCGCACTGGAAAACAATTCTTTTTTCTCTTCTTCCACCTTACAGTAGATTGTTTTTAGTAACATTTTAAATTCCCCCTTATGATTCGATCCATTTACTTACTCGAAGTTTGATGCCCCTCCGTAAATGCTGTAAGTTGATTACCGAAATACTTAGCTTGTAAAAAGACATCTAGAATATAAAAATTCAAATTTCTTGCTTCGCTTTCTTATTCCACTTTCAGTTTACATAACATAATTATACCTTACTGATTATCTATATCATTCAATAAAACATCCTATTTTTTATACTTGGTAAACTTTCCACTCATTTTCATAAGAAATACTATTTTATTCTATACGCATAATAAATTTAATTCAAACAATTCAGAATTAAAAACTAAAAAAGATAGGAAGTAAACAATCCTACAATATCATCTACTCCCTATCTTTTTTATCATCAATTATTTTTCAAATATAGAATACATAATTTCTCCTGGATAATGTAATACAGTTACCTTCCGCTCCCCTTTTTTAAAACTAACAGTATGCCCGTTTTCCCCTAAGTTCTCCCATCCACTCGCCTTTGTAATTGGCATTACACTTATATATTGATAGTCCTCTTCCTTATCATCGTTAATATGAATTGCTGACATTGGTACTGGAAAACCTTTAATTTTAGATTCTTTATTCATAAATATGAATGCAATTACACCAACTAATAACATAGCCATTGAAATATTTGAAACTAGTTTTCTTCTATTCATTTTCACTAAAAACCCTCTTTTCTCACATATAACTTTCATCATTTTACTAACTTTAATTATTTATGTATAGAAAAGATATAATTTAAATCATTTCCAACCTATTTTCTCTACTCTAAACAACATTATTGTTATATATTATAATTATAAGTTTTTAAATTTTGGAGGCGTTACATATTGCAGAAATTATTTTTTACTAAATGGACAGTTATTATTTCTATTTTCATCATTTTCGGTACAATTTTCTACGTTACTAATGTTAAAAATAACAACGAAAAAGCACCTGTAGAAACAGCGGATACAAAAACTTTCAAAACGAAATTACAACCTAAAATTAATGAATTGACTACTACTTATAATGACATCATCGAAAAAGATTGGTTGCCTGCCTGGGAAGAGATTAACACGAATGGAGATTCAGTAGATCGAAATAAACTATTAGTTACAATGAATGCTGTTTCCAAGCAGTATGAAACAATTATGAACGAAATAGACACACTTAAAATTGAAGAAAACATAGCAGATATAGATATACAAAAACAACTCCTTCAATTCACAACTCAGTTTAAATCCGCATCAAATTTCATGAAAAATGCAGCAAATTTGATTATAGACGGAACAAATAACTCTATTCCAACCAATGAAACTATTGAAAAAACAAAACAAGCTTTAGGACTTGCGGATCAACATATTGTCATCGCTTTATCTACTTTAAATGAAGTTGAAGATAAATTAGGACTTACAAAAAAATAAAACTATTTACTATTTTAAAATAAAAAATGATTGCAATTCACAATTTGTATGTCTATAATGTTTTTATTGATTTACAATCAATGTGTTTGTAAATTTTATAATTCGGATGAACCATTCAGGAGAAGGTCTATTGATCTACCGACGGGGCAAAAAGTTGTTATACCAACTTTGAAACTCTCAGGTCTTGGTTACAAGTAGAACTGCATGGGGACGAATCTCTGGAGAGACTCCCTCTCGCTTTTATAGAGCGCGGAGGAAAACGAGCACCGAAGGAGCAAATCCGCTACTTTAGCGGATAATCTCTCAGGTAAAAGGACAGAGACAAGCGAAAGAAAAAGCCGATTGTATCGGTTTATTTTTCTATCCCTTGTTTCTCCAGAGACCATTTCATTTACTTGAAGTGGTTTTTATTTTTTCTAAAAAAGGAGAATAAAGATGGAGACAGTAAGTAAAGTATTAGAACAACTAAATCAATACGTGTGGGGATTACCAACTTTGTTGCTACTCGTTGGAACTGGTGTCATTCTCACAGTGCGTTTAAAAGGTTTACAGTTTAGTAAACTATTATACGCTCACAAACTAGCGTTTAAAAAATCAGAAGATACCTCTTCTTCTGGAGATATTAGTCACTTCCAAGCACTTATGACAGCTATGGCCGCAACGATTGGTATGGGAAATATCGCCGGTGTTGCAACAGCTGTTACTATAGGTGGACCTGGTGCAATATTTTGGATGTGGATTACCGCATTGTTCGGTATGGCAACAAAGTATGCTGAAGCAATACTTGCAGTGAAATACCGTGTTAGTAATGAAAATGGTGAATATTCAGGTGGGCCAATGTATTATTTAGAACGTGGTTTGGGTAAGAAATGGCTAGCAGTATTATTCGCTATATTCGGTACAACTGCTTCTTTCGGTATTGGTAATATGGTGCAATCTAATTCAGTTGCAGAGGCAATGCGAATTAATTTCTCTTTCCCTCCTGCTTTAACTGGTATACTAATGGCATTTTTAATCGCAATTGTTATTTTAGGCGGTGTAAAAAAAATCGGGAAAGTGACGGGATATGTCGTTCCTATTAAAGCTTTCTTTTATATAATTGCTGGTCTTATAATTATTTTCTATCACTACGACCAAATTCCTGAAGCATTTTCACTTATTTTTTCTGGTGCATTTAATGGTACAGCAGCTGCTGGTGGTTTTATTGGGGCAACAGTTGCATCAGCTATTCAAATCGGAATGGCGCGTGGTGTATTTGCGAATGAAGCTGGTTTAGGGAGTGCACCAATTGCGGCGGCGGCTGCAAAAACTGATTCACCTGCAAAGCAAGCTTTAGTTTCAATGACTGGTACTTTTCTAGATACGTTTATTGTATGTACAATTACAGGACTAGTATTAATTACTACAGGTGCTTGGAAATCTGGTAAAACTGGTGTTGAAGCTACAACACTTGCATTCCAATCTGTATTTGGTACTGCTGGTAGTATGATTCTCGGTATCGCAATTATTTTATTTGCCTACTCTACTATTTTAGGCTGGTCGTATTATGGAGAAAAATGTGTAGCTTATTTATTCGGAGAAAGTGCTGTTAAATATTATAAAGCAATCTTTATTTTCATGATTGCAATTGGTGCTAATTTAAAGCTAGGAATCGTATGGACATTTGCTGATATTGCAAATGGACTTATGGCCATTCCAAACTTAATTGGTCTAATTGGATTAAGTAGTATTGTTGTTGCTGAAACGAATCGCTTTTTACAAGCAGAGAAATTGAAAGAAAATAATAAAAAACAGGCAAGTTAATCTATGAAAAAAGGAATGACTCATACATGATGAGCATTCCTTTTTTCATCCCCTCTTTTACTTAATTACTATCATTAAAAATATATTTATATCAATGTTTACTCCTTTTTATTCCTCCAAAAGTTTTTCACATAAATGTCATAAATCGTATGGTCTAACTATATAGTTGAAAAGGAATGCGACATTAAAGTGTCGCTGAAAAACTCATCCAAGAAAAGGGAGGAAAAATCTTTTGAAAAACAAAATCATTGTTTTCCTATCTGTTTTATCATTTATTATTGGTGGTTTCTTCTTTAACACAAATACTTCAAGCGCTGAAACATCATCTACTGATTACGTTCCTAACCAATTAATCGTTAAGTTCAAGCAAAATGCATCTTTAAGTAATGTGCAATCTTTTCATAAATCTGTCGGAGCTAATGTCTTATCTAAAGATGATAAGTTAGGTTTTGAAGTCGTACAATTTTCAAAAGGTACTGTAAAAGAAAAAATAAAGAGTTATAAAAATAATCCAGATGTGGAATATGCAGAACCGAATTATTACGTTCACGCCTTTTGGACTCCAAACGACCCATATTTTAAAAATCAATATGGATTACAAAAGATTCAAGCTCCACAAGCTTGGGATAGCCAACGAAGTGATCCTGGTGTCAAAGTAGCTATTATTGATACAGGAGTTCAAGGTTCACATCCTGATTTGGCTTCGAAAGTAATTTACGGGCATGATTATGTTGATAACGACAACACATCTGATGATGGTAATGGTCATGGTACACATTGCGCTGGAATTACTGGAGCACTTACGAATAACAGTGTCGGAATTGCTGGTGTTGCCCCACAAACTTCAATTTATGCTGTCCGCGTATTAGATAATCAAGGAAGTGGTACTCTTGATGCTGTAGCGCAAGGTATTCGAGAAGCTGCTGATTCGGGTGCAAAAGTAATTAGTTTAAGTTTAGGAGCTCCAAATGGTGGTACTGCATTACAACAAGCCGTTCAATATGCATGGAATAAAGGCTCTGTTATAGTTGCAGCTGCTGGAAATGCTGGAAATACAAAAGCTAATTACCCTGCTTATTACAGCGAAGTAATTGCAGTTGCTTCTACAGATCAATCAGATAGAAAATCTTCATTCTCTACTTATGGTAGCTGGGTAGATGTTGCAGCACCAGGTTCAAATATATATTCAACATATAAAGGAAGCACGTATCAATCATTAAGTGGTACATCTATGGCAACACCTCATGTTGCAGGAGTCGCTGCTCTTTTAGCAAATCAAGGATATAGTAATACACAAATTCGCCAAATTATTGAGTCAACTTCTGATAAAATTAGTGGTACAGGTACGTACTGGAAAAACGGTAGAGTCAATGCATATAAGGCTGTACAATACGCTAAGCAATTACAAGAAAATAAAGCTTCTTAAGAAAACTTTAATCAGTCGATCTACCATGAATGCGGAATAAAATAGAAGGAGAGACTTCTATAATTAAAGCCTCTCCTTCTTACAAACTATATTACTCTCCCTGCTTTTTAACCATATGTAAATACAGTACAAAATCCATCATTGTCGACGAATGACCAAGTTGACGGATCATCGCTGTTATATTTCCTCTATGATATGTACCATGATTTACGACATGTTGCACTAATTCTAAAATCGAAGTTTCTAATTTCCCTACATATGGATTCTCAATAACAAATACAGCATTCACATCTTGTATTGTAATTAAAAAGTCTTTATATTGATTTGCCATGTTTTCAAACATTTTTTTTAATTCATGTAACGATTTAGTTTCAATTTGTTTTCGTAAATCTTCTCGGTCTTGTATTGCTTCATTCATACTTTTACCATGCAATATGTGTAACCACACTTGATCTGTAATATAAATATGCACAAAAGTATCCTTAATGGATGGGAATACACTCTGTATCTGTTCATTAAAAATTGTCTCATAGTTTGATAACTCTTTTAATCGATCGAATAATCTAGTATTAGCCCAAGCATGGTAATCAAACTGCTTTAATATATAATCTTTCAATTTATATTACCTCCCTATTGTATGAAACGTATAATTTGTTTCTTCGTTTCCGATTCTCTATCAACCTTTGCAATCCCTTTTTCTTTCATTTCATGTTTATTTATCGTTTTATATTTTACATACGTATGAAATTCCGTTTGAAATGGAAATGGTGTAATCCGAATTGTTTCCTCGTCCACCCATTCAGCTTGAATAAGTTTCTCATCCTTACTATTAAACATTTCTGTTCCTTCAAAACCATCTTTAAATAAATCAATTTCATCTTTCTTTTTTACACCAGGCTTATTCATACATACGTATAAAGAAAGTTCATCACAAAACTTTAATAATCTATAATGTTTATCAAACATCGCAAACTGTTCCTTTGTTAACGTTTTCAAAATTCTTTTTTGTCGTTCTAATTCATGTTTATAAAATGACATCATCTCTTCATCTTCCTCGTTTAGTGGAAATGATAAAAAATGTTTACTGCAAAGCAATGCCCCGTATGGATTATAATTTTCAATTTCATTCAAACCAATCGTATAAAAAACAAAACGTAATGGGCTTGGACAATCCATAAATGTATATGGAATATTTTTAGCATCATTTAAAATTGGTACTTTATCTAGCTCTATCCATCCTCTGTCATGCTCATATATTGCATCAACTGTTTCTTTTAAATATGTTTTACCTTCAAAAAAGTCTTCTTTTATATGCTTTGCAATCTCTCCAGCTAAAAAACCATGATCATGTTGACGAATTAATATACTTTCCTTCTCATTTTTTTCACGAAAAATCATTCATATACTCCCCCTCATCCTCATATTAAAGCTTTTTATATGCATCGATTCTTAATTAATCCCTAAATAATAGAAGGGATTCAGTCTCTTGCAACGAAATTAACATAATTATATAGTATTCTTTCTAATCATAGTGATAGCTTTATCTTTACTATCTATTATACTAAAACATTCATTCCAAAAATTTTTTTATGAGGTGAAAACATGAACAAAACAGAATTAATTAAAAACGTAGCACAATCAGCTGATATTTCTCAAAAGGACGCTTCTGCAGCTGTACAATCCGTATTTGACACAATTGCTAATGCATTACAATCTGGCGATAAAGTTCAATTAATCGGATTTGGAACTTTTGAAGTGCGCGAAAGATCTGCTCGTACAGGACGTAATCCGCAAACTGGCGAAGAAATTCAAATCGCAGCTGGTAAAGTTCCTGCATTTAAAGCAGGTAAAGAATTAAAAGAAGCTGTTAAATAAACAAGAAACCAGCCATTTTATAGGCTGGTTTCTCGTTTTTATTTAAGCAATTGCTTTATATTCTCTGCATGATATACTTCACAAATATAAAATACACATTTGCAGTTACTTACAATTTGATACTTTCTAGTTGGATACACATTCGCTGTAACAGAACATCCATCAAACAATTCAATAATATTTCCAGATGGCTGATATCCTTCATATAATACGTTTCTTCTTACTTCCATCTTTTCTATAAGCTTTTCAACAGGAATATTTCCACTCTCTAATTCACTCTTTATTGCGTCCGGTAAAAACGAAGTGTCTGCAAAAATTAGATTTTCAGATAACACCTTTCCTTTATAACTAACATTAGATACACGGTAAAGAAATGTTCCATCTTTATCAAAGAAATTCTTTGCTTCTTTCGGAATGTTCTGTCTACCAAGTGCCTCTTGTTCAAGAACATCAAACTGAACTGTATCATTTAAAAGCTTTTCTAAAGCATGAATGGATGATGTATCTCCAGAAAATAAAATATTTTTAATTGCTTGTACGTTATAAGTGAATTCATTCTTTCTATTTTCCGCTACTAACATGAGGAACACCTCTTCTATAATTTTTTTATTTAAGATTTAAAAGTGCTGCCGCGTCTAATTGCGTAATTTCAGTCACTTCCTTACTGAATATTGCAACAGAGGCCCTATAATCTAAACTAGGCCTTACATCTTCCATCATTGTATTACTTGCTAACTCTTGTCTATCCTTAAAAACCAACAAGTTTGGAGGATCATTTGGAGCTGATACTGTAATATGTACTGGCGGAATCATTAGTCCTTCACCTGTCGCTTTCAGCACCGCTTCTTTTCGAGTCCAATATGTTAAAAAACCTTCTATTTTCTGTTCATTTGGTAGTTTCATAACTTGCGCTATTTCAATGTCTGTTAATACACCTTCTGCCATTTTCATAACATCTACATTTGGATTCATTTGTTCTACATCTATGCCAACAGGTGCAGATTTTGTAAATGCAACGACAACCCACTCACCTGAATGTGAAACGGATAATTGCGGCATACCTTCTGGTAATTGTGGTCTACCATGTTGCAATTTACATACTGAGCACATTCGATCAATTGGTACTTGGACTGGTGACATAGAAAGTATCTTACCGAGAACTAATCTACTAATTACGCAACCTATTATAAAACGAGCTCGATCTGCCGAATGATGATACGAATTTGCTTTCTCTCGCTCTATATCATTTAGTAAATTGTAATGCCATGATTGTAAATCTGAAATTCTTGCCCACCATATTTGACAATCATTCTCATTCAAAGTTGGAACAGAATCTACAACTTTACTTTCTATCATGTAAACTCTCCTTTATTCAACGAATATCAATTTTCATAAAAAAGCATACGTATATTGTTATTCATTGACGAGTGCTTTCTCTTTTTTTGATACAGATAATGTTTTTTCTTTCTTATTTGACATTACCTCTTTATCGGAAATACGTAAAGAAAATAGTAGTGCTATGAGCAAAAATATTGCTGATCCAATTAATGCTGCTTGATATGGTAAAAAATTGGATTGAACGTTATTACTTCCAAAACCAGCTAGTATACTAGCTAAAACAGCTACTCCTATCGCTGAACCTAATCGATTTTGCACATTAAATATAGTAGTCGCTCTCCCCATGGAAGGCGGCGTGATATTGTTAAAGGCAGAAAATTGCACCGCACCGACAGATTGACCTAAGAAAATACCGATACCAAACAATAATGCCCGAATTTGCCACGGATTCGTATCGTGATTTACAAAACTTAATAAAACAAAGATAATCGCCGTACAAATTAATCCTATAGAAATTACCTTTCGAGCTCCTAATTTCTTATATGACCATGGCACAATTTGTGAAGAAATCATTAATCCAATCGCCTCTGGAAATGTCGTAAGTCCTGATTCCAGCGCGGAAACTCCTATCACATTTTGATACATAAGTGGAAAAACAAATAACATTCCTAGTAAACCAGCTGATGAAAATAATGATATAAGGCTCATCTTTCTAAAGACTGGTTCTTTTAATAAGCGTAAATCTAACATCGGTTGCTTTACTTTCAGTTCTACGATTATAAACAATGTAATGAATACAACCCCAGCTATCCCAGTACTCATAATTTCTGGAGAAATCCACCCTTTTGATGGTCCCTGGCTGAGTGCATATATGAGCATCGCAAATCCTGGTGCTGATAAAATAAAGCCGAGAGAATCAAAGCGACCAGCTGATTTTTCAACATGCTCTGCTAAAAATAGAAGTCCAAAGAGCAATGCAACGATTCCAAACGGTAGATTAATATAAAATGCCCAACGCCAAGACATTTGATCTACAAAGAAACCACCGATGATAGGACCAATTGCTGGTGCTACAGCAATTGGAAGTATAATGAACCGAGAAATCTTCGGTCTTTCCTCTGGTGAAAATGTTCGAAATAACATTGCCATTCCAACCGGTGTTAAAAGCCCTCCACCAGCACCTTGAATAATACGGAAAATATTCAATGAAGTAATATCGTTAGCCATTCCGCATAAAGCAGAGGCAATTGTAAATACGAAAAGAGCAATTAAAAACACTCTTTTCGTACCAAATCGATCTCCTAACCAACCAGAAATCGGAAGGAAAACAGCTAAACTAACTAAATACCCAACATTAACCGTCCCCATTGCAGATGGAGTTACTTGTAGTTCTTTACTTATCGTTTGTAGTGCTACATTTACAATCGTTGCGTCCATCGCAGCCATAAACATCGCAGTTATATAAACGATACTTACGACTACTTTTGGATTTAGTTTTGCTTTCATTATCGTTTTCCTGCTAATGTTTTTTCACGAACTTGATTACTTTTTGGATTCAAATCTTTCCAGTTATATTCAACATATTCTAAGCAGCTCTGCCTACTAGCTTCTTCATATACGACATTCCAGCCAATAGGTACATCGAGAAAAGCAGGCCAGAGAGAATACTGGCCCTCCTCATTTATTAATACTTTATATGTGTAATTATCATTTTCAAATGGATTCGTCATACTCTACTTACCCCTTTCTTATTCTGCAAATATTTCGCTAATACTTGTCCAATTTCCGTAAGCGGACCTGGCTGACATAGATCTTTATGTCTACAATCAATATCGTGCTGCACAATTTGCCCGTCTAAATAATTTAGCCACGTATTTGGAGAAATAGGATCAAACCAGTCTGGTATAACAGTAGATCTAAAGAATAAGATATCTCCATTATAAACTTTCGGTACATATTTCCCTAACAACCCTACTGAATTTACATATGTTTCTTTCAAGTTCAATATAGTCTCTTCTTCAAGACTTGCTAATGCACTTCCATCTTTACGAAGGATTTCAACTGCACTTTCCATTGTAAGTGGTTTACCATCCATGTTATCTGGGTCATATCCGCCTAAAGCAAGTAATGCGATTAACGCTTCCTCTTCAGTAGGCGCTTCCGTATTCGGTAAGAAGTGTCCAGGATAAGAATCAAGCATAACGAGTAATTCTACTTCTTCCCCTTCATTTTGTAATTGCGCCGCCATTGCATGCACAACATTTCCTCCAAGCGACCAACCTAATAAACGATATGGTCCATGAGGCTGTACTTCACGAACGTGTTTCAAGTAATCCGCCGCCATCTCCTCTAAACTTTTTGGAAGTTCTTCATTTTTAGCGATACCACGTGCTTGTACACCATAGATTGGATAATCTGTCCCTAAAGATTTCATAAGTCCTGCATAGCACCAACTTAATCCACCTGCTGGATGTACACAAAATAGTGGTAATTGATCCCCGCTTGCTCGTAATGGAAGCAACACATCAAGTGCACTTTGACCATTCCCCATCTCAAGTCTTTCAGCTAACCCTGCAACAGTCGGTGCTGCAAATAAAGTACCAATGTTTAGTTCCACTCCAAGCGCCTCTTTAATGCGGCTCATAAGCTGTACTGCAAGGAGTGAATGGCCACCAAGATCAAAGAATCCGTCATCAATTCCAATTTGAGGTACACTTAGCACTTCTGTAAACAAGTCACATAACATTTCTTCTTGCGGTGTTCTTGGACCACGACTAGAAGATGATGCGATAAATTCTGGAGCTGGCAATGCCTTTCTATCTAATTTACCGTTTGGAGTTAAAGGTAACTCATTTACTACTACAAAAGCGTATGGAACCATATAATCTGGTAAACTACCACCAGCAAACTGACGCATTTCATTCGTATCAATCGCTTCATTATTTGATGCAACGATATAAGAAACTAACCGTTTATCCCCTGGTTGATCTTCCCGTACAATAACGGCTACTTGCTCAACTTTAGGGTGCTTCATTATGACTGCTTCTATTTCTCCTAATTCAATTCGAAATCCACGAATTTTTATTTGATGATCTGCACGTCCTATATAATCTAGCGTCCCATCTTTACGCCAGCGAGCTAAGTCTCCTGTACGATACATTCTTGTACCTGGCTTGCCAAATGGATCTGCGATAAAGCGTTCAGCCGTTAATCCTGCTCTTCCTAAATATCCACGTGCAAGCCCTGCACCTGCAACATACATTTCTCCAACTACTCCAGGTGGCACTGGTTGTAAATAGTTGTCTAACACATACACTTTAAGGTCAGGTATACTGCACCCAATTAAACTATTTGCTCGTAAAGAGACGATAGTTTCATCTAATTCAATATAACTAACATGTACTGTCGTCTCCGTAATACCGTACATATTAATAAGCTTTGGTGCGTTATGAGGATGTCGACTATACCAATCTTCTAAGCGACTTAGCTCAAGTGCTTCTCCTCCAAAAACAACATATCGTAAAGATAATTTTTGGCCAATCTCTTCATTTTCACGATCTGCTTGCATTAATTGATAGAACGCTGATGGAGTTTGGTTTAAAACCGTAACCTTTTCTTTAACAAGAAGCTGTAAAAATTCTTTCGGTGAGCGACTTACAGTATGTGGCACTACAACTAAACGCCCTCCGTATAATAAAGGTCCCCAAATTTCCCAAACCGAGAAATCAAAAGCGTATGAATGGAACATCGTCCAAACATCGTTTCCGTCAAACTGGAACCAATGATCAGTTGCTCCTAAAAGTCTTACTACATTTTGATGAGGTATCATAACGCCTTTCGGTCTACCCGTTGAGCCTGACGTATAAATAACGTAAGCAATATGTGATGGAGATAATGGCTTAATTCGTTCCACTTCATCAATATTGTCATCACTATATTTCTCAACTTCTGCTATTACTTTCACATCATCAACTAAAACTTTTAGTGCCTCATCACATTCAATTTCCACTTCTGAATTCGTTAAAACACATGATGGTTTCGCATCGTGTAGCATAAATGAAATGCGGTCTGCTGGGTAATCTGGATCTAACGGAAGGTATCCAGCACCAGCTTTAAGAACAGCTAATAAGCTTACAACCATGTTTAATGATCTTGGCATCGCTAAAGCAACGAGTTGATCAGGACCAATCCCTTTTGCTATTAGGAATCGAGCTATTTTATTTGCTTTTCTATTTAACTCTTCATAAGTTAATTTCTTATTTTCAAAGACAACAGCTATAGAATTTGGATTTATATGAGCCTGCTTTTCAAACAATTGTGGCAATGTCATTTCTGGTGCAATTTGAAAACCACCATTCCACTTTTCTAACACTGTATTTTTCTCTGCTACAGTTAATATTTCTAATCTGCCAATTGATTGATCCGGATTTGTAGCTGCATCATCTAATAACAAAATGAATCGTTCTATTAGTTTTTGAACCGTTTCACGTTTATATAAATCGGTACTAAACTCTAGTAATCCATGTAAACCGTTCGGAGTACCATCAACCTCGTTACTCTCACTAATTTCAAATGTTAAATCAAATTTTGCAGAACCAACGCTTTGAATTTCAAGGCTCGCTTCTAAATCTGGTGCATGAAACGTTGCTTCTGGTGTATTTTGAAAAGCTAACATAACTTGAAACAACGGGTGGCTGTTTCGAGTACGTACTGGATTTAACACTTCAACAAGCCTTTCAAATGGAACATCTTGATTTTCATAAGCTGCAAGATTTACCTGCTTCACTCTATTTAATAATTCTTTAAAACTTGGATCTCCTGACGTATTTGTACGTAACACTAATGTATTTACAAATAAACCAACGATATCTGAAAGTACATCATCATTTCTTCCAGCAATCGGACTTCCAATTGGTATATCAGTGCCTGCACCTAATCTTGTAAATAGTGCACTAAGCCCTGCTTGCAATACCATAAACAAACTAACTCCATTTTTACGTGCAAGCTCTACTAACCTACTATGCATACCTTCATCTATATGAAAATGAATTGTTTCCCCGCGGTAACTCGTCTCAATTGGACGCTGGAAATCTGTAGGTAACTCCATTTGGTCTGGTAAACCTTTAAGTTCTTCTTTCCAAAAATCTAATTGTGTTGAAATAAGACTCTCTGGTGTCGTTTCATCACCTAGCAATTGCTGTTGCCAAAGTGCATAATCTGCGTATTGAACTGGTAGTGTCTCCAGCTGAACTCTGTCACCTTGACATCGTGCTTTATACGCCGCTGTAAAATCTCTCGTTAACGGCTGTAATGACCAGCCATCACCTACAATATGATGTAATAAAATTAATAATACATGTTCGTTTTCACTCACTGTAAAAAGTTGCAAACGAACTGCCGGCTCAATATCGAGGTTAAAACTATATCTTACCGCCTCTGAAAGTACACTTTCTAATTCATCTTTACATGTATTAGTTATAACCATTTCTAGATTTAAGTTTTCCATATCTAAAATTTTCTGATAGGAACTACCTAATACGTTAGGGAAAATTGTTCTAAGTGTTTCATGTTTCTCAACTACATCATAAAAAGCACCTTGTAATGCTTCCCGATTCAATATTCCATTCATACGAATGACTAGCGGAATATTATAAGTAGGACTTGGACCTTCTAAACAATTTAAGAACCATAACCTGCGCTGTGCAAATGAAAGTGGAACTTCATTTGGCCTACTTGCTTTCTGAATAGCTGGTCTTGCACTTTTTGCATGGTTTAATTGTTTCGCCAGTTCGGCAACAGTTGGTGATTCAAATAGTTTCCCGATTCCTAATTCCACACTTAACGTTTCACGAATTCTTGCCATTAAACGAGATGCGAGAAGTGAATGTCCACCCATTTCAAAGAAATTATCATCAATGCTAATTCGAGAAACACCAAGTACTTCTGCAAATAAATCACATAATATTTCTTCTTTCGGATTTCTAGCAACTCTCTCATTGTTCATTCCATTAAAATCAGGAGCAGGTAATTTCTTTCTGTCAACCTTACCATTTGGCGTTAATGGTAATTCTTCTAGCACAACAAATGCCGATGGTATCATATAATTCGCTAAACTTTCTGAAACATAAGAACGAATTTCTGAAAGATTAATCGGTTCCTTTTCTTCTGCAACGATATACGCAATGATGCGTTTATCATTTGGACGATCTTCTCGTACCATTACTACCGCTTGTTGAATATTTTCATGTCGTTGTAATACCGTTTCAATTTCAGCTAATTCAATTCGGAATCCACGAATTTTAATTTGATGATCTGCGCGACTAATGTACTCTAACGCACCATCACTACGCCATTTCACAAGATCTCCTGTACGGTACATGCGCTTCCCTGATTCTCCATAAGGATTTGCAACAAACCGTTCAGCTGTTAACTCAGGTTTTCCTAAATATCCGCTTGCAAGTCCCTCCCCAGCAATATATAATTCCCCAATAACTCCAGGTGGAACTGGTTGTAACCCTGCATCCAATATATATACTTCTGTATTGCAAATTGGCTTTCCAATAGGAGGTATACCCTTTTCACCTTCATCAATGTTCATGAAAGTAGACCAAATCGTCGTTTCAGTTGGTCCATATAAATTAGTTATTGAGCAACCTAATTCTTTTAATTTATTTGCTAAATGCGCTGGAAGAGCTTCACCACCAACAAGTATATTTAGTCCTTGTAGCTTCTCTGGATAATCAGTTACTAACGCCTGCCAAAGCGTCGGTGTAGCCTGCATAATTGTCACTCTTTCTTCTTGTAAAAGTGTCGTTAATGCTGATGGCTCTTGTATGTCTTCTTTTTGCGCAATTGTTAAACTTGCACCACTAATAAGAGGTAAATAAATTTCTAGAGCAGAAATATCAAACGCAAACGTTGTAACTGCTAATAAATGATCATTTTCATTTAATGAAAACTTTTGTTGCATAGCCATTAAAAAGTTACTTAAACCTCTCATAGGAACAATTACACCTTTTGGGTTTCCTGTTGAGCCTGAAGTATATATTGTATAGGCTGGGTTTAAAAGTGATGCATCATTCTTACATGCTATATTCATACGAGAATATGTATGTAACGCTAGTTTCGTTTCTTCGTCATCTAATACAATTTTTTTCATATCATTTTCTATAACTAACTTAGATGAAACAGATGAATGTGTTATGATACAAACTGGTTTTGCATCTTTTACTATATAATTAACTCTATCTGCTGGGTATTCTGGATCTATTGGTAAATACGCTGCACCAGCCTTTAAGACTGCTAGCATACTAACTACCATTTCTATTGATCTAGGGAATACTAAAGCTACAAACTGATTTGGTCGTATTCCTTCTTCTACTAAATAATGTGCTAGTTCATTCGCTCGTTCATTTAGCTCTTTATACGTAAGGATTACACCGTCACAAGTAATCGCTAGTTTATTTGGATTTTTTTGCACTTGTTTTTCAAATGATATAGGTAAACTGATTAACTCATCGTCTTCCTTCGTTTCATTCCATTCCAATAAAACTTTATGATTTTCTTCAGGTAGAGTAATGTTTATTTTTCCAATCGACTCGTTTTTCTCATAATTATTTATTACTAATTCAAATAGATTCATAAATCTTTCTTTATGCAATGCTAGCTCTGCGCCATTATATACTTCGGGATTCGCATCAAAATGAATCATTAGTTCATTTTGATCAAAACGTTTATATACATTTATCGATAAATCATCTACAGGTCCTGCTGATAAGTTATGCGTAATACCACGATTTCCAGCAAAATTAAGCCCGTAATCAAAAGGCATAACATTCACTAACGGTCCAAACAACCTTTGATTTTCACCTAGTAACTTTAAATCTCTTCTTAATTCCTCATGACGGTATTTATAATGGCGACGTACATCTCGGATTTCTTTAGAAACTTGCTGCAATAATTCCGCAAGAGTTATATTTGGAGTTACTGTAATACGAAGTGGAACTAAATTCATTACCATACTTGGTGTATGAATAGATACAGAACCTAAACGTCCCATCATCGGTAAACCTAAAACAATATCATTTTCACCTGTTAATTTATGCATATAAATACTTGTTACAGCGACAATGAATTCCGGCCAACTTGTTAACGAAATATTGATATCTTCTAGTAAAGTTTTCGTGCTAGAACTAGATAAATAAGCTGTTTCTCGTGAAAATCCATTTGATGTTCTCGGTGCTCGTTCTGCCAAACTTACAACTTCTGGGGCATCTGCAAACTTTTCTAACCAAAAAGTACGATTTTCCTGAAATTGTTTAGACTCACGATACTCAATATCTTCTTGCACAACTTTTGCAAGAGAACCAAATGGCTTTTCATTCTTGTTTGTTTCTTCTATAAGTGATGTATACTCATTCGCTACCTTTTGGCTAAGAAGTGAAAATCCATAGCCATCCATCACAATGTGATGGATGCGCTGATACCAAAAGAAACGATTATTTTCAACTTGAATAAGTGCTTCAGTAAATAAAGTATCTTTTTTCAAATCGACTGGCATAGATAAATCATTTTTCATCCATACTTTAGCAGCTTCTTCAGGGTTTTCTTCTTTCCGAACGTCAATAAAATGCATACGGAACTGTGATTCTTCAATAACTTGCCATGGGCCAATTTCATCCTCTTCGAAGCGAACGTGAAGTGCTTCTGCTTCCATTACAACTTTACGTACAGCTAATTCAAAAATGTCTTGATGAATATTCCCGTTTATTTCTACATATTCCCCAGTATTATATATCGGATTAAGCGGATCTAATTGTTGCGCAAACCACATACCAGACTGCGCAGATGATAACGAATGACGAATCTTTTGACTGTTAGGCATTCTTTACTACCCCTTTATTATGTAGTCTATTTGTTACAGCACCTGTGCTGTTTGTGAAGATAGTAAGCTGTACCAACCTGCAACAGTTGGACGTTCTGCTAAATCTGCAAACGTGATTTCTTTCCCTTCACGACGCCACTTCTCTACTAAACTCATAATTCTGACCGAATCAAGCCCTCTATTTAATAAGTCCTCATCAATATCAATACTCTCTACTGACTCACGAAGTAGTTGTGCAACTAGTTCATGTACTTGCTGTATAGTGATTCCTTCACTCTCATCACCTTTTACACTTTGTAAATCTTTTAACAGTAGGTTTGTTGATGTCGTTACTGCGCATCTATTAGATGCATACTCCAATGCTTGTTTATGATGCTCTAGTGAAAAATCAGCAACTGCATCTGCTACAAAGAACGGCTCTATACCATCCATAAATGCTTCACAAGCTGTTAAAAGGCATCCAATATGCGCATAAATACCGCAAATAATGAGTTGATCTCTTCCTTGTTCATTTAAAATTTCTAATAGATTTGTCTTTTTAAATGCACTATATCTCCATTTTGTTAGGAATATATCATCCTCATCAGGAGTAAGTTCATCAACAATTTTCTTTTTATCTGGTCCAGCAGGAATACCGTCACCCCAAAAGTCTTGTAATAAACCTCTTTGTTCTAACGTTTGTCCACCAGGTTGCGCTGTATAAACAACTGGTATACCAAGTTGTTTACATTTTTCTCTTATCATTTTAATATTTGAAATAAGTTCTACTTTTGGTGATTCTTTATCGCTATATGCATCAAGAAAATATTCTTGCATGTCATGAATTAAAAGTACTGCACGTTTCGGGTCTGGTGTCCAATTCACTTTATTTTTTGGTAGTTCTGATTCAATTGGCATTTTATATACTGAAATAGATGGGATAGCCATCTAATCACTTCCTTCCGGTTTTTATTATTGTTTTACTGTAATAAGTTTTTCAGCAATGACTTTACGTAGTTCTTTTTTGCTGACTTTTCCGACTCCTGTTTGCGGGAATGATTCAATAAATTCAATTCGATCTGGAATTTTATAAGCCGCTATACCACGTTCTCTTAAAAACATTTTTAATTCACTTACTGCCGGAACTTGTTCGCGAGCTATAACAAAAGCACAGGTGCGTTCACCTAAATAATCGTCAGGCATAGATACAATTGCTACGTCATGGACCGCATCGTGTGCTAATAAATGATTTTCAACTTCTTCCGCAGCAACTTTCTCACCACCACGGTTAATTTGATCTTTATCTCTTCCTTCTACAATGATGTATCCTTGTTCATTTACTTTTACAAGATCACCTGTGCGATAAAACCCATCCTTTGTAAATGATCGTGCATTATGCTCTTCAGCTTTATAGTAACCACGAATTGTATATGGACCTCTTGTTAATAAACTACCTACTTCGCCAGGTTGTACATCGTTGTCATTTTCATCAACAACTCGTACTTCATCGAGTGCAGACATTGGTCTACCTTGTGTATGAATAATAATTTCTTCCGGATCGTCTAATCTTGTATAGTTCACTAATCCTTCCGCCATACCGAATACTTGCTGTAACGTACATCCAAATGTAGGGCGTATACGTCTTGCAACCTCAGCGCTAAACTTAGCACCACCTACTTGAATAACCTCTAGGCTCGATAAATCGGTATTACGAGAAGATGCAGCATCAAGCCAAATCATTGCTAATGGCGGAACGAGCGCTGTAATTGTAACTTTTTCTTTTTCAATAAGAGCAAATGCCTCATCTGGACTACCACCAGTTGCCAA
The DNA here is from genome assembly GCF_022748145.1 of Bacillus sp. CCB-MMP212. NCBI lineage: Bacteria > Bacillati > Bacillota > Bacilli > Caryophanales > Bacillaceae > Bacillus > Bacillus sp. CCB-MMP212. The sequence continues at coordinate 20,545 of NZ_JALDQE010000001.1, forward strand.
TACCACTTTTCCACCCGCATAGAAAGTTCCAAATGTCCCTGGAGAACTCATTGGGTAATTGTGTGCTACCGGAAGAACTGCCATATAGACGCTTTCTGCATTCAAATTACAAATTTCAGCGCTTACACGTAAACTATAAATATAGTCATCATGTGTTCTAGGAATTAATTTAGAAAGACCTGTTGTCCCTCCTGATAATTGGAGAAATGCAACATCACTTGGCTGAACTTCTGGTAATGAGACGGGATCCATATACAGATCATTTATGTTCACAAACTCTTCTTCTTCCCCCACTACAATTACACGTTGTAAAGTTGGCACTTTCTCTTTCACTTCTCTTGCTAGTTTTCGATAATCAAAACCGAGAGCCTTATCTGAAATAACGTAAGCGCTCGCCTCGCCAAACTCACAAAAATAACTAATTTCACTGCTTCGATGTGAAGGTAGTGCGAAGACAGGAAGCGCTCCAATTCGAAATAGTGCAAAACATATTTCGAAAAACTCGATAATGTTAGGTAACTGGATTACAACTCTGTCCTCTTTCTTTATTCCTAAATTCAGTAAACCTGCTGCTAAACGATCTGCATTTTTATCAAGTTCACTATATGTTATATGCTTCTTACCACTTACAACCGCGATTCGATCTCCATATTTCTCAGCCCGCTCTCTTAATACTCCTCCAAATGTTTCACCAAGCCAACATCCTTCTTCTCGATAATGATCGGCAAATTCTTTTGGCCATTCTGTATAACCTACTAGCATTCTTTCTTCCCCCTATTTTTCATTAAGTGAACTATCTCTTAACCCTAAAGCTTTTAGCATTGTTTGGAACTTAGCTGATGTTTCTGCTAACTCATCTTCTGGTTTTGACTCAGCGACAACTCCAGCTCCTGCATATAAACGCAGTGTATTTTCTTGTACTTCAGCACAACGAATTGTAACAATCCATTCTCCATCTCCATTTAAATCGCTCCATCCTAGCATTCCTGTAAAGAACTCGCGGTCAAATGGCTCGATATGCTGTATAGCCTCTCTTGCTTTTTCCATCGGAGTTCCGCAAACTGCTGGCGTAGGATGAAGGGCAATTGCTAATTGTAAAGAAGAAGTATTTGGATCCTTCAGTTCACCTTTCACTTCTGTAGACAAATGCCACATCGCTTCACTATGAATAACTGATGGCTTTTCTGGAACATGTAATGTATGACAATACGGACGAAGTGCAGCGGCAACCGCTTCAACTACTACCGCATGTTCATGTAAATCTTTTGGAGAAGAAAGTAATTCCTCTGCCCTTCTTTTATCTTCTACTGGGTCCTCACTACGTGGCCTTGAACCAGCTAACGGATTAGAAATAACTTGCATACCATTACGTGAAACAAGCAATTCAGGACTTGCTCCAATTAGCGTCTTACTGTTCTCTTTTTCATCTTTCGGTAAATTCACAGCAAATGTATAACCATGCTTATTATGTTCTGCTAATTCTCGCAGAAGTTTTTGCTTATCAATCTTTTCGGAAGATTTAACATCTAACGATCTAGATAGAACGATTTTCTTTAAATCACCGTCCTGTATTTTTTTAATTCCTTGCTTCACACCATTCATATAAACTTCAGGGTCTGGTACTGGCGTCATTTCAAATGTTACGTTCTCATTTGTTTCAAGCTGATTTGTTGTATCCAATTGTAAACGCTCAGAAATTCTACTATATTCTGGTACGATAAGTTGGACTTCTTTTCTACGATCAAATGGCAAAGCACCCACAACGATAGGATTTGGATTTCCAGCTTGTTTCGCATTACTTAATGTCGCTTGCACAAGCTCTGGGAAATTTTCAATTTCACGATGCTTTACTGTAGTAAACTCTCCTTCTGCTAATATAGTTCGAGTTGGTGAAGCAAAAAAGAATGAAGATTCAGTCTTATAATCTTCTAAAAGTTTTTCTGACAATTCCTTTACAGCTATATGTTCATTCATAATATAATAACCTCCTGAATTTTTATTAAACTCCTAACGTAGCACCGCCATCGACACATAAATTGTGCATTGTAATATGACTTGCTCTATCTGAGGCTAAAAATAACACTGCTTCAGCAACTTCTGAAGGTTGTGCAATTTTTTGTAATGGAATTCCGAGTCTATATGTATTTTGAGAACCAGCAATTATATTTTTAGCTCCATTCTCATCAGCCCATAGTAATCTTTGCATCTCAGTTTCAGTAGAACCTGGAGAAACTAAGTTGCAGCGTATATTGTATGCCGCAAGCTCTAGTCCTAAACATTTCATAAACATCGTCGTTGCAGCCTTTGACGCAGCATACGCAGCCATCTCCATTCTCGGCGTATTTGCCGCATTTGAACCGACTGTAACAATTGCCCCTGATTTTCTTAACATCATATTTTTACTTACCGCTCGGGACATATTGAAAACCCCTGTAGTATTTACAGAGAATGTTTTATTCCAATCTTCATCACTTAACGAATGAATTGGTCCCATACGCAAAATCCCTGCAACGTTTACTAAAATATCTATTGGCGCTATTTCATTTGCAATATGATTTACCATGTCATCAACAGCAGCGCTATCACTCACGTCTAAACGAAACGTTTTCATACGTGTATTATTTAATTCATTTTGATTTAAGAGTACATTTAACCCCTCTTCATTTTGATCAACCGCAATAACTGTGGCTCCTCTTTCTAAAAACATTTTGGCAACAACACTGCCTATGCCTTGTGCTGCACCTGTTACTAAAACTGTTTTCCCATCAAATTCCCCTAAGTTCATTTTCTCTATCCTTTCACATAAACATTAATTTCATTAAGTAACACCAATGATATTGATTTTCATTATCAGTTGTGTTGTAAAAAATAATACACTTACTAAACTAATTGGTCAAGTGCGCATTACTTTAAAATCCATTTTATTGATAATGTTTTTCATTTACTATCTTACACCGAAATGATAATGTTTCTCAATAAACTTGTCAATCTTTTTTTATTTTTCAGACAAAGTATTTTAATGCTTCTTAATAAAATCATACCTAAACGCATTGAATGTACTTATATTATAAATAAAATTCAAACTCCTCTTTTTAAAATTGAAGAAGATAAACTAGAGATACGTTCATTTACAATGCTTTATGAAAAACTCAAGTATATATTTTCTCAATATTTTTCTGAAAATATATCTTACAAATACTAATGAATGTCTTCTTTACCATTTAAGATTTAATATATATTTCGAATAGGATGTATCAATTTATCATATTCTAATATATTCCAAATGGGTATTCCACTCACTTTTACATCTATAAAAATCCCAAAAGTAATTTAACCTTGTTAAAATAACTCATAAAAAAAGCATCCTAATTAATAGAATAGGATGCTTTTTCGTAATCATAGTGTTATAGAAGATTTGTATACTTATGCTACGCTGCGATACTCTTCTTCTTGTTCTTTTTTCTGTTTAGGTGCTTGAATTAAAATTGCGATAATGAATGACACGACACATAATACACCGATCACCATGAACGTTGGTTTGAATCCACCTAGAAGTGCACCGATAAAGGAACCTGCAAGCGCCCCAAATCCAAATCCTTGATACACAATTCCGTAGTTCTTACTATGGTTTTTCATACCGAAGAAATCACCAACAATAGCTGGGAAAATAGTGATATTTCCACCAAAGCAAAACGCTACACTTGCTACACATACGAAGTAAATACCATAATTTAAATCTACAAAACTTAGAACTAAGACTGAACTCGCCATAACAACAAAAGTAACAGTAACGATTTTTAAACGCCCAATTTTATCCGATAACGGTCCTAAAATGATACGACCTAATGTATTGAAGATTGCAACCATAGCCACCGCATTAGCTGCTGTTGCTGCGCTAAGCCCTACAAGTTGAACACCAATGTCTTTTACCATACCAATTAAGTATAAGCCACTCATACATGATGTAAATAACATGATAAATAATAAGTATACTTGTTTTGTGCCTAACATTTCTTTCGTTGTGTATTCCTTAGTTTTTGTTTCATGAACTGCTCCTTGATCTGCAGCTTGATGGATTAAACAAGCACCAATTACAATCATAGTTGTAACAATTAAACCCCAGTATATAAATGCTTGCGATACACCAACTGATTCAATCAACTGTGCGTTAACGTATTTAAAGATTAAGCTACCTGAACCATATGCAGAGACAGAAATACCAGCAATTAAACCTTTACGCTCTGGAAACCACTTTATTAAATTTGATAGTGAAGTGATATATGCTGTACCATCTGCATAACCTACAACAACTCCTGCTAGTACATAAAGTAATATTAATGAGGACGCTTGTGAGCTAAGTATTAACCCTAGTCCTAATGCTAATCCAGCTATCATAATAAGTTTACGAAGTCCCCATTTTTCTTGCAATTTACTCGCAAATAAAGTTGAAAATGCTAAAGAAAGACTAGTAATTGAAAAAGTTATCGCAACAGCGTTAAGACTCCAACCGTATTTACTAACTAAAGGCTGATTGAATAAACTCCATGTATATATCGTCCCAAGCCCCATTTGTACTATGACTGTGCCAAGGACAACAAACCATGGATTAACAGTTGATTTTTTCATACCTTTCCGCCTCCTCTTTCTATTTCAATGCTATTCGCTAAATTTACTTTTTTTATGTTCATTTTGGTCACCTCTTTTGATTTGACACCTTCATTGTATAAGATGTTTCTGTTTATGTAAGTACTTACAAGATAGAGCGTCAAAAACATGGAATCAGTTACAAAAAACGAAGGATGAAATACAAAAAACTACTGATTAAATACAATAGAAAAATTTTTTATACTTCGATTCACCTTATTTTTTATAAAATCACAAATTTTTTTCCAATAAATAAAACTAAATATTCACTAATATATCTATCCGTGGTTTAATATATATAATAAAAAATATTTCTGTCTTTAATGAGGAGGTACTATGAAAGCAAACGTAGGGGATACTATACTTTTTCAACGAAACAATTTAAAGATTACAGGATCTGTACTAAAACTTTATACTGAATCGGTCTTAGTTGAAATTACAAATGTAAGCGGTGGTACTTTTGAATTTGATCGAACAATTGTAAATCATAAAAACTATAAAGTTTTAAATACAAATACATAAAACAACACAAAATAGCCCCTGCTAAACAGCAGGGGCTATTTTATATAAAAATATTTCACTAGTTTATATACCCTAAAACATTAACAATCTTACTCGCTTTTAAATTGTTAATATGATAATAAATTTCTAAACCTCTTCTCTCTGCTCGTAACACTTTACCCTTCATTTTTGATAAATGTTGTGAAACAGTAGATTGCGGGATGTTCAGTAACTCTGTTAATTGTGTTACATTACAAGTTTTTCTTGTACTTAATTCATTTACAATTTGCAGTCGGATTGGATGCGCCATGATTTTTAAAATATCTACATCTTCTTCTGAAACTAAAGTTTTTTTCATTTCACTTGTATATGTTGTCATAAGACATTCCCCTTTTATATGAATTCCATTTTTATAAGATCTATTTCCAAAATTTTTAAAACCCTCGATTAAAACTTTTATATAGAAATAAAAGGATTTTAAATTTTTGAAAACAGAACTTACATTCACTTTATTTATTTGGTACATATACATAATACAATGTTAATATGTGCTCTATGTGAAGTTCGCATAAATTTGTGATGAAGATTTATTTAGCCACTCGCATCCTACTCATCTAATTACCCACTGCATAAAATCATCAGTTATTTTAACACATTTTAGGCGTTTGTATATACTATTTATAAAACAACTTTTATAAAGGGGAATTCATATGCCTACAGCGTTACAAGAAGAAGTCGAAGAAGCACGGGAAACATATGTCAGTCGTATCATCTTAGTTGGAGGATCCGCTTTATTTTTAGTAGGCGGGGTTATCTCAGCAATTTCAGCCTTTAAAACTTATAATCGTTTGGAGAATACGCCGCCTTCTACAGATAATTCATAGATATTTTATAAAATAAAACGTCGCCTCCAATATGAAGAGACGACGTTTTATGATTCATACATATGACACTAAAAGTATCGATAGATTCCCTACTCCATTTTCTAAGCTTACTTCACCACAAACCTAGTCTGACTACACCCATCCTTCTGCTTCGTTACTTCTAATACAGCTGGCATTGCGTTTTTCAGCTCTTGTACGTGTGAAATGACACCGATAAATCGGCCTGATTTTTGTAGGTCAATTAAGGCATCAACTGCTTTCGTTAATGATTCTTCATCTAATGAACCGAACCCTTCATCGATGAACATCGTTTCGATGGAAATACCACCTTCATATGCTTGAATGACATCTGCCATTCCTAGCGCTAAGCAAAGTGATGCGTTAAATTTCTCTCCGCCGGATAATGTTTTTACATCGCGCGTTTGGCCAGTGTATGCATCGTACACATCTAAGCCTAATCCACTTTGACGGTTTCTTTTTTCAACTCGTTCACTTCGTTTTAAATAAAATTGTCCATTTGATAATTTACGTAGTCGTTCGTTTGCGATTTGAACAATTTGTTCTAAATACTCAATTAAGATGTAACGTTCAAATGATATACGACTTTCGTTATCACCTTTCATTACTTCATATAAATCAACAAGTTCTTGGAAGGCTTTTTCTTCCTCGTGAATTTGTTCGTCAATACGTCTAATGTTTTCATGTAAATCAGAAATATATGTTACCGCATTTTGCGCACGTTGACGTTTTTCTTTAATTATATCGAGATTAATTTCTAGTTCTTTTATGTGTTCACCTAAAGATGTAATATCCATATACTCTTTATCTTTTAATTCTGAGTTTAGCTCTTCAATTTGTTTTGCAAGCACTTCAAGAGATGAATAATAACCTTGAATTTCTTTCTGTAACATCTCCATCTCGGCATCGCTTAATTTGGCTTCTTTATACGTGAATTGATCTGTAAATCCGCTTTGTTCTAGCTCTTTCATAAAGCGTGCGAAAGTCTCTTCTTTCTTCAATTTTGCACTTTCAAATTGATTAGAAGCACCTTTCTGTTCTGCTTGAATACGTATATTTTCATTTTGCCAATGTTGATACGCTTCCTGCACTTTCTTCCATTCGTCCTCCATTAACCTAAGTTCGTGCATAGCTTGGTCAAACTGTGCTTTCCAAGCTTGTACTGTTTGCAAGTTTTCTGGAATATTTCGTTTATCATGTTCATATGACGTACGAAGTTGCATGCACTCCATTTCTGTACGGTGCTGCATTGTTTCTACTTCCCGTTTTTGTTTCTGAAGTTCTTCTATTTTTTCTTCTACGCTTTTCATGTTCACAGCAATCTGCTTACGTGTTTCTTCACTTACTTTTAACGTATTAACGTCTGCTGCTAATTGTTTTCCTTTTTGAACAAGTACACTATATGTTTCAACTAATTTTTCGGAGTTATAGCCACGCTTCACAACTTCTTCTATCACTTGTTCATATTGTAGTCGATAAAAATTCCATTTCTCCTCTACTTGCACATGTAATTTTTCAGCAATGTTCTTCTTATCTCTTAAATCGTTTAACTCTTTTTCATCGATCGCATTACTTTGCTCTGTAGCTTTTTGCGGATGATTCGTACTACCACATACCGGACAAGATGCACCGTCATGTAAATGAAGAGCTAATATACCAGCTTGTTCACTTAACCAACGGCGCTCCATGTTTTCATATGCACGAACTGCCACGTGCATTTTATTATTTGCCACTTCTTTTTCTTGCTCGAATTTTTGTTTTTCTTGCCAAACATCATATGCTTGCTTTAAAACTTTTGCATCTTCTCGCATATTCGTTAGTTCTTCTACTTTAGCTACATATTGCTCAAGTGCTTGTTCTAATTGCTGCAATTCATCAGACATTCTCTGTTTTTGGCTTGTATGCTCTTCTAGTTGTTGATCCAACTTTTGCATACTTTCTTTTAATTTCCCTATTTGAATTTCGGCATTTTGTAAATTCAGCTTTCTCTCAGCTAATGATTCAATGATTGCTTGTAACTCTTCTAATCTTTGAACAAGTTTTTTAGCCTCTTCTCGTTCAGCTTCTTTATTCTTTACTACTTCATACTTCTCCTGAGCAAGTTCAAAGCTGTTCATTATCTGTTCTTGTTTGACGATTATCTGTTTTAACAAACTTTCAGCTTTCTGCTCATTTTGCATCGCTTCTTCATACCATTGTTCAAATGGTAATAAGCGCTTTGCTTGTTCCGCACGTTTAAAGGATTTTTCTTTCCTTTCAATTGCTGCACGGTTCTCTTGTAAAGTGTTATATTTCTCATTCTTTTGTTGTAAATCTATAAATTTCTCATTTACAGATTTTGCTGCATGAAAACGTGTTTCTGCATCCTTTAATTGCTTCGTTTGAACATCTTGTTCTACTTGTAATTGCTCAACCTCTGCCTTATACACTGTTGTTTCTTGTTCTAACGCTTCTACTACTTGATGCGTATTTACATGTTCTTGTGCCGCTAATGTCTCTAATAATGCTCCATCACGGATTGGTAATTTAAAAACATTACGGAAATAGAGCTCTCTCTCTTTTTGTTTTTCTTGCAAGACGTCTTTCCATTGTTTTCTCTTTTGATCAAGTAACTCACGCATTAATTTATAACGATCCGTTTTAAAAATACGACGTAAAATCTCTTCTTTGTTTTCCGTCTCAGATGTTAATAGTTTTCGGAATTCACCTTGTGGTAACATAACAATTTGACTAAATTGATGTTTACTTAACCCAATTAAATCTTCCACTTTTTTGTTTACGTCTGTTACATGAAAACGATCGACGGCTGGAACGTTTTCTCCATCAATAACTTCATATAATTCTACTGCATGTCCTGTAATGGTCTTATTCCCTTGTTTTTTATGTCCAAGTTGTCTTTTTATTTCATAGCGTTTCCCTTTTAATTGAAAGGTTAGTTCTACACTTGTATAAACATCATCATCAGCAAATTGACTTCGAAGCATGCTCGTATCACTACGTTCTTCTCCACTAGCCTCACCATATAACACATAACAAATCGCATCAAAAATCGTTGTTTTTCCAGCTCCCGTATTCCCAGAAATAGCGAAAATACGATGTTCTCCAAGATCTTCAAAATCGATTACTTCTTTCTGTTTATATGGCCCGAATGCTGTCATAATAAGCTGAATCGGTCTCATCCTCGTTCACCTTCCCGTTCTTGCACTGTTTGTAATACATCTATAAATAGGCGTTCTTTCTCTTCTGATAAATCTAACCCTTTCATTTCTTTATAGAAAGCCTTTAAAAGAGATAAATCATCCGTTTTATGTCTTGAAACCGTTACTTCATTTGTATCTGTGAGTTCTCGCCTTTGCATCGCTCTTTCAACGTGCATTGCATTTGGATATACAGATCGTATTTTCTCCATTGGCTGTAAGACAGGGTTTTCATCTAATAATTTTACAAATACGTAATCTTCACTTACTGGGTGCTGTAATAATTCATCTATTTTCGCTTCTACTGTTCGCATTTTACGACGTGGTGAAAGTAACCTTTTTTCAATTGCTACTTCACCAGTTTCATTCAGTTCTACAATGTAATAACCTTTTTTATGTTTCTCTTCAGAAATTGAATAGGCAAGTGGTGAACCTGAATATCGAATGGTCTCATTACGTACGAAATGCGCTTGATGTAAATGTCCAAGCGCTGTGTAATGAAACTTATCAAAATAATGACTATTTACATATTCAGCACCACCAATTGAAAGTGGTCGTTCTGCATCACTTGTATTCTCCTCCGCTTCTCCTGAAGAAGTTACAAATGCATGTCCAACAAATACATGTCTAGCTTCTTTATCCATTGTTTCAGAGAGCTCATTCATAAAAATGCGCATCGCATCATCATGAGAACGTACGTCTTCATTTTTCAACACGTGTCTAACTATGCTTGGGTCTGCATACGGTATTAGATGGAAGTGAACCTCTCCATATTCATCACTTAGTACAACAGGTTCATACGGGAATTGAAATTGGCCTGCAATATGTAATCCCTGTTTTTTCATTAAACTACTCCCAAAATGGATACGATCCGGACTATCATGATTACCAGCTACTGCAATAACTGGTGTTTGTAAATCAATAACTATTTTTTGCAGCACATCATTTAATAAGTCTACTGCTTCTGTAGGTGGAATTGCTCGGTCATATAAATCCCCTGCAATAATTACAGCATCTGGTTTTTCTTCTTCAACAGCCTGTACAAACTGATCTAATACAATCTTTTGGTCTTCAGTCATATACACGCCATGAACAAGCTTACCTAAATGCCAATCCGCTGTATGAAATAACTTCATATTTTTCTACTCCTTTTAATTTACTGATTTTAGTGAAACGAGTTGATAGTTTATTGTAGTTTTTCCGTTCTCCCACTCTAGCTTCAATATCGTTGCACTTCCAATTCTTTCTTCATTTGATTTATATAAAGGCAATATTTCTTGAATTGTAAATAAGTGATAACCATCCAATATTAATTGAAATATATTTTCTTCAATATGTAATCTTACTTCTTTTTCATTTGAAATAATTTTTGTGTGCATCTCAAATTTCATGATAGATACAACCCCTTTTTATAATCTCTACATTTTAATAGTATAGTGGCTATGCAAGATTGACAAGTACATACACAGCAAAGTACACACTTTTCTATTGTTATATGTTTTATGTATTTTATATAAAGTACGGTATGTGAAATTTTATATTTTCTCCAAAATAAAAATGCCTATTGTGACATCTTTATTTTTGTATAAAGTCTTTCATTACATAATATAAAACGGTAATTAAAACGATTGCGACGAAAAATGAGAACACTGCGACAATGTACCCATCTTTATTTAATAAAATACAGAATGAAATAGATATTATAAAAATCGGAAATACGAGACGTACTTTATCCTTCACTTCTTCTGTCGTATCTGTATGATGAAAATACTGCGTTATCCCTATCATTAAAGAAGACAAAATAATAACCGACAATAGTAAAGGTCCTGGCATTCCGATTTCTCCTTTCTCTATTTCTAATTCAGTGCAAAATTTCTTATTACAATTGTACGATTCATTTTTTCTTCAAACACTCTTTTTAGAATTGATAATGAACAATTCACACCTATATAATAGCGCTTTTATCATTATAACTTCAAATAATTACACTTACAGTAATGTTGTAATATTCCCCCTCAGTCTCTGAAATCCTGCAAAGATAACTCGTCAAAATATGCGGTGACCAAATTAATATTTACCGTCAACTTTTGACAAAATTTATAAAGGACATTTCAGTACATATCAAGAATTAAGAATAAGAAGATATGTAAGGGAGGATGCATTATGACTGAACACGTTTTATTTTCTGTTAGTGAAAACGGCGTTGCAACAATTACTTTAAACCGTCCAAAAGCACTTAATTCTTTATCTTATGACATGTTACAACCTATCGGACAAAAACTTAAAGAGTGGGAACACGATGAGCGTATTGCACTTATCGTGTTAAAAGGAGCTGGCACAAAAGGTTTTTGTGCAGGTGGCGACATTAAAACTCTTTATGAAGCGCGTTCCAATGAAGTGGCATTGCAACATGCAGAACGTTTTTTTGAAGAAGAGTATGAAATTGATACATATATTTATCAATATACAAAACCGATTATTGCTTGTTTAGATGGAATTGTAATGGGCGGTGGTGTCGGTCTTACAAATGGTGCGAAGTATCGCATTGTAACTGAACGTACGAAATGGGCAATGCCAGAGATGAATATCGGCTTCTTCCCAGACGTCGGAGCTGCATATTTCTTAAATAAAGCACCTGGATATACAGGACGCTTCGTTGCTTTAACAGCATCTATTTTAAAAGCTTCTGACGTATTATTTATTAATGCTGCTGATTACTTTATGACATCTGATTCATTACCAGAGTTTCTTACTGAACTTGAAAGTGTAAATTGGCATAAAGAAGATGATGTACATACTAATTTAAAAGAAGTTATTCGTACATTCGCAACTGCTCCAAACTTAGAAAGCGAGCTGACTCCTTCATTAGAAGTAATTAATTCACATTTTGCTTACGATACAATTGAAGAAATCATCCATTCATTGGAGAAAGATGAAAGCTCCTTTGCTCTAAAAACGAAAGAAACACTGTTATCAAAATCACCTATTTCACTAAAAGTAACATTAAAACAGTTTATTGATGGACAAGATAAATCCGTTGAAGAATGTTTCGCTACGGACCTTATACTTGCTAAAAACTTCATGAGACATGAAGATTTCTTCGAAGGAGTACGCTCCGTTGTCGTTGATAAAGATCAAAATCCGAATTATAAATATAAACAGTTAAGTGACGTTTCAGAAGAAGATGTGAATCGTTTCTTTAATTTACTTAATGCATAAAATGAAACTGTAATGAGTGGGTGTTTTGTTCATCCCCCACCTAACTTCTTTGCTTCAGCTAAATCTTGTGCGGTGGAAATCTTACTACTCGCAAATAGCGGGATAAAATCGAGGCTATATAGTAGTGAAATTACAGCTACTATATAGCCTTTTTTTATTTAATAATTTTTAATAAAATTTAATTTTATTAAATCCATTTTTGTGCTACACTGATTTTAATCAAATATTCTAAAAATAAAAAGGAGGGGCGGCTATGATAGAAAATTATCTTCTTTTCATCATTATGTCTATTTGCCTTATCATTTTACCTGGTCCAGATACAGCAATGGCTACGAAAAACACATTGGTTGCTGGTAAAGTCGGTGGAGTGAAAACAGTGTTTGGTACATGTATTGCACTATTAATTCATACTTTAGCTGCTGTAATTGGTCTTTCTGCACTTATTGTAAAGTCAGCTCTTTTATTTTCTATTTTCAAGTACGTTGGGGCTCTCTATTTAATATATATCGGTATTAAAGCCCTTTTAGCAGTAAGAAACAAAGAAAACTTAGATACAAATGATCTATCTTTGAATAATGAAAACGAACATACTTCTTGCTTTCGCCAAGGATTTCTTACAAATTTATTAAATCCTAAAGTTGCAGTCTTCTTTTTAACTTTTTTACCGCAATTTTTAAATCCAAATCATAATACATTTATTCAACTTCTTGTAATGGGTCTTACTTACCTCGTTTTAACAGTCATTTGGTTTGCATTTTATATATTTTTAATTGATAAAATTAGTGCTTTTATGAAAAAACCAAAGACGCAACGTTATATTCAAGGGCTAACAGGAGTCGTCCTAATTGGATTTGGTATTAAACTAGCTTTTGAAAAAAATAATTAACAAGATGAAACCCACCACCACTATTAATAGTGGTGGTGGGTTTCATTTAATAGCTGATTTGGCTGTTTACTCTATATTAAAACCAGCGCTCAGTTACAACTTTTTTACGTGTATAGAATTGAACGCCATCTGTACCATTTGTACCTAAATCACCAAAGAATGAAGCTTTATTTCCTGCAAATGCGAAGAATGCCATTGGTGCTGGAACGTTTACATTTACACCGATCATACCAGCATCGATGTTATCACGGAATGTTTGTGCATGTTTACCATTTGACGTATAAATAACCGCACCGTTTGCAAATTTAGATTGATTTGTTAGTTTAATACCTTCTTCTAAATCTTTAACACGTACAATGCTTAATACTGGAGCAAAAATTTCATCTTGCCAAATTTTCATTTCTTGATTCACGCCATCAAAGATTGTCGCACCTACAAAGTAACCTTCTCCAACTTCTTCATTAATTTTACGGCCATCTACTAATAAAGTTGCCCCATCTGCTACACCGCTATTAATATAGCCTAAAACGCGCTCTTTATGAGATTCACGGATTAATGGTCCAACATAGTTATCTTCGTTAAAGCCATCGCCTACTTTTAATTTTTTCGTTTCTGCTACTAATACATCAATGAATTCATCAGCAATTTCATCCACTACTGCTACTACTGAGCATGCCATACAGCGCTCTCCACTACTTGCAAATGCAGATCCAATTACACCTTGTACTGTTTTCTCAAGATTGCAATCTGGCATTACAATCGCATGGTTTTTCGCACCTGCTAACGCTTGTACACGTTTTCCGTGTTTTGTACCTGTTTCATATACGTAACGAGCTACCGGCTCAGAGCCAACGAACGAAACAGCTTGAATATCTTTATTTTCTAAAATGCTATTTACAACATCTTTTCCGCCTTGTACTAAATTTAATACGCCTTTTGGGAAACCTGCTTCATAGAATAATTCTACAAGTCGCTCCGCTAAAAGTGGCGTTCTTTCCGATGTTTTTAATACGAATGTATTACCGCAAGCAATTGCAAGTGGGAACATCCATAATGGAATCATCATTGGGAAGTTGAACGGTGTAATACCAGCAACAACTCCGATTGGGTAGCGCCAAATTGATCCATCAATTCCGCTAGCAATATTCGGAAGCGCTTGTCCCATCATTAAATTAGGTGCCGATGTTGCAAGTTCTACTGCTTCAATACCACGCTGTACTTCACCTGTTGCATCCGTTAGCGTCTTACCATTTTCTAGCGTAATGATTTTTGCAAGCTCATCTTTGTTTTCTTGTAATAGCTGTAAATATTTATATAAATTTCTTGAACGATTCGGAACTGGTACTTTAGACCATGTTTCGAATGCTGCTTTTGCCGCTTCAACAGCTTTTTCAACATCCTCTTTTGGAGATAGTGGAACGTAAGCGATAATTTTTCCAGTCGCTGGATTTGGAACTGCTTCTACTTCCGTACCTGTCGATTCAACCCACTCACCGTTAATGTGATTTTTAACTCGTTTAATTTCAGTTGTAATCATTGTATTCTCTCCTTTGTATAATTTATTTTTGATTAGAAATTAATTGCTCGCTAACTTTCTTATATAAAGCAGCCATATCGTTTTCACCATATCCAGCTTGACTCGCTTCGTCATATACATTTAATAACATTTCGCTTACCGGTAAATGGAGTTCGCTTTCCTTAGCTAAGTCAACTGCAAACCCTAAATCTTTCTTCAATAAGTTCACAGTAAATCCTGGCTCGTAGTTTTCAGGTGCTATAAAACTTTTAAAATTACGTTCATAAATTCTGCTTTGGCCGTAACTTACATTTAAAATATCAAACATTTTATCTAAATCCATATTGTTCTTTTTCGCTAATGTTAAAGCTTCACTTACACCAGCTGTATAAAAACCAATTAATAAGTTATTAATTAACTTAACAGTTGTACCACTATCAATCTGCTCACTAACATGGAAAATGTTCGCGCCTAGTACGCCCATGATAGATTCCGTTTTCTCATATACCTCTTTTGATCCACCAACCATAAACGTTAATGTACGATTTTCGGCTCCAATTACACCGCCGCTCACAGGTGCTGCTAAAAAGTTTACTTTCTTTTCCTTTGCAGCTTCCTCTAATTGTTTGTTTAACTGCGGCGATACCGTACTTGTATCAATGAAAACTACATTCGAGTGACCATTTTCAAATAATCCTTCTGCTCCAAAATATACCGCTTCAACAGCGCGAGGTGAAGGTAAACTTGTAAAAACTACATCACATGTTTCTGCTAGTTTTGAGATTGATAGACCGATAATTCCGCCTTCTTTTTCAAAGGACGCTTCTGCCTCTTTATTTAAGTCCACGCCATATACTGTGTAACCTGATTTAACTAGATTTTTTGACATCGGAAGACCCATGTTACCTAAACCGATAAAACCAATCTTTTTCATTTCGCTTTCCTCCTATTTACACAATATATTTCCCGCGATTTATAATAGCTTTCGCAATTTCTCTCTTCTTCGTAAATACGTTCGTGTATAAAGGTACTAATAATTGACGGATTTCAGCTAAAATCACATGTCTATCTTGTTCTTCTGTGACAGCCGCCGAAAGTACAGAAATCACTGATTCTTCTACTTTACGGTATCCTTCTTCACAAATAACATCCGTTATGAGTTGCTTCGTACGTTCTTTTTCCTCACCATTTTTACTTACCGCTTTTCTCGTACGTAAAAACGCTGATTCCATGACGTACACGTCCGTCAACATATTTGAAATTACACGTGAATATTCTTGTTCTTGGTCGATTTTTAGACCTGGAGTTTTAGAGAGCGTTTTCAAAGATTGTTTCAACAATTTTTTTGCTAATAAAATGTAACGATGGTTTCTTTCGACATTTGCTACATCACTTTCTACTTCAGTAACTTCTAATTGTTCGATTTGCTTCATTAACATTTTGGCAACTGTTAATCTATTAATTTCATTCGTTCCTTCAAAAATACGACTAATTCTAGCATCACGATATAATCGTTCTACCTCATACTCTTGCATATAACCGTAACCACCATGAATTTGTACAGCTTCATCTACGATATAAGCAAGTGTTTCAGAAGCGTTCACTTTATTAAGTGCACATTCAATTGCAAATTGGGACATTTTCTTCATAAGATCTTCATCGCTCTCATGAATTGCTTCATCGATTACACCTGCTGTACGATAAGCTGCACTTTCTGCTCCATATGTAGCAATGATCATATTTGCAATTTTCTCTTGAATCATCGTAAAGTCTACTAATTCCGTTTGGAACTGTTTTCGCTCTTTTCCATATTGAACCGACAAACCAATTGCTTGTTTTGCTGTTCCAATATTCCCAAAAGCAAGTTTAAGTCTAGCAAAGTTAAGAATATTAAGGGCTACGTGATGCCCTTTCCCAACTTCCCCTAAAACATTTTCAGCAGGGATGACAACATCTTCTAAAATAAGAGTCGCTGTTGAAGAACCTTTAATCCCCATTTTCTTTTCTTCTAATCCAATAGATACACCTTCACATGTTCTTTCGACAATAAACGCTGTCATTCCTTTATTTGTCTTCGCAAAAACAACGTATACATCTGCCATATGAGCATTTGTAATCCATTGCTTCTCACCATTTAACTTCCAAGCTGTTCCCTCTTCATTCAATACGGCGCTTGTTTTTGCACTTAATGCATCCGAACCAGCATTTGGCTCAGTTAAAGCATAAGCACCAATCCATTCTCCCGATGCGATTTTCGGTAAATATTTTTCTTTCTGTTCTTTCGTTCCATAATATATGTAAGGCAATGTACCGACACCAGCGTGTATATTAAAAGAAACGCTAAACGCACCAGCGTAACCCATTTTCTCTGCTACAAGACCTGAGACAGCCTTTCCTAACTCAAACCCGCCATAAGCTTCTGGTACCTCAATGCCTAATAATCCAAGTTCCCCAGCTTTCTCAAATAATTGACGAGAAACTTTATAGTTATGTTGTTCAATATTCTCCATTTGTGGAAAAATTTCTTGTTTAACGAATTGTTCAGTCGTTTTTGCGATTAAATCTTCATCACCTGAAAAATCTTCTGGTGTAAAGTAAGTATGATTTGTATCTTTATTGAGTGAAAAAAATTCATCCCATGGTAACTTCGTTTTCTCCATATGTATCCCCCTATCATTCGGCTTTCATAGCTTTTTGCTTATGCTCGTCTACGATGAGTGGAATATCTTTTTTGAAAATAGAAGGCGATGATTTTTCACATCAAGCATTTTATTTTGCCAAAGATGTATTTTCATCGCCTTCGCTGCTTTATCTATTGATCTTCTGATAATACTGTTTTTGCAATACCAGTATCTAACTCTTCAAAGTCATGATATGAAATTGTTTCGTATAATTCACTTCTCGTTTGCATATTAGAAAGTGCATCTTTTTGAGAACCTGTTTCTTTAATTAAAGTAAACACATTTTCATACGCTTTCGCTGCAACGCGAAGTGAAGTTACAGGATAAATAACCATTTGGAATCCCATATTTGCAAATTCCTCTGCACTATAATATGGAGTTTTTCCGAATTCAGTCATATTCGCAAGTAAAGGTGCATTTACCTTGCTATTAAATAGACGGAATTCTTCCTCTGATTGAAGCGCTTCAGGGAAAATTGCGTCTGCACCTGCTTTTACATATGCATTTGCTCTTTCAATTGCTTCATCTAATCCTTCAACGCCACGAGCATCAGTACGTGCTACAATGTATAAGCTCGGTGCAACTTCTTTAATCGCTTTAATTTTTTGAACCAATTCTTCTGTAGTAACAAGTTTCTTACCATTTAAATGCCCACATTTTTTTGGTAATTGCTGATCTTCAATTTGGACAGCTGCTACTTTCGCTTCCACCATTTCTACAGCTGTTCTCGCCACATTTAGTACACCACCAAATCCTGTATCAATGTCAACAAGAACAGGTAAATCTGTAGCTCTTACTAAATCTCTTGCTCTCTCAGCCACTTCAGTAGACGTCACGATACCTAAATCTGGTAAGCCTTTACTTGCAGTATAAGCAGCTCCTGATAAATAAAGAGCTGAAAAACCTGTATTTTTTGCAACTAAAGCCGCCATTGCATCATGAGCACCTGGAATTTGCAAAATTTCATTTGCTTCTACTAAAGCTCGAAATCGATTCGCAAGCTCCTCTTGTGTTGACTGCTTTTTCACAACCCAAGCCATTCTAAATTCCCCCTATTATTAAATTAAGAATAGATCTACAAATTCGTTTACATTCATATTTTCTAGTTTTTCTTCATTTAAACAAACTTCATGAATTTGTTCTTGTTGCTTACTAGAATAATGACCTGCCATATTTGCAGTGAATTTTTGAACAACTTTTGGAATTGCTTCGTCTCTACGGAAACGGTGACCAAGTGGATATTCACATTCCACATTTTCTGTTACTGTGCCATCTTTAAAGTGAACTTGAACAGCGTTGGCGATTGAGCGCTTGTTCGGGTCAAGGTAATCTAAACTGTACTGTTTGTTTTCAACAACAACCATCTTATTACGTAATTCATCTACACGTGGATCGTTTGCTACTGCATCTTCATAATCGTCTGCAACGATATCTCCTTTTAATAAACCAATTGCCGTAATGTATTGTAAGCAATGATCACGATCAGCTGGGTTATTTAATGGCCCTTCTTTATCAATAATACGAATTGCTGATTCATGAGTTGTAATTGTAATACGGTCAATTTCATCTAATCTCTCTTTAATTTCCGGATGCAACTTCACTGCACATTCTGCAGCCGTTTGTGCATGGAATTCTGCTGGATATGACACTTTAAATAATACATTTTCCATTACATATGACTCTAGTGGTCTTGCTAATTTTAATTCTTGTTTATTGAATAATACATCTTGGAATCCCCATCCTGGCGCAGATAATGCTGTTGGATAACCCATTTCACCTTTTAGAGCAGTCATTGCAAGATGAACACCGCGGCTCGTTGCGTCACCTGCAGCCCATGATTTACGTGAGCCCGTATTTGGAGCATGACGATATGTACGAAGACTAGAATTATCAATCCACGCATGTGATAATGCATTAAAGATTTCTTCACGTGTTCCGCCAAGCATTTTCGCAACTACTGCAGTTGTTGCTACTTTTACATATAATACATGGTCAAGACCAACTCTGTTTAAGCTGTTTTCTAAAGCCAGCACGCCTTGAATTTCATGTGCTTTAATCATCATTTCTAATACTTCACGTACTTTTAAAGCTTCTTTTCCTTCTGAAATACGAACACGGCTAATATAATCTGCGACCGCTAAAATTCCGCCTAGGTTATCAGATGGATGTCCCCACTCTGCTGCAAGCCAAGTATCGTTATAGTCTAACCAACGGATCATACATCCGATATTAAATGCACCTTTTACTGGATCTAGTACATAAGACGTACCTGGTACACGTGTACCATTTGGCACGACTGTTCCTGGCACAACTGGTCCTAGTAATTTCGTACATTCTGGATATTGTAATGCTAAAATTCCACATCCAAGTGTATCAAGTAATACGTAACGAGCTGTACTGAATGCTTCTGCACTAGTAACCTCTTTATTTAATACATAATCCGTAATCTCTTCTAATAATGCATCTTTTTGCTTAATTTCATTTGTTTTAATCATGCTATCCTTCCCTTTCTGTCGAAAATTCGTTATTATTAATGATGGGTGTCGGTCAAACACCCATCTGGCGGGCGGTGCTAACAACTCCCCAGTTGTTCTTATTTACTAAGTACATGTCGCTCGCCAATATAATTTACACGCGGACGGAACAAACGATTATTTGCATGTTGCTCAATAACGTGCGCACATAATCCCACTGTTCTAGAGCTAAAGAAGATAGGTGTGTAAAGTTGAATTGGAATACCTAGCATCCAATATACTGGAGCTGCATAATAATCAAGATTTGGATAAATTCCTTTTTCTTTTTCCATAATCTTTTCTCCAGCTTCACACATTTCATATAGTGTATAATCACCTTTTACATCACATAACTGTTTTAAAGCTTCCTTCATCATAAGTGCTCTTGGATCCATCTTCTTCATATAAACACGGTGTCCAAAGCCCATAATTTTTTCTTTGTTATATAATTTCTTCTGTAATAACTCTTCAAATTTCTCAACATTACCAGCTTCTAAAAGCATGTACATAACCGCTTCATTTGCACCGCCATGTAAACTTCCTTTTAAAGATGCAACTGCACCTGTTAAAGCACCGTATAAATCTGATTGTGTTGATGCAATAACGCGAGCTGTAAATGTAGAGTTTGGCATTTCATGCTCACTATATAAAACAAGGGAACGATCAAAGATCTTTTCCTCAAGTTCAGTTGGTTTTTTACCAGTTAACATATAGAAGAAATTCGCACTATAAGATAATTCTTTAAGAGGTTCAATTGGCTCCTCATTATTTAAAATATGATAGCTATTCGCTACAATGTTTGGCACTTTACTTAACAGCCTGTACCCTCGGCTTTTATTCACTTCTAACGAGCGGTTTTCGATATCATTATCGTAACCAGCTAACGCTGACACACCTGTACGTAATCCATCCATGGGATGCGTCTCTTTAGGCAATGCCTTTAGTACGTTGAATACACCTTCTGGTACTGCATATTCTTCTTTTAATTTCTTTTCAAGTGTTGCTTTTTCATCTTCATTCGGTAGATGTTCCTCCAATAAAAGGTGCACAATGTCTAAATACTCTTTTGTTTTTGAGAGTTCGATTAAGTCATACCCTTGAATTACAATTTCACCTTTTACTGTGTCAAGAAACGAGATTTTCGTCTCCGCTGCCACTATACCATCTAATCCCGGGGAAAATTTTTCTTCAGCTTTCATCATTATTTCCTCCAATCCTAATAGATCTTCGTGCACATAACTGTAAGCCTTTACAATATTGTGAAACTACATTTCTATTTCAATGTATCAGAGTTTTTAGAAGATTTCAATTTATTTTATAATGATAAGTTTCCTACACTTTTCTTACTGTAACAATACAATTTTTTGAAAATAATTCTTATATTTTACAAAGAAAGAATAGACTTCTTTGCATATTTTCAAAAACAAGATATAAAGATTTTTCATATAACACCGCCAAATATACAATTATTCTAATTTTATTTGAGAAATAAAAAAAACGAGCTGTACATAAATACAGCTCGTTACTATATGATATTTATTTCACTATCTCTTAAATATAATTTTTATATAAAACTTATTCATTTTTAATAAAGTTATTATTTTACATAATTAAATTGAATTTCTTCCATTTCCTCATGATAACTTACAAATAAATCATAGTTTTGAAAATACCAAAGATCATCAGAATCTACAAAAAATATAATACCTTCCTTCTCAACTGACACTATTTCCCCATCTGGTTTCTCAGCAACAACCCCTAAAGAATATCCGGGCTGAATTGAACTATCCCCTCCGTACCTTACAGTAAAACGTACAGATTCACCGTGCTTTATACGTAATTCTTCCTGGAACCATTGCAGAGCTTTACGATCAATTGAAATTCTCATCTTTATTCCTCCAGTTTACGCAAACTCTTTTTTTCCTAATCGTTGTTTTACAAAGAAGACGAAAATAATTAAAGCTATTAATGCCGAAATTGCACTCCCTGAAAATAAAATACGATAACCAAACATTTGTGAAACAACTCCAAGTAAAATAGCACCTAACCCGATTCCTAAATCAAACGCTGTAAAAAATGAAGCATTTGCAACTCCTCTTTTACTCGGATCAACAATTGTAAGCATTGCCGCTTGCAAAGCTGGCTGCGCTGAACCAAATCCAATACCGTATAATGTTGCTGCGATAATTACACCTAACAAACCATTTGAAATAGTTAAAACAACTATAGCTAAAATAGTAATACATAATGCTGGGATTATGATGAATACTTCTCCATACTTATCTAATAGTTTCCCTGAAATTGGTCTTACAATTGTTAATGCAATTGCATATACAAGAAAGAAAGTTCCCGGATTCACATGAATTGATGATGCAAATAACGGTAAAAAGGTTGTTATTCCTCCATATGCAAACGATAAAAAGAATACTACAATCGTGATTGTTAATACGGATTTCTCAAATAGCTGAATTTTCCCTTTTTCTTTTTGTGGCGTAAATGGCATCTTCGTTATTAGTGATAATACGACTGCCATAAAAGATAACAACGTCGCTAATAAAAATAGACCATGAAATGAATAATTTTGTACAACCCATAATCCAATCATTGGTCCGATTGCCATTGCAATTGTCATCGCCATCCCGTACCAACCCATACCTTCACCGCGGCGTGAATCTGGAATAATATCCGTTATTGCTGTTCCAACAGCTGTTGTAGAAACAGCCCATGTTACTCCGTGAATAACACGTAAAACAGCTAAAAGGACAATAGTCGATGCTATATTATAGGAATACATCGTTAATCCAAAAAAGATGAGTCCGAAAATAATAAAGGATCTTCTACCATATTGATCTAACATTCCTCCAATAATCGGTCGTATTACAACAGCAGCTATTGTAAACATTCCCATCATGAGTCCAACTTGCGATTCATTGCCACCTATCTCTTTAATAAAGAGCGGGAGCGTTGGAACAAGTAAATAAAATCCTGTAAATAAAAATAACATTGCGAAAGTCATTTGAATAAATGATTTCGTCCATAATTGTTCCATAAAAATACCTCCATACACTCGTAAAATATTACGATTAACACCCTCATTGTACATTTTTTTTATCTCTTTTCCCTCCGTAAATAGACGTATCTTTTCATATTAAATAGTCCACCATCAGCTTACATTAGTCTTAAGACTTTGTACGCATGTTTTAAACGAAAGTCCTATATATGTACCTTTATACGTGCGAAAAGAATATACTAATTTATTATCACAACTTAGGAGTGATTATTTTATGTGGGTATTATCATCAAGAGTAACTGTCGCGGTTCCTTCGATACCCGAAATACATGCCCCCGCCGTTCATACAGCAAGTTCCGATGTCGGCATTGAACTTCCAGCAATTTGGCAACAATACCAATCACCAGGTCAAGCTACCCCTTCATTTTGGCATCATGGTGCCCATCCAAGTAGCACTACCTTTTATCACCCTAGCTACGCTCCACCACCTCAGGCTCAAGTCTTTTATCATTTCCCATCAATTTATTTTCAAAATTTTTATGGCACGTTTAACATTTAATAGCCATCACTGTATTCCCCCTACATTGCAATAAAGATTAACTTCACTCCAGTTTCAACATAAAAAGTCGAATTTCCTAAATAAGAAATTCGACTTTTCAAATTATTTTTCCAACTAAAGTAACCACTAAAGAAAGATATTTATTAAAGATTTGAATATAATTTTTACTTATTTAATACTTTATATGATTCATCACAGTTAGTCACTTTGCGGGATAGCCTAACCAACACATACCATCTTTTGCAAATAGGCTTTCCTCTCTTTACGTTAATTCATTCTTTTTCTTCTATCCAGCCCTTAACATTACATTTTCTGTAGCAAAATAAAAAAAGCACTTAAGATTGTAAATTCCTACAAATCTTAAGTGCTCTTTTGAAAACTTTTCTATAAATTTTTCTTATTGTCCATTATTGGCAGGAACCTCTCCTGCATTTCCACCATTATTTGGTTGTACTGTTGCAGGTGGGGTTGGAGTTCCTTGACCTCCATTATTATTCGCTGGAGGTGTCGTTCCTTGGCCTCCTCCGTTATTTGCTGGAGGTGTCGTTCCTTGGCCTCCTCCGTTATTCGCTGGAGGTGTCGTTCCTTGACCTCCTCCGTTATTTGCTGGAGGTGTCGTTCCTTGGCCTCCTCCGTTATTCGCTGGAGGTGTCGTTCCTTGACCATTTCCGTTATTTTGTTCATTTTGTTTCTTTTCTTCTTCTTGTTTCTTTTGCTCTTCTAGTTTCTTTTGTTCTTCTTGCTTCTTAAGTTCCTCTTGTTTCTTTTGCTCTTCTTGTTTTTTCAGTTCTTCTTGTTTCTTTAATTCTTCTTGCTTTTTCTCTTCTTCAGTTTTTTGCTGTTGATCTTGTTTTGGTTGCTCCGTTGTATCCGGTACGCTAGTATTTGGCGATGAATCACGTTTTTCACCTTTTATACGTAGCTCACTACCTTCTTGAATAACGCTACTTGGCATTTTAAAGCGTGATTTATCTGTAGCCATTTCACTCATCATTTCTTTAAAGATCAACTGTGCAATTTTCGTATTTTTACTACTAATATACTCGTCTTTACCATCTTTCATATACCCCGTCCATACTGCCATCGTATATTGCGGTGTATATCCAGCAAACCAACTATCACGAGTTGCACTTTCTGGAATTTTATATTGAGCTAATTGTTTTGATGAGTAGTTTGTCGTACCCGTTTTACCAGCTACATCTAAAGATGCTATATTTGCAGATGTACCAGTACCTGATGTAACTACAGAACGAAGCATATCTGTAATCATATATGCGGTAGAGTCTGTCATAACTTGTTTTGGTTTTTGTCCAAAACTTTGTGACTTACCATCTGGATAAACGACTTTCTTAACAAAATGCGGTTTCGTATATTTACCATCATTACCAAATGCCGCATAAGCGCCCGCTATTTCAGTTGGTGATACTTCATTTGTACCAATCGCTGTTGATTCAGTCGGTGCCGTATTAAATGTAATGCCTAATTTCTCAGAGAAGTCTTTTGATTTATTAATTCCAACTTCTTTCGCAGTCTTAATTGCTGGGATATTTCGTGACTTTTCTAATGCTACACGCATTGTAATAGGGCCCATATGACTTCTATCTGAATTTCGTACTTCTTGTCCCGTTGAATACTTAAATGGAGAGTCATCAATTTGATGGTACGTAGCCCATTTTAAATATTCAATTGCAGGAGCGTAGTCGAAAATCGGCTTCATCGTTGAACCAGCTGCACGATCTAATTCAATTGCCATATTATGCCCTTTAAATACAGCTTTATTTTCTCCACGGCCACTACCTATAGCACGAACTTCTCCTGTTTTCGTATCCATAAATGTAAATGCACCTTGGAATTTATCGTTCGGATAATCAATGATATTATTATTTAAAATATTATCAGCAAGTTTCTGTGCTTTCGGATCTAACGTAGTATAAATTTCTAAACCATCAGAACCAATATTAGCATCTGGCAATTCTTTTTCTACTTCTTTCACAACTGCATCCATAAATGCAGGGTATGGC
Source organism: Bacillus sp. CCB-MMP212 (assembly GCF_022748145.1). NCBI lineage: Bacteria > Bacillati > Bacillota > Bacilli > Caryophanales > Bacillaceae > Bacillus > Bacillus sp. CCB-MMP212. Next base: position 46,194 of record NZ_JALDQE010000001.1, read on the forward strand.
ATTGTTTGTAGTTGAGTTGCAGGCTTGAGTCCCTTTTCTACGTCAACTTTTGATGCTTCTTCCATTTCCTGTTTTGTTATATATCCATGTCGATTCATTAAGTTTAGAACAACATTTCTTCTTTCTGTTGCTTTTTGAACATTTTCTTTTTTCGTTGGATCATAGTTATTCGGTGCTTTCGGTAAACCTGCCAGCATCGCAACTTCTGGTAATGTTAAGTCCTTCAATTCTTTACCATAGTAGTTTTGTGCTGCTGTTGCGATCCCATATGAACGGTTTCCTAAGTTAATTTTATTTAAGTACATCTCTAATATTTCATGTTTTGAATACTGTTGTTCTAGCTTATAAGCTAAATATATTTCTTGCGCCTTACGCTTTGGTGTTTTGTCCATTGATAAGAAGTAGTTTTTAATAACTTGCTGTGTTATCGTACTTCCACCTTGAGAACCGTAATCTCCTTTAAGACTTACTAGAACAGCACGCGCAGTACCTTTAAAATCTACTCCGCTATGCTCATAAAAACGTGAATCTTCTGTTGCTAAAAATGCATTTTCTACTAATTTAGGTATTTGCTCATACGTAACATTCGTCCTTTTTTCTTTTCCATATTCATATACCAAATCCCCGTTTTTATCATAAATTTTTGAGGATAACGGATTAACAAGTTTTGCTTTCTCAAGTTTTGGTGCATCCTTAATCATTACGAAAAAGGTAGCAACCCCCGCCACTAAACCAACAATACCAAGTAATAAACAAGTAATTAAAAACTTGCGAAAGAATGATGTTTTACCTTTTGGTTTTTGTGTTTTAGAAGCTGGTTGTTTTTTCTTTTTAACTTGTCGTCGTTCCTCTCGAGAACGATAATTTTCTGACATGTTACTTTCTCCTGCCTTTCAATTCTCCCGTTGATTTACTTAAAAATATTGAGGTCACTTTCTAAAATGCATTTGATTAAGAAAGTATATTGACCTGGAGCATTCAATATTTTCCCAATTCACAGATTATAAATTTTAGAATACTTCTTATACAAACTATTTTCACTTCTATTTTTCCTAATAACGCTGCCCCTTTAAGCATAGAATGTAAAAAGTGAATTTTTAATACCTCGTATAAATAATATACCTTTTTTTCAAATGGTCAATATTTTCTTATTTATAAATCAAAGGTGAAATAAAAATAGCACAACGATATGTACTTCGTGTGAACTTCCTTATAATTACGTATAACAAACATTTAATATATTGCATATAAGTATAATACCTCTTAAATTATAAGGATTTCAACATCACAACCTCAACATATACAAGAAATTATTAAAAATGAAAAGTGAGGAGTTGCGTAATGATGAAGCTATCTCCCGTGATTTCAAAAAATATAGTTGCTGTTGGCTATAATCCTTTTTCTATGATTTTGCGAATCCAATTAAAGAACGGTATGTACGATTTCTTTAATGTACCAGAAAGTATTTATACTGGCCTATTACATGCACAATCTAAAAGTTATTATCATAAAACTTATATTAAAAATTCTTTCCGCCACACAAAAATTTAAACTTAACACCCACTAAAAAAAGGAGGTTAATCCTCCTTTCTTTTAAAAACATTTCACAGATGAATTATCTTCGATTCCTCTTATTAATTTCATCATATGCTTGAATTTGTTTTTTCAAACGCCGATCAGCTTTTTTATCATGCACTACAAGAATTGCATGTATAACTCCTGGAACCCAAAATATTAATGTTAATATGAAATTTATTATTGCCTGAATTGGTTTTCCACAAAATAGTACAGCAACAGGTGGAAGAAAAATTGCTAATAAATACATCATCCCTTGAAAACTCCTTATTTTGTATTTTATATATCCCTTTTCAAAACATACGTAAAGAAACCTTATGATGTTGTTGTTACATAAATTTTCATTAAGTATATATAACATCTCTTACTTTATCTATTCTATCTATAGGCAAAAAAACCTACTACTATTTTAATCTTAACGTACCTATAAAATTCATGTATCTCCTTCTATTTATATAAGTATTTCAACCTTTTCATTGTTTTCTAGCCTATTTTCTTCCTCTATTGCAGTTACTCCAATTGCAGAAATTAACGTTCCTATCGCTTGTATCCAAATACCAATGAGTGCAATTATTCTCTCATCCTTCTTATCAAAAATACTATCTTCATTTTCTCTCTCATCTTTCAATACATTTGAAACACCTTGATACGCTTGTAATCCAGCACCTAAACTTTGCATGGAGTTACCTAATATAATCATTTTCTGTAGTACATTTATATCCATCAAAGCTGCTTCTACTCCTAAAAAAGCACCGATTGATTGTAAACTGTTCCCTGTAATAATAAGATAATCATTTTCTTTCGATTGTTCATTTATATTAAAATATGTTCCTATTACATTTGATATATTCCCTAATGCTAATAGCTCAATTCCTATTTGATCAAGTAATTTACTTTGATTCTCTAAGCCTATATTTTGATTTTCTCTTTTTTCTTCCCCATCATCATAATTGCTCGCAATGATTTGTAATATATACCCGAGGGCTTGTAATGAGCTTCCTACAATAACAAGATCCGATTCAACTTTCTCTTCTCCAATAAATCCCCTTGTCGTTCCAATTGCAGCTGTAAGGTTCCCTCCTACTTGAAACCATGCCCCTGTAACTTTTAAACCGCTTGGATTCATTTTTATCACCTATTTAAATATTTTCTAAACCCTTCAAAATAAAGTGAAACTTTAATCAGTGGGGTTTTCTTCATCCCCCGCCTAAATTCTTTGCTTTCGCTGAATTTTGAGGTGGGGGTCTTACTGATTGGCAAATAGCGGAATAAATAAATTCCACCCTTAATCTTTTATTTTATTTTTCAAATGTAATTTTGTGAATGATATAATGTGCTACTAATATAAAAAGCACCTTAAAGGTGCTTTTTATATGCATGCTGGGCATGTCAATGAATCTCCATTTTTATCTATTGTTATATTCAATATATATTGAGTTGCTTTATGTGACCAAGTTTCAGGTGTAGGTGATTCATTTATATATTGTGGCGCACATGACTTCAGCATTGGAGTACTAATACTCCCTCCAGGATCTAAAGCAACTACAGCCATGCCATGAGGTAATTCCAGTGCCATAGATTTAGTGATACCTTCAATTGCAAATTTCGAGGCACAATATGGCGCAAGCTCAGCTTCACCTTCTCTCCCCCAACTAGAACTCATATTAATGATAATTCCTTCTTTCCTAGCTACCATTGCGGGAACAAACGCTCTTATTACATTCACTACACCATTCACGTTTACATTCATTACATTTTCGAATTCTTGATCCGTAATTTTCCAGAGTTGTGCATTTTGATTTACAATCGATGCATTATTTATTATCATATCGGGAGCCGTATGTCTATTAAGTATATAATTTGCCCAGTTGTTAACTTGCTGAGAATCTGAAACATCAATTACTTGAAAATCATGTATTTTACTGTACTGTTTTTTTAGTTCCTCAATTTTATCTTTTGAACGTCCACAACCATATATGTTCCACCCTAATTCATGAAATCGATCAACCATCGCACGTCCTAACCCTTGTGTCACACCTGTAATAATTACAGATTTACCAATTTCTTTTCTCTGCATTTCTCTCATCCTCCTTCCCTATATCTTACTCTCTTCATTTTTATTCAGCCATTTACTATAGTATCAACTCAACTCATACTTTAGTAATGGTTTTGATATTGCATACATAAATAAAAAAAGTAACCATCATGGTTACTTTTTGCTATATATCTAAAAATTCATTGTTTATTTCATTATCGTTTTTACATTTCAACTTCTCTTTTCCACATTTCTCACACTGGTAAATATAAACTACACCTAATGTACCTTTTTTTAAAATCCTCATTATCCTGCATCTTAATAAAAATATATTTATGTTTACAATGCGATTCACCCAAATAATTTTCAAACCACTTTTTCAACACAACACATTCCACCTTTATGATAGAACCTTTATTTAGCTGCCTTATTACATACTTTTATTTAAATATTCAATCTCATATTGCAATTTTTTAAATTGCTCAAAATGCATGGTAATAGATTGGCTACTACCATAATCAACATTTTGTTTCACTAATATAACACCCGTATCATGAAAAAGCGCTTCAAGTTCTTTCCTAATAGACACTTTCGCAATATGAGCTGTTTTAATTGCAGATAAAATTGCAATTTCATTAAACTTTAATTTTATTTCATTTGGACAAAATGCGTCTTCAACTAATATAACTTCATTACTATAAATTAGTGCAACAAGATTACTTGATTTGGCATCTGTTAAATCAACTTTTTTCATAATATCTTTCATTACATTTTGCCTCCTTTATTTTCGTATATATCAATTATACAAATTTTTTTAAAAAATTACTCAACTTTATTATATTAATTTTAACACACTTTTATTGAAATCCATGCTCCAAACGTTTTACTATTCCACAATTTTTATTATATGAACCATCTGGACTATAACTCCATATAGTAATGTTAACAACTTATTATAAAGCAGGTGAAAATTATGCCATCAGTTGTAGGGAATTTAGTTGTACAAAATAGTAATGGTTCATTTAACTTAGGTGATTTCTACAACGTTTCTCCAAAAGAAAATACGAAAGCTTATAATGGCTCTGGCGCATCAAACGTTGGTTTTGTTGTTAATACTTTTAGCGGTGTTAGCGCGACCAATACATTTGATTCTGACCTTGCAGATCAAAACCAAGTGGGTACAGCCTAATCTTATGTTCAACTTTTTGTATAGAAAATTTTAATTTGTCTATACTATAATCAGGCTGTTTGACAGCTCTTGTTGATTTTGGAGTACCCTATCTTTTTCTCCCTTTCCCTGGGGCTCAGCAGCTAGCACGAAGCTAGCTGCTTTTTCTTGTATTATTTGTCTCATAAATCAGAAATAAAAGAAGCTGCCATTTAATATTCAGCTTCTTTTACGTTATTTCAATAATATCCATAGCGTTAAATACGTAAGTTTTATAAAAGGCGTCTGTACAAATTACAATTTGTTTTACCGGATTGATATGTACAACAGTCATGTAGTTTGTTAGTATGTAACCATCTTCAAAATATGTTACCAATATTTCTTTCTCAGACAGTAATGACGTTAATAATTTATCAGAAATTCTCTCTTTTGCTTCGTTTGTTAAAAGCGGTTTTTGTACTTTTAATTTCTCTCCAATAATCTTTCTCATACTTAAAAGTTGTTCGGATATTACTGTAAACGGAACCCACTCTCTTTCTTCTTTTTGTATCTTTACATCGTTCATTTTTTATCTCCTTGATCATTTATACATTTATTTAGCCATACTATCCCTTAGTTATTTTTAATACGCACTAAATTCGGATTTACTTCTAAACTATAATTAGGTTACCTCTCAAAAGAACATTCGTTCTTATTATACACGAACTTATGTTCTTTTGAGAAGAGCCATACTTATTATTTTTTAACAAAAAACATAATTTTATTTATCTCCATACTTTTTCCTTTATCAAATAAACTTCTCATTTCTTATGTAAAATGCATATAACAACTAAAAGGCGACTTCACACAAAGTGAAATCGCCTTTTCTTAAAAAATATTTCAATGTTTATTTTTCTATTCTAACTAATGTTCTTTCTGGAATACATAATTCATCTATATTAAAATGATTTATTTTTAATTTCAATTCCCCTACTCGTTCCTTATCTTCATCACCAACCCAACAACTGAATAATTCGAAATAGTCTCCATCTTCCAAATAACCTTCCATAATCTTGCATAAAGTTAAAAGTTTTTCTTTCGCTTCTTTTTTTTCCTTTACGTTTTGCCACTCGACAAGTTCAATTCCCCAACTAGTTGAAACCTCATATATGTAATTTTTTTGGAATTGATACTCTTGTACAATTTCAAGCATACTTTCATCTGCAAAACATCGTCCAAAAACAATTACATCATTAGAATCGGGCTCCGTTAACGGAATTTCTACATTACAGCCTATGTAACTTGCTAAACTCATTTTATACTCCTCCAATATTCGTATAAAAAATACTTCATAGTATATTTATTTACTCAAATATAAAATCCCTGCCTAAACAAAAAAGTTTTAAATTTTTTCGTTTATTAACCATCTATAACTGAACACATATACTATGATGAACGAACTCACAAAGCATAAGAAAAGAGAGCATTTACAACACTCTCTTTTCTTACATACTCTATGAAACTTTACAAAACTGAATCAGTGATTTTTATTATTATATTTCATTACATATACTTAGGTTGTACTATTATATGTAACTCTCTCTCTGTATCCGCTTTTTTCGGATGACGAAAATAATTAAGTTCGTACTTTAACACTTTATACTCAACAATTCCGATTTTAATCCCTTTCGTTTCTTTTAATATAGCTAATAAATCACTTACATTTTCATCATATGACTCAAAAATTTTCGCGCCGCCCTCTCCTTGAAAGATTACTTTCATATATTCTCCCCACCTTAATTTATTGATGTGGTAAATGACGCGTTTAATACGATTCATTATTTATCCTAAAATTTTCACACCAAAAAGAACATCCTTTCCATTCGAATGCTCAGCTTTTTACTAATTATCCATATTAAATATTTATTCAAAAACATTATATGTATTATTTTTTAAATTATGTTCGATATCCATTATTAAAGAATAAATATATGTAACAAACTTGCATAATGAAAACCGTATAATATCCACTTTCGTTGAAATAGTTATAGCACCTTTAATTATCATCCATTATTTCCCATTGTAATTCTTAATATTTAAATGTAATATTGTATTGTCTTACTATCTATTTATAACTCACACACTAATTAGAAAAGGGAACTCTATATGAGTTCCCTTTTCTAATTATGATTACAATCATTATTTCTTTTCTAGAAATTTAAATGTATCTTTAAATTCTTTATTATTCACTTTAATATCAGCATCTTTCAATAAATCATTGACTACTTGTTGTTTCCATTTACCTGTCGTATCTTGTAGTCTTTGTTGTTCTAAATCTTTACGAATTTTTTCCTTTACTTCATCAAATGGCTTCAATTCTTTTTTATCCGTCACTTTAATAATATGGTAACCGTAAGTTGTTTTAACTGGATCACTTACTTGGCCTGCATCTAATTTATACGCAGCTTCCTCAAATTCTTTCACTGTTTGTCCAGGAGCAAAACCAGATATTTCCCCGCCCTGTTCCTTTGAACCAGTATCTTCTGAATACTGTTTTGCTAAGGCAGCAAAATCTTCACCATTATTTACTTTCTCCTTTACTTCTTTAGCTGTCTTTTCATCTTTCACTAAAATGTGACTTACTTTCATTTCTGGTTTATAGTTATCTTTCACATCTTTTTCTGTGACTGTTGCTTTAATCGCTTTCTCAAATGCAATTTCTGGCTTCATTTTTTCTTTTAATTCATCTTCATTTTTCAATCCAAGTTGTTCTAAAGTTGATTTAAAGTTCTCACCCATTTTATCTTTTGCTTCTTCTACTTTCTTTTTTGCTTCCTCATCCGAAACTTTATATTTATCTAACAATGCCTTACTTAACATCATTTGATATAAAGTACTTTCTCCATATTGTTGTCTTAATTCTTTACTTAATTCTTTCTCTGTAACATTTCCTACTTTTGATGTTACTACGTTGTCTGAAGAACCACATGCAGATAATGCTAACATCACGCATGAAATAATTGTTCCAATAAATATTTTTTTCTTTTTCAATTCAAATACCTCACTTTTATCATTATGCAAATTAACTATACACAGGCATTGTGAAAATAGTGTGTTTTCTGCATGTAATTCATTTCATATGAGTTGACTATGTATCATGCATTTCCATTTTTAAACATAAAGAGTCTTCTTACTATTATGTATAGTAAGAAGACTCTTTACATACACCTCAAAAACAATACGGCTGCTATAGTTACTTAATACTTACATGTTCTTCAGGTATCCAACTATTCTGCCCGATATCTACCGCATTTCCCACTCTACCCCACACTCGAAAAGATGTCGATCCATCTATATTTCCTTTATAATTCATACATTCAGGCTCTTCATAATAATTTACTCTGTAGCCGACAGGATATTTCGAAGTTGCATAAAACCATTTCACCTTAAAATGTTTTAAATATGCCCACTGCTTATCGTTCCCTAAACAAATCATATCTTGCTCACCGCCTCCCCAATAACCTGTTAAGATTAAATATGGAATTTTCTGAGTGAGTGCACCTGTAAATTGAGGATTCATGGGATTCTCATATAAATTTATTCCGTATCCATCAGGATATTTCGAAACTGCAATACCAATGCCATTCGGTTGCTGTTTATACACTATGTTAGATTGATTTGCTTTGTTCGAATCTACAAACCAAGAAAGTGACTTATTTCCTACTAATCGATTCAGATCACATTTCCCAATCCCAGGAACATTCCCTGAATCCGTATATTGCCAAATATCACATGGATATGCTGGCTTATTCCCTCCATAACGAGGGATCCATACGAAATCAGCTTCAATATTACGTGCTCCAAATGATAAATACATGTGATGCCCTACATATAATCCTACTTTTTCCGCACCTAAACGGCGTAATTCATCAATAAATGCCTGTGTCCCGCCTTGCATATCTGCCATCGTTTGAACTTCTACGTCCGCCACCCAAAACTTAGCTGATTGATCACCACGATTCCAAAAATCTTGTGCCTCTTTTTTTGCATCAGCAATAGATATAAAACGGCAAAAAGCATAATTACCGAATGGGATACTATACTTTTTCATTTCACTAACATAATTTTGATACATAAAATCCACCGTATTAGAGCCATCTTGAACTCTAGCAATCACTAAATCTAGCTGAGATGCTGCAATATCCCAATTGATAGTTCCATTCCATTTTGAAATATCTACAATATAACCCATACATTCCAGCTCCTTTTTAATGTCTTATTCATAGCTTGTTTTATTGTAAACCTTATCTCTCTAAAACTAGCTATCTATAATATAAATAAAAAGAATCGTTACTGTTTTAAAAAATATATTCTCTTTCAGAAATATTTCTATTAACTTTAACATATATACCATATAAAACATTCTCATATTTGAAATATACCCTACTATTCATTTGTTATGTAATCTCGTCCTATCAATCAAGGTATCAATCATTTTTACGGATATTAGAAAAAATCCCCCTACATTATTAAATTAAAACTTCCAATATCAATTCCCTTTCAGCTAATATAAATCATTCCTCATTTTCTATATCTTCTTAAGTCAAAATTACTATCTTTCCATGAAATTTGAGATTCAGAAAATTTTTAATTCATTGAAGATTATTCCTGCTAACCTACAATTGTCCAATCTGCACACTATTGGTGCATAAAAAAGACATTTTCTATTCATGAAAATGTCTTTTTATAGTCTAATAAAACAATTTTGGTGTTAAATCTTTATTTTGTAATTGTGTATTTTCACTGTTCATAACACAACTTGTAGAAAATAATATTGGGCTATCACAAACCTCATCATTCATTACATCGCGAAATACATTGGCAGCAACACCTGTAAACGTTTGACATAAGTTAGAAATATCGTCATTGAAAAACTGAATGACTTCCGCAGCGAAAACCGGAAAGACAACAGTCGGTCCGCCAGGGAACTGAGGCTGTACCACAACTTGTTCAAAATAAGGATTATTTTCTAGTGCTACTTGAAATAAATGAGCTATTTCAAATGCATCTAGTGGACAAGGAAATGGATTTACAATTTCATTCTCATTATTCGTTACAATAACTGTCACACTTACATTCCCAAATTGTACAAAAGATTTTAAAAGCGTTGCTAATGCTCTCGCTTTTTCATTACTTAACGCATGCACTAAAATAATATAATTACCACCAACAGGAATAAGCGGCCCAACTGTAACAGTTGGATCAGCACCTATTGAATTTTTTAATTCATTAAAATATGTGATCCATGGTGGCGAAAGCTGAGCTTGTACATTTTCTTCCACTATTTTATACTACCTCCTTATACAATTCTTACTAACATAATATGTAGCAAATTAAAAAATGCATTAGTTATATTAACCATTTGCGTATTTATTGATTATATTAATTAAACATTTTACTTCGTATTTTCAATTTCCCCTTTACATCTTTAAGCACTTTTACTACTATGAAATTCTTTATTATAAGCAAATCCACTGAAATTTCATATTATACTAATACGACTCTATATCCTTTAACTTATAATACTCAATATTAGGAGCTGATTTCATGGAAAAAAAACCTATCTTGTTCAAAATCCCACCAAATTCAAAGCTAAAAGTTACATTTTTCGGTCCTTGTAACGAAGTAATTACAAATGTGTCTATAATTAATCAACTATGCACCCCTAAATGTCAAACTATCACGCAATATCCAGACTTTAAGAAATATGTGACTGAAGTACGATCGCTATCCCGTTGTTAGTCCGCATAATGTACGATTTTCACAAATTTGTTACCTAAAATAACTGAGAAAGAAAATAGATGCATTCCTAAACTAAAATTACACATTTTATGATATTCCATTGATAATTCATTGATTTTTTACACATTTTTATTAAAAGAACATATATTATCGTATGGAGATTATCCACTCATAAAACCTATCTTTCTTTAGAGCGTACTTTTTATGTATGCTCTTTTTTTATGTAACCGTCCCCCTTCTAAATTGACCAACAATATATTAAAATTCTTTATATACGCAAGGAGGTCAAATATGTTCAAGCTGCATCCAATACTACTCATCTTAGGATTGATTTTGTTTTTATATAGTGTACTCGCCTTTATGTTATTCTTTTCAGTGTATTAGCATTGCCTACACAAATCTATGTTCAATATGTAATTTCTATATAGTAAAAAAAACGTAATGATACGATTTTTTATGTATTCCGTCTTTCTTGTTCTATAAGAAAACTAGTAAACTTACTAACAATGAGTTTTCAGAAGCATGTTACTTATTTACATATTATTTTGTTCATTACCTGAAGAAGGTTGAAGCCTCTGAAAATTAAACTATACTTTACCTATTTACTTATATATTTTAGAAAAACAAAAATAATCCCCCACCATTTGGTAAGGGGATTAACTAAACCTACTAAAAAATATTTAATGATCTGTTTTATTTAATTGGAGAAGGAAATCTTGCTGCTTCAAAGTGAACCGTATTTAAACCATTAACATTTTGTATAATTACGCCCGCAATACTACTTTCTGCAAAAACTTCAACTAAATCTCCTGCTTCTAATTGAAGAATAGTAGTTACTGAAACATCATTATTAAAAAATACTCCTGTTCCAAAGAAATCATTATCTATCGCTATTGCTGGATTTCCATTTACACGAATTTCTACTCTAGCTCTGTAATTCACATTAAAATCATTTGGAGAAAATGTTATATTTCCTAATACATTATATACCCCTCTAGTTTTCGGAGTGAAAATGGATGTTACTGGATTATATTCATTCGCTAGATCAAATTGTTCATTTTGAAATAATACTTTAACAGGAGTATTTGCTAGAACAGGTTGATTAACTGTATTCACAGCTCTAAATGCCGATGCCCTTACAAGCTCCTCTTTCTTATCATCACAACACTTCACCTTTACATACTTCCTATCACATTTACTACTTTTCCTATAACAATCATGACTTTCCTTTTTGTAATCTTTACAATACTTACAGTAATAATAAGACATAGTTAGTCCCCCTTTACACTTATTTTTACATAGTATGCTATATAGGTTAGAATAGCTTGGACGACCTGTTACTATTTTTAATAGAGTAAAAAACCCTCACCATTTCGGTGAGGGTTTACCTTTAAGCTTCTGTAAACTCATTGTTTAATGACTTTATTTAATTGGAGAAGGAAATCTTGCTGCTTCAAAATGTGCACCATCTTCTAAAGGACTTAAAACTCCATCTATACTACTTTGCGCATAAATCTCAACTTCATCCCCTGCATTCAATTGAACAATCGTCGAAACACTTACTACATTTCCAAAACTTATTGGACCAAAAAAGTCATTATCTATAGCTATCGCTGCGTTTCCATTCACACGAATTTCTACACGTGCTCTATAATTTAAAGTTGGATCGTTTGGAAAGAAACCAATCGTTACAATAATAGAATATACTCCTTTAGTCTTCGGCATAAAAATAGATGTTGCTGGATTATACTCATTCGCTAAATCAAATTGTTCATTTTGAAATAACACTTTCACAAAAGTATTAGCAGGAACATTTTGATTTACTGTATTTCTAGCTCTAAATGCGGATGCTCTAACAAGATTGTCCTTGTTATCATGGCACTTACAAGTGTTCTTACAACAATCATGATGCTTCTTTTTATACTCCTTACAATACTTACAGTAGTAATAACAAGACATACTAATTCCCCTTTCAAACTTATTACTACATATTATGTAAGATTGATTTATAAGGTTTGGACTAGCTATTTTTATTATTCATAAGGGCGCTATTAACCTGCACCCTTATTTATATACACCACTTCATTCCTTACTAGTTATAAGTTGTATACAGTCCCATATGGAATAGTCAGAAAAGAACTTCCGTACGGTGTAACTTGATGTACTGGGTAAAAATACTCTACGGATGAATAATACGGTTGTACACCTTGCTGCTGCATTTGCAATTGTTGTTGCATTTGCAATGCTTGTTGAATAGCTTGGATTGTACTTTGTGCTCCACTATACGTTATAGATGTACCATACGCTGGTCGCATACCAGTTTCAGAATTAAAATATGAATAAAACATGATTTTCAACTCACTTCCGTATAAGTTATTACAAATTATATTATGATTCTTTATTTCAGTGGGTACTATAAAGCTAGTCCGCTCGCTTATATTCAAATGACAAAATAAAAAAGTAGCTGCTAGACTACTTTGACTCCTTCTTATCACCAAATGAAATGATATACATATTCTCCTGTTACACGCTCATTAATTCCCGCAACCCTAACGAACCTAAGTAAATCCGCTCCTTGAAGGAAATATACCGAAATCGTAACCGGTACTTGTGACCACATGAATTGATAAAGCTCATTCACTCTCTGATTCGTCGTAACGATTAAATCATTTACAGGTCCATGATTCCATGCAGAGGTTTGAACTGAAGTGAAAGAAAGGTCTTTCCCATTAACCACTATTCTTGATACGCTTTGAGTTATGTCCACAATAATCCCCTCCAACATTACAAAAATTGGACCTTTTTTAGTTCATATTATTATAAATATTCTTGACTGTAATAAATGTTTAAGGCAAATCCCTAATAAAGTGAAACTTTAATCAGCCCTCACCAATCGGGCTTTTACGGGCAGCCCGACTCCACCTAACTTCTTTGCTTCCGCTGAATTTTGAGGTGAGGATCTTACTGCTCGTTAATGCGGGATAAATTTTTTTATTCATATCCCTTAATTCCCATTACAACCATATAATTTCTAACCTTATTCAATTTTTGTAATTAAAATAAAAAATAGCTAATTCACTACTTAAAAAGTAAAAAAAGCATCAGATTGACTAGTATGTAGATGGTTAAATGAATGTAAAATGTTTTTAAATTATCTACTCTTTTTTAGTTTGGAAGTAACTCTCATCTCGTCCCATCTTTATACACCACTTTCTTAATCACACTGAACGCAATATTCAATTGATGAGTTTGTCATTTCGTTACCTCCAATTAACGCCTTTGTTCAATGTAGTAATTTTCTTGTATAATAAAAGTTAATTAATCTAGAAGGGACTGAATTATGCGCAGATATCAATATTTTTAATCTACCTATCATTACAACATAACGGAGGTAAAAGTATTGATTACAGAACTACACTCACAGAGATTATATTTAAGGAAAATGAAAGCATCTGATTCACTAAGTATGTTTAAAATATGGTCTGATCCTGATGTTACTAAATTCATGAATATAAGTAATTTCACTGATGAGAACCAGGCAAAAGATATGATTCAATTCCTTAACGAACTCGCTCAAAATAATAAAGCTATACGTTTTACTATTATTGAAAAAGAATCTAATCACATTATCGGTTCATGTGGCTATAATTCCTTAGATTTTGAAAACTCAAAGACTGAGATTGGCTATGATATTTCAAAAACATTTTGGGGTAAAGGATATGCACCTGAAGCAATATCCTCTTTATTAGATTATGCTTTTACACATCTAAAACTATATCGTGTTGAAGCAAAAGTTGAACCTGCAAATGTAAATTCCATAAAAGTATTAGAAAAATTAAACTTTACTTTTGAAGGTACTCTGAGAAAGAGCGAAAAATCAGCTGGAAAGCTTATCGATTTAAATATCTATTCGAAATTAATAAGCGATTAATTTTAGTCCCTCTGCCCATACTCAATCAAAGTGTGGGCTTCTTTAATTTCTGTATAAAATTCAAAAGTTTGACACAATCCTGGAAAAAGCTTATAAAGAAAAGTGAGGTTTCGTTATTTTCACACTTAGTAGCGCAGTCATGTTACATACAATTTTATAAGTGTGAACGAACTACAAAACTAAAAAACAAATAATAAGTTTGCAACATGTTTGCAAATACGAATTTTGTATATAAATTCGTATGATATTGAAAGGAGTTTTACTTATGAAAGAAATTAAAACAGAACAAGAATTCAAAGACATCATCGCAAGCGAGGAGCCTGTAGTTGTTAAGTTCTTTACTACATGGTGCCCAGATTGCGTACGTATGGACAACTTTATCGGAGATGTAATGGAAGAGTTCAATAAATTTGAATGGTATTCTATTAATAAAGATGAGTTTCCAAGTATCGCTGAAGAGTATCAAGTAATGGGTATTCCAAGTTTACTTGTATACCAAAATGGTGAGAAGCTAGGCCACTTACATAGTGCTAACGCAAAAACTGAAGAGCAAGTTACTGAGTTTTTAGAAGCATACTAAGATGAAAGCCCTCTGGAAAATATTTTTCAGAGGGCTTTCATCTATTTTCACAATTATCTTTTGACGTTTTTCATCGTTTAATGAATTACACCTTGTCATTATAAGAATAATACATAGTAAGAAAAGTATTCGTTTCTTCATCCATCTACCCTCCTATCTCTTTAGTAAATAAACTCCCATTCGGTTTACACCCTGACTTTGTACTTTTCAACATATTTTTCCTTCACGAAACTTTGTTATCCCCTTCTTAAAAAGCTATAAAACGTCAACAATGTTTGTATAGACCCACACGACTTTCGTTTGATACTCTATTTATAGAAAGAAATTCCTTTAAAGAAAGGTGAGTGATTAAAATGGATACTCTTTCTCATAAAGAAGCTGATAAAGGTGCTATTGTCAGCATTATGGCCTACATATTTTTATCCTCTATGAAAATCATCATCAGTTATATTACCCTCTCTAGCGCATTACGTGCTGACGGTTTAAATAACTTAACGGATATCGGTGCTTCTTTAGCGATATTAATTGGTCTAAAAATATCTCGTAAACCTCGTGACCCAGATCATCCGTATGGGCATTCGCGGGCCGAACAAATCGCATCACTTGTTGCGTCCTTCATTATGGCAACAGTCGGATTAGAAGTTGTTATTAGTGCCATTCAATCTTTCTTAAATCCGAAACAAGCAGCACCAAATGTACTCGCTGCATGGGTTGCTTTATTTTCTGCTGTCGTTATGTACTGCGTGTATTTGTATACGAAAAAAATTGCAGCACGAACAAAAAGTAAATCATTAGAAGCCGCTGCAAAGGATAATTTATCAGATGCACTCGTAAGTATTGGTACTGTAGTAGGTATTGTCGGTTCTCAGTTCCAAATGCCTATTTTAGACCCTATTGCCGCTTTAATTGTCGGTCTTATTATTTGTAAAACTGCATGGGAGATTTTCGTAGAATCTTCTCATATGCTAACAGATGGAATTGATCCTGATAAAATGGAAGAATACGCTGATGCTATTGAGCATATTGGCGGTGTGGAAAACATTGTAGATATTCGAGCACGTATGTACGGGAATCAAACGTACGTTGATATTACAATTGAAGTAGATGCTCGTATGGATGTTGGAGAAAGTCACTGTATTACTGACAATATCGAGGCTATGCTTCGCAAAAAGTTTGGAATTTACCATGCACACATTCATGTTGAGCCAATGAAAAAAGAACCTATTATGACATAGGTTCTTTTTTTATGAACGTTTTATGAAATATAACACATAAAACGAGCCAGCTACCGCCAGCTGCCCATCCTGCTAATACGTCAGATGGATAGTGCACGCCAAGATATATTCGGCTAACTGAAATAGATAATACAACAAAGCTTGCTATAAGAATAATTAATAATTTTTTATGCAACGAAATACGATCTTCAGTAATTGTGACGTATGCAATAAATCCTAAAAAAGCAGTAGCATTCATCGTATGACCGCTCGGAAAACTATATCCAGTCGCAGTAACAAGCTGCGTGACATCAGGTCTTGCTCGTTCGTACCATAGTTTAAGCATACTGTTTAAATAACGAGATCCGTAGTAATTAATTGTTAGAAGTAACGCACTAAGCAACTTTTTTCTAACGAGAAAATACATTACAAGAATAATGAGTAATGGAAAATATATTCTTTTGGAACCGATAAAAGACACCCAAGTAAAATAGGTCGTCAAATAATCGTTTCGAAAGCTTTGAATAAAATGTGCGACTATATTGTCAAAATTCTCAATACAAGCGGTATGATACGAAAGTGATAATACGACAAAACAAATGAGTAACGTAAAACTTAGCAAGTATAAATGTCGATATCGTTTCACATACATAACCTCACTATGCAAAAAAATGGAGCGGTTGTTTTAGTTTTCCTCTCCATTTCTTTTTTATGCATAGTTTATTAAAAAATATAATTATTAATTTTTTGCTTCATCTCAGGGATATCTTCTCTTGTTACGGTAAAACGAATCACCTTCTCATCAAGATCAAGCGCCTCAGCGAATAATCCAGCTAAACCACGGGATTTTCTATCTACTTCCATAATAATTTCTAGTCTGTCGTATGCACATGGCAAGATTAATAATTCTAATTCATCTAATTTCCCATAATGCTCTCCAGAAACCGGAATAAACTCAAATTCTTGTGCGAATGGAACTTGCTTACGTAATCGATGCGGTAATTCTTCACATTCTATATGACGTGCTTTAAATCCTAATTCATTTACACTATCTAAAACACTACTTAATAATGCATTGGGTAACACTTGAACGTAGTCGCGGTCACTTGGGTCTATACTACGTTTAATATCAAGACCTGTATGAATCCAAACCGTTTTCATACCAAGTGTAAGTGGTGCTTCAATTGGCATTGGAAAAGAAAATGGAATTTCAACTTTTTCATTCGGTTCTACAGAAAAAGGTTCTGTTAAGCGTACTCGCTCTAAATCATATGTTGCTGTTACTTTTTTATCATCCACTTCTCGTACATACGACGTCGATAATGTTAAGTAAATGCTTTCAATTTGTTGGCTAACTGAACCTCCAGTTATATGAACCTTTCCAACTATTTCTTCCCCAACAATATACTCATCTTTTTCAAGAACAGTATCTACCTTTGCACTTCCAATACCAACGCTTGCTAAAAACTTTTGAAACATGGAGTCTCCATCCTTTCTAAAACAGAAGCTACATCTTGTTTTAAATCTTGTACATTCTCATAGTACGGCGTTTTTATTTGTAACATTCTCATAAGAATTTCGCGATTATAATTTTCCAAAGTTAATTCTTCGTACCATGGTTTTTCCTGTTTTTCATTAGATTCATATCCTGCATATAATAAAAATAATGAGAAATGACCGAGCGCATAAAAGTCGCTACGAAAGTGAACTTCTCGCATCAAAGCTTGTTCACCTTCGTAAGTTGTAGCTCGCTCATCATCCTCACCTTTCCATTTAGCCAATCCAAAATCAATAATACTAATTTGATTTTCTTTCATTAGTATGTTTGGAATGCGTAAATCTCGATGAATAATGCCTTCACTATGAAACACCGATACAATTTCTAATATTTTATATAAAATCTCAAAAACTTCACGTTCTGTATATACATACCCATCTATGAAAATATAATCTTCAAAATTTTTACCAGGCATGTACTCCATCACAAAGAAGCTCTTTTTCTCCCATATGAAATGATCATATAGACTAGGAATTGCATGATGATTCAATGTTTGTAAAATCATTTTCTCTTGTTCAAATGATTTTCTACCAGACTCATATCTTTGTTTACTTTGTCTTAATTGTTTTAAGACTTTATATCTATTTATTTGTAAATCATTAACGACATATGTAACCCCATAACTGCCCATTCCAATTACTGATTCAATTTTATAACGTTCTGCAACAATTGTATTTTTTCGCAGTGGTCTATCAAATAATGCTAGTACACGACGCCATTTCATCAGCTACTTGAAAAGAAGCTACGGCTTTTACGTTTTCTTTTATAATGTTGATGTCCATAACCAGATGAACGTCGTTTATAATCGCTACTTGAATAAGAGCGCCCTCTACGACGATAATCACTACTTGAATACGAACGATATTTTTTCTTTCCTAATAAAGAATCAATAATTTTTTTGAACATCCCTTCACCTCTTGAGTAAAATTTCCTTTTCATTATACCAATAATTATTGACTATATTTGTGACAGGTTTGTAAAGAGTAAAAAACGACGAGTTATGCCCGTCGTTACTTTCATTCATCCTCTTCATCAAAAACTTCATCAATCATGCATTTCTCTAATAAATACTCAAATGTAATATCTGCGAGATCTTCAATTTCTTCTCGTTTTGGGACGTACCCTCTTTCAATTAGTTGCTCATAAAAAAACTCCGCAATCTCTTCCGTATCAATCACGACTTCAATTTCCTTCATGAGCATCACTCCTTTATTTCTGTTTTATGAAAAAATCTCAAAATTATGTATATGAGATTAGAAAAATAGATTTTATTTTTTTATAGGTCATAAGCTTTGGACGAGATGCATACGATTGTAGTACAAGCTATTCAAAGGGGGAAATAATAATGGAAAATCAATATGAAGTAGGACAAACAAAAGAAGAGTTCATGCATGAAGATCAATGGGCAGACTCTCTTATAAAGTGGCTTTTTATTTTTTTAATAGTTGTAGGCATACCTTATACTGCATATGTTGTTGTTCAATTTATTCTCTCTTTCTAGTTAACTATTTTTTCTCTGTCAATTTAACTAAATAATTATGAACAACATCCATTACAATTTTATATTCTTCATCTTTAAATGTATCGAACAATAATTGATAATCGTTATAAATATCAAGTAACCCATCAATGATTTCTTGACGATTCGTCTTAACACTCACTTTTTTCGAGTTGTTAATTGACTTTAACTTACCTAAATCTAATTTATTCATACCTGCTTTATCTTGTTTCAGTTTCTTCAAAATTGCATTTGCCGTTTGAGCATTCGCAAGTAACGTTAAATCTGACTCATCCGCTTCTAACCATTCACCATCCGTAATCCGTGACAATTCATAAATTGTATCTTCCCAGGCGTCATTCTTATATCTCCATACTTCTGTACGAAAACCAACAATACGGAAAACATCTTTATCATATCCAGTTACTTGCACAAGATCACCAAACGTGAAATTATAATTTAATTCAATCCACTCCGTATCGCCCTTTTTCATATCTTGCTCTGTAACGTGCTGCAATGTTTGCTCTACGTAAAATCCATCGTGATTATTGACTTCGTATACATAAACTCCATCTAAAACCTTCATATTTGTGATTTTCCCAACGGTTCCATATAGCGTAATCACGACTATGTCCCCTACGTTGTATTTAGGTTGTTTTTTTCTTGCCATCTCTATCTCTCCTTTTTTTGACGTCGTGATTTTGATATCAGTATATGCAACCTACATAAAAACGCTTATCACAGAAGCTTATATTCATAAATTTTTTCAATAAAAATTATAATCTTATAAAATTTACGTTACACTCAAAAAAAAGCTAGTAACTAGACTAGCTTTAAATCAACAAATTTCGTATAAAAAAACATACAGAATACTTCACTTTACACAAAGTAATGTATTCTGTATGTTTTCAAATAGTTTTTATCTATCTTGTATGTATAAATCCCAGGCTTCATCAAATATAGACATACTTTCTAGCATTCCGCTCAACTCTAAGTATGAACTAATTTCATCATAGTCTTCAGATTGCTTCGGAAAACTTAAATCATCATACATCGCCTCTGCTAAATCTGAAATTTCATTTCTAAATAAAGCTGCACGATGCTTCATCATATAATGGTAAAATGTTTTTTTCAAAAATATTCCCTACCTTTCTAACTTGGGTACATTATACAAGGCAAAAAAGAAAAAAACCAGCATAAAAGCTGGTTAAAAGTCGAAATAATTTCTTTTTAATAGACGTGGTCTTCCCATTAATTCTTCATACGTTAGTTGTTTTGGTAAATCTTTCGTGTAAATTAAAAATAATTGATCTTCAATTTCTTTTACTGTATGGTCTGATTGATAGTCCATCCCGCACGAGGAACAAGAAATACATGGTGTCTTTTGGATTTCAATGGCTTTCGTACCATCTGGTAATTCCCAATATACAGTATTCAAGCTTTCTTTCGCTTCTGTACTGTCACACCACATACAATTCATACTGCATCACCCTCAGTTTTTTTGTCGTTTTCTTCTAATTTAGCCATTTGTGCTTGATATTTTTTATCTTTTAATTGATCACGCTTATCACGTTTATCTTTTAAAGATGCATGCGTATCATTATCTTCATAGTCTTTACGACGGTTCATACGCTGTAAGTCGTCTGGAACGAGGTTAAATTTCTTATCGCTCATAAGACCTGCGATACCAACATCTGAACGTTTTTCTTCGTAGTTCGGATAAATCTCTTTAAAGTATCCTTCCGCTCTTCCTGGAATATAGCTCTCTGGCTCTGGATACGTCGTAATAACACCTTCAAAGTTACGAAGTACAACTTTATCTGCACTTTGTGAGATTAAATAGTTTGGTTGAAGTGCAATTTTACCGCCTCCACCTGGCGCATCAACAACGAATGTCGGAACAGCATAACCAGATGTGTGTCCACGTAAACCTTCAATAATTTCAAGACCTTTAGATACTGGTGCACGGAAGTGACCGATACCTTCAGATAAATCACATTGATAAATGTAATATGGACGTACACGGATTTTTACTAAGTCATGCATAAGTTTTTTCATAATTGGGACGCTGTCGTTAATACCAGCTAAAATTACTGCTTGGTTTCCGACTGGAACACCAGCATTCGCTAACATTTCACATGCCTTTTTCGATTCTTCAGTAATTTCAATAGATGTATTGAAATGTGTATTTAACCATACTGGATGGTATTTTTTAATAATGTTACATAAATTTTCTGTAATACGTTGTGGGAATACTACTGGTGCTCTCGTTCCGATACGAATAATCTCAACATGCGGAATCTCTCGTAAATTTTTTAATACATATTCTAAAATTTTATCGTTAATTAGAAGTCCATCACCACCGGAGATTAATACATCTCGTACTTGTGGTGTTTCACTAATATAAGCAATCGCATCATCTAATTGTTTCTTCGGTACACCCATTCCAATTTGTCCACTAAAACGACGGCGTGTACAGTAACGACAATACATAGAACATTGATTTGTTACTAAGAATAGTACACGGTCCGGATAACGATGTGTTAGCCCTGGAACTGGTGAATCTTCATCTTCGTGAAGCGGATCTTCTAAATCATATTTTGTTTTATATAACTCTTCCGAAATCGGTACTGATTGCATCCGAATCGGACAGCGTGGATCATCAGGATTCATTAGCCAAGCATAGTACGGTGTAATGTTTAACGGGATCGTTTTCGTTGAAATTTTAACGCCCTCTTCTTCTTCAGGTGTTAAGTTAATTACTTTTCTTAAGTCATCTAACGTTTTGATCGTATTCGTTAATTGCCAAACCCAATCATTCCATTGCTCTTCAGTAACATCTTTCCATAATTCGATATCCTTCCAGTGACGATTTGGTTTGTATACATCATGTAACATTGCTATTCCCCCTTTTTATACGCTCATCCTTTATATAAGCAATAGTTATGCCAACTTTACATTGTTGATAAGTAAATGTGCGGAGAACCCTATTACATAAGCGAAAAAATATTTTTAAGCGTTGTATGAAATCAATACTTAACATCATATTCATTACTTTTTATATATGTAAACGCTCTTTTATTCGTGCAAACACACAAAAACCGCCGATTATTCGGCGGTTTTGTCGTACTTGCTCAGTTTATATTGAAGCGTTTGACGAGGGATACCTAACATTTTTGCGGCTTGTAATATATTCCCTTCCGTTTCAATCAACGCTTGATCTATTAATTCTTTTTCTGTTTGATGAAGTGCTTCTCTAAGTGGCATTATACCCTTCTTCTTCGAAAAATTCTCTTTCCGAAATGTACGTGGTAAACAATTGGCTGTTAATGTATTCCCTTCTGCAATAATAACAGCATGTTCAATCGTATGTTTTAACTCTCGGACATTTCCAGGCCACTGATAAGCTTGCAGTCTATCTTTCGCTTCCTCATCAATTTGAAGTACACCTTTTTTATAACTTTTATTATATTCTTTCAAAAAATAAGATGCTAATAATAGTACATCCTCAGTTCTTTCACGAAGCGGTGGGATATATAATGAAAATACGTTTAAGCGATAATATAAATCAGTGCGAATTTTATTCTCTCGTAAACATATTTCTGGAGGCTGGTTCATTGCGGTAATAACACGAACATCTACTTTTCTCGTCTTATTATCACCAATTCTTCTAATGACTCCATCTTCTAACACTCGTAACATTTTTGCCTGCAAATCAAGAGGCATTGAATTCAGTTCATCTAAAAATAATGTACCACCATCAACAAGTTCAAATAGCCCAGCTCTTTCAATCGCTCCTGTATAGCTTCCTTTTGTCGTTCCAAACAATAAACTTTCTAATAGCGACTCTGGTAAAGCTGCACAGTTTTGTGCGATAAATGGCTTGTTTTTTCTTTTAGAAGCTTCATGAATTGCTTGCACGAACAGTTCTTTTCCTGTTCCTGTTTCACCATATATTAAAACATTTGCGTCTGTTGGTGCTACTTTTTGTGCTAACTCTTTCGTCTGTTTAAACCGCGTATCATTTGTCACTATCGTCTCAAATGCAGCATGCTTTTTAATCACTTTTTTTCTAGATGATCGCTTTATTTTCGACTGTAAGTCAACAATTGTGTCAGTAAGTTTTTGAATTGTAGAGTAATCCTTTGCAATTTCAACAGCCCCAGCAATATTCCCATCTATAAAAATAGGTAACGTCGTATTTACTGTACAAACATCTTCACCATTTAAATTTTGATAATGCTGTGCTTGATGTACGATAGGTTTTTTTGTATCTAGTACTTTCATCAATGTACTCGTTTCCCTTGATAAAGACGGGAACGCTTCTAACAGATGTTTCCCTAACACTTTTTCAATCTTCGATCCATCGTGTTTTGCAGCTACAGAATTATAAAATATTGTAATTCCATTCTCATCTACAGCGTGTATAGCCTCATCAATACTGCCCAAAATCGCTTCAATGACTTCTTGTGTCGAAACTGCTAGCAATGTCATCCCCCCTCTTGCCGAAAATCCAGCAATTACATGCCGAATTTTCGGCACACCTATGTGCGATTGTAAGCATGACGATTCCGTTCTATAATTTTGACCAATTTTATATTTTCATTAGATAACTCGAAACTCTAATTAGTACAGCTTTTCGAACACCCAGCTCCACCTAACTGTTTTGCTTTACAGCCGAATTTTGAGGCGGAAGTTTTACTGCTTTCGAATAGCTAGAAAGATCTTTCACCCATATATTCATATCTTCCAACTTATCGAAAATGTAGCAATTATTCGCCAGTCTTCCTGTATACGTATAACCTAATTGATGAAAGGCAGCATTCATTCCGAAAGAAAGCGATCGAGCAATTGTATAGGAGCAGAAAATAGATCTTTCTCGAAGCTCTTCCTCTAATTTAATTAGTAAACTTTTCATAAATCCATGTTTACGATATTCAGGTAAAGTAGCACAATTCGTTAATTCTGCATTCCCTTCTTTTATATTCATTTCTGCAGATGCTGTACTAATAATTTTCCCCTCATATTCATATACGTAGTAAATTGTATCGTCTTCTTTCATCGTCTGTAATACATAACTCGCTTCATTTAAAGGTGTCGGATACACTTCAAATACTTTTCCGAATACAGTTGCTAATTCTTCTGCATCTTCTTCAGTCGCTTTTCTCAGCAAAAATTTCTCTGGAACTACTTTTTCTTTTATTTCTTTTCCTTTTACACCGCTTAATATAGTATCTTCCTCAGTCCAATGCATACTATTTCGTCTTTCATCATTATTATATTTCACAAAAAAGTATGCATCGTGTCCTTGAAAATAATGAGGTATCGTTGCTTCCAACAAAAAACCGAAAGAGAGCCATGTTGAAACATGCTCTCCCTTTCCTTTAATAATACATTTAGTGAAAGAATGTTCCTCTGCTAGTTCGTCAATTGTCTGTATAATACTTTCAACATTTCCTGTATAGTGATCTACCCGAATACGCTTATTAAAATAATCTAAAACGCCTTCTACTGTATAACAATTCGTCTGTTCTCTAAAAGATTCATAGTATTTCATTTTTTCACCTCACACCAATCTAGTAATGTACATGCAATAATTTTTGCGGCAGCTATCATTTTATCAACTTCTATATATTCGTTTGGATAGTGTGCTACTTTCGTCTCTCCTGGACCAAATACTATTGTTGGTACGTTTGCAATTTGTGTAAATAAACCTCCATCAGTCCCCCACGGAGATGCTTCAATAATTGGTTCTTTCCCTTCGATTTCAACAAAGTTGTGATGAAGTGTTGTAATGAGTTCATGATTCTCTTCTAATTCACCAGGAACCCATCTCGCTCCAAACCACTCTACTTCTACTGGATTTTCAACAAACCAATTGTCCACATCATTTAATTCAACAATCCAATTCTCAAACTCTTCTTTTGCCGCCTCTATAGTCTCATTCGGCGCAACACCGCATCTTCCTTCTAAAATTAATTCATCTGGAACAGAACTTGGCCAACTCCCTCCTTCAATTTTCCCAATGTTAATTGGAATTGGAATCGGAATCCCTTTAAATAACGGATCTGTAATTCGACTATTTCTTTTCTCCTCTAGCTTTCTTACATGTTCTATAACAAACATACTTTTTTCAATTGCACTAACCCCTTCATAACGCGTTCCACCGTGTGCAGCTTTCCCTTTTACACGTAAACGAAACCACATGGAACCTTGTTGTTTCGGGAAAAACTTCATATTAGTAGGCTCTGGAATAATGACACCATCTGCCTTATATCCTCGTAATATAGTTGCTAATGTCCCTGCTCCGCCACTTTCCTCTTCTATTACACTTTGAAAATAGATGTCTCCTTTTAATTCAATGCTAGATTCAATAATCGCTTCCATCGCAAGCATGAGTGCGACATTTCCACCTTTCATATCCGTCGTTCCACGGCCATATATACGATTTCCTATCTTCTCACCGCTATAAGGATGATGTTCCCACTGATTCACATCCCCTTCTGGAACTACATCAATATGCCCATTTAATATCATAGATTTCCCGTCGCCACTTCCTTTTAAAGTTGCTACAATATTTGGGCTATCTGAAA
This sequence comes from Bacillus sp. CCB-MMP212, assembly GCF_022748145.1. NCBI lineage: Bacteria > Bacillati > Bacillota > Bacilli > Caryophanales > Bacillaceae > Bacillus > Bacillus sp. CCB-MMP212. The sequence continues at coordinate 72,127 of NZ_JALDQE010000001.1, forward strand.
AACTTGTACGGGGTGATACAAAATAAGGATGATCTTTCATTTTAGAAAAAGAAGGCTCCCATATATCGAGGTCTAAACCTAATTCACGTAATTTTTCAATCACAATCGCCTGCGCACCGCTTTCATCACCAGATACGCTCTTTTCTTGAATTAATCGTTTTAAAAATTTCACACTTTCCTCTTCATGGCTCTCAATATAATCACAAACTTGCTTTTTTAATTGCTCCATATATTACATCTCCCTTCATTCAATTACTAGTAAGTTAGAACTAATTTGAAAATCAGCTTCTGTATGTCGTTTTATATCTTCTACTGTGTATGGGCTCATTAATTCTTGTAATATAAGTCCACTCGGAGTTACCTCCATGACCGCCATATCAGTAATAATTAAATCTACACATTTCTTTGAAGTTAATGGCAATGTACACTCTGAAATAATTTTTGCATTTCCGTACTTATCAACATGATTCATCACAACAACGACCCGCTTCGCTTTTTGTGCTAAATCCATTGCTCCACCAATACCTGGAACACGTTTTCCAGGTACAATCCAGTTTGCTAAATCACCGTTTTCACTTACTTGTAATGAACCAAGAATCGTTATGTCTAGCAAACCTTTTCGAATCATACCAAACGCTGTACAACTATCGAAATAACTCGCTCCTGTTATAAGAGAAGTTGGTAAACCTGCCGCGTTACACAAATTTTCGTCTTCATTCCCTTTACTTGGCGTTGGTCCCATACCGACGATTCCATTTTCCGCATGAAACATAACATTTATATCGTTAGGCAAATGATTTGGTACAAGCGATGGTATGCCAATACCTAAATTTACAATCATGCCATTTTGTATTTCTTTCGCCGCTCGCCTAGCAATCTTATCCCTCACTTCTACGCCCATACCCATTTCCAGTTCACTCCTTCCGACGGTACAATATAATTTACGAAAACACCTGGAACGACAATTTCCTCTGGATCTAAACTTCCAAGCGGGACTATTTCTTCTGCTTCTACAATTGTTATATCCCCAGCCATCGCTACGTGAGGATTCATATTTCGTGCACTTTTGTCAAATACAAGGTTACCAAACGGATCTGCCTTTTTCGCATATACAATTGAAACTTCAGCAGTTAATGCTGTTTCAACTAAGTAGGTCTTACCATTCATTTCAACTGTTCGTTTTCCCTCTTCCACAATCGTATCAACACCAACATCAACTAAAACACCACCAAGACCAACGCCACCAGCGCGAATGCGCTCTGCTAATGTTCCCTGCGGAGAAAACTCAATTTGTAATCTTCCCTCGTTTAGTTGCCTTCCTGCATTTGGGTTGGAGCCAATATGAGAAGTAATTAGTGATTTAACTCTTTCATTTGTAACAAGACGACCGATACCTACATCAGGGAATCCAGTGTCATTTCCAATCAAATTTAAATTTGTAACGCCTTTTTCTAAAATTGCCTGTATTAAAGATGGAGGGGATCCAATCCCTCCAAATCCCCCAAACATTAATGTCATATCATCATGGAACAAAGAAATTACTTCCTCAATTTCTTTTAATTTACCGAATGTATTTGTAATAGTTGTCATGCGATACTATGCCCTCCTTTTTGCATCATCTCTTCCACACTTTTAGAGAAAATTGAAAGTAATTCATCTAACTCGGAATATGTAGTTGTCATTGGCGGTGCTACAAGCAGTGCACTATCTTCTTTTCCTGCTTGCCCTGAAACTGCTTGGTATAAAAGTAGGCCATTTTTAGCTGCAACTGAAATAAGCTCCGACGCTTTTGTAAACGGTTGCAATTCTACTCCGATTAGCAACCCTTTTCCGCGCACATCAGCAATGATTGTCGATTGTTGCTGAACTTTCTGTAAGCCTTTTATTAAATACTCTCCCTTTTCTGCTGTTTTTTCAGGGAGATTATGTTTCTCCATATATTCAATAACAGCTAAAGCCGTTGCTGCAGACAATGGATTGGCACTTAACGTATGACCGCTCATTACTGAACGTGACCCACGTAATATTGGTTCCATAACACGATCACTTACAACTGTCGCTGCCATCGGTGTATATCCCGCTCCTAACCCTTTACCAAGTGTCATGATATCCGGTTCTACACCCCAATGCTCCATTGCAAACCATGCTCCAGTACGACCAAGCCCAGTCATCACTTCATCCGCAATAAATAAAATATCGTAATGGTCGCAAATATCTTTAATGACTTTATAATAGTCTTTCGGCGGAACAACCGCGCCTCCAGCTGCTCCGATAATCGGCTCAGCAATAAAAGCAGCAATATGCTCTGCACCAATTCTTTCAATTGATCTTTCTAGTTCAGTCGCACATGCCAGCTGACAAGTTGGATATACCTTTTGAACAGGGCATCTGAAACAATATGGAGCTGGTATAGTCGGATAATCTTCCAAAATAGATACGAAACGTTGTCTACGTAGTGGGTGACCAGACATCGATAACGCACCCATCGTAATACCGTGATAACTCATCCATCTTGATAATATTTTATGTTTCCCTTGAATACCTCGCTCTTGAAAATGCTGAATTGCAATTTTCATAGCTGTTTCATTTGCTTCCGTACCACTATTTACAAAGAAACTCCAGTTCAAATCTCCTACACTTAAATCACTTAACTTCTTTGCTAATTTTTCAGCCGGTTCACTCGTAAACTGTGATCTATAAACAAAAGCAATCTCCTCAGCTTGCTTTTTAATAACGTCTGCAATCTCCTTTACGCCATGCCCAATACCTGCCGTAATTGCTCCTGACGAACCATCAAAATATTTATTACCATTTTGATCATACAAATAAACACCTTTTCCATGTGAAATCATTGGATACGGCTGACCAACAAGTGGTTTAATTAAGTAATCGCGCATAGCGCTCCCCCATTTCTCCAATTTGTATATATATATGAAGAAAATTGACGTTTCTTTCATAAAAAAGAATCCTCTGCAAAAGCAGTGAATTTATCAAAAAACTATTATAAAATATACAAATGAGTGCTTAAAAATATTTATAAAACAGAAAATTCAGAACTCAAAGCGAAGACCAACCCTTTTCTATACGCCCAAATAACCCTCCCTTTTATATGAAATGACTACATCACCAAATGTTTTTATAGCATAATGCCAGCTGCCCTTAAATGCCGACATTGTGTACACTTCGACGGAACTCCCGTTAAACTCCTTCCTATTATCCTACTTTAAATTGCATATTTTAAAACAAATTTCGACACCCACCTTACTAATCAATTCAGATTTCTATTCATTATGTAAACTTTTCAGTTTTAAACTATAAAAAAAGAACCGATTAACCACACTAATCAGTTCGTCATGACGCTCTCTTATGGGTTAATACTGTCAATTGCTAAAATAAATAGAAAAATGAAGTTTACAAATTCATCCTACAGCCTATAACACAAAACCTTTTCATAACTTCATTCACAATTACTATCGGGATATCCCTATCCCGAAGTGGCACTCCTTTCCTCAGATTCAAAGTATCTTTCCTTTATAATTTATGTAGGACAATTATCACTTTGTATGTGTATTTGCCTATAATTAAAAAAATCCCTAGTTTTCTAGCGATTTTTGGACATGTATTCAATATGTTAATTGAAATGCACTTTCAAATTGGCATTTATTTTACTTTCGTACAGTCATATGTACTGCTTTACTCTGTGAAATTCTCGTAAGCACCAGCACCTCTTTATGAAAACATATTTGTTGTCAATTTTTAATTTTCCCTTTATAAAATCATTTTTTTTGCATAACCGCTTTCTTGCTTCGCATATAGTTTTAATGATGACAAAGGAGGAATGTTCATGTCTCAATCTGAAATCGAAAAATATGGACAAGAAGTTACACAATACGAACAGCTCGCACGTTATTATCAGTTTCGTAACCCTAAAAAATATATAGAATTATATATGAAATATTACGATGCACTATCAAAACTTGTACAGGCGTATGAAACAAGAGACTCACAAGAAGCTGCTTTACCGTCACATATAAGAATTTTTCATGCCGATCCAAATATACCAGCGGTTGACATTTTAGTAAACGGACAAAAAGTTATTAAAAATATTTCATTTAAGCAATTCAGCCCTTATTTATCATTAGTGCAAGGTAAATACCGTATAGATATTGTTCCTGTCGGAAATGAAACTCCAATCTTTTCAGCGTTGGTACCAATAATGGGAAATCATACTTATACTCTTGCTGCAATAAATAGTGATAATCACCTACAATTACAACCTATACTTGATAATACACATTTACCAGCTGGTCAAGCTAAAATACGCTTTGCACATTTCTCTCCAGATACCCCTGTTGTAAATGTAGATTTAAAAGATGGAGATCATTTATTTGAAAATGTACTCTTTAAACAAATAACAGATTTTTTACAAGTTAGCCCTGGTACAGCAGATATTGAAATTTCACTCGCAGATAATAAAAACGTTTTATTGACTATACCGAAATTCAATGTTGAACCAAATGTTATTTATACAATTTCAATAGTAGGTTATTCAACTAAAGATCCTAAATTAGAAGCCGTTATACTTACAAATTAAAACAGTCTACACCATTCATTTGGTGTAGACTGTTTATTTTTGAAATGCAATTTGAAATTCTGTCCAATCGTTATCTGATCGACACATAATGGATCCATTATGTTTTTCCACAATTTGTTTACATACAAATAATCCAATACCAGTTCCTAACTTTTTAGTAGTTACAAATGGTTCAAAAATCGTTTCTACATTTTCAGCTGGAATCATTGGTCCATTATTTTTTATCACAATTCGAATAGCTTGATCTTCTTCAAATACATCAATGATAATTTTTCGTTCTTCTTTCATTGATTCAAGAGCATCAATTGAATTCATTAATATGTTTAAAAATACTTGTCTCACTTCACTTCGATAACCAACAAGCGGAATTGGATACGGTAAATTCTTTTCAATCAAAACATTCGCATTGACCAAACTCGGATATAAGAATTGTATAATGTCTTGAAACAAGTCATTAAGCCAAAACCGTTCCGATTCATTCCACATTTCTTTTTTCGATACGAGTAAAAATTGCGAAATACGAAAATTTAATTGATCTAATTCATGCGAAATAATATCTAAATACGATAAACTCGGATGATCTGCCTTTAATAATTTGACAAACCCCATAATGGAAGTAAGCGGATTACGAAATTCATGTACAAAACTAGCTGACATTTGTCCTAAAATCGTCAGTCTTTCTTTATGTGTTTCGTTAATATATTGCTGTTTTTCCTCTAAATTCTTCGATATAATTTCCGAGTATTTTAAAACAGTATAATAAATTAATTTGTCAAAACAAGTATGTATTTTTGCCATAATTGGTTTCAATTCACGAGCGCTAACATCTAATTCACACATCGCTTCGAAAAGTTCATTTCTTCCCACGTTTGCGTTATAAACAAAATCTCCAATATTCGCATCTGCTCCAGCACGTTCAATAGCAATTTTCTCGCATAACGGTTGAAGATAATTTATATCTTTATCTTCCATAGTAAGTTCGATAATTAACTCTAGTAAATCCTCTCCATTTTGAACTACTTCTAGTTTAAATGGATCTTTTTCGGAAATTATCATTTTGTTTTTCCAGTTCTCTACGAATTGGTGCCTATTGTTTTTCAAGTGTGAACAAAATATTTCTTTAATATCCTTATCGATTGGAAAAACCTCCATTCCCTCCATTTCCATACGACGAATACCCTTTATATTTTGAATATTAACACAAAAAATACGATTCGTTAATAGATTTTTGTCACATTTTGTTAATTTCTGTTGATAAAATTATTTTTTCTTTCTTATTTAACTAATTGTATGCAAATTCCCTTTTTCCTTCACATATTTTCATTATTTCCGTAGTCAAAACGACTTTTTTTTGCATCATTTTTAATTCTTGCGTACAATAGAAAATGAAAGGTGTGAAAAATATGGTAAATAAAAATGTGGAAGATTATCTCCAAGAAGGCATTTACGGCCAAAAGCAAAACAAACCAGAAGAACGTAATATGTATTTAACTACATTACGTGAGCGTGTAGAAATCGCTTTAACGATCGGTCAAGTAATGCAAAGTAATGTATACTCTGAAGTGGCAGGTAGCATGCGCTCTTCTCAATCATTACAACTCCTCCTAAATGGTAGCATTGCTTACCCACATTTATCAAAATACATTAAATTAGCAAACGAAAAAAATGTTCCTTTTACAATTGTTCAAAATAAAGATACAGAAACACCAATCGGTTTAGTATTAACTCATGCTACTGCTGTAGATAAAGAACAAATTTATGTAGAAGATACTATTTTCAAACAAGAAATGAAGTAAAAGTTACACTTAATTAAATAGTTACTAAAAGCGTAAAAAAACGAGTATGGAATCGTAAACATTCCCTACTCGTTTTTTAGCACAAATTTTAAGTTTTCTATTTTATTTTTTAATACATACTAATTTCATTTCTGTCATTTCTTCTATTGCATATTTAATTCCTTCGCGCCCCGTGCCACTTTCTTTCACACCACCATAAGGCATATGATCTACTCTGAACGTTGGAATATCATTAATCATGACACCACCAACCTCTAGCTCATCAATTGCACGCATTGCTTTAAATAAATTATTTGTAAATACTCCTGCCTGTAAGCCGTAACGCGAATTATTTACTTGCTCAATCGCTTCATCAAATTCTTTAAATGTATTTACTGTCATGAGTGGACCGAATACTTCTTGGCACTGCACAGATACATGATCTGGAACATTTGTTAATACAGTCGGTTCAAAAATTCTTGCATCCCGCTTCTTACCACCGCATAAAACAGTTGCTCCTTCCTTGATTGCTTCTTGAACCCACATATCAATTCGCTCTACATCTTTTTTTGAAATTAAAGCTGATACATCCGTTTCCTCAAGCAGTGGATCACCAACAACAACTGATTCCATCGCTTTCTTTAGCTTCGAGAGAAATTCATGCATTTTCGTTTCATGTACAAAAACACGTTGTACGGAAATACAAACTTGCCCATTATTAACAAATGCTCCCCATTTTACACGTTCAATTATTTCATCTGTTAACTCTACATCTTCATCAATAATAACAGCAGCATTTGAGCCTAGTTCTAACGTAACTCGTTTTAGCCCAGCCTTTTGTTTTATTCCGATTCCAACTTTTGGACTTCCGGTAAAAGTAATAGAAGCAACGTAACCATTTTTGACGATTGCCTCACCAACCGTGGCACCAGGGCCAGAAATGATATTTAAAGCTCCATTTGGCAATCCTGCCTCTTCAAATAACTCAACTAATGCATAAGATGATAATGGCGTTTGATCAGCTGGCTTTAATACAACTGTATTTCCAGCAGCAATTGCTGGTCCAACTTTATGCGCTACTAAATTTAACGGGAAATTAAATGGTGTAATAGCCCCTATAACCCCAATCGGCTTTCGGATTGTATATGCAATACGCCCATCCGCACCAGGTGCGGCGTCTAATGGCAATGTCTCACCATATATACGCTTCGCTTCTTCAGCTGCAAATTTGTACGTTTGAACAGTACGATCTACTTCTCCCCTTGCAGCACGTATTGGTTTTGCAGCTTCTTTTGCAATAATCTCTGCAAATTCTTCTCTTCTTTCATCCATTTTTTGTGCAACTTTCTCTAAAATAGTCGCACGATCATATGCAGATAATTTATTCATTTTTATCATTGCATTTTTTGCAGCAGTAACAGCCTCTTTTACATCTTCTTCCGTTCCTTGTGCAATTTCCGCTAATGTTTCTTCAGAATATGGTGCGTATAATGGTTTATACGTGTTTACAGATTTCCAATTTCCGTTTATATATAAATGCTTTTTCATACTTCTTCTCCTTCCAAATATATGTATACAACAATACTTCACCTAGTGAAAGGTTCAACTTATGTCATTGTATCATAGCCCCTATCCCTCAAAAAACATTATGCTCAAAAAAACTCTGCTATATAGCAGAGTTTACGAGCTAATTTGCTCTTGTAACGGAATTTGTTTTTCATCTTCTAAAATAACAATCGATTCTACTATCTTTGTAACTTCTAATCTTTTTATATAATGTCCATCTAATTCTTTCACACAAAACTTATAATTTTCAATTTCAATGGAATCCTCTTCAGCAATCTCTATATTCTTCGTTAAAATCCAACCACCGATTGTATCAACACCATCATCATCAATCCCTAAACCAAATAACGTATTCACTTCACTAACAAGTACTTTTCCCTCTAGTATCGTCTTCGTTTCACTAACTTGTTGAATTTCTGGTTGCTCATCCGTATCAAACTCATCCTGAATATCTCCAACAATTTCTTCCAAAATATCTTCAACAGTAACAAGTCCAGATGTCCCACCATATTCATCTATCAATATAGCAATATGTGTTCTTTCTTTTTGCATTTTTAAAAACAAATCATGAATTGGAATAGAATCGATAACTAAAATAATTGGTCTCATATATTGCTCTACTGTCTTCTTATTAACAGCTTTATGTTGTACAAACTCAGTAAAAATATCTTTAAAATTCACAAAACCTATTACGTGGTCTTTGTCGCCATCAACAACTGGATACCTTGTATATTTTTCGCGAGACATTTTTTGCAAAGCTTCTTCAGCAGGCATTTCTTTACTTATAATATTCATTTCAGTTCGAGGTACCATTATTTCTTTTGCAATCCGATCATCAAATTCAAAAATTTTATTTACATATTTATATTCAGATTGATTAATCTCACCATTTTTATAACTTTCTGAAACTAACAACCGTAATTCTTCTTCTGAATGAACCTCATCATGCCCCTTCGGCGGTTTCAGCCCTAGCAGCTTCGTAATGATTCGAGCTGAACCATTTAATAGCCAAATGAATGGGAATGCAATACGATAAAAGAAAATTAACGGCTTAGAAACAAGCAAACTCACTTGTTCAGATTTTTGAATTGCAAATGTTTTTGGGGCCAATTCCCCTATTACAACATGTAAAAAAGTAATTAACAAAAATACTAAAGTTACAGCAAAAATGTCTGCTAGTTGAGTAGAGATATTCCAATTTGCAAAAAGCGTATCAAACATTTGCTTTAACGCAGGTTTACCAAACCACCCAATTCCTAAAGCTGTAACAGTAATTCCTAACTGACAAGCAGATAAATATTCGTCTAAGTTTGTAATGACTGTTTTGACCGATGTTGCACGATTATTTCCTTCTGCAATTAAATAGTCAATTCGTGAACTTCTCACTTTAACAATTGCAAATTCTGCTGCAACGAAAAATGCCGTTAAGGCAATTAAAACAATCACTATACTTATACTATATATGTCCAAATACTTTTCCTTACTTACATTGTAAGCAAGGAAGCCACCTCCTACTTAATTTTATTCAAGTGAAGTAAGCATTCTAATACTCTAACAAAATTCTACATTAGCAACCACCTTTTTATATATTATATGCATACATAAAAAAGATATTTATCATTATGATAATCTAATTCATTTACACTCGTCAAATTATTCTAAATGTTACGATAAAACATTTTTATTTAAACTAACTATTCTTCTCAACTCAATTTCGTGAAAAAACACTTTCTTTGCCGATTCCACACTTCTTTTGTCGCACTAGAAGGGAACTTACTTCATAGCTCGAAATCATTCAACAGGATATATATAGGAGGGATTATTTTGGAATATAAAACACCATTTATCGCAAAAAAATTAGGTGTTAGCCCAAAGGCTGTTGTCCGGATCGCGCAACAATTAAATCTTACGATAGAAAAAAACAAATATGGCCACTTTATTTTTACACAAGATGATGTCGATCAAATGTTAGAACACCATCTATTTCAAATAGAGCAGTCTCAAAATCCTCAACCTACTCAAAAGACTTCCTCAAATGAGGTTGAAGAATTAAAAACTCAAGTCAATACAATTGTTCAAAACATATCATCGAATGATTTTGAACAATTAGCTGATCAATTAAACACTATTACGAGAAGACTCGATCGAATGGAAGAACAAATGCAAGATAAGGCAAATGATGTCGTCACGTACCAACTTTTACAACACCGTCGTGAAATGGAGGAAATGTTAGAACGAATTCAAAAGTTAGAAGCTGCCCTAACGAAAGAAGAACCCATTTATATTACTCCTGATTCAAAACCAACATACGAACGAGAAAAGAAACCGAAGCGCCGCAAAATGATTTTTAGTATATTTGGATTATAATTTTTAGACCCTTATTAAAATAATAAGGGTCTTTTTTTATGAAGAGTTATATCTTATAAAAATATTATTCTCTTTATTATACATATTCACTTCGTTTTATTTCGTTAACATAATATTTTTACTGTATTCTGCAATTAATGCCTGTGCATGAGCATTCCCTTGAATCACATCGCGAAATTCTTTTAAAGAATACAAATGCGTAACCCCTTTTCGAGCATGAATTCTTACTGGTACACCTTGTAAAGTATCATGAAACTGAAATGGATTATCTATCGGTTCAATTGGAAAACCGAGTGTAAGTAAATACATATACATTCTTTTTGTTACTGCTGCAATGTACCATTCAGCTTTTGTTTCTAACGCATGTATAAATAAAATAGCTGTTAGCCTTTTGAAATGTCCTCTCCCACGAGACGTTTTCGAAATACTTAACTTGCCTATTTCATACACATTCTTCAAATCTTTTACTAAATCATTTTTAGAAAACGGATAGAAAAACTCAGAATTTGATTGTTCAGGTACCGTATACTTAATACATTCTACTGTACCAATAGGATGTTCATCTTCTATTAATAAAAATCGTGATGGATTTAAATTACGTTCTACGAACATTAAGTTTCTTTCTTCACAAAAATCTCCCCATAGTTGCTCGAACCCAAAATGTTCTTCCTTTGTTTGAACACGCTGGAACATATTTAACCGCCTTTCCCATCGTCGCTCTGTTTTTGATAACGCTTTCACTATCTATCATATAAGAACAAATCTTCGTATGCAACTAAAAATATTTATTACTTATTATATTCTGCAAAATGAATTAGATTCCAATTTAATCGACTTTTATCCCGCGCTCACATTCCTTTTAATAACACATTTGTATCACTTTTCAAATCTAACTTACAATATGTTTCTTTCCATACAGCATATAATTCTTCTTAATCTAAAAAAATCCTTTATGAAAAAGGATTTTTTTTACTTCTCAATGCTTTTTAACCACTTTTCAAAAATTTGTACCATCCCATGTTTTCCAGCTAATTTCTCTTCCCCTTGTTTCGTCTTATATGGATATAACTGCAAGAAAACACCGCATCCAGACTCAATTTTTTTACTATGCATATGGCTTCCTGGATATACACAAATGACTTCATAAATTGACCTTCGATAATAGACTCGCTTTCCATCCTGTTCTTCTACATACTTTATAGACCAATACTTATACATTTGCTCAGTTGCTTTCGTATTTCCGACGTGCTGAAAAATATTGTACATTGGACTATACTTCACTTCAATAATAATAGAAGATTTATATACGTATTTCCCATCTTCTTTTACATAACAGTCTAAGCGAATATCTGGCTTCTTCGTATCCTCACCATTGTAAAAATTACTCCCTTTACTTAATGCAATAAGAGGATGTGTTTCAATTAAGTCATTAAATGCGACATGCACCTTTAAATCATCTCGTTGTAAAACTACTGTCGTTCCATCTTGTAATCCATCTACATAAAAATGTTCTTGTATTTGTTCACGAATGGAATTTCTAGCCTCAAAACCAATTTGCTCTAAAATTGAAATAACGATAAAAAAAGCGTAATATTCATACACTAAAAACGTTGGCTTATAAACAAATAATAACGATGGAGATTGATCCGTATATTGCGGGAGTACTTCTAAATGATGTAGTAATTGTTGATGTGGTATCGGTAAATCATGTAAGTTCATGTTACTTGTTTCAGTAACTTCCCTCCAAAACGAGGAGTGCATTAACATTTGAAAGTATTGTACATTTTCATGAACAATGTGCGCCAATATTTTATATTCTTGTATTTTCATTGAGCTCTTTCGTAAATCGGCTTCTTTTAGTAAATGTATATTTTTATATTTTTGCTTCTCTCTATCGGTTACTGATCCATTACGCTCAATTGTTTGTATAATTGTTTTTACGGCTTGAAACTCTTCTGATTTTTTCTTTTTTTCTCTTTCTAATATTTCAATTGTTTGACGTAAAAAACTTTTAGCTTCAATTAAATAATGATAAAATTGCATCGATTTATATTTAAGAAATGCATTTTCCTTACTATTTTTTTGTTCCATAAACTTACGATTATAATGTTTTGCATAAGGTTTTCTTTCTGCCACTATGGTTCCTTTTCTTGTTGGCTTTCTCTCTTTTCCTTCCCATTTATATGCATTTATAAATTTTGAGCTTGATTCTATTTTCTTAAAGATTTGCTTTATCATCTTCATTTTTTGGGGTAACTTTCTAAGCAACACTAAATAAGAAGAATCCTCAATATCGCTAAGTGCAGAGAAAGTCTTTTTATAATAACCTCTATCCAAAATCAACTCATTTAAAATTGACTTCACATAGTCTTGAATCATTTCAAATTGATCATCAAAAAAGTTTTTCGGTACGATTTGAAAAGCACCATAATACGTTGTATCTTCTATACGAACTTCAAAATGGTATAAACCACAGCGCCATGGATAAAAGAATTCTGTTTTCCCATGTTCATATATTAATACTCTTTGTTTTTTTTCATTTATTTCATATTGAGCCTCTTTTATATTTTTCTGTCCCTCATATACTTTATTCCATATAAAAGTAATATTCATTGGGATTTCATAATTGTACTGCAATCTAATCGGTTTTAATTCTTGTACTTTATAAATGCATTGAACTAATGCTGTAGTAGATGTACAAAGACGATTTAATAAAATATAATCTCCTTTCCCCTCATTTCCAATGATTAACTTTAATACAAAAGGGAGCGTTTCATTCGTATCAACGATTTTTGTTTCGTAACGCCCTTCATTTTGCATATCCATACAGCTCCAGTTCCCTACGTTTTTCTCGTATATATGCTAAAGAGTGTTCAAATGTAGATACTCTGTTTGCAAGTGCAGATTGCAAAAGAGGTACTAAGGTCGCTCCCCTTTTTGCTTCTTCAGAAAGTAAAGAACCAACCATCATTTCGGTCCCTCTGATTTTCGTCAATACACGCTGCTTTATTTGTAAATCAAACCCTTCTTCTCTACTGATCATATAGGTATGGTTATTTTGGAACGGTATATTTTGCAAATAAGTCGCAATTGCGTTTGCACATCGGAAAGAAATTCCCTTAGACGCATCATGTGATGACAATACGACATGCAACTTATCTAATAGCTCTAATTCTTCTTCAGAAAACACTTCAATCATCGCTTTATTTCTCATCCAATTTATCCGAAATTCTCCCGCTGTTACTTTCAAAGGTGGGTGTAATACGACTTTCCCCAGTTCCATGCCCATCTCACAAAACGGAATTTTTTGTAACGTTATTAAGTTCGTTCGGTCTAATAATCGATCGGAGAGCTCTTTCGTTGTTTCATCAAAATTCACAGTACCTACAAATATAATATTTTCTCCAATTTCAATTGTTGATGGAATTGAATTCTCAATGTCCTGAACACCCTCATACAAGTTTAAAATACGATTTTTTGTTTCAAGTTGAAGAACAGATAAAAATGGAGTAAACCAATGCTCAATATGTGACATGTTCATTTCATCAAAAACGATAATATACAGTTGATTGGGATTTTCTTTCGCCTTCATTAACGTCCTAACTAACTTCGTTTCACTTTCAATAAAAGTACCATTTGGATGAAGGTAACCAAGTAAATCATGTGGTTCTTGATACGATGGTGAAATTGGAATCCAAACCAATTCTTCCCCATACTGTAATCCTAATGCTTCTGCATAAGTTTGCACAAAACGTGATTTCCCAACGCCCGGTATACCACCAAGAATCGTTAACATATTTGTTTTTACACTTATATGGAAATTATAAATATCCGTTGCATCCAAATATAGCCCTTTATTATGCACCATACTTTGTACATACTGTAAAAAGGACGATTCACGCTCATCCCATTCATCTTTTTGCACTTTTATATCCTCTACTTCAACTAGCTTACCTTCTTCATGCATTCGTTTTTTTAATTGCTCATACACATGATCACTTACAAAATATAATTGATCTTCTACCGCTATTTCTACATACTTCGTCCAGTCACTACAGTTTATATATTTACATTCACGTTTCTGTTCAAAATATGCGATTGAGCTAATTGATGACTTTAAGGATATGTTTCCATACAGTCTTCCATCGTGCCACAATAATTCGGGAGGCTCAAAGTCTTTCGGAAATTTTGGCATAAGAAATGATAAATAACCGTTGCTAAGTTTTCGTTCTAAAGATTCTCTTTTTTTATTATTTGTAACTTTAGGTGCCGGAATCATTTTATAGCTGCTTGCTATTTCTTTCGGTTCTTCTGTACATATTAACTCCACGTATACATTTCCTCTTTCATAATAAAGACGAAACATCACTAATTGCTTTTCTAGTTTTCTTTTCTTTAATTCCAAAAAGATTTTTTCATTCTTTTTATTACTACATAACCCCTCAAATACATATGGTTCATTTGCAAATTGTTCCTGTAAAGTGAATGGTATTGGCGATAAGCATTGTACAAAGAAATTCTCTCCACTCTTCTCTTTTTCAGCTTTTGTAAATTTCCCTAAAAATCTCATATAGTACATTCGTTTTATAAAACTTGGCTGAAGAGCTTTATGTAATTTCACCTTAGTCACCTTCTTTTTTCATACTATTCTTAGTGTATGAAAGAAACGAAAAACTAGAAATAAAAAACCTGACGTTATCCGCCAGGTTCAAAATTAAAACGTATATTAATGAGAAGGAAATGCTTTTTTCTCTTGTAAAATTGCATTATGAGCAATTTTCATTTTAGCAAGTACGTAACGTAATCGATCTTCAGCATTTTCATCTTTACTTTTTTGCAATTCCGCCAAATTTTCAACAGAACTTGCTAAATTCTCAATGACTCCTCTCAGTTCAGGATGATGATTAAAAAAAGATTCTTGCACTAATACTTTCCTTAACTCACTAGCTAAATCAATTATTCTAGACAACTGTTCTTTTTCTTCCATTCTCATCCCTCCTGAATATCTTATGTAGTAAATATTCTCTAAACAAAGAAAAAAGCCCTTTAAATGAAAAGGACTTTTTACATTTTTATATTTCCAGTTAATAACATATACAGTGATGTGATAGCCGCAATAATAATTGCCCACATCACATATTTCTCTGCACCTGCAAAGCAACGGTTCCCTTGTTCTTTTCTTGCAAACGTGTAAACAATAATTCCAATTCCATATACAATTGAAACGAGTAGTAAATTCTTTAAACCAGCTGCATAAAGAAGCCATACAGAGTAAATAGAAGCAATTAAAGCTAACGCTCCATTTTTTAATTTAGCGTCTTTTAGCTCGTTTGTAATGACTAATTTAAATTGGAATAACGCTGATAATAAATATGGTAATAAAATTGATGTTGATGCAATGAAATACATAATTTGATATGTTGATTCTGAAAACAGAACGATGATAAATATAATTTGGGCAACACCATTTGAAATCCATAATGCCATGTGCGGTGTTTGCTTTTTATTTGTTTTCGTAAAGACTTTCGGAAATACGCCATCTTTTCCGGCTACATGAGAAATTTCAGAAACAAGTAAAAACCAGCCAATTAATGTACCGACAAGTGAAGCAACTAACCCAATGTTAATCGCAACTGCACCCCATGAACCAACAACATGCTCTAATACATGTCCCATTGACGGAGTTTCTAGCACAGAAAGTTCGCTTCTTGTCATCGCTCCCATTGACAGAACAGAAATTAAAATATATATGGACATTACTAAAATAAGTCCCATTACTGTTGCCTTACCAACATCTCGGCTATTCTTCGCTCTTCCGGATAATACAACCGCTCCTTCAACTCCAATGAAAACCCAAAGTGTTACAAGCATTGTATTTTTCACTTGACCAAGTATAGCAGAAAGTGAGAAGGTTCCTTCTCCCCAAAAATCATGTGTAAATGTGTCCCAGCGAAAGGCTGTTACCATTACAACAATAAATAAAACGATTGGAACTAACTTCCCTATTGTTGCGATAACATTCATAATAGAAGCTTCACGGATTCCAAATAAAATTAGAAAATGAAGTGTCCATAATAAAAGTGATGCCCCAACGATAGATGCAACATTATTTCCTCCTTTGAAAATTGGAAAGAAATAACCTAATGTACTAAACAGTAACATAATTGTTGCGACATTACCTAAGATTCCTGCTAGCCAATATCCCCAAGCACTATTAAATCCAATATATTCACCGAAACCAGCACGTGCATAACTATAAATTCCACCTTCAAGTTCCGGTTTTTGTCTTGCTAACGTTTGATATACGAGCGCAAGTGGAATCATTCCCATCGCTGTAATACACCAGCCAATTATTATTGCACCACTGTTTGCTCCTACTGCTAAATCATGCGGTAAACTAAAAACACCGCCACCAACCATTGTTCCAACTACTAATGCGATTAACGGAAAAAATCCTAACTTCTTTTCTATTTGTACCACCCCATCTGTCATTCTAGGTGTTATGTTCGTTCAACTATTAAAGTCACCTTTTTCTCTAATAGACGTTTCTCTTATATTTTTTCAGGAAAACATTACTTATTCTAAAAGAAAATGAACAAAAATGGAATACTTTTTTGAAAAAATGTATAAGTATGCACAAAAAAACCGCTCATTTTGTAATGAACGGTCATTTCAAACATATAAATTTGTATATTTCTTGTAAATTTAACGAAGTAAATTCTCTTTTTCTAAAAATTGTTTTGCGACTTCTTCACTACTTTTACCATTTACGTTAACTTCATAATTCATTTTTCGCATTTCTCCATCTGTAATCTTTCCAGATAATTTATTTAATACCTTTTCAAGTTCAGGATATTTCTGTAACGTTTCTTTTCTTAATAATGGTGCTCCTTGATAAGGTGGGAATAACCCTTTATCATCTTTTAGCACTTTCAGTCCGTATTGCTCCAATTCACTATCTGTTGAATATGCATCAATTACGTTAACATCTCCAGATTGAATTGCGCTATAACGCAGCTTCGGCTCCATCGTTTTAACATTCGAGAACTTATAGTTATATAATTTTTGCATTCCTTTATAACCATCTTCACGATCAGTAAATTCCAATGTAAACCCTACTTTGGCTTCCTGCGCAACATTCCCTAAATCAGAAATTGTATTTATATTCTTTTGATCTGCTATTTTTTTCGGCATGGCTAGTGCATATGTATTGTTATACTCCATTGGCTTCAACATAACCATATTATATTTCTTTTCCATTCCAATGCGAGCCTGATCATATACTTCATCACGATTTGTGCTCTTTGGTTCTTCTTTCACGAAAGTAGATAAAGCTGTTCCTGAAAATTCTGGGTATATATCTACTTCCCCGGATTTCAACGCTTCAAATACAAATGCTGTTTTTCCAAGACCTGGTTTTAATTGTACGTTTAAATCGGTATCTTGTTCAATAAGCTGCTTATACATTTGAATTAAAATTTCAGGTTCTGATCCAAGTTTGCCCGCAATAACAATATCTTTCTTTTCTGTACTCCAAAGAAATGGAGAAGCAATCATTACTACAACTATACATATCGTCAATATAACACGCTTAGAAGAGCGTTTCGGTCGTTCAAGTATGCGAAGTACTATATCAAAGAATAAAGCGAGTAACGCGGCTGGTACGGCCCCTAAAATGATAAGTGCATGATCATTTCGATCTATGCCTAATAATATAAGCTTACCGAGCCCACCAGCACCAATGAGAGCTGCTAATGTAGCCGTTCCAACAATTAATACCATCGCTGTACGAATACCGGCCATAATGATAGGCAATGCAAGAGGAAGCTCTACCTTCCACAGCCTTCTCCAACTATTCATCCCCATAGCTCTCGCGGCTTCTATTAGTGATTCATCTAATTCCCTTATTCCTGTATATGTATTTCGTAAAATAGGTAATAGTGCATACACAACTAATGCAATAATCGCTGGAAGTTTTCCGATTCCTACTAACGGAATTAATAGTCCAAGTAATGCAAGTGACGGCACTGTCTGCATTACTGCAGAAGTTCCTATTATAAATTCAGCCATTCGTTCTTTTCTTGTTAATAAAATGCCAAGTGGCACCGCTATAATTACTGCAAAAAATAATGAAATAAGCGATATTTGTAAATGCTCACTTAATGCAGTTAGTAATTCTATTTTTCGTTCTTGGAACGTTTGTATAAAATTAGTCACTGTTTAGCCTCTTTCCTTCATTTGTTCAACAATGTAATTGACGATATGACGACTTGTTAACGCTCCAATATATTGACCGTTTTCTTCAACTGGAACGATTTCCTCATCACGCACACGAACTAACGCTTCTTGTAAAGAAGAATGTAATGATAGTGCCTGCCCTTCTAATTGCACACTTTGATCAAGCGGCAATACATCTGCTACACTTTTCTCCTCATACCAAGTTCGTCCACGATTTCCAATGAACTCCTCTACAAATTCATTTTTCGGATTATGTATAATTCCTTCTGGTGTATCTAGTTGAACAACTTTTCCTTCTTTCATAATACAAATGCGATCTCCAAGTGATAATGCTTCTTGCATATCATGTGTTACGAACACGATTGTTTTTTGAATCTTTTTTTGCAACTGTACAATATCCTTCTGAAGCTGTTCCCTACTTAATGGATCTAACGCACTAAATGGTTCATCCATAAGAACGATTTTCGGGTTTGCGGCTAATGCTCGCACGACACCGACACGTTGTTTTTGTCCTCCTGACAATTCATCAGGCATACGATCTCGATATATATCCGGATCTAATCCAACCATATGTAACAAGTCATCGACGCGTGCTTTTATTTCCTTTTTGCTCCATTGCCTCATTTCTGGAACAACTGCAATATTTTCAGCGATTGTCATATGAGGAAACAAAGCGATTTGCTGCAACACGTATCCTATATCCCAACGTAATTCGTTTATATTATATTGTTGAATATCTTTTCCATCGATTAAAATCGATCCTTCAGTCGTTTCGATTAAACGATTAATCATCTTCATTGTCGTTGTTTTCCCGCAACCACTCGGACCAATGAGAACGAAAAATTCTCCCTTTTTAATTTCTAAATGCAATGAATCCACTGCTTTCGTGCCATCTTCATACGATTTTGACACATGATTAAATTGAATCACAAACACAACTCCTTTACTGTTGTTTCCTTTATTTTGATGGAAGATGGCATTCATTTCAAATGATACGCTTTTAAATTAAAAAAGAGCTCGCATTTGAGCTCTAACGGTCGAACAATATTGTTTTCATAATAGCAGCATATTCGCGAACATACATTTTTCTCTTAGAACGAATTGGTGTTTCAGCAGCTAGCGCCTCCATCTTCATACCTAAACGCTTTGCAATTATTTTCGTTCGATATAAATGATATGTATTACTTACAACTACCGCATGTTTCACATTATATAAATCCATACTAAATTTTAAGTTTTCATACGTATTTGTAGATTGATCTTCTATTAAAATACGACTCTCATCTATACCGTGTACCATTAAATAATTTCTCATGCTATGAGCTTCCGGTATATCTTCATCTTCTCCTTGACCACCTGAAACAATTACTTTCGCTTCAGGATGGGAAAATAAATACTCCAACGCTACATCCAAACGATTTTGAAGAGATAAAGACGGTCTATCTCCAAATAACTTTGCACCCAGTATAAGAACGTACGGAGAGTGATAGCTCAACTTTTCACGAGCAACTTTGTTCATTCGAAACGTCATATAAATGATGTATAGTGGCGGTAATAATAAAATCATAAGAAAGATCCATTTGTTCATAAATAAGTATTCACTCCCTTTCTTGTTATTATATAGAAAAAGAAAGGGAGGCAGAAGTGTTTTTTCAAACGATTGATTTATTAGAAACATGCGCCGCTACTTTACGTTGTGATAGTACATAATAAATAGCGATTCCTAATGAGAAAATCAATATGCAGCTTAATACGTAAAACGACAGCATGACTCCGACTTTAGATACACCCGCTGTAAACAACATTAATAATAAAATTCGTATTCCAGTACCAATTAGGCGAAATAAGCTGTCTACACGTCCCATTACTTCGTTTGGAATTTCCTCCATCATCAATACATTTCTCGCCACTCTTGTACCCGCATTTCCAACTGCATGAAAAATTGCAAGTCCATATAAGAAAATTACGGAAGGTTCAATACTCATTGCGGTAATTGAAATTACATAAATAAACATCGTTATAACGATTGAAACTTCTGTTTTTACATATTTCATTATGAATGGAATACAGATTCCTGCAACAACCGCTCCAACACCGTACATCATCCCCTCTATTGCGTATACAGAGGCATTGGCTTTAAGTATATCCGAAATATAAACTGGTATTAAATAATTTGCCATCATAACACCTATAAACGGCATATAAGTGGCCAGTAAGAACCAAAAGAGCTTAGGACGTTTTTTCATAAAGTGAATTCCTTCAAACAATTGCTTCTTAAATGTTATTTTTCTTTTCACTTCTTTTTTCTTTACGTACGGTATACATAAGAAAAGAAAAAATGCTCCAGCAAAAGTTAACATGTCTACTAACAAAATCCACTTCAAAGATACAATTTCAATTAAGAAGCTCGCGGCCGCTCCAGAAATAACTTGTGTTAACTGTCCTTGTATTTCCATCGTTCCACTTAAACTTTTATAATGTTCTGCTTGAAATATCTCTTGGTTGAACGCAAATATTGTAGGATAAAATAATAAATAGTAGAATGATCCGGCTATATAAATAAGAATATAGTGAATAGAATGATAAGGTTGCCCAGCAAATCCCCAAATAACCATTATTCCGATTACGGCTATTCCGATTCCTTCGTTACATAACAATAAAGATTTTCTTGAAAAACGATCAATACTTTGCCCAATGAATGGTGTTAATAAAAACATAACGAGGGTTGCAATGATAGAAACATAACCAAACGTTGTCTCTCCTCCACTCTCTTTAATTAACAGCCACGGAATCGTTATCATAACAATTCCGGAACCAATAGCAGATAGACTATTGGCCCCTAGAATGTAATACAAGCGAGAATCATGATAAAGTGAGGACATATCACTCCACTCCTAGTTGCTTTTTCACCTCTTTATATACGCTCATATATGCTTTTAATTCTTTAACTACATCATGAATTAATGGTTTGGCATCTTCCCCAAGTTCACCATCTTGCACATGTAATCCATCAAGCACAACTTGTTTTGGAATGGCATTTGCATAAACACCTCTAGCGACCGTTCGCATGCTGTTTAATGCATTTATTCCACCTTTACCGCCACCAGCAACCGCTAACAACGCAACTGGTTTATGAATAAATTCACTACTACTTAAGTAATCTAAAGAGTTTTTCAGCGCACCGCTCATCGCATTATGATATTCTGGTGTACATAATACAACCCCATCCGCAGCTTTCACTAACGTTTTCAATTTTTTTACTGCCTCTAAATCACGTTGTGACTCTTCACCATTGTATAAAGGTAACTCCTCAATTGCTAAATCATATAATTCCCCTTCAAATTGATCCGCAATATATTTTGCCACCACGCGAGTCCTACCAAATTTTCTTGGTGTACCGTTAATAACGACTAGTTTCATGATTATTTCTCCCCTTTGTTTTCAAGTTCTACTTATATATTATCAGAAATTTCTATACAAAACACAATATAAAGAGTTAACTTGTTTCATAAAATAGTATGATAAACAAAAAAGAACTCATACTTTCGTATGAGTTTCGCACAATTACTTCGTTTCATCTCTCAGACTCAATGTACCTAAACTTTCATTTGCTTCAAAATGATTATATGCTTTTCCCGCTAATTTTTTCCGTTCTTCTGGTAATTCTATATATTTCATTACGTTTTCAATTATTTTTTCGTACGGAGTAAATACAATTCCCGGCCACTCTACCTCATCTTCTGGATTACTATTTTCAGAAATAATAAATTTCTTATTTGCGACTGCATAAGACACGCGAGGTGTTTCAAGAATTCCTGATAAGTAAAAATGAATATTTAATATAATTTTAGCTCTAGCAATCAATTCATTTCTAACAATTCCCCACGCATTATTTTTAAAAACTATATTTAAATTTGGGGCAATCGCTTTTAGATGATCAAAAATAGCTTGCCGCCTCGGATTAAGAGCACCTATAAACAGAATATCAATATCTTCAGTAATGTCATCTTCAAATGCATCTTTTTTTATTTCCAAAGTTGGAGCATAGTTCATTTTTACATGTTTTATTTCTTTTCCTACCCCTTTTTGTTTTAGCCATTCTATATTTTGTTTACTATAATCCCAAATCACTCTATCTTTTAATAATATTAAATAAAGGGGGTGCGCATATGGACTTCCTTCGTATAGCTGTTCTAAATTATAAATAATTGCATCTTTCGGAAGAAGATTCGGGTTATATGCGTATGTATGTGCTCCAAAAACAACTGTATTCTTTACATTTTCTAGTATTGTTTCTGATATAATTACTGTATTTCCCTCCTGCTCCAACCGCCACTTTAAAGCTCGCGCAACATCTATGAAACTACCGTATGTCTTTGGGCATATAAAAAGACAATAATCATATTCTTTATTCAAATAAGCTTCCATTAATTTTAAATTATTTTTATATAAATCTACATCCGGATGTTTAAGCACTAACTCATTTGCATGTTTTCTTGCTACTTTATATAATCCAGCATAATAAGCAGCGATGCATCTTCTTAATTCGATTCTTTCACGATGTTCATCTAATACATCCATGTTTAAAAGAAGATTTGCGATACAATACGCTTTTAAATGATCACGGTCATAATAATAGTCTAGTAGTGGCATCAATTCTTCATACGTATTTCCATGCACCGATTCTCCTAGTTCAATCGCCCATCGCATTAATTCCATGATTACTCCACTACTCCTTTAACCGAAAATGTATTTAATAAAATTTCGCATTATTCTCTACTACATTTGCTATATGAAATGGAATCTCTTCTTTAATCGATTCCAAATACTTTTGCGACACGGCCCCTAAATGTTTTTTATGAGGTATATAGAAAGCACTAATAGAAATTTCATAGTCAAATAAGTAATCATACACATGATAATCTACAAATAAAAGATCATCCTTTGGAAAAGGAATTTCCTTCCCTTGCAGAGCATACATCAAAGCAATATTGTTTTGAGATCGTAATCGATACAACCTTGCAAGTTGGTATAATGGTTCAGCCCGGGTTGGTCTATATTCCCACGCTTTTTGAAAATAAAAAACAGCTAATGCTAAATATTGCTCTTCTTGCCCTTTAACAGTTTCTTTTTCATCAGCATCTGTCACTTCATTTTGTTTATTTGCTGAACGATTTGCTAACTGCTCATAACAAAACCCTATTCGCAATAACGAATAGAATACCTCTTCAACCCAACCCCCTGCTTCCACTCGTTTTTTATACCATTTAATCGAATCTTCAAATTGACTTAAATGAAAATAAGTTTGGGCTAAATAAAATAAATATCTTATATGCAAATCTGGCGTTGTTTCTGGGTCGTTTATTCCTTGTAACAACAACCTCTCATCTCTTTCAAATTTATCAGCTTTACTCCCGCCATCTCCGGGATCATTCACGACAAGAGTCTCTAACCGATCTACCCTCGTATTGTAATTCGCTCCAACTTTTGAACGATCTATATCCCAATACTCATGAGTAACACCGACAGATTTCCATGGTAAAGAAGCTTTCAAAAGACGTGTAAGCCAATATTTAATATGAACATCATATTGCAATGTAAGATAATGATCTTCCGTTAAGCTCGTTTTATCGAAATTCGGATCAACCTCTAAAATCATATCCGCATCTAATATTAATAAATAATCTGCTTCTGGATATGTTTTTTGCGCTAATGAAACAGCTAAACTTCTGTTATAACCAAAGTTTTTAAACGGCTCATGATGAACCGTCCCAGGTATCTCATTTTCCTTACACCAATTTTCAATAATTTCAGGCGTATTATCCGTCGATCCAGTATCACAAATAGAAACATAATCTACAATTGATTTTGTTGCATTTAAACATCTTTCCATAATTCTAGACTCATTTTTGACAATCATACAAAGACATAACTTTTTTTCTTCCTTTACAGACTTCACTTGCTCATTTCCCATTTAACCACCTCATATTTTATTAACACGCTCTTCTCATATGTAACAACATTTTTTAGCTATACTGATGACATAAGCACCCTTTTACTATTTATGAAAACTTCATTTTATTTATTCTTACTTTTATGTTGGGACATATTTCATGCTTCGCTTTATATTTGATACAATCAATACAAAAAAACATAATACGGGAATCCGTACATTTCAAAGTCTAAGAGGAGGTTATATTTTGTTGGATTACATTTGGCTAGATGACAAATCACCAATTTTAGAACAACTACCAAGTAATTTTAAATCTGCAGCTATATTGCTACATCCATTTGTCCAAATGCCTTTAGGATGGGAAAAGTCTGTGAGAAAAAGACCATATGAGCACATCTATCCTAGCGCTGAAGAAATCATTCACAATGGGAAATCCGTTTCTTGGAAGGAAATGATGTCTTGTAGTGGATTACATTCATACGCAGACCTAGCAATGGCCATGTTGACTTCCATTAGTGCCTTTTCAGAAGAATATAAAAGAGAGGATTTAGCTGAAAAGCTACATTCAAACTAAAAAAAAGATCTTTATTATCCAACAGAAGATTATACGTCTATATTTTTATTACACAAATTACTTAAACTCCTCGGTTCTAAAGGTGCAAAAAATCTATATTTCTCTGAACCAATTCTTGATACAAACGGATTATTACAGGTAAATAATACTACTCCATTAGATATTTGGGACATTAGCAATAATGAGTTAATTATTACTGGAGAAGACAATGAGTATGCGTTTATGAGTATATACGATTCCTTTACAACCTTATTATTAGCTAAAGAAGAAAATATAGAATATATTGTTCAATCAATGAATGTTGAAGCTGTCATTTGTGACAAAAAAACGATGATTGATTGGTATTTTTAAATTAGTAATTTCTTAAACTATAAAAAAGAAACTTGCGCTTATGCACAAGTTTCTTTTCAAAAACATCCTTATTTTTTTACAACTTCATGTCCACCGAACTGATTACGTAGTGCTGAAACTACTTTTCCATGGAATGTATCATCTTCCTGAGAACGATAGCGCATAAATAATGACATCGCGATTACTGGTGCCGCTGCTTGTAACTCAAGCGCAGTTTCAACAGTCCATTTCCCTTCTCCTGAAGAGTTCATTACACCTTTAATGCCATCAAGTTTAGGATCATCTGCAAATGCTTTTTCAGTTAAGTCCATTAACCAACCGCGGATTACTGATCCGTTCGCCCATACTTTTGCAACATCTTCATAATTGAAATCAAAGTCACTCTTATCTAGTACTTCAAATCCTTCAGCAATTGCTTGCATCATGCCGTATTCAATACCGTTATGAACCATTTTTAAGAAATGACCACTACCAACGCGGCCAGCATAAGAATAGCCATTTTCTACTGCTAAATCTTTAAATAAAGGTTCTAATTGGTCGTAAATTTCTTTTTCTCCACCAACCATTAAACAAGCACCGTATCTAGCTCCTTCTACACCGCCAGATGTACCGATATCTACATAATGTAATCCGAAGCTTTTTGCTTCTTCAGCACGGCGTAACGTATCTTTATAGAATGAATTTCCACCTTCAATAACGATATCACCTTCATCTAATAACGGATACACATCTTTTAATACTGACTCTACAACTTCTCCTGCAGGCACCATTACCCAGATCGTACGAGGAGCTTCTAATTCAGCGATCATTTCTTTTAATGTATGACGTGCAGTAATTCCTAGTTTTCCTGCCTTTTCTACAAGCTCTTTATTTACATCGTATACAACTACTTCATGCTTGTCTTCATGTAAGTGTTCAGCTAATGGGAATCCCATTTTTCCTAATCCAATTAATCCTAGTTTCATATTAATCAATCTCCTATTCTATACAAATATATTTAATATCGAAATTAGCCCAAGTGCTACTACAGATAATATAGTCTCCATTGCAGTCCATGTTAATAACGTTTCTTTCACAGTCATTCCGAAATACTCTTTAATCATCCAAAATCCTGAATCATTCACGTGTGATAAAATTAATGACCCTGCACCTGTTGCAAGTGCTAGTAATTCAACATTTACACCTGGTGTACTTGCTGCAATCGGCGCAACAATACCAGCTGCTGTCATCATAGAAACAGTTGCCGATCCTGTCGCAACTCGGATAAGTGCAGCAATTCCCCATCCAAGTAATATTGGTGAAATATGTGATTCTTTCGCCATTTCAGCAATTGTAGTACCAATTCCAGAATCTAATAATACCTTATTAAATGCACCACCAGCACCAATTACTAACAGTATGTTTGCAATTGGCCCAAGGCAATCATTTGTAAATTGTAATACTTTATCTTTAGAAAATCCTTTTGCATAACCAAGGCTAAAGAAAGAATAAATCGTTGCAATTAATAAAGCGACTATTGGATCTCCAATAAAGTGTAACACTTGTGCAAGTTGACTCGTTTTATGTAACGCTACTTCAGCAATGGATGCACCAAGCATAAGAAATACTGGAAGTAAAATAGTAAACAATGTATTTCCGAAGCTAGGAAGTTCTTTCTTCTTATCTCTTTCAATAAATTGCTCCGCTATATCTAATGGTACTTCCTTATGTATACGAGCACCAATCCATTTCCCGTAAAGTGGACCTGAAATAATTGCAGTTGGAAGTCCGACAATTAACGCATATAAAATTGTCTTCCCTACATCTGCTTTAAAAATACCCACTGCCGCCATTGCCGCTGGATGCGGTGGGACAAGTCCGTGTACGACTGACAGTCCTGCTACTAGCGGAATACCGATTGTAATAAGTGATACCCCAGTTTCTAACGCAATTGTAAATACTAACGGAATTAATAGGACGAATCCAACTTGGAAAAATACCGGAATCCCTACTAAAAATGCAACGAACATCATCGCCCAGTGAACTCGTTTCTTCCCAAAACGATTAATTAATGTGTTAGCGATACGTTCAGCACCGCCAGATTCGGCCATCATTTTTCCAAGCATCGTTCCTAGTGCTAAAACTATCGCTAAAAAGCCTAACGTATTACCAAGCCCTAGTTTAATAGAATCAATAATCCCTGGATCTTTTGGTGAAGTTCCAATTAAAGGCATTCCCATTGCTAAACCTACACCAATTGCTGTTAAAATTAATGCGACAAATGGATGCCATTTTACTACCGTAATAAGTAAAAGTAGTATGACAACTGCCGCTAGTACGATCCCAACTACCATTTCTCCCAATCCCCCTATTGTTTACGTTGGAAAGCAGCTATACAATCAAATTCTTCTTTCAAGCGATTGTAAAGTCGTTCATACATATAAAACATTTCTAAATATATAGCCGTATTTTCTTTATTCGGTACATGGTGATGGACAATATCAATCCAACCCTTTACCTCTTCAAGAGAATCAATTTTTCCTACAGCATATAAAGCAACTGCCGCTGCCCCAAGCGCAGATGCTTCATGACTTTCAGGTACAAACAATTCTTTTCCCATCATATCGGACAACATTTGTCTCCAAAATGCAGATTTTGCAAACCCTCCTGAAACTCGTATTTCAGTAAGTGGCCCTGTACAATCCCTGATTGCGAGTGCTACTGAATATACACTCATACAAACACCTTCCATCACTGCACGTATAAAATGTTCTCGTTTATGTTGAAGATTGATTCCAAAGAATGTACCACGAGCGTTTGCATTCCAGTAAGGTGCGCGTTCTCCAGATAAGAAAGGTAAGAACAATAGCCCATCCGCTCCAGCTGGTACGCTTTCTGCATATTTAATTAATAAATCATAAGGATCAATGCCGAGCTTTCTTGCTACTTCTTGCTCTGGACTACCAAATTCATCACGTAACCATCTCAGTAATATTCCGCCGTTATTCGTTGGACCACCGATTACCCAGTGCTCATCTGTTAATGCGTAACAAAACGTTCTCCCTTTCTCATCTGTATTTATATTTGATGAGATTGTTCGAACCGCACCACTCGTTCCAATCGTAATTGCAGCCGCACCCGGTGATATCGCACCAACTCCTACATTTGCAAGAACCCCATCACTTGCTCCGATGACAATTGGTGTCTCTGCACTTATCCCCATCTTCTGTGCTAATTCTGGCTTCATACCTGATAAAATATATGTAGTTGGTACAGGGGTTGATAATTGTTCTGGTGACATATGTAACATAGTCAAAACATCTTCATCCCAGTTTAATGTTTCTAAATTAAATAACCCTGTAGCAGAAGCAATCGAATAATCAACTACGTAGCGTGAAAATAATTGGTAAATCACATACTCTTTAATGGAAATGAATTTATAGGCACTTGTATATAACTCTGGTTCCTCTTCTTTCATCCATAACAATTTAGAAAGTGGTGACATCGGATGAATCGGTGTACCTGTACGTCTATAAATTTCATGCCCATTCATTTGTTGTAATAATTTTTCTGATTGCTTCGTACTTCGATTATCTGCCCAAATGATAGAACGCGTTAATGGCGCACCATTTTCATCTACTGCAATTAATGCGTGCATAGCTGTACTAATACCGATTGAAGAAATATCTTCTGGTAATACATTACCTTTTTCAATGGCAACGCTTACACTTTTGTATACAGCGGCACATATTACATCAGGATCTTGCTCAGCCCATCCTACATTCGGTTGAATAATTGGGTAATCGATTGCATGTGATGCAATGACTTTTCCTTTTTCTGTGAACACAACCGTTTTTGTACTTGTGGTACCGATATCAATCCCGATTACTCTCCCCCTTGTTTCCATGCGAATCTTCCCTTCATTTCTAGCAAAATACGATTTAGTAAACCGTTTACATGAATTAGTATATAAAATATTTTTTCGTTTATCAAGTTATAAAAAGAAAATTTTTTTCACAATAAAAAGTAAATCCCCTCATTCCATTTCACTTATATACTAAATTTAGCTTTTCCGTGCGGTAAAATTACGTTATCTTCTTTACGCAATACACTCTTTCCTCTCATTAACAACACATACATAGTCCTCCATACGTTCTACTCATTTGCATGAAAAAGCGTTGAAAAGCAATATTCATTTTTAGGGATCACGTTACATAACCATCAAGCCAAGAAAAGTAACTACCCGCAGAATGAGAATTCTGTGCATTTTGCTCTTGTTTATTGTTTTAGATTCACTAGTCCTTTTATCTTGATAAACATAGAGCGCGGCCCCCCTGCTATCACTTTTTTATCTTGTAAATATATCTTACATACTATAAAATTTAATAGTATTTTTATTTTTCAGAAAAATAAAACAATAATATAGAATTTATTGTATAATGTTGTAAAAAGATGTCGGAGGGATTTAATGTTAAATAAAATATCTCAATTCACAATTAAGCTTTCATCAATTCTTTTATCACTCTTACTATTATTAAATTTACCTTATTTATTTATCACTCAACAAGGGTTTACCTTTCAACCAATTTATTTTTTTAATCAGATCGTTACCATGTTAAAACAGGTCTTCTCCCCTGAATCATTAGTGATTATAGGATCAGACCCGAAGTTTGGCCATTTCAAAAAAACACCATTATTTCCAACTGTTTTAGAACCTTACCTATATTCATTTACTATATTATTTTTAGCCTTTTTTCTTGCTCTCTTTTTATCATCTAGCACGGCATTTTTTTATTTTTTAGCAAAAGATTATATAAAAAAATGGATAAACCGAATTGTGTTCATATTAGAAGCTGTCCCTGATATGATGATGATGATTTGTTTACAAATATTTTTCATATGGGTACTTCAGAAATTTGGGGAATCTCCTGTCACTATTATTTCTTTTAATGAAAATCGAGCTTATTTACTCCCTATTTTATCATTAGCTGTCTTACCTACATTACAAATGTTTCGGATGATGGTGTTATACATAAAAGAAGAACAAGGAAAACATTACGTAGAGGTTGCATATGGAAAAGGCCTTTCATCAAGTTATATACTCTGCATTCATTTATTCAAAAATATATCTATCCACTTCTTTCACCATTTAAAAACGATTTTTGTTTTCTTACTTTCTAATTTATTCATTTTAGAATTTGTTTTTAATATGGAAGGCATTATTCAATTTCTATTTAATAAGGCGTTTGTTTCACCTCCCGCTGCATTTATCATACTTGTTATGATTATTTTACCGTTTTATGCCCTTTTCCACATAGTCTCATTCATGATGAATAGATGGAAAAAGCAATTGAAAGGAGTAACCTTATGAAATCTATTTGGAAATCAAAACGCTTTTTAATCGGCTTTACTTATCTATTCATACTTATTTCAGCTAGTTTTATTTATAGTTGGTTCTTTAAAGATAACATCCCAAAACCTCCTCAGTTACTTTACAATGACAATAACGAATTACTTGGAAAGGCCCCCTTTCCGCCTTCGTTAATTCCACCTTTTGGATCTGATCGTTTTGGAGAGTCTGTTTTCTTACAAATTGTAGAAGGAGCAAAATTCACTATTTTATTAGCCGTGGCAATTAGCTTCTTTCGAATTTTATGCGGAACATGTATAGGAATCCTCTTAAGTTTATTTGCTCCAAAACTCAAGAGATTTTTCCAGTCATGCTCAGAAGTTTTTTATTATATTCCAACTCTATTTATCGCATTCATACTCATCACGCCCGTTAATATTATAATCACATCAAATGCTGATGGGGTAGATCCAAATATTTCATTTACGTTTTATCAAGTACTCGTACTTATTTTCGTCGCTCTGCCTACACTTTCTTTATACATATCTTCAGAGGTTGATGAATTTATGAAACAAGATTACATCTTAAGTTCACAATTACTGGGGGCTAGTCGTTTTCATATTATTAAAAAACACTTACGAGTCTTATTACTTGACCGCTTATTTGTATTATTTATGGAACATATTGTCCAAACACTCATACTCGTTATCCATTTAGCGTTGCTTAACATTGTAATTGGCGGCATACAAATGCGTGAACTCTATGACGGAGTGCTCAAACCTGTTTCTCTATCTAATGATTGGGCAGGCCTTATTGGATTAAATCGTAATGAAATGAATCTTTCATGGTGGATTATTTTTTATACTCTCGCTTCATTCTTTATTACGATTCTATTTATTAAGCTTATGACCATCGGGATTCAAGATGCACTGAAAGCAAGAGATTCGCAAATTGTAGCAATTCAAAACGTTCCAGATCATAAAAAATTTGTTAAACATAAAGATTCTTTTTCGTTTGCAAATAAAGTAAACCTTTAATCATTTCTCATTAATCAAGTATTAATTGGCATCGATATTAGTAGAAAATAAAAAAGATGATCCCTATTAAATACAGGGATCATCTTTTTATGCCGTCTAACTTTTTTTACATGTCCTGTGCTAGACTCACAATTTTTATATTTAAAGTGAATTATTTGCAATTACAATTATGTTTTTTAAAATCAATTACCATACGCCCTTGAATTCTACCTTGTTCCATTTCTTCGAATACATTTTGTACTTTATCTAGCGAACAAGTTTGAACAACCGGCACTACTTTTCCTTCTGCCCCGAACATAAACGCCTCTTCCAAATCTTTACGAGTACCAACTAGTGAACCAACTACTTCAATTCCATCTAGTACAAGTCGCGGGATGTTTAAGTCCATTGTTTCTACTGGTAGCCCTACTGCAACTACTTTACCGCAAGCACGTACTGCATCAACTGCTGAGTTAAAGGCTACTTTAGAGACTGCTGTTACTACCGCAGCATAAGCGCCACCAAATTCCTCTTGCACAATTTTATCAGCAGGACCTTGAGAAATTGAGTTGATAGTCATATCAGCACCAACTTCTTTCGCTAAGGCTAATTTGTCGTCATTAATGTCTACTGCGATTACCTTTGCACCAAATACATTTTTAGCATATTGGATAGCTAAGTTACCTAATCCACCGCAGCCATAGATTACAATAGGTTGACCAGGTTTAATATCTGATACTTTAATAGCTTTATATGTAGTTACACCAGCACATGTAATTGATGATGCTTGAGCAGGATCTAATCCTTCTGGTACTTTTACCGCATAATCAGCTGTAACGATACATTGTTCAGCCATACCACCATCTACTGAATAACCTGCGTTTTTAACTTCACGGCAAAATGTTTCTCTACCAGTTACGCAATATTCACAACGTCCACAAGATTGGAACATCCATGCAATACTTACACGGTCACCTATCTTTAGCGAATTAACATCATCAGCTATTTTCGTAACAATACCTACACCCTCATGACCAAGAATACGGCCATCAGTGTTACCAAAATCATGATTCGCAACGTGTAAATCAGTGTGGCAAACTCCACAATACTCTACATCTACTAACGCTTCGCCTGAGCGTAACGGACGTAATTCTTTTTCAATCACTTCGATGTTTGCTTTGCTGTTTTTATTAACCACTACTGCTTTCATATGTGATCTCCCCTTTATTGTTTTAGCCTTTTAATGAGTTTATCTCACAACTACTTTCCTCACTACTTTGGCTAGTTATTGTACCAAATTTAAGTGTTCAATCATCATTACATCTTCATCATAACATGACACTTCATAAACAGCTTGTGAAATTATGAACAATATTTGAATTATTACACAAATCGGTCTTTATTTTAAATTTTTAAAAATGAGAGTTTATCACTGACTATAAGTAAGTCATACATTTCTAAAAGAAAATAAAGTAACAAACTTCTCATCGATAAAAAAGCTCTTCACTCAATATTTTCTATATTTAAACACTTAGTTTCACAGTAATAGCCTTTACCGCCAACATAAACTTTTTCTATTTTATTTTTGCTATTGGTTGCTAATTTAACTAATATTTCGGAAGGCGAGTGTAAAGAATAACCTTGTTCAAATACATAGACTTCTTTTTGCAAATAGTGCTGTTCATAAAGGTAGCAAGCTAATGCACCGTTTGAAGTTCCAGTCGCTGCTTCTTCATTAATGTCGTATAGTGGAGCAAAATTTCTGCATATAATTCGATTGTCATTAAAAGTATATAGATGCATCCCAACAACATTATAATACTTGCTGATTTCTTTAATTTTTTCAAAATTAGGTTGCAGTGCATGTAATTGTGTTTCGCTTTTTATAGGAATTAAAATATCTTTTAAGCCCGTGGAGACAATTTGGATTGGGTATTTATTGTCTATATCTTTAATGTCAAAACAGTCGGTGAACTCATTTGGAGATACAACATCATAGAATATCGGTTTATTTTGTTCCATGAATATGATGTCATCTGTTATGGTAATAGTAAGAACACCGCTGTTCGTTTCAATCGTATAGCGATTCTTGAAAATTTTATTTAAATGCATCAGTATCGCGAAAGAGCCAATTGTGGCATGACCACATAAATCAACTTCTTCTTTTGGAGTAAAATACTCAAATTTATAATCAGCAATTTCAGATTCTGATATAAATGCGGTTTCCGCATAACCCAGTTGTTTCGCTATTGTCTTTTTTTGAGTAGTGGTCAATGTATTTGTATTCTCAATAAATACCACTCCTGCTTTATTTCCGCCTTTATGATCCTTGCTAAATGCACTTGCAACATAAACAGATATTTTCATAAGACACCTTCCTCGCCTATAGTAAATTTCAATATAATAATTACTATATATAAATATAATCGGATAAATTATCAATAAAACAAGAGACAAACTATTTTTTTAGCATTTGAACTCTCCAAAAATAGTTTGTCTACAGTCTGAAAGCACTTCATTTGAAGAGCTTTTTTTATATTCGCTTCATCGAAATCGTTTCACGTATACTTTGTAAATTTTTTAGTGTTTCTTCTTGTCGCTGCAACGACAACCCTACATACAAAGTATCTAATAAGCTTAACTGTGCTAATCGTGATGAACTTGCTTCTGTGCGGAACTCAGTCTCACGTGTTGATGTATATAACGTAATATCAGCAAGTTGACTTAATGCTGATTTCTTATAGCTCGTAATCGCAATAATTTTGGCCCCTCTTGCTTTCGCTACTTCTAACGCTTCAAGTAACCCTTTATTGCTACCAGAATGAGAAATGCCAATAACAACTGAATTTTCCGAGAGTAAACCTGCTCCCATAATTTGAAAATGCGAATCAGTATGAGCGATACAAGAAATACCCGTTCTCATAAACTTATGATACGCATCCATCGCAATAATACCAGAGCCACCATTTCCATAAAACTCAATTCGACTTACTTCTTGCAAAGCTCGTACAGCCTGCTCAAGTGCTGTTTCATTTAGCAAATGTAAAGTATCTTGCAGTCCTGTAATATGCGAATGAAAAACTTTTTTAGCAACAGTTACCATACTATCTTCTGCTGATACCTCTTCATGAATATTTTGCATCGGTGTATGTACAATTTCACGAGCTAATGTAATCTTTAAATCTTGAAAACCTTGCAAACCAAGGTGTTTACATAAGCGGAATATCGTCGCTTCGGAACTACTCGTAACTTCAGCTAATTCTGTAATAGATTTATGTACAACATCTTGTGGATGTTTCAAAATATGTTCGGCAATACTTCGCAATTTCGGTGATAAACCATTCAACGAAGCCTGAATCTTTCCAATCCCACTCCTTGTACCAGGCATAGCATATCCTCCTCTTCTATCGTAGCTTTATCCTGTAAAAACCGATTAGTTTAACTTTATTGTACCTAATTATTGAAAGAAGAAAAACCTATATTAGGGATTACTATAGATTTTAATTGCTCCTATGTATTCTGTCATACGATGTAACAGAATTATTCATACTTATGAATAATTCTCCCCATGTTTCACTGCGTATAATGCGGCTTGCGTACGATCATCCACTTCCAATTTAGCTAAAACGTTTGAAACGTGTGTTTTTACAGTTTGTTCTGTAATATGAAGTTCTGCTGCAATCTCCTTGTTGCTTCTTCCTTTCGCAATTTCGCGAAGTACCTCTTGCTCTCTTTTCGTTAACATTGAAAAAGGATTTTCTATTTCCTTCTTTACTGCGGTACGCCCCATTAATGCAGGTGTTACTTTCGGGTGAAAATTCGCATTTCCTTGATGTACTGCAATAATAGAAGCGACAAGTTGCTCAGGTTGTACTTCTTTTAATTGATAACCATCTGCTCCAGCTTCAAGTGCTGGTAGAACATAATCTTGCTCTGAAAAACTACTTAATATAAGTACCTTTATCGTCTCATCGTATTGCTTTAGACATTTTGTTGCCTCAATTCCATCCATTTTCGGCATCGATACATCCATTAGTACGACATCCGGTCTTTCTTTTTGCACGAAATGTAATGCCTCTTCGCCATTTTCCGCTTCCCCAATAATTTCAAATTCTTCTCTCGTTTTCAAAAAGAATACAAGTCCTCTTCGAACGATATGATGATCCTCAACTAGTAGCAATTTAATCTTCAATCTTATTCTCCCCTTCAAATCGGCAATTGAATTTCTATTTTTGTACCCTTTCTCAGCTCTGTTATAATTTGAAACGACCCCTTCATTAACTGAATACGTTCCTTCATACTTTTCAGGCCAAGTGCTGACTCCCTTACTTGCTCTTGTATAAATCCTATTCCATTATCTTCTATGTAAAAATGTAACTGGTTATTTTCTATTTTCAAAAGAACATATACCTTTTCACACGAAGCATGCTTTTTACAATTATGTAGCGCCTCTTGGCTAATACGCCATAAAACTTCTTCTATTTCATCCCCAATTGAAACCATCCCATCAATTCGAACTTCCACTTGAACTCCTAATAACTTCCCGTAATTTTGAATTGCTTCTGCTAACCCTTTCTCTAATCCTTCAGGTCTTAATTGCCAAATTAATAGAGTCATCTCTTGTAATGCTTCTTGTGATAATTCTCCAATATAACTTAACATCTCTTGCAATTCTCTATCTTGCGTCATATTCAGAGTACCTTTCGCTGTTAGCATAATAGAAAATAACAATTGTTTTACTGAATCATGCAAATCACGTGCAAGTCGATTTCTTTCCGCTACCACTACATATTTACGTTCTTTCTCAACTAACTGAATACGTTGTATTGTCGTTCCAATTTGAAATGCAATTGATTCTAATAATGCTAACTCTTCCTCTGAAAAATGAGTCTTATGAGGCGCAGCCACATTTAGTAGACCAAATTTTTCTGATCCAGACCTAAGCGGAATTGTCGCATGATGTGTAACATCTTCTGTCTCTCCCCAATTACATTCAATTGCATCTTCTATTCGCTTACATTCAATAATATTAGTCGCTTTTTCTAATCTCCCATTCACAAAACGTTCTACACACCAACAGTTTCCTTCACACATCGGCTTCTTCTCTTGCCACGTAAGAGCCTCTGGTAAATTTTCGTCTACAAGCATGCTATGCTTTCCACTTTCATCAATAAAGAATATCCACCCTGTTTGTAAATTCATTACTTGTAACAATGTATGCAACACTTTTTCTAACATATCCTGTAAGTTTGTTGCTTCATTTAATAATTCAGCAATTTCTTTTAATGCTTCTAAACGATGCATCTCTTTTTCTTCAAAGTTCATTCTCATCACCAACTACAATTATAACATTAAGAAATTTCTAAATTCTATAAATAAAAAAAGAACCAAATCTCTTCAGCCCTTTCTTTATATCAATCATTTTATTATTGTTATTCTATCCAATGTTGGAATCAGAATTTTTGTTAACAAACGATTCTACTTTAGCTGTCCGATAAAGATTTTCCACCATGGATATGCTGTAAATTTTCAGTAGTAACAACCATATTCGCTGCTGGCATTTGCACTTGATTCTTATGAAACATAGACATTAATTCAAATCTTACTTGTCTAGAAGTTTCAAAATAATCTTCTGGCTTTATTAAACCTGTAATACAAAATTCATAGCCAACATATTTCAAGTTAGGATTTAAGTCTGTAACACCGACGTATTTAAATGGTTCAACAGCGTCATCCTCTACTCTATAAAGAGTTTGATCCAATTTTTCATTGCATATAACACATACTTCTTCTAACAATTCCTTCACTCTTGTTGGATCTTCCTGATAACTTACCGTGATGCGTTCAATTACACGCATCCATCCTTTATTAAAATTTTGTATCGTTCTAATCTCTCCGTGCGGGATGGTAAGTAGTTTTCCTGACCATTCACGTATTTGCATAAAACGAATACTAATCTCTTCAATAGTTCCTGAATTTGTTCCGTTAAAAGTTACAAAATCACCAACTCGAAACTCTTTGTCCGCTAATCTTGCAAAGCCTAATATTACATCTTTTAGCATCTGTTGTGCTGCAAAACCGATGACAACTCCAGCTATCCCTGCACCTGCAATAATACTTTTTATATCTACAAATTGGCTAATTAAATATATGATAAGACTGATGATAATAATATATCTAAAAATAGATCGAATTACACTTTGAATCGTCTGCTCTACCTCTTCATCAAAAAAGCTTGATTTCCTAAAAAACCAATCAATAATACGGTTTATTACAAACGAAATAATGATTAAAACTAAAGCAAATAGTAAAAATCTTAAAAGTAAAAACTCCCTTACATAATTAAAAAATTCTTCAGTATACGTTAATAAACTCATCCATCCACTTCCTTAACTAATAAAAATTCTATACAAAGCTGCTATATTTTTAAAATTCATTAGACATTCTTCTATAAATATACCCTTTTTCATAACCTAAAGGGAGCTAGCAATTGAATTTTTTTATGACTTCACTTTAAGACTACACAACCCACCCTAATAAAGGGAAATATTTACATGATATCGAATAGTTCATTTGAAAATATTATTACTCACGAGGGTTACAAGCAATGGGATATATTGAAGAACTAAGCGAAGTTGTTGGATCAAGACCGCTTAATTTAGCAGGCGTTGCGGTAGCTGTTTTCAATGAACAAGGACAAATACTACTACAACAAAGGTGAAATGGCATGTGGGGCGTTCCAGGAGGTTTTGTAGAACTTGGTGAATCTATAGAAGCAGCTGGAAGACGAGAAGTACTTGAAGAAACCGGAATCGAAATTGGTACACTTCAGCTAGCAACTGTGTTTTCAGGTAAAGAATGTTTTGTGAATTTACCGAACGGAGATGAATTTTCCCCTATAACAATCGCTTACCTTTGCAAAGATATTACAGGTGGCTTGCTAAAAGCTGATGGAGTCGAATCATTACATGTACAATTTTTTAATGTAAATGAGCTACCACAAAATATTAGCCCATTCATAAAAAAATTAATTGAACAAAATGTCGTCTCAGTTTAAACGCAAAAAAGAGACCTTTTTAAAGGCCTCTTTTTCATTTCACTTCTGCATGTAAACAAGATTTAAAATGTCCAAGTGCAAATTCATGCCCTTGCGCATTAAAAGATGCAACTGCCTTTTCATAAACAACAATTTTAAATCCTTTATTATAAGCGTCTACTGCTGTGTGAAGAACACAAATATCAGTACAAACACCTACAAGATGAACTTCTTCTATTCCTCTTTCTCTTAACTTCATTTCTAAGTCGGTTCCTGCAAATGCACTATATCGTGTTTTATCCATGTAATATACATTTTCAGCATTATTATATGTTTCGTATACATCTTGTAATTCCCCAAACAAATCTCTTCCACTTGTACCAGCTATATTATGGGGTGGGAATAATTTTGATTCTGGATGATATACATCATTTTTTTCATGTTTATCAATCGCAAAGACAACGTAATCTCCATTTTCAATATATTGCGTCGTTATATGTACAATTTCCTTCTCAATTTCTTGACCTGGTTTTCCGCAAGTTAAAGCACCTTTTTCCGCTACAAAATCATATGTATAATCAATATTAATAAGAGCTCGTTTCATAACTACTATCTCTCCTTCTTCTGTTTCACAGTAAACAATAGAAAATTTGTTATTACGACATCGTATGTACTATTCGACATTTCAAATGAAATACCTACATTTTTCTTGTAAAACTTACCTTAATTCGAGTTTATCATAAAGTGAAACTTTAATCATTGGAGAGTTTGTTCATCTCCAATGATTATTAGTTAAACCAATCGGACAGTTGATCTCCCACCTAATCTCCTCACATATACCGATTTTTAAGGCGAGGTCTTACTGCCCATAAATGCGGGATATAATAGATACACAATGGTAAAACAACTAGCTCCTATTACTAAGTCATGAATTTGGTAATTAAACGTAATTTGAATCACCTCTTGTATCGTAAACCAAATTACTGCCATCATTATACTAATCAAGACGATACGAATACACCGATTTACATCTTCAACCTCTTTCTCTGTCATAGTAGTAGCAAGTGATTTCTTCCTATTTAATCGTATTAGAAAACGAAACAAGTTATTTACTCTTGCACACTCTAGTCCAAATAAAAAAGCACACTACTTTTTTGAGTAATGTACTTTTTATTCTTATTAAGACGCAGGCTTTGTCTCAAATGTTGCTTGATTAAAACTAATAACCTTTCCTTTCGGGTCATTGTTTTCATACTGAACTGCAGTAATCGTATGACTACCTGTTTCAAGCGTCTTTTCTTTTAATTGTACTGTTGTCTGCGTTGTACTAGTTACTTGATGTCTATCTGTATACATTTGATCTACAAATATGAAGGTTTCTTTATCACTTTGAAAATTAGAAAGTTCTAATTCAACTTGCTGAATTAAAGTATCCTTTTTAATGAATACAGTCGGTATATTGCCATTTTCAGAAGTACCATCTGGAGTAATAACTTTTACTTTCCCTTCTCCAATTGACATTGCACCTTCAGGAAATACAACCATATTCTCATCACTTGCGTTTACAACTTGTTCTTCCTGTTTTGATTGCGCGTCCTCTTTTTCCTGTGGAGCACCGCAACCTACTAATAACAATACAGACAATCCAGTGATTATGAATTTTTTCAAAATTCATCCCCCCTGTCATTTGATTATAATTTATTATACAAAAATAACTTTTAAATTTTAAGACAACTTTTAAAACTTTTATGAACATATAGAAGCTTGCTCACGATTAATGTATCATACTTTCCTTAATAGAACATTAATTTTTTTTATGAAATAAATAGTAATTCCTTCTTATTTATCATTTTAGCCCAACAAATCGATATAATACCCGCTCAAAAATAAAAAGACATTGATATGTCCAATGTCTTTTCTATGTAGCACTTTAAAAAACAAATGTTGTGATTTCTTCTACTTCTTTTCTTGGAAGTTTTTTTGGCTTATCTTTCGGAAATCCTAGTGAAATAACCATATTTATTTGTTTTTCAGGCTCAATTTGTAAATATTGGCGCAGTTCATCTTGAGCTAGCAATACTGGCCCTGTCATTGGACAAGTACCAAGTCCCTTTGCATGTGCAGCTAACATTAAGTTTTGTGCCGCTAAACAGCTACTCTTAATCCCTTCTTCTTCCCAAACTGAATCTGGAACAAAAGCAATTGGATCAAATATCTTTTCACGGAACTTTGATTCATATGGTGTTGCCAAACATACGATTAATACTGGTGCCTCCGAGAAAGCTGTTGCATATGGTCCGAAAGAACGTGTAAGTAATTTCCCTGCTTTCTCTTCTCCATTTTCTGCTGCTTTTGCCGCAAGTTTATGTAATGCATCCCATGTCATTTGTTCAATTTCTTTAATCTTCTCTCGATTCATAATAACTAAGAATTCCCACGTCTGTGAATTCGTATCACTCGGTGCGTAACGCGCACAATCAATTATTTCTTTTATATCATTAGTAGATACTTCTTGATCTGTAAACTTTCTAACACTTCGTCTTCCGTGAATTACTTCTTTAAAATCTTCATAATTCATATATTAAATCCCCTTTTTACAGCGTTTTCAAAACTTGTCCTATGCTTGAATTATATCATGAAAAAAAGCCGGAAGAATACCAGCTTTTTTCTTCATGATTAATTTGTCACTTTAAACAAACGAATACTCTCTTCATATGCAGCTTGTAATTTTTTCGTAATTGGTCCTCTTTCACCAGCTCCAAACTGTTCATCACCAATTTGAACGACTGGGAATATTTCAAGTGGCGTCGCTGTAAAGAAGCACTCATCAGCTTCATATACTTCTTGTAATAAAAACTCTCGTTCTTCTACTTCGATATGTAACTCTGTCGCTAATGTAATCACGTAGTGACGTGTAATACCATGTAAAATGAAATGATCCGCTGGATGTGTAATTAACTTA
The DNA here is from genome assembly GCF_022748145.1 of Bacillus sp. CCB-MMP212. NCBI lineage: Bacteria > Bacillati > Bacillota > Bacilli > Caryophanales > Bacillaceae > Bacillus > Bacillus sp. CCB-MMP212. The sequence continues at coordinate 113,888 of NZ_JALDQE010000001.1, forward strand.
TTATTTTTCACGATAAAGAAATTGGAATGACATCCTTCAGTCACAATACCACCTCGTACTAATATTGCTTCTTGATACCCTTGTTCATTTATTTTGTTTTTGATCATGATATTAGGAAGCAAATTTAAAGATTTTATATGGCAAAACTTCCACCTGATGTCCTCTTCTACTGTTACCTTAATCCCTGCCTCCATTGAAGCAACTGGTCTTGGGAACGAAACAAGATTTGCAAAATATGTCGGTTGTAAATCTGATTCATATACATGATTGCGCGGTTGTGCACCTCTTGATATTTGTAAATATACATTTCCATCTTCTTGAAATTGATTTTTTTCAATCATTTGATATAACTCTTCTACTAATTCTTCCTTCGTAAATGGTGGAATTAGTTTTATTTCTGCCATAGAGTTAAAGAATCGTTCTAAATGTAAATCTAATAAATGAGGCTTGCCATCGTATAGTCTAAATACTTCATAAATACCATCACCAAATTGGAAACCGCGCTCTTCTAATGCGACCATCGGCTGTTCTTCCTTCGTATTAATCATTCTCCCATTAAACAAGATCCAATCTTTATGAGTAGCTTTCATTCTTCCCCACTCCTTTATCACATGATTGATTTTATTGTACAACTTATGTCACCCCGAAAGAAGGAATTTTCTGTATTTTCACAAATGAAAAATACATCACTTCGTAAAAGTGATGTATTTTATCATTTATTTAAGGAAATATTTTTCAATATCATCTAACATAAGGTTCGCAGCTTTAATACCGCCTGCTGTATTCCAGATTACCTCATCTACTTGGAATACTTTATTATTTTTAGAAGCCTGTAGTTGCTTAAAGAGTGGATCTTCTGTCCATTCCTTTGCTAACGAATTTCCTTCATTATTCTTATCTGCATCTTTATCAGACGTGAAATAGAATAAGTAGTCTCCGTCCATATTTGGAATTTGCTCTTTTGTAATTCCTTTTATCGCAAAATCATCTTTATCTTGTAATGGTGGTCGTTTAAATCCAATATCATTTAAAACAACTCCCGAGAATGAGTTTTTTTGATAAATACGAACATCACCTGGCACGAAACGAATAATAGAAACTTTAGAATTCAATTTATCTCCTAACTTCTCTTTCATTCCTTCAATACGTTTTTTATAATCATCAAGAGCTTTTTGCCCTTCTTTTTCTCTATTTACAGCTTTTGTATAAAGCGTAAAGTTTTCTTTCCAATCACCGCGTAATGTTTCTGCATAAACAGTTGGTGCGATTTCTTTTAGCTGATCATATATTTTTTCGTGACGCATTTTATTTCCGATAATTAAATCTGGCTTAAGCTTCATTACAGCCTCTAAATTAATATCACGTTCAGTTCCTACAACTTCCGTATTTTTTAACTCTTTCGCTACATGAGGATACCATTCATCACCAGCACGTGGTTTTGTAGTCCCCACTGGAGTTACGCCCACAGCTAGAAGAGCCTCTGCACCTTCATTCGTTAAAACAACAACTTTTTTAGGTGTACCATTTACTGTCGTTTCGCCCATTGCATGCTTTACCGTATATGAATCTTTTGCTTTCGCTGATATATCATTTTCCTTTTTCTCTTCTTTACTACATCCTGCAATTACAACCATGAGTATCATAATGCAGAACATAATTAGTTTTTTAGTATGTATCATATGTCCTCCCTAGATGAAATCGATTATCATTAACAATTAAAGATTAATGTATCCTACATACATTGTCAATGTATATCAGAAAACTTTTTTAATATATACTATTTAGATTCTATCCGCTTTTCTAATGTTTCTTTTTAAAACATAGTGCATAAGTATGAAAATAAATGTTGTTATTAAAATGCGTACCCTTGTTATACATAACAAAGATACGCATCCATATTGCATTATCATTTTAATTGCTAATATTGAGTATACTTAATATACGATGGATCATTATATACCCACTGCTTTCCACCAAGGTTTAACCAACCATTTTCATTTATATATACTAAATAAGATTCTGGAGAATTTAATTGGCGGATAACTGCAGATGTAGTTGATGGACCACTTCTTAAATTTACATTCATCCCTTGTATATATGCAACCCCAATCGGACTTCCATCACTGTTACTTGTCTTTACAAAATTAATGTAAGAAGGATCATTATACACCCATTGTCCATTCCCCAAATCTAACCATCCGTTACTTTCCTGATATACAACGTAAGATTCTGGAGAATTTAATTGACGAATAACTGAGGAAGAAGTTGATGGACCATTTCTTAAATTTACATTTTTCCCAAGGATATAAGCGATTCCCTTCGTTTGAGGTGTCGGTTGTGGGTTAGGAGGTTGTGGATTTGGAGATACTCCAAAAATAGCCGCTATTCCATTCGCATACGCTTGACTTAGATCTTCAATAAATTGTGGATTTTTTAATAAATTTGCATCAAACGTTGTATCAATAAAGGCAGTCTCAGTTAAAATTGCATCCATTGCGGTTTCTCTTAATACCGCATAATTTTCTTTTTTTGCTCCTCGATCACGAAGACCGTATTTTGTTAATACAGGATTTACTGCTGTATGCATCTTTTGTTGCTTTGCATATGCAGTGCTGCTGTTGGATAACGCATTATAAATATAGCTTTCAAAACCTGTACCCCCGCCGCTATTAATATGAAATGAAATAAAATAATCCGCACCAAAAGCATTGGCAATATTAGCACGTTCCGATAAAGAAATAAACACATCACTATCACGTGTCATTTTAATTGTAATTGGGTAATTTACCGTTAAAATGTCTCGAACGCGTCTAGCAATTTGAAGTGTTAAGTTTTTTTCTACTAAACCATTACCAACAGCACCAGAATCATATCCACCGTGCCCTGCGTCTATAACAAGTTTCATTTTATTGCCCCGCCCCTTTCTTGTAATATGTTTGCATTGCTACTCGTCCTATTTTATGTGAAATGTACAAGTTCTGTTACAATTACAAATAAAAAAAACGCCTTATGTAAGGCGTTTTCTATCATCTTGCTTTAACCAATTTAAAATAAATATATACGATTGATAGTGAACATAACGTATGCAAAATAAAATAAATAAAAGTGTTATTCCAGCACCACTATAAAGTAAACCGAACTTTAAAAAAACATTCACAAGTGGTGGAAAGTTCATTAGATTTTGTAATGTACTAAGCATACAAAACATAATGAAAAAGACAGGGACGTATTGTAATTCATACGGCTTTTTTTTCTTACTCATTCTTTTCCGAATGAGTATATGACATAATTCTGCTACTATAAAGCACCCTCCAATTAATACAAGACCAGAAGTCATCGTCATACATCCACCTGCCTTATATTTATTTTATCGCATAAGTAATCATCGTTATATTTTCTTTACATACTCTTCATCTTCTGAAGTAAAACCAAAACTCTCTATGAAAGACTTCGCCTTTTCTTTTAATTCCTCTTGTAGCACTTTTATTTCTTTCACATTTCTTTGTTTCATCATTTCTTCAAATGTAAAATACGTATTTGCACCATAACCGTAACCTTGGTAATCAAAATGAATAATTAGCTGTGATAAAACAGCTCGTTCCTCTTGAACACTATAATCTATTACACCAATATATGTATCATCAACTTTCACACAGTACTGTACCTTTTTCTCACCTAAACTATGCGATTTAAACATTTCTTTAACAACGCTTTCATTTTCTACATTAACTTTCTCAAACGTAATCATATGTTGTCCATCCTTTTACTATTATTGTATCAATAATACTTCCTATTTATGAAAAAAACCTTAAGACCGTATGCGATCTTAAGGTTTTTCTAATTAAACTAAGCTATACGCACGTTTTGTTTCTTCATGGAACTTATTCGTATCGTATTTATGCTCAACATAAATTTGGTGCCATACCATAAACGCAAGGACAGTCCAAATTTTACGGCTATAATCGCCTTTATCTGCACAATGTGCTTCCAGTAAGTTTAATACATACTGTTTGTCGATTAAATGCTCTGTTTTACTCTCGTTTATAATATTGATAGCCCAATCATGCATTTCGTCTTTTAACCAGTGACGAATTGGTACTGGGAATCCAAGTTTTTTACGATCTAATACGTGATCTGGAACGATTCCGCGTGCTGCTTCACGTAAAATAGCTTTCGTAGTTCCGTTAGCAATCTTAAATTCAGTTGGAATTTTAGATGCAACATCGAATACTTCTTTATCTAAGAACGGTACACGAAGTTCTAATGAGTTTGCCATTGTCATTTTATCAGCTTTTAATAAAATGTCACCACGTAACCATGTGAACATGTCAATGTACTGCATTTTGCTTACATCATCATAATCTTTAATCTCGTTATACAATGGTTTCGTGATATCCATATAGTTAACACTTTCATTGTAATACTTCATTAATTCAACTTTCTCTTCTTCACGGAAGATTTTCGCGTTTCCATAGTAACGCTCTTCAATTGGCGTACATCCACGCTCTAGGAAGCTCTTACCTTTAAATCCTTCTTTAAGAGCACCACTTAATGCTTTTAGAACGCTCTTACCTGGGCTAGGAATGTAAGAGAACATTTTTAGTGAGTTTGGCTCACGATAAATGTTATAACCACCAAATAGCTCGTCTGCACCTTCACCTGAAAGAACAACTGTTACATGCTTACGTGCTTCTTTTGCAACGAAGTACAATGGTACAGCTGCTGGATCTGCTAAAGGATCATCCATATGCCAAATGATTTTTGGGAACTCATCCATAAACTCTTTCGCTGAAATGAAGACGTTATGGTTTTTAACGCCTAATTTCTCAGCAGTTTCTTTGGCAACATCAACTTCACTGAAACCACGTTGTTCAAAACCAATAGAGAATGTTAAAAGATTTGGATTCATTTCTCTTGCGATAGAAGCGATAATAGATGAATCGATACCACCAGATAAGAATGAACCTACTGGTACATCACTGCGCATATGCACTTTTACTGAATCGTATAACACATCACGAATTGCTTGGATATGCTCCTCTTTCGTTGCGCTTGAAGCATTGAAATAAGGTTTCCAGTAGCGATGGATCTCCATCTCTTTACCGATTTCTTTTACGAAATAATGACCAGGCTCGATTTTATTAACATCAATTGTTAATGTTTCTGGCTCTGGACCATATTGGTACGTAAAGTAATGTTGTAGTGACGTTGGATTAACTCCTTTATCTTCCATCACATGCATAATACTTTTCTTCTCAGATGCGAAGAATGTAGTATCACCTTGTTGTGCAACGTATAAAGGTTTAATACCGAAGTGGTCACGTGCACCGAAAAGTTTCTTCTCTTCACGATCCCAAATCATAAATGCAAACATACCACGAAGATAGTCTACACATTTTTCTTTCATATGTGCATACAATGCAATGATAACTTCTGTATCAGATTGTGTTGCAAACGTTGCACCTTTTTCAAGTAACATTTCACGTAATTCTACATAGTTGTAAATTTCACCATTAAAAATAATTACATATCGATCATTTTCATAAGTTAGCGGCTGATGTCCTGCCTCTAAGTCAATGATACTTAAACGGCGGAAGCCAAATTGTACATGTTCATCACGAAAATATCCTTCGTCATCTGGACCACGGTGGAAAATCATCGTGTTCATATTTTCAAATTGATGTTTTTCTGTTTCTGAAAACTCTCTAGGGTTTTCACATAAACATCCTACAAAACCACACATACTTCTTACCCTCTTTCGGTTTTCATTCTGTTTCTATACTACTATATCAACCCTATTTATACTAGCATAATCAACTGAATATGGCGACCAAAAACTATAAAAAAATCACTCCATTTCACATTTTTAACAATTTTTTATGAAAACATGAAAACTAGGCACTCACCTTTCTCCGCTTTTGTCATATGATATTGCAAATTGATTTCTAGGAGGGAATACCATGAGTGAAGAAAAAAAAGATTCTTCTCGCCCACCGGTTCGTAATTACTTAAAGCAAATTGATGATTTCTTCGAGCAAACACCTCTTCGCAATGTAATCGCTGATTTAAATCATTTTTTCCAAAAAGGAAACCGTTTATTAACATTCCCTGTAGATTTATATGAAGTTGGTGAAGAACTCGTTGTTACAGCTGAACTACCAGGTATACAAAAAGAGCAAATTCAAATTGAAATACAAAATGAATACTTAAAAGTCTCTGTAAAAGAAGAGATACTCGAAGAAGAAGAAGAAGAAACATCCCATAACTATTATCGCCGGGAACGTTCCATTTCAGAAGCATCAAGATTGATTAAGTTGCCGTATTCAATTAATAAAAAAGCAGCAAAAGCTTCTTATCAAAACGGCGTATTAGAAATTCGGGCGCCGAAACTTCCCCAACAACATGACATTTTATCCATAGACTAATGCAAAAAAATAAGGGTGCTATGCACCCTTATTTTTAATCCACTAATCGCTTCATATCACGTATAATGTCTTCGTATGGCGTATTACTAATGCCACTATACTTTTTCATTACTTTTCCGTTTTGATCAATTAAATAAAATGATGTACCATGCATGACCTGACCATTCTCCGGCTTATCTACAAGTGATTGGAAATTATCTTTTGAAAACTTCGTGATATCTTCTAACGAATATCCCGTTAATAAATTCCAGTTACTAGTATCCTCTGTAAACTTTTGAATAAAAGCTTTCAGATTTTCTGGTTTATCAAGGTCTGGATCTACACTAAATGAAACAAACTGAACGTCTATCTTCTCTTCTTTTGCCATCTTTTGCAGCTTGGCCATATTTGCAGTCATTGGTGGACAAACTGTTTGACAATTTGTGAACATAAAATCTGCAACCCAAACTTTCCCTTTTAAATCTTTTGTACCAAATTGCTTTCCATCTTGATTTGTAAATTGGAAAGTTTCTAAATCCCAATTTAATGGTTTACGAAGCTTTGAACCTGATTCACTACATCCAGCAAGTACAAAGAGACAAAATACAACCATAAGACCAATTATTTTTTGATAACGCTTCATTTATAAACCTCTTTTCTCTATCCTAAATTTAAATAGGTTATGTTTATAATAACAAAAGTTAACACTACGAGAAAATTGTTTACTACATTTGTTCACGAAATCGTACGAATTTACGTATGTTACTTCTTTATTTCAAGCGAATTACTAGACAAAATATATTTTTTTACTATTATTTCTATAAATAGAATTGATAAAACTAATTTTATTGTTACTTTTGTAAATATCTCTCCCTATTTTTTAACAATTCCTTAAACATTAATCCATGTTTTACACTGTATTCCTTAACAACATTTCGGTACAATACAAATACAACGATTGTAAATGAGGTGATGTTCATGGCAAAGCGCTATGAAAATATGGATAATGTTAGTACAAAAAAATCAATTCGCTCTTTTTTACGCTGGCGTAAAGAACGAAAGCAAAACAAAAAGGATTTTTCTTTCTTAGTAGAACAATCACCCGTTAAACAAAGTGCATTTTTGCAAAGTAATGTTGAAAAAACGACTATCACGTGGATTGGGCATTCTACTTTTCTTATCCAAACGAATGGACTTAATATATTAACAGATCCAGTATGGGCCAATAAATTAAAGCTAGTTCCAAGACTTACAGAACCTGGACTTTCTATAGAAGCACTACCTAAAATTGATATTGTCCTTATTTCACATGGTCATTATGATCATTTAGATTTTTCAACTCTTCGTCAGTTGAATGATGATGTTCTATATCTTGTACCTATTGGATTAAAAAAATTATTTACTCGTAAGAAATTTAAACATGTAGAAGAGTATAAATGGTGGGAAAGTACGATAATTAATGAAGTTTCTTTTCACTTCGTACCTGCTCAGCACTGGACGAGAAGATTCTTATTTGATATGAATACGTCTCACTGGGGCGGATGGATTATTGATAATGAAACGACTATGGAAACCATATATTTTTGTGGCGACAGTGGCTATTTCCAAGGTTTCAAAGAAATTGGTGAACGCTTTTTAATTGATATTGCTCTTATGCCCATTGGCGCTTATGAACCAGAATGGTTTATGAAAGTATCTCATGTTTCACCTGAAGAAGCTGTGCAAGCTTATTTAGATTTAAACGCTACGCATTTTATACCGATGCATTACGGAGCTTTTGCACTCGCCGATGAAACACCTCGTGAAGCAATAACTAGACTTCGAAATAATTGGAATTTGCGCATGTTACCATGGGAACAACTGCATGTACTCTTTTTAGGCCAAACTTTTATTTATAGTAACGCAACAAATGATAAGCAAGTAAATGAAAAAATTGAAACTTTACATGTGTAACGTAACGACTGATTTTCTATATCCAACATATAATATAGAAAATCCTATAATGAAACTTTAATCAGTGGGAGTTTCTTTATCCCCACTGATTATTAACCTTCACCAATCGGGCTTTTACGGACAGCCCGCCACCTAACCTCTTTGCTCCAGCTAAATTTTGAGGTGGGAGTTTTACTGTCCGCAAATAGCAGGATAAAGGGTGTTATCTATGAATGAATATTTACAGACTCGCTATATCATTAGCGGTAGTGCCTGTATAGCTCTGCTTATTTCTTACTTTCTATTTACATAAAAAAGCTACTTGAAATATATTTTCAAGTAGCTTTTTTATTACTCTGCTAAATACATAAATCCGATTGCACCTGGACCTGTATGAGTACTAATTATAGGCGTTGTATAGAAAATTTCTGATTGAGCAAACCCACTCACTTTTTCAACCGCCACTTTCATACTTTCAGCTAAAGGAATTGCTTTCGCATGCGGAATTGCAACAGCCTTTACAACTTTTCCAGCTGTATCTTGCTCAAATAACTTAGCTAATGTTTTTACAATTTGGCCTTGGCTACGAACTTTCGTTACAGGATTATAAACACCATCTTCAAGACTAGCAATTGGCTTTATATTAAGCAGCGAACCGATAAACGCCTTTCCTTTACCGATACGTCCACCCTTCACTAAGTTTTCTAATGTATCTACTACTACATATAAACGAGTATTCTTTCTTACTTCATCTACACGTTTTAAAATTTCTTCTAGTGAGCGTCCTTCATTTGCCATTTTTGCAGCTTCAATCACTTGATATGCTAAAGCATGTGTAATAAATTGAGAATCAACAACTGTTACTTTTGTATCGGTCATTGATGCAGCACTATTTGCAGTTGCTACAGTACCACTCATTCCACTTGTCATATGAATGGAAAGTACTTCACTTCCATCTTCACCTAACTTGTCGTACATTTCTACAAATGTACCCATTGCAGGTTGTGATGTTTTTGGTAGTTCCTCTGATTTAATCATTTCTTCAATAAATTCATCTGGTTGTAGATCAACGCGATCTAAATATGTTTGTCCATTTACAGAGATTGATAATGGTAGAACATGAATGTCATACTTCTCGATTACCTCTTGTGATAAATCTGCCGTTGAATCTGTTACAATTTTAATTTTTTGCATATTATATTCTTCCCTTTCCAATACGCTCTCCTTGTTATTATACTAGTATTCCCACTGCTTTCAACAATTTGGAACGAAATTTCATCAAATTAATTATATTTTTATATCTAAAATGAAAAAGACAGAGCTCCTAACCCTGTCTCTACTCTATATCATGCATTTTTTTCAAGAGTATTTGTTTTATATACATTTAAATAATCATTCCACTTCAAACAATTTTGTAAATATTCACGGAAAGAATATGAAAATCTTGGATGTTTTTGTTTTTGAATTTTTGCAATAAATAATTGAAGACGAGACTGAATTAGAAACGATAATGGATGCTGTGCCTGTAGGACAGGGATTTCGAATATTTTAATACAATCCCCTGTTGAATGAGTGAAATAAAAACTTTTCGTAATCACAATATCAATCCTCTTTTTCATTGGATTTTTGAACTTCCTCTACTTTGCGCTGTAAGACGTTGTTTAAAGTGGAGTAAAATCAGACTTATATGATTTCTGTAGTCCTTATGGCTAGAAGATTTATACTCTATTCATCTCCACCTAATCCATCTTCCCGTCCTAAATATCTCTGAGACGGGAATCTCATTATCCATCAATTGTTTAATACATTTAGTATAAGCTTATAAAAGCGCAAAGTTTGTCTAAATTTTGGAGATTCTATAATTTTTTTCTTCTATATATTGTATACGTTTATAGCTATAGTATAACAAATAAATAAAAAAGTGCCTTTATAACGAGGCACTTTTCGACTGCATTTCTTCTCTTTTCTTTTTCCTCTTACTTACAACCTTTGATAAAGCAATACTTACTTCATAAATACAAATAAGCGGCACCGCAACTAAACTATGAGATAAAAAGTCAGGCGGTGATATACAAGATGCAATGATAATTAATGCTACGTAAGCATACCTTCTTATTTTTATTAAAAATTCCGCCGTAAGTATTCCAATACTAGTTAAAAACATTACAACGACTGGCAATTCAAAAATCACAGCAAATGGAACTGTTAAATTAAGTACAAAATGAAAATACTTTTCTGTCGTAAACATCGTATTAAACATTTCATTACCTATCGTAGTTAAAAAGTGAAATAGAAACGGCATTACAATAAAGTATCCAAAACATAAACCTGCGATAAATAATATAGACAATACCGGTATATACATTATTGTCATCTTTTGTTCATTTGGATGTAAACCCGGTTTTACAAATAACCAAATTTGTATAGCAGCAAAAGGAATTGTACAAACGATAGCAAATACTGTAGCAATCGAGAAAAAAATCCACAATACATCACTTGGACCGAGAACAGTTAATTTCATTGGTAAATCTTTTACAAGCCAAAAATAAATATCCTTTGTAAAAGTAAATCCAATAATTAAAAATAGTACAAAGGATAACACTGTATATATTACTCTTTTTCGAAGTTCAACAATATGTTCTACTACGCTCATTTCCCGATCTTCCATCTCGTTCACCACACTTTATTTATCCATTACAAGGAAAATACATTACAGTTTTTCTTTCTTTTCCTTTTCTTGAAATGCGTCATCTGTCAATTCTTTCGTTGATTTTTTAAACTCTTTTAACGTTTCCCCTAAAGCCTTCCCGATTTCCGGCAATTTTTTAGGTCCAAATAAAATGAGTACTGCTACTAAAATTAAAATTAACCCTGGAAAGCCAATATTTGAAAACATTTCCCCATCCCCTTTATTAGTAGTTTCCTTGTCCTACTATTACATAATTTTATTTTGTCAAAAAAGTTTGAAAACGTCAACAAATCCATTGACTTTTGTCAAAAAAATTCAAAAATACAATCAATTATACAAATTTCATTTTCTATTGCTCTTGTGTATGATATGGTAAGGGAAATGACATATTATTTTATGATAGTAGAAAGGATTTGCATTATGACTGAAAAAATGACACGAATGACCCAATTTGTAAAAGAAGAAATTGCAAATGCAATTACACATGGTATCGGTGCCATTTTAAGCATCCCTGCCTTAATCATATTGATTATTCATGCTTCTAAGCACGGTACCGCATCAGCTGTAGTCGCATTTACTGTTTATGGTGTAAGCATGTTCTTACTGTACTTGTTTTCAACATTGCTACATAGCATTCATCATCCTAAAGTAGAAAAAATATTTACTATTTTAGATCATTCAGCCATTTACTTATTGATTGCTGGCACGTATACTCCTTTTCTACTTATTACACTTCGTGGCCCATTAGGATGGACGTTGCTTGCTATAATTTGGACACTTGCAATCGGAGGTATCGTCTTCAAAATCTTCTTTGTACGTCGCTTTATAAAGGCATCAACTTTATGTTACATCATTATGGGCTGGCTCATAATCGTTGCCATTAAACCACTTTATGAAAATCTAACTGGACATGGTTTTTCACTACTTTTAGCAGGTGGAATTTTATATTCTGTCGGAGCTATATTCTTCCTTTGGGAAAAGCTACCTTTCAACCATGCCATATGGCACCTGTTCGTTTTAGGTGGTAGTACGATGATGTTCTTCTGTGTACTCTTTTACGTCTTACCTACAGCATAATAAAAAAGGTTTCAGCTTACTATAAGCTGAAACCTTTTTTATTACTTATGTAATTGTGATGCGATAACTTCCTGTGTATGCTTCGTTAATTCTTTAATATCCATATTCGCATACTCTTCAGGTGTAATCGGCTTAGAAATTGTTACTGTTGCATGAGCTGACTTCATACGATTTCCATTCGCTTCAAACATCTTATATGTACCATCTAACGTTACAGGTAAAATTGCTACACCTGATTTTACTGCAAGATGGAAACTACCAGCCTTAAACTCTCCAACTTCGCCACCTTTACTTCTCGTTCCTTCTGGGAAAATTACGATAGAATGTCCATTCTTTAATAGTTCGATTCCATCTTTAATTGCTTTAAGAGATTGACGACGATCGCTACGATCCATAAATACACAATTCATAAGTTCCATCCAAGTTGGTACAACTGGGAACTTTTTAATCTCTGCCTTTGACACGAATCCAATTGGTTTATTTAAGTAACCTAGTAAAACAGGGATATCCATATTACTTTGGTGATTACTTACAACTAGTACCGGCTTGTCTTTCGGAACATTTTCAAGCCCTTTCACTTCTACTGTCCCTCCAGCTACACGTACCATTTTCTTACCAAACCAATTTGTCGTTTTATACACAGCATTATCTTTTTCTTTTGGCGCCATCGTATTTACTTGTCTTTTAAGACGCCACATTCTCGGTGTAATCGCAATTACAATTAAAATTAAATAAAAGATTTTAAAAAACGTTTGAATCATACAGAACCCCCACCTATTATCATTCCGACCTTCATTATACTAGACAAACGAAGGAAAAAGAAGAAAAAAAGTCCAAACAGCAAGTGTTTGGACTTTTTAAGCATTCTATATTAGAAACGTTTTGCTAATTCACGAGCATTAGCAATTGCCGCTTCTTTAATTTCTTGTGCTTTTTCAGGGTTTGCATTCATACCCTCAACTGCAATATAATCAGTATCATTTACACCGACAAATCCTAATACAGTTTTTAAATGATTGCGTCCGAAGTCTACAGCTGCGTATGCTCCTTCAGAATATACGCCACCTGTTGCTTGAATGTGAAGTGCTTTTTTACCTTCTAATAAGCCGACTGGACCATTTTCAGTATATTTGAATGTTTTACCTGCGATTGCTACGTTATCTAAGTATGCTTTTACTACTGGTGGATAGCTAAAGTTCCACATTGGAGTTACGAATACATAACGATCTGCATGCATAAATGTTTCTAAGTTTGTGTTCATTGCTGCTACTTTTTGTTGTTGAGCTTCCGTTAAAGTTTCAAAGCCTTCACCTGCTGCAAATTTACCCCAAGCAGCAAATACATCTGCATCGATTGCTGGTACAGTAGTATTGAATAGATCAATTGTTACAACTTCGTCTTGTGGATGCTCGTTTTTATAAGCCTCGATGAAAGCTTCCCCTACTGCCATTCCGAAAGAACCTTCTGCTGAATTTGGATTTGCTGTGATAAATAGTACTTTTGTCATTGTATTCTCTCCCTTTTTTCTCTTTATCTTCAATTCAAGATTTGTTTTTTAAAAGTTAATAACTTACCTTATGTAAGTATAATACAAAAAGTTTTATTCAATGTCAATAAAAAATAGCTACTTTTTTTTCGTAAGTTAATGATTTATTTTGTTTCTCTAAAATTTAGTATACAGATATTAAGACTTCTCATACAAAAAGGCTACCTCTATAAATTATAGAGATAGCCTTTTATTACATATTATTTTTGAAAAACATGTTTTACTTTTTCAGCTGGAATGTTACTTCCACCTCTACCTTTTACATCTTCAATCATCATTGTAATGACCATATCTGGCGAATTCAAATCAAATGCAGCGAACCAGCCTAGTTCTTTTCCTTCGGCTTCTTTAGATACTTTTAATTCCGCTGTACCTGTTTTTCCAGCAAGAGTCATTCCATCAATCTTAGCAATTTTCCCTGTACCATCCGGATCATTAATTACTTTCGTCATAGCAGTTTTTAATATATCCTGATTTCCTTTAGAAATTACATTTTCTTTCCAAGCTTTTGGTTGTTTATCTGTTTTAATAATATACGGTGATGGAATCGTTCCATCATTTACAATTGGCGCATACGTTAAAGCTAAATGAAGAGGAGTCATTAATACTTGTCCTTGTCCATATCCTGTATCTGCCATTTGAATATCATTTTTAATACCGTCATTTGCAATTTTAGAAGCAGGGAATCCATATTCAATTGGTAGTTTCTCATCGAATCCGAATTTTTTCGCTTCACTCATAAACTTGTCTTTTCCGATTTTCAAAGCTTCTTGTGCGAAGTAAATATTATCCGAGTATTTCATCGCCTTATCAAAATCAATCGGATTTGCATCTTTCACACGCGTTACATAATAATTACCCCAAGAAGAATCTTTTGTCCATTTTAATCCTTCAATTTTCAACTCTTCTTTTGGATCGATTGTTTTCGTTTCAAGACCAATTGCAGCTGTAATTGGTTTAAATACAGAACCTGGTACCGATAATTGTGTAAAGCGATTCGTCATCGGTTTTTTCGGATCATTATTCCAAGCTTCGCGTTGCGCTTTCGATGTTCCTCGTGCAATTAAATTAGGATCATATGCTGGACTACTTACTAGTGCAATTGTTTCTCCACTTTTCGGATTGATTGCTGCACTTGAACCAGCTTCGCCCTTCATTTCATTATACGTTTTTTCTTGAACAGCACTATCAATAGTTAAAGTTACATTTTCTCCATCAACAGCATCTGTTTTTGCCAAGTTTTTAATTTCTTTTCCTTGCGCATCTTCTACAAAGACACGGCCACCTTTTTTACCGCGTAGCTTTTCCTCTAATACTTGCTCTAAACCAGCTTTACCAACTGGGTCATCAGCTTGATAGCCTTTCTTTTGTAGCGTTTTTAAATCTTCAGCATTTACCTTTCCAATATAACCAGTCAGATGAGCTGCCGCTTCCCCTAACGGATATGTACGAACATTTACAGGTTTTGTTGAAACACCTGGTAAATCAATGTACGTATTTTGCGTTGCCCCTTCAGGCAAAATTCCAATTGGTACGAGATACCCTGGTTTTACCCATTTAGCAGCTAATTTTTGATCAATTTCTTCTACAGACATATTTAATAACTTCGCTACTGTTTCTTTCGTTTGCGGAGCAGTATCGCCTAACTTTTCAGGAATCAATCCGATTTCAGAAGCTTTCCCATTTGTTGCAAGACCTTTTCCATTACGATCGTATATTTCACCACGTTTTGGCTGTGTTGTCTGCATACGCACTTTACTATCTTTCGTCATGCCAGGGAAAATAAAATCAGGAGTCCAATCTATTTTCCAAGATTCTTTATCTCCATCTTTTTCTTTCACCATTTTTGCTTCATGGCCAAAAGTAATTTTACCACCAACTGTATCCATGCTTACTTTAAAAGGAACAGGGCCTTCATCTTTTTTATCTTCTTTTACTTCCCCTGTTTCTACCTTTAAGTCTTTCACTTCGATACCAGAATAAATTTTTTCATATTTCTCAGTAAATTCTTTCTTTGAAATATCTTTTTTTGCATTTTTTGATAGTTGATCATACATATCTGCAAATTTTTGTTTATTCCACGCTTTTACATATGTATCAAACGCTTCTTGTGGTTTTTCTTCTTTACCACATCCAACTAACATGAATGTTAAGCAAAGAAAAAGAATCCCCCATATCTTTCTCAATCGATTCTCCTCCTCTTTCTATATTAGTACTTTTGAAAATTTTAGCATTTTTACATGCTACCTATCATTATAGCACTATCGAATCTCATCTATAAACTTATATTGGTGAATATAAATAAAAAGATTGATGCGAATTCTCACATCAATCTTCTTTATTATTGTTGTTTCTCATATACGTGGTAATAATACGTATACGGGTTTTTTTCATCTGTTAAACCTTTTTCTACAAAAATCTCTTTCCAATTTGTCATATCCATTTCTGGGAAGAATGTATCTCCTTCAAATGCATAATGAATTTTTGTTATATACAACTTGTCTACGTATGGTAAAAAGAGATCGTAAATTTGCGCTCCGCCAAAAATAAAAATCTCTTCTTCATTTTTACATAGTTCGAATACTTCTTCTACAGAATGAACAACTTCACATCCTTCAACGTGATATCCTTCATTACGAGTTACAATAATATTACGTCTTCCAGGCAGCGGTCTACCAATCGCTTCATAGTTCTTTCTTCCCATAATAAGCGGGTGACCCATCGTTGTTTTCTTCACGTATTGTAATTCACTCGGTAAACGCCAAGGTAAATTATTATCTTTACCAATTACTCTATTTTCGTCCATTGCGACCATAAATGAAACAATCATTTTTTCATCTCCTCTACAATTATACTGCAACTGGTGCTTTAATTGCTGGATGCGGATCGTATCCTTCAATCGTTAAATCTTCCATTTCAAAATCGAAAACAGATTTCACATCTGGATTTAATGTAAGTTTCGGGAACGGACGTGGTTCACGTGCCAATTGCTTTTCTACTTGTTCAAAATGATTTGTATAAATGTGTGCATCACCAATTGTATGAACAAATTCCCCTACTTCAAGACCACATTCGTGTGCAATTAAATGTGTTAGTAGTGAATAACTTGCGATGTTAAATGGTATTCCAAGGAATATGTCACCACTTCTTTGATATAGCTGACAAGAAAGCTTTCCGTCCGCTACATAAAACTGGAATAATGTATGACAAGGGGGTAATGCCATACTCGGTACGTCTTCAGGATTCCAAGCAGAAACGATTAAACGACGTGAGTCTGGTGTTTTTTTAATCATTTCAATTACATCTTTTAATTGATCAAGTGTCTCACCAGCTGTCGTTTTCCAAGCTCGCCACTGTTTACCGTAAACGTCTCCTAAATAACCATATTTATTTGAGAAATCATCATCTTCTAAAACGTTCTTTTTAAACAATTCCATCTGCTCATCGTACTGTACTTTAAATTCTTCATCTTGTTGTGAGCGAAGACCAAAATCCGTCATGTCAGGACCAGTATACTCATCACTTTCTACCCAGCTCTTAAACGCCCATTCATTCCAAATATTATTATTATGCTGCAATAAATAGCGAATATTTGTATCACCTTTCATAAACCAAAGTAGTTCACTTGCTACAAGGCGAAATGGTACTCTTTTTGTCGTTAATAAAGGAAATCCTTTACTCAAATCAAAACGCATTTGATATCCAAATACAGATACAGTTCCTGTCCCTGTACGATCTTCTTTCTTCGTACCATGTTCCATTACATGGCGGCATAAATTTAAGTATTCATTTTCAGCATGTTTCATATGTAGGAAAACCTTCTTTCAATCTTATATGAAATTTATCATAACATGAAAAACAGTGAATTTAATAATCCTAATGAATAAAAAATATTTCTATATAAACAGAATTCTATTTCAATATATTTTACAAAATGTAAATTTATAATCGCCTGATCCAAAATCCTTTTCAAGGTTATGTTCTGCTTTCCAATTCGTGTCGTCTATTCGTAATGTAGCATTCGCATTAGGTGGTACGGAAACGTGTAAAAATGCTTGTTCTTTTTCTACACGCCACTCAATCTTAATTTCTCCATAAGCTGTTTCCCGCTTCACTTTAATCCATTCTAAATTCGAATCAAAATGTGGTTGTACATAAAAATGTTTATATGCAGGATTTGTTTCATCCACTTCTAATCCAATAATATATCGATATACCCATTCAACGATAGAACCATATGCGTAATGATTATAAGAATTCATATTATCATTCCAAAGTGTTCCATCTTCTTTTACGCCATCCCAATGTTCCCAAATTGTTGTAGCCCCTTTCTTCACTTGATATAACCAGGATGGATAATCTTCATGAAATAGAAGCTTACAAGCAAGGTCATGACGTTTAAACTTACTTAAAATTAAATTTAAGTACGGTGTTCCTATAAAACCCGTAGTTAAATGATTTTTATTTTCTTTTAAAAGCTCAATTAAGCGATTGAATACTTTCTCCTTCCTATTATCATTCACTAGTTCAAAAAGAAGTACTAATATGTGGGCTGTTTGGGTATTTGAAATTAACCTACCATTTGGTGTAACGAATTCATTTTGAAAAGCTTGAACAATATTTCCATGTAACTTTTTATAAAACTTAGCATCTGTTTTTTCACCTAAAATCTCAGCAATTTTTTGTACAAGCGATGTTGAATATGCATAAAAAGCCGTTGCAATAAAATGCTTATCTGTTCCACCTTCATATACATTGGGTTTCGTATCTAATGCAAGCCAATCCCCTAAATGATAGCCTGTATCCCATAAATACTCGTTCTCACCTTGTGAACGTATGTAATCTATATACTTCTTCATACTGTCATATTGCTCTTTTAGAATCGATACATCTCCGTAATGTAAATAGTGGCCCCATGGACAAATAATTGCTGCATCGCCCCAACCGCCAGAAGTATCTAAATCAAAATCCGCTCTTTTCCCAAACGCATCTGGAATAACTAAAGGCACAGCTCCGTTAACATTTTGGTCTAATGATAAATCTTGGAGCCACTTTTTAAAGAACGATTGAACATTCATAATTTGTGTAGCCGTCCCAATGAACATTTGTGCATCTCCTGTCCATCCAAGTCGATCGTCTCGCTGCGGACAATCTGTTGGCACATCAAAGAAGTTCCCTCTTTGAGACCACTCTACATTATGATGAAGTTGATTGATTAATGGATTAGACGTTTCAAATTCGGTCGCTTTTTCCATATCCGTATGTAATACAATCCCTTCAAAATCTGCTATTTGAGATGGCTGCGTTAATCCACTTATTTTCACATACCTGAAGCCTTGATATGTAAAATGAGGCTCAAATTTTTCCTCCGCCTCTCCTTTTGCTATATACACTACTTTTTGTTTTGCTTTTCGGAGATTTCCAGTATACAAACTACCGTCTTTATTTAACATTTCAGCATGATTCAATTCTATCTTTTGGCCACTATAAACATGATGGACTGTAAAGCGCACCCAGCCTACCATATTTTGCCCCATATCAATGAGCCATTCGTGATCCGGTAGTTTTGAAATAGAAATCGGTTTTATCATTTTCATTTTACGAATTGATTCATTTTCTTGTGCAACAATTATTTGTTTAGAATGCTCAATTACTTCAACGTGATCTACCTCTTGACCACTTTCTTCTAACCTAGCATCGTAAACCTCACCTTCATAAATTTCCGAATATAAAATAGGGCTTGGAGTTACCTTCCATGTTTCGTCAGTTACAATTTTTTCTTCTGTTCCATCTTCATACGTTATATGTAATTGAGCAATTATCGCACGTCTTTCCCCGTAATAATTACGTACATGATGCATAGTAATCGGCCACGTATACCAGCCGTTACCTACCAGAGTAGAAATATCATTTTGCCCAATCTTTAATAAATGCGTTATATCATACGTTTGATACAATACTCTCTTATCATAACTTGTCCATCCAGGAGTAAAGTAACAATCTCCAATACGCTCTCCATTAATAGAAGCCTCATATAGTCCTAAACTAGTGATATATAAGCGTGCTTTTTTAACTACTTTTTTAGTAGAAAAACTTTTATGAAAAGACATAACTTGCGTTCGCTCTTTTTTCGCAGCAATCCAGTTTCCTCTCCAATTGTCATATCCTTGTAATCCAGTTTCCCAAAATGCGACGTTTGACCAAGGTGTTTCTTCTTCATGGTTATCCCACACCTTTACCCTGTAAAAATAACGTGTCTCCGCTCTATATGGAAATAAATCAATCGGTATATGCAAACTTTGATCTGTTTCTACTTTCTGCGAATTAAATACTATCGTTTCGAAATCTTTATCAGTTGCAACTTGTAAGTGATAAGCATGTTGTTTTACATTTTTGTTATTTGACTCAAGTTGCCAGCTAATTTTAACAACTTTTGAATCTATACCTATCGGATTATTTTTATTATCACAAAGCAATTTCTTTATTGTCAGCACACTTTATCACCATCTCTTTTTTCATTTAGATTAATTATAATAAAAATAAAATTCTAAATAAATAATAATTTTATTCATCCTTACAAAATTATTAACTTTCCATATTTTAAAAGGTTTTCATTTTCTATTACCGAAAGTATAGTGCGGTAGAACAAAATTTATATTTGGAGGTTAGAAGTATGTCTAAAATTGAAACGCCTGTTATGACTTCTTTACAAACAGCGGTTGAAAAAATGATGAAGGATTTAAATGTTCCTGGTGCTGCTGTCGCTGTTATAAAAGACGGTGAAGTTATTATTTCAGAAGGTTTCGGCTATCGTAATATAGAAACAAAAGAGGCTGTTACACCGAATACTCGATTCGCAATCGGTTCCTCAACGAAAGCATTTGGCACACTTTCATTAAGCTTGTTAGCACAGCAAAAAAAGTTTAATTGGGATACCCCTATCCAGTCTTATATACCTAACTTTACTTTATCTGAACTACTTGCTAGCTCACAAGTTACAGGACGGGATCTAGCTTCTCATCGAACTGGAGTGAGTCGTCATGAGGCTCTTTGGTATAGTTCTTCCTTATCTCGAAAAGATCTCGTTGAAAAAATAAAACATTTACCACTTGATGCACCGTTCCGGACTGCATTTCTATATAACAACTTAATGTATGCAACAATTAGCTACATTGTTGAAAACATTACAAATCAAACGTGGGAGCAATACACTACAGAACATATTTTAGAACCTTTAAATATGAGACATACAAACTTCTCTGTTAACGATTCACAAACTACAGATGATTATGCTTTACCTTACATTGAAAATGACGGTGAAATAAAAGCAGTTCCATTCCGTAACATCGATACAGTTGGCGCTGCTGGGTGTATTAATTCCACAATTGAAGATATGGTAAATTGGGTACTTCTCCACTTAAATGAAGGAAAATTTGGAGATCATGAATTAATCTCCTCTGAATTATTACAACAAATGTATACACCACACAATTCAATTCCAGACCAACCGGTTTTATCACTCCCTGAATCTCCATTAAATAGTTACGGTCTTGGTTGGTTTATTAGCGCTTATCGTGGTAAAAAAGTGATTCATCATGGCGGTAATATCGATGGATTTTCAGCGCTTGTTTCATTCATACCAACAGAAAACATAGGCCTTGTCATTTTAACGAATGCTGGAGGAACATTACTTCCTACTTATCTCGCTAATCAAATTTATGACGAACTACTTGAATTAGAATCCATTGATTGGCATAAACGTGCTGTAGAAGATACTAAAAAAATGAAGGAAATGATGAAAGAAGCAACTGAATCCCTCCCTGAACAAATTAAAGGGACTACACCTTCGCACAAGTTAGAGGATTATACTGGTACTTTTGAACATCCTGCATACGGAACATTACAAGTATACAAACGAGATGATTCGTTATATGTACAATTTATGGAAATGGATATTCAATTAGGGCATCATCATTACGACATCTTCTCCGCAAAAGTTGACTTATTCCAAATGAAAATGAGCTTATTATTCGCTTATGAAATGAATATAAGTGGTGAATTCCCATCCCTTCAGTTACATGTACCTGCTATGTTAAGTACACAGCCGCTTACATTTAAGAAAATTAAATAAGTATTTTAATAGAGGGAAGATACACTTCCCTCTATTTTTATATTAATATTCTCATCCAAATAAAGGATTTTACGTATAGAACAAGGAATCCTTTTATTTAGTTATTTAAACTATAAGGAGGAAAAGCATTGTACACAGAAATCTTCAAAGAAGTTGTTTCGATTACTCATCGCGATTATTCCGGTTGTATTGATAAAAAAGGATGGGATGATCCTACTACATATTTACAAACAATTGAGCAACTAGAGAAGCAAAGAGATTTAACACCAGTACAATTCACTGAAATTGTAAACGATTACTTATTAGACTTCAAAGACAATCATATGTTTTTCAAAATGAGCTCTAACAATCAACCTCTTAACAGTGTTGGCTTCCAAGTGAAAAGATACGAAGATCACCTATATATTACATCTACTTCACAAGAAAAAAGAGTAAACAAAGGACAAGCTATCGTCGCATTAGATAACATGAAAATTCCTGAACTATTAATAAAGTATAAAAAGTATGTAAATGAGAATACATATGAGCGTGAAAAATGGGACTATGTTTTATTAAAATCATCAAATTGTACACTTATAGATAAAGATGGAGTAACCGAAACCATTTCTTTACAAAAATATAAACAAAGCGAATACACACCTATCTATTCATTAAAAAAGTACAATAAAGATACACTCTTACTTACTTTAACTGACTTTGCAAATGCTGCAGCTATTAATCAATTAATCAACTCATACAAAAACGAGCTGGATTCTTTTCCAAACTTAATTATAGATGTGCGATTGAATCGTGGTGGAAGTGATGATGCATTTTTCACACTACTTCCTTACTTATTTGAAGACAAAGAGATTTCTCTTTTTGATTCTTCAGATACCATGCAATTAAATCATACAGAACGAAACTTTCATTTAAGAATGAAAGACTTCGAAACAGAAGATTATGATTCATTAGATGAACTTTCAAAATTATTTACTGATATGTTTATTCACGATTTAAAAGAGAATTATAAAAAGGGCCTTGTTACATTTGATACATCTGGACTACCAAAAGAACTTCAAACTTTGAAAATACACGGACGAACAACACCAAGTAGAGTAGCCGTATTAACAGATGTTACATGTGGAAGCTCTGGTGATTCTTTTGTAGAAGCAACAAAAAAATCACCGAAAGTAAAAGTAATAGGTCGTCCTACTGCTGGTTTAAATGATTATTCTAATTTAGCAGTAATGGAATGGGCTGATACATTCGCTCTTTACTATCCTACTTCACGGCTTTCTATTATAGATAAAGGCAAAGGAATGTCCGGAATTGGGATACAACCACATATACATATCCCATGGACTCCGGAACATATACAAGAAGATGTGGATTTAAAGTTAGCATTACAACTACTTCAAAATGAAGAATGGTAAAAAATAAAGGTAGGTGCGAATCACACCTACCTTTTCTATTTCATATCAATCTTATCTGGTTGAAACCAACTTGGTTTTGATAACTCAAAGTTTTTATGATCTTCCAATACAATAGTAAGACGCTCTAACGTATCATCCAACATATGTGGTGCTGCTCTTAATGTCCAGACAACTGATGAGAAAACTGTCATGCCAACGTACACCGCATATAATTTCCAGAACTCCTCTGGTATTCTCCTATTAAAGTATCCTTCTATTTGTCCGATTGAATACGGAATACTAATGTCCCTTGCAAATAGTGCAATTTTCACGAAATCATGCAGTGGATCGCCCCAGTCATAACCATTAAAATCAACTACACCTACATATTTCCCATCCCGTACAATTATATTTTCTAAATGAAAATCATCGTGTTGAAATCGATTTGGGCGATCCTTTACATACATTTCATTTTCATCTATAAACTTAATAATCTTATCATCATTTTTTATTTTTATTCCGCATGTTTTGTATGCTTCTAAATATTTACTATGTTTTTTCATTGCTCTTTCATGCCATGGAAGTATATCATTAGGAGCTTCATATGTATGCATTTTTGCTAAATCTTTTCCTGCCTCTATGCCAATATCATATTGTTCTTTTGGTGAATACGTAGGCAATAGCTTCTTCGCATCTTCCCCTTCTAAATATGAAAAAATACTATAGCATACACCTTCTTCTTCCAATATACCTATTTCAATTGGCCTTTGTACCTGTACGTTACGTTTTACCATTTCATTTAAAATTTGAAACTCTATTTTCTTTCTTTCATACTCTTTTATATCTCCTGTCCGAAATAAATATTTTTCATTATTTGCATTCGTAATTACATATTTCTTATCTGGAGAGAAACCTTTAGAAATTTCTTCAATATTCGCTGCATCTTTTACAATTTGTATATTGTTTTGCCGTGCTGTAATTATCTTCATATCTATTCCCCTTATATTTCTGCATTTGGTGTATAGGCTACTTCTACAATAAATCCATTCGGATCGTAAAAATCAATCGTATAGTACCCTTCTGAATAATGATTCATTTCAATTAAACCACGTATTACCTTCACTTTCGTACTAGAAAGAAAATCTACTACTTCATCAACTACTTCTCTATGAATAGCTTAATAACAAATATGTCTAGGACCTAACGTCCTTACGATTTCCTCATCTACTTCTTTAAATTATATTTCACTTTCTCCCGTGCTATATGCTACTTCATTTAACTTTCTCCATCCAATTATCGGAAACAACTTATCATAATAAGAAATGGATTCCTCTAAATTTGCTACTCAAAATTCAATATGATGAATACACTCCTTGTACTACTTGCACAATTTCCATCGGCTTATGAACCATATAATCGGGTGCGTCTTTTTTCACTGTTTCAATAACATCATATCCCCAAGATACCCAAATTACATTCACCCCAGCCTTTTTACAAGCTGCTACATCTCGCTGTTCATCACCAATGTATAACATATCTTGCTCTGTTATCTTTTTCGATTTTAAAAATCTTTTTATCATTTTATCTTTACCAAACAAATTTTTAGAGCAATACACTTCTTGAATATTTTCGATACCATTATTGTGCAAAAACGCCCGAATATGCTCTTCTGAGTTAGATGATATGACCGCAATACCGTATCCTGTTTTATGTAGTTCATCTAATACATCCTTCATCCCATGAAATAAAACAAGATTTTTTATAGCAGGCTGATACAATTTATAAAATTCCAAAGCTAACATCGGTAATTTATACAGTGGTACATCGAGTTGTTTACATCTCTCTGTCATCGTTAATTTACGTAAATGTTCAATTTCGTCTTCCTTTACTGCTTTATACCCATGTTTTTCAGCAAGTTGATTATAAATCGGTACAAATATATTTTGTGAATCTACTAATGTGCCATCAAAGTCAAAAACAATATATTTTTGCATCTCCATACTCCTTTTGCTTCTTTTTTCTAAACCTATGTTATTCAACAACATAGTTGTCTGTCCCTTCTATAAAAATAAAAAAGAACAAGATTTTCTCTTGTTCTTTTTAAGACAACCATTTCGGCGGTACATTCGTATTCCAATAAATATTTCCTAACTCATGATGTCCAGAGTATCCATCATCAAAACGGTGATAATGGAAATTAAAATAATAACCATCTTGCGGCGGATGATCTCTTCTTACATGGAAACGCAATAAATCATTTCCTGATTTCGTATCGTAGACGTGAAAAATCTTTTCATTATTTCCACCAGCTGGTTTTTGAGAAATCGCTAATGATTGTAGTGAATCTTCTGGTACATCACTAGCAAGCTCAGCAATTGCCTCTTCAATTTTCGGTAATATTACATCTTTAAACTCATCTTCAATTACTGGACCAATTTTAGTACCAAACTTTTGCATCGACTGCTTTTCTGCTTCTTGCATTGCATAAGTAATAAAAGTATCGGTGGTTAACCTGTCATTCGTTTCTTCATATGTATAGGACGTGCTCTCCAAACTTTGTTGCCCAGCTGTGCTCGTAGGCTTGTCCGCAGCTTTGGCATTATCAAGTAATATGGAAGGAGGCGTCACTAAACCAAATGTAAATACGGTAATTAATGCGACTAAGGTTTTTCTAAACCAATTTGGCATTTATGTTCCCTCCCCTTTCACTCATTATTTTTTTATATAACGGTGGTTTCTTCTATTATACAAAATGATTGTAATTTTTGCACTTTACAATTTTGTTAACGTTCACATATTTTTCACTTGAATATGAAATTGTAAGGTTTCATACAATAAAAATACAACAATAATAAGGAGGCGATCAGATGACTTTAGATGTCATGTATTCCGCCGCGAGCATACTCGTTTTAGTATATTTTATTTATCAATGTGTTACAGACTAGAAAAAGAGCCGTCAATGGCTCTTTTTTAATGGTAAAAATACAATCCATACAATTAATAAAATAAAAATAATGCCACCAATCACAGCTGGCAATAAATAAAACTGGGCAAGTATAACTATTCCATACAAAAGTATTGCTGGTAGTAGTAAATAACGATTTGCCTTCCATCTTAACAAAAGTAAGTTCCCTTCATCACAATATAAATGAAGAAACATCTTATTCGTAAATTCATTCCAATAATCACGTGCATAGCGAGAAATTGCAACTACAGCAAATACGAGAACAATAGCTGTAATCCACCTTGGAGTCATAATTATACTTGCAGTACTGATACATACAATTTGAATATAAAATATTCGTGCAGTACTTGTACGGAAAAATTCTTTCAAAAAAGATTCGACAATACGAGAATCAGCTTTTTTTCCTAAAAGTCTTTTAGAGCGCGGAAACATCCACGGTTTTTTATTCGAACTACTCGGTTTAGCCGCATGACCACCAACTTGCATAATTCCGCTCGTCCAGCGCATGCTTTCCTCCTTTTCTTTCTCGATTTCTTTAAAAAAGAACTTTTTATAATTCATTTTCTCTTTTACTAATACACTACTTAAGAAAATTACTAAACCGATAAATAGAATTGAATAAAATGGATTTTTATAAATAAAAAATAAACTAATTCCCAAAAAGGACACGCTCATAGAAAATACTACATTTTTTACAATCCATAAAACCCATCGTTTCCCCACATGTACATGAATAAATCTCGTTAACAACGACAACATAAATCGAAATATAGTAAAGAATACCCAAAATAATAGGACTTGTATCTCTGTTACCTCGATACTTTTCATCAACACCGGTAACATAATAACGACCACTATTATATTCGTTATCGCTATTCGAATAAATGTGTACATCATGCCATACTGGACTAATTTTCGCATATGTGTTGCATACGAAATTAAAAATAAACTATCCGCTTGCTCAAAAAATGAACGAACTCCTCTCGGATATGTTACTAGATAAAATGCTAGTAATCCTAATCCGAAATAAATCGTCTCTTCCATTGATAATTCATTTATCCATAGTGACCTATAATAGATTCCCATAAATATAAGTATTGGAATAATAATATATAACGCGACTGTCCAATCTGTTACCGAACGTATAGACTTCCACTTCCGCCGGAGCTCATGGCGTAATCTTTTATAAAATTGTTGTTTAATCATGTTGTTCACGCCTTACAATTATATCAAAGCAGTCTAGTAATGAGCTACCAGGCATTTCCGCTAACATTTGAATAGATTCTAAATGTCCATCTGCGACTAATGTACCTTGTGAAATGAGTAAAAATCTTTCACAAATTTTTTCAGCCGTATCCAATACGTGCGTACAAAGTAAAATTCCTGCCCCACGCTCTTTTTCTTTATATAAATAAGTTAAAAACTCTTTCGTAGCTACTGGATCTAAACCGATAAAGGGTTCATCAATAATATAAAAATCTGGCTCAGTTAAAAACGCCAATATTAGCATCGATTTTTGTTTCATACCTTTTGAAAACTTTGATAAATACTCATGTTTATGCTTATCCATTCGAAAAGTATGTAATAATTGTTCCGCTCTTTCTTCCCAGTTTCCCATTTCACTTCCACGAGCAGCCATTAATAATTCAATATGTTCCCAGAGCGTCAAGTAATCATAGTATGTTGGATGTTCTGGCACATATGCATACGGATTTTTCTTTTCACCGAATGATATTTCACCGTCCATATTTACAAGTAATCCGAGCATCGTTTTTATCGTCGTACTCTTCCCAGCACCATTTGCTCCAATAAGAGCAACTAGTTCACCTTTTTCGATAGAAAAAGCTATATCATGAATTGTTTCTTCGCCTATTTCATATCCAGCTGAGCGGATATTTACTTCTAACATGTATTTCCCCTCTTTCCATTTCCAATACAATCAAGGAAAAGAATAACATATAACTATCTATATATCATTATAAAATATTTATTTTCATAGCAGGAAAAAACATTTTTTAACAGAATATTAAATGTTTGATTACATTTTATTGGAGTGGATAATATGTCTTTTCAAATTCGTGAAGCAACGATAGATGATATAGACGCACTTTGTTCTTTAACGAAAGAATTAAAAGGTTCCTCTATTTCCTATGAAGATATGAACAATCGATTAAAATTCGTACAAATGAGTCCGTTTGATTTTTTATATGTTTACGAAGAAGAAGAAGCTATATTTGGATTACTTGGATTTCGTATACGTGAAAATTTAGAAGATGTAACACGTTATGGAGAGATTTCAATTATTAGCGTCGATTCTAACATACGACGGAAAGGCATTGGACAAGTGTTGATGGATTATGCAGAGCAATTAGCAAAGAAACATAATTGCATTGGCACATGGCTAGTTAGTGGAACAAAAAGAGTAGAAGCTCATCCTTTTTACAAAAAATTAGGGTATGAAGTAAATGGCTACCGATTTGTAAAACATTTTTAAACTACTTATAATTGAAGGGACTATAACTATGAAAAACATTAAAGCAATTTTCATTGATCGTGACGGTACAATTGGTGGTGACACTACAATACATTATCCAGGATCTTTTACATTATTTCCATTCACAAAAACATCCTTGCAAAAACTAAAAGCTAAAAATATTAAAATTTTCTCTTTCACAAATCAACCTGGTATCGCAGATGGAATAGCAACTGTAGCCGATTTTGTACAAGAATTAGAAGGCTTCGGTTTTGATGATATTTATGTATGTCCTCATAAACACGGTGATGGTTGTGAATGCCGTAAACCAAGTACAGGCATGCTGCTTAAAGCAGCAAAAAAACATGGGCTGGATTTAACACAATGTGCTGTAGTTGGTGATCGCTGGACTGATATTGTTGCAGGAGCAAAAGTAAATGCAACAACGATTCTAGTCCGAACAGGCGCTGGGTATGATGCTTTGCATACGTACCGAGACAAATGGGCACATATTGAACCAAACTACATTGCAGATAACTTTGAAGATGCAACAAACTGGGTTTTAAATCAACTATAATACAAATGAAGATTTTGATTCACTCAAAATAATTTAAAACATAGTTAAAATAGCCTTTTTGGAAAATAATTGTCTTCCACAAAACGGATTACCTCAAAAGGTAGCAAGTTCCCTTTTGATACGCAAACATTGCAATTCAAATTATATTTTTTATTACTAACAGCAATTAACATAAAGAAGGAATAGCTTAGTGGCTATCCCTTCTTTATTGACTTCTATTATTTACATTTGTTATCTTTTTTTATTGAGTATTCTCATCGTTTTTATACTCCAAAATATCCCCTGGCTGACACTCCAAAGCTTTACATATCGCTTCCAATGTTGAAAAACGAACCGCTTTTGCTTTCCCATTTTTCAAAATAGAAAGATTCGCCATCGTAATTCCAACCTTCTCCGAAAGCTCCGTTACACTCATTTTTCGTTTTGCTAACATGACGTCAATATTAATAATGATTGTCATATCCGCCACCTCAGACCGTCAAATCATTTTCTGATTTTATGTTAATTGCCTCTTGTAGAAGTCGTTGGAGGATAGCAGCAAAAACAGCGATAACGAGAGAAGCAAAAACGATAATAAGTCCCACTAACCCAATAGGAGGGTCCATTTTTTTCGCTATAAAATGAAAAAGTGGTAAACCTAATACATACAAACCACTGATTGTAACTGCACAGCGCTTTATATTCTTTAACGCCTTTACAGATAATTCCGAGAACGCTGTGTTCTCATCAATGTACTGTAAAAGATTGAAAGCCTGATAAAGAGCAACGTAAAAAGGCACAGCTGCTCCATACATCACAATGAAAACAAGATATTTTATCAGAGTAATATTAGGATACAAATTCGCTGCGAAATTCGCCATTTCCGGCACTAAAAATATGCATAAAGCAAGTACTGCAATTCCAACAAGAAAAATAATTACTTTTAAGAACGTTGTTGAACTTCGTTTAAGATTCATTTACAATACCTCATTTTTTTAATGATAACATAATTTTATCATATTGTTTATCGTTTAACAATAAATAAATATCGTTTTCGATATGTTTAATTTAGGCAAAAATAAAAAAGAATTTCTCATTACAAAGAAATTCTTTTTCTTGAAAATGTCTCTTTCAACTTAATTTTTTAAAACGTTAATTCGTAATGGAAATAACGATTATCTCTCAAATAACCATTTTCAGCATATAATCGTTGTGCTGATAAATTATCAATCTCTGTTTGCAATTTTACACCTTTTGCTCCATTCTCTAATGCGTATCCTTTAGCAGCTTCTAATAATTTTTTACCTGTTCCGGCTCCACGCTTCGCCGCTTGTACAAATAAATCATTTAAAATCCATAATTCTTTCATTGAAATGGAAGAAAATGATGGATATAGTTGTGTGAACCCAATATATTCGCCGTCTTCAACTGCTACGAAAATAACGGACTCTTTTTTCTCAATTCGATTTCGTAAAAATACTTTTGCACCTTCTAAATCAGAATCCTGCCTATAAAACATGCGATAGTTATTAAAAACTGATGCTAGTCCATCTAAATCTGCAATTGTTGCCTCATATATTCTCATTTTACTCCATTCCCCTTCCAATACTGTCTCATTATATCCGTTGCCCATTTAGGCTGGTGTATTTCTTCTTTCGGCATAAACTCTTTCATTATTGGTTTTATATCCAATATAGGAGTACCATTAATAGCATCTAATCCCTCAACAATAATTGATTTACCTTCTCTTTTGATCACCTTTACAATTGTTACACCTATGCGATTCGGGCGATTTTTTCCGCGCTGTGCAAAAATACCTACTTCAGGATAATCTTTATTATTTCTAGGATGTCTAGCAAAATACTGAATTTGCTCGTCAGTTACTTTATGAAAATAAAAAACAACTTCAATATGGGAAAAATCTTCAATCCCTTGTATACTTTCTTCTGCATACATTTCAGTTAAAGTTATACGGGATCTTACTTCTCCCCACTCATCATCTTTTATTTCCTTTCTTTCATTATGTACAAATGCGATTGGTTGAACTGAAAACATACGCATTCCCCCTTAAATGTAACCACTTACATTATAAAATATTTTCTGAATGTTTTCCAGATATATGAATTAAGTTTACATAATATAATTATAATCTATTTATCTAGAGCTACCTTGACTGCTTCAATTGCATGTATATGAGTCGTATCAAATATCGGGACAGATACGTTTTCTTGCTTTATTAATAACCCTATTTCTGTACAACCTAATATGATTCCCTGTGCTCCTTTTTGCACTAACTCTTCGATGACTCTTTTATAATATTCTCTAGATTGAGATACTATTTTTCCTAAACATAATTCTGTATATATTACTTTATTTATTTCTTTTCTATTTTTTTCTGATGGTACTATTACTTTTATATCATGCTCTTCAATACGTGACTTATAGAAATCTTGCTCCATTGTATATTTAGTTCCAAGCAGACCAACCTTTTGAATGTCTTTTCTTTTAATTTCTTTTGCAGTTGCATCGGCAATATGTAAGACTGGAATATCAATTTTCTCCTTTATTTTTCCAACTAACTTATGCATTGTATTTGTACAAATGATTATAAAGTCTGCTCCTCCCTTCTGTAATGAATACGCCGCATTCGCTAAAACTTCACCTGCTCCATTCCAATCTCCTCTAGACTGGAATCTTTCAATCTCTTCAAAGTCCACACTATTAATCAAACATTTTGCTGAATGTAGCCCTCCTAATCTCTCTTTTATTTCTTCATTAATAATTCGATAATATTCAGAAGTTGATTCCCAACTCATACCACCTATAAGACCTATCGTTTTCATACAAACACCTACCTAAACTATTTTTATAAAACTAATAACAATGTTTTATTATGTATATTATACATAATAAAACAAGACTTTAAGTTTGGAATATAAAGTCTTGTTTTAACGGAAAATACGGAAATAATAAAGAATAATTCTACTTTCATTTCCAAGGAAATTTTTATAGAATATTCTGAAATTAATAATCTGATGTTTTTATAAATTCTTTATACTTATAATTAAAACACTCTCGATACAGCTCTTTGATTTCATCATATGATGGAACACGTGGGTTATTAGCTGGGCTACCACTTTCAATTGCATCTGATGCCATTTTAGAAATAGCATTTTCAAATTCAATTTCATCGATTCCGTATTCTTTTAAATTTGGAATACGAAGATCAAAGCAAAGTTTTTTTATTTCACCAAGCGTGTAGTCTGCTACTTCCTCATCAGAATTCGAATACAAATCCTTATTTAAACTACGTCCAATTTTTGCTAACCTTTTCATTGCACTTGTTTTTGTAAACTCTAACACTGTAGGTAATAGTATGGCATTTGATATTCCATGCGGTACATGAAATAATGCTCCCACTGGCCTTGACATTCCATGAACTAATGTAACTGATGCATTAGAAAATGCAATTCCAGCTTGTAAGGAAGCAATCATCATCGCTTCTCTTGCCTCCATATTACGTCCATCTTCATATGCTATACGTAAATGTTTCATAATACTTTCAATAGCTGAAAGAGCTAGTACATCTGTAAGTGGTTGTGAAACTTTAGAAATATACGCTTCAATTGCATGACATAACGCATCTATTCCTGTTGCTGCCGTAATTTGTGGTGGTAATGAACTTGTCAAAACTGGATCTATAATTGCTACTTTCGGTATAAAACTAGGATGCTTCATCATCATTTTTACATCTGTTTTTTTATTCGTAATTACTGCTACGCTTGTAACTTCCGATCCAGTACCAGAAGTTGTTGGAATTGCAATAAGTGGTAGTGGGTTGTTTTCTATTTCAATATCCTTTTGGACATAATCCTCAACTTCTCCACCATTTGTATATAAAACCGCTACTGCTTTCGCAGCATCAATACAACTTCCACCACCAATACCGATAATAAAATCACACTTTTCCTCTTTACAAAGAGATAACGCTTCTAACACGTGTATATTTGTAGGCTCAGCATCTACTTTATTATATGTACTAACAGTAATACTTTTCTTATTTAGTTGTTGTATACACTTTTCAACATATCCTAATTTCTCCATAATTGTATCAGTAACTATAAAAGCTCTTTTCCCTAACTTTTTTGATTGTTCCCCCAGTTTTTCAAGCGAATTCCTTCCATATAATACCGACTTTGGCATACGAAACTCAGAAACTTCTTGCAAGTACTCCACCCCTTCTTATCCTAATTAATATTTTATGATATAAATTATCGATTTGATGAATCTTTACGATTCGAATGTTTAATAGAGTCCTGTTAAAGTATAGAACGCGATAACTAAAAATACAGCAACCGTTTTCAAAATTGTAATAGCAAATATATCTTTATAGGACTGTTTATGTGTTAATCCTGTTACTGTAAGAATAGTAATAATAGCCCCGTTATGCGGTAGTGTATCCATTCCTCCTGATGCCATTGATACGATACGGTGCATAACTTCTAATGGAATATCAAATTGATTGGCCGCTGCAATAAATTTATCTCCCATTGCACTTAATACTATTCCCATACCTCCTGATGCAGAGCCTGTAATTCCAGCTAAAATATTCGTCGTTACTGCACCATTCACTAACGGATTTGTGAAAGTAGCAGAGATACCATCTCTCATAATTGCGAAGCCTGGAAGTGCTGCAATGACACCACCGAATCCAAACTCAGCTCCTGTATTCATCGTTGCAAGTAGTGCTCCACCAATACTTGTATTCAATCCAGCTTGGAAACCTGTTACTACTCGCTTCCAATATAATAATAACGTTGTTAAGATCCCTATAATAAGTGCCAATTCTACAGACCAGATTCCTACTACTGCACTTAATTCTACTTTTCCAAATGCTTTCATACCAATTGCAGAAAAATCAAAACCGCTTGGATACCACTTCGGTATCATAATAGTAAACACTTTATTCATTACACCTACTAAAATAAGTGGTATAAATGCAATAAGTTGTTGTGCTCTTGTGATTTCAATGTTATTAATTAATGGCATATTTTTTTGTTCTAATTGCAAAGATGCTGCCATTTCAGTATTTCCATCATTAAAACCAAAATATCCTTCACCTGCTGCTTTTGCCTTCTTACGTCTACTCTCTAAATATAGTAAACCTAATGTAAGAACAAAAATTGCTCCTACAATCCCAAGTATCGGTGCAGCATAAATATCCGTTTTAAAAAATGTTGTAGGTATTACATTTTGAATTTGTGGTGATCCAGGTAGTGCATCCATTGTAAACGTTACTGCCCCAAGAACAATCGTTCCAGGGATTAAACGTTTTGGAATATTAGCTTGTCGAAACAACTTAGCTGCGAACGGATAAACAGCAAACACTACTACATACACACTAACACCACTATACGTTAAAATAGCCCCCATTAATACAATCGCTAATATAGTACGTTTTTCACCAACTAACTCAATAATCGTTTTTGCGATAGAATCTGCAATTCCTGACATTTCCACTACTTTTCCAAATATTGCTCCTAATAAAAACACAGGAAAATATAACTTTATAAAACCAACCATTTTCTCCATAAAGATATTAGAAAAGAAAGGTAATACATAACTAGGTTCTGTCAAAAATACTGCAAATAATGCAAATATCGGTGCGAATAAAATAACAGAAAAGCCTCTGTATGCTACGAACATAAGTAAACTTAGTGCTAATAATATAATAACTAACTCCAATTTTACCCCTCCATTAAACAGAATATTCTAAAATTTATTGATAAACTTCTACTAATCTTTTAATTCTGACATCCCTCCTCTTATTCATACAATTTTTTCATGCTAAAAATGTCTAATTATAAATATTCGATTACATATGAAAAATCCCTTTAAACAGAAACGAATTCCTCATCATACGTTATAAAGGGATTGCTAGCATCTATATTTACTAATTTATTAAACTTTTTTCTACACAAAAATGATACAGTTCTTCAACATCTTTCACTATGTAAGTCGCACTAACTTCAGTCAGTTCTTTCTCACAGCCATAGCCATATAAAACACCAATTGAAGCAATTCCATTCTGATTCGCACCTATTATATCGTGCTTTCTATCACCGATCATTATCATTTCTTCTTTATTTAGTTCTTCATTTGTTTGTAAAATATGAGCAATTATTTCATCTTTTTTTATTCTTGTACCATCTAAATTACTTCCAATGATATCTTCGAAATAATTCGTCAATTGAAAATGCTCTATAACTTGTTTCGCAAATACAGTGGGCTTTGAAGTTGCTACAAATATGCGATTCCCTGAACTTTTTAATTGTTGCAAGAGCTTCAGAATCCCCTCGTATACATTATTTTCAAACAATCCACGCTGCTTTAAATACTCACGGAAGTAAAAAACTGCACGTTCAACCTCTCCTTCACTCATATTATATCTCTCTACGAATGATTGCTGAATAGGAGGACCTATAAATGAATCTAACTCACTTATATGTACTTCTTCAATTCCTACTTTTTTTAACGCATACAAAACTGAATTTACAATCCCTTCTTTCGGATCCGTTAAAGTTCCATCTAAATCAAATAGAAATGTTTTATACATGTTTCATTCCTCCACTTAATTTGCTGTATAAATAACTGCTAACATCTCTTCCACTTCTCCCTATTATACTATCATTATCTATTTTTTCGAAAAATCAATTTCCATATGTCACATACTTTCAGTTACAAAATACGATAGATATGATAAAGTAAAAAAGTTACAATTATTTTAATAGAAACTGGTGAAACAAATGTCAATTACGTTAATTTTTATAATGGCTTTCACAATTGTAATCCACGCAGTTGAAACAAGCTCTTATAGTATTCGATTAGCCGGGGTTCGTTTAAAGAAGATTGCTGTCGCATTATCCGTCGTAGGAATCGTATTACTCATTTCAAGAACGTCAAACTTACTACAAGCCTTTTTACTTGGCGGGATTGTGGACGAAGCAAAACTAGATCCTTCTATTGATTTAGAGCATATTATACGTCTTGTACTAT
This sequence comes from Bacillus sp. CCB-MMP212, assembly GCF_022748145.1. Taxonomy (NCBI): domain Bacteria; kingdom Bacillati; phylum Bacillota; class Bacilli; order Caryophanales; family Bacillaceae; genus Bacillus; species Bacillus sp. CCB-MMP212. Next base: position 150,108 of record NZ_JALDQE010000001.1, read on the forward strand.
TATCTGCTTCTATCGGTACATTGCTTGCGATTATACTGTATCCAACTTTGACAAAACTATTTGGATATGTCATTCAAAACTTTGAAACAGACGGTTCTTTCATTCGAATGATGAAAACGAATAACATTCAAAAATTAAAGTACACAAAAAAATATGTCCGCTTTCCAAAGTTAGAAATGATTCATAAACTGCGTATCGGCGGTATTCCAAAGCGTATAATGCTTATTAACATGTTCGCTACTGCAATTTATACAGCGGGAGTTCTTTCCGCACTATATGCTTCTTTTTTAATTCCAGCTTTCGCAACAAAAGCCACTACAGCTTCTGGTCTTATTAATGGTTTTGCTACTATTTTATTAACAGTGCTACTAGATCCACGTATTGCTCTTTTAACAGAGCGAGCTCTTCAATCAGAAGAAGGTGCTGAAGCAATGAGTAAAATGTATGCTTGGCTAATGATTTCTAGACTTTTTGGTACATTACTAGCTCAACTGTTATTCATACCAGGTGCTTACTGGATTACATGGATTATAAAGCTTATGAATTAAATTTACTCTCTAAAAAAAAGCAGGTGAGATAACAAATGACTATACAAACAGAACAAGATATCATTCGCTTAATAGAAAACGACGAATGGATGATGAATGTATTACAAATGGCAAAATCACTAGAGTTACCTGATTGGTGGGTTTGTGCCGGCTTTGTTCGTTCTAAAATTTGGGATACTTTACATGACTATGAAGCTAAAACGGCTATGCCTGATGTTGATGTAATTTATTATGATAGTCTACATCAAGATGAGATATACGAACAATCATTAGAAACGAAATTAATGAATATGGATGCTACTATCCCTTGGTCTGTAAAAAATCAAGCTCGTATGCATGTAGTGAATAATATGCCACCATATTCTTCTTCTGTTGATGCTATTTCTAAATTTCCTGAAACAGCAACAGCTTTAGGAGTTACACTTGATGAACTAAACAACGTCATATTAACAGCCCCATGTGGTATTGAAGATGTCCTTTCCTTACAAGTGAGACCAACAGCTCATTTTCTTGAATCGAAAGAACGATTACATATGTACAAAAACAGAGTTATAAAAAAGAATTGGCAAAGTAAGTGGCCTAACATCACAATCACATATCCAGAAATATAGAAAGGGTGCCCCTCATTTATAGAAGCACCCTTTTCTTCATTTCAAAAAATATATGACTGTTTCTGCAAACCTATCTGCTTCCTCATAATGAGGTGAATGACCGCTCTCTTCAAATACGATATACTTGCCGTTTCGGGCATCTTTATTAAATGTTTTAATTTGTTCTTCACACGTTACTACATCATGTTTTCCTACAATTAATAACATTGGATTCTGTACTTCTTTTATTTTATATAATAATGATTTATGACATGCACCCTCTAATTTTAATCTATCAAAATGAATTTGAGAGCGATTTGAAAATACTTCCCACTCTTCATCGCTATATAAACTATAGTCTGTTTCATCTTCCTTAAAATTGTAAATCTCCATTCTTTTTTCTTCTAATTCAGCGCTTAATCTTATATAAGCTTCTAACAACTCTTCTGAACTAGCATTGCTAGATGAATAAGCAAAGCACTCTTTTGCTACTTCTTCTTTTCCATGCTTTTTTAATAAATGCCCTGTCTTTTGCAACAAAGCTCTACTTGTTAATGCAAAGTCGAAAGTTGGTCCTTCAAATATTATTTTCTCTATTGAACTTGGATATGCCGAAGCATATAACAACGCTACATATCCACCGAAAGAATGTCCAATTACAGACCATTTCTCAATTTGTAATACTTTTCTTAGTTCCTCAGCGTCTTCAACTAAATCAATTAGTCCAAAAGGTTCTTCTTCTGAAATTACTTCTGAACGACAAACACCTCTTTGATCTATCATAATTACATATAGAGAATCTTTTAAACGTTCCGCTTGATGAAATGAAAAATCCGAGCAACTCTCTCCTGGACCACCATGCAAGTATAAGACTGGCTTATTTTTAGGATTTCCATGCGTTTCAACGTATAGCTTTTTCCCTCTAATATTCATGTATTTCCCTGCTTCTATCAAATTTGCCTTTATGATCATCACCCTCTCTTTTTACTGAATATTATAACATTTAATGTTAAATAATCCCTATTACATTTAAGAAGACGATAATTATTGCAAGTGGTGCTACAAATCGAAGTAAAAATGCCCAACAAGTAAATACTTTCTTTCCATAATTTCCACCTACAAAAAACTCTGCTTCTAGTACCTTCTTCTCCATTTTGAATGAAACGAAAATACTAATAAATAGTGCACCAAGCGGCATTAATATATTACTAGATAAAAAGTCTACTGCATCAAAAATATTCTTTCCAAAAATCGTAATATCACTCCATACTCCAAATGATAACGCAGATGGTATACCTACTAAGAAAATACAGAAACCGATAATCCATGATAATTTCGTTCTTCTTTCTTGTTCACCATTTGCTAATGCTGAAACAACAGTCTCTAGTAGAGAAAATGCCGATGTTAATGTCGCAAATGTAAATAGTGCAAGAAATACTGTTAAGAAAAATCCACCGAATGGAATTTGACTAAATACTGATGGTAATACGATAAATAGTAATCCAGGTCCTTCTGTTGGCTCCATTCCTAATGAAAATACAGCCGGAAAAATAGCAAGACCCGCAAATAAAGAAACAAATAAATTCAATCCAACAATTGTTATTGCTGATTTTGGTAAACTTTCTTTTTTATTTAAATAGGAACTATACGTGACCATAATCGAAATCCCGATACTAATCGCAAAGAATGATTGCCCCATTGCGAACAAAATACTTTCCGAAGTAATCTTTGAGAAATCTGGTTGTAAGAAAAACTTCACACCTTTCATTGCATCATCAAGTGTTAACGAACGAATAATAAGAGCGACAAATAAAACGAACAATGCTGGCAACATATATTTACTTGCTTTTTCAATTCCATTTTGTACACCTTTTGATACAACCCATATCGTAATGAACATAAAAGCGAAATGTCCTATAATCGCCCAAGTGGGATTTCCAATTGTTTCAGTAAATAATGCTCCGTAATTTTGTCCCGGAGTAATAAGTTGTCCCGTTACTCCTCTGAATAAATAAATTAACACCCATCCACCTACAACGCTATAAAACGAAAGTAGTATAAAACATGTTCCAACGCCAAGTCGTCCAATCCAGTGCCATCCTGTATTTGGCGCGATACTTTTAAATGCTCCAACCGCTTGTTTCTGTGTACTGCGACCAATCATAAATTCAGCTATAAGTAGCGGTAGTCCAATTAAAACAGTAAATAATATAAAGATTAAAAAGAACGCTCCTCCCCCACTCTTCCCAGCGATATAAGGAAACTTCCATATCGCACCAAGTCCAATTGCTGATCCGGCTGCTGCCATTATAAAACCTAATTTCGAAGTCCATTGCTCCGTCTGTTTCATCTCATTTTCCTCCTAATTAAATCTTTTTATATAAATAAATAAATTTTATAGACCTATCCAAACAAACCCTCCATTTCTTCTTCCATATAATAAAAAATGGCCTAGCATCTCTATATAAAGAGACGCTAAGCCATTTACTTAACGCGGTACCACCCTTATTGATTCCATTATGAATCCACCTTAGTAGTAATCGTTTGATTACAAACCTAATATCGAAGGTTAACCGTTAAGATTTACTAAGAATGTGATTCTGTTCCACCTTACTGCTCCTAGGCGAGTTCAGGATGTCATTTGACTATGTCGCACCAACCCATAGCTCTCTGTACAAATATACGACCTTACTACTCCTATTCAACACATTTTAATATTTAGAATATATTTTCTTTTGAAATTAACATGAATTATATCGGTTATATTTGTAACTGTCAAGGGATATATTATTTTTTTGTCAAAAAAGATTTCTCAAGACGTTAATATTGGTCTAATAGCTCTAACATGCCATTCACCAAAAAGTCATTTGGATCATGTGTAAATACTATAGATTGTTCAATCGCCTTCACATCTACTTCATATTTCTTTAGTTCTCGTTGTATTAATACTTTCGCCATATCGGACAATAGCGCTTGTAGTCCATCACGTACTTGTCCTTCCGTTAAAACGTACTTTACGATGACTTCAAAAAATAATACACCCCTTTAGTTTTCCCTCTACTATCGTCGTACACTGTACATAGCCATTACAATCTATAAAACAACAATAAAAATTTAACACTTAATGCACTAATAAAATTATAATGCTCTTTTAAATTACTACGCTAAAACGCAAAAAAGCACTTGTTGCCTTTAATTAACAATCAAGTGCTTTAAGTTCATATGTTTTTAAGTAGCGTAAATTTGTAAGTTTTGTAGCACAAGTATGACACCTTTTACATATCGCGACAAGTGTTACGTTAAAATTTACGAGTTTGTACGAGTTCGTTAGTTTAATGTACATTCCATGTGTTTATATTCATCGCCATGTAAAATGTCATCTCGCCTAAGCTCGTACTTCGTTTTCTATTCTATCATTGCACACAGTACTCCATGACGGTACAACCATCATGAAGTGCGTACTTCAAAATGACCTTTTCTTTTTTGTACACTTCAACTATCCCTTAATTCTATCAGCCTATATATTCCGAATGAATAAAAAAACAATTTTATTGTCTCTATAAAAATAAACTTCGAAGTTTAAAGTACAACGTCCTGATAACCTACCTCAGTTACTTCACCTTTCACAAAACAAAGGCCTAATCCATTTTCCATATCCCATGTACAGTCAAACGTAAGTCCGATATCAAGAAAGTCGATAAGGTCATTATCTGGAACAAAAATTCCAACTAAGGTTATTTTTTCAAGAATTTGAGTAGCTGTTTCTATTAAAGGATAATTTTCGTTAAATTCAACATCGTAACCAAGTTCATATCTTTTTTGTTTATAATAATCTAATATAGGCTCCAAAATACTTTGTTGTAATTGTTGCCATCTTTCTATTAAAAAATTATATGCCATATATTGTTCTTCCTCAAACTGACCATCATCTTCTCCCCTGACTATTAATGCCACCTTAACTTCGTTCCCAAAAAACTCAATGTTTTTATATCCAATCCAATCATAATTATTAAACTCAAGTTCGCCAAAAACTGCATCATTTATTTTCATTATATATCTCTCCTTTATTGTTTACTAGCAAATCCATCTGGCATAAACGCTCCTGCATTGATTTCACCTACTCCACCAAGATGTCCAAATTTACTGTTTATCTCTGTCGGTACAAGTTGCACTGTCTTTACATCATTCAATTCATGCCAAGTTAACTTGTGTGCACGTCGATATTTCTCTATTTGCTTCCATGTAATTTCACCAGATTCCATCCCAAACTTACGTGCTAATTCAGGAGAATTATTCAATTGCTCAGCCAATTTTTCATCTGCTTGAGTGAAATTAAGACGTCTTGCTGCGGATCCATTTCCACCAGTGCCGCCTACCATATGATTGATTTCTACCTGTGCTTTTGATACTGGTGAAAAATCAGGAACTCCATTTTTATATTGAATACCCTTTATACCAGCCTCATCTAATATGCTTTTCAATTTAGGGTCTGGTGGCGGCTTAAGCGTACTTAAAGATTCTCCCCTAATTCCTTCAAATTCAATCTTTGGATTAATCTGTGCAGGTGTTTGATTAATCCTTGATTCATACGAACTAGCAAAATCAGTTTGTCTAAAAGCAGGTGGAACTTCAACCTCTCTATTACCCGTACCCTTAACACCCTTCTCTCCAACACTTTTCATATACTGATAAGCATCTTTCAAAGAATGCTGTCCCATCTCTCGGACCATTCCTACTCCAGGCATTACGTAGGCTTTTCCCAAACCTGGGATCCATTTGTATTCCAGTAATGTTTTTACTGCGTGCTGGATTTTTTCATTCCCCTGCAAGAAGGTTGTTTTTACGGTTGTGGTACCTTTGTTCCATAGGTTTCCGATTTTGTTTGCAAGTCCTTTTGCTGTGGAGGCTACAAAGTTTACGCCTTCTTTTACTTTGTGGCTGGCTGTTTTTATACCATCAACAGCTACTTTTCCAGCTTTTCCAGCCACCATTGATATTCCTTCGCCTAGCCCTTTTCCTGCTTTTACAATTGTCTTTCCGAAGCTAGAAGCGACATACTTTATTCCTTTTCCAGCAAGGCTCGCAACTTTCCCGACGGGAATAAAGTTTAAAAGGGTCCACCCTGCGGCGATGAGTCTTTCTTTTGTTGATAATTCTTCGCCTGTGATAGGGTCTTTACCAGTAACCGCTCGAATTGCATCATTAATTCCGATGAATTCAGCTGCTCCTTCTAATCTATTTTCTTATACTATTTGCTGAAACAACATATGTACTTATTATTTATTATACTATCCTCTCTTCTATCTTAAAATGCAAAAAGCACTTGTTGCCTCTCATAGACAATCAAGTGCTTTAAGTTCATATGTTTTTAAGTAGCATGAATTCGTAAGTTTTGCAGTAAAAAATGTGATACTTTTTGTATGTCATAAAAACTACTACTTTAAAACTTACGAATTTATACGAGTTCATTAGTTTCATATACAATCCATGTGTTTATATTCATCGCCTAGTAAAATGTCATCTCACCTAAGCTCGTACTTCGTTTTATATTCTCTCATTGCACACAGTACTCCATAATGGTACAACCATCATGAAGTACGTACTTTCTAACAGCCTATTCTTTTTCTTTTCACTGCAAATATACTTTCTCTTTATTCACTTATATATACTTATACATGTCTATTTTCAACAGCATAATTTTATTATTTTGTTCAATATATAGAATCCCATCAAGTTATAGTATATATTTATCATATCCTATTATACGTTCTATTATTGTTTACTATACACACTAATTAACTCACTCTTAAAATCATCATACATTAAAAATGCTTCTTTTAATATATCTTCTAATTCTTCATAGCTTCGATAAACTGGCTTTTTAATCCTTTCTCTTGGGTTAATTAATAACCTTGAGTAAACGCTCCAAGGACTTCCCAGTCTCACCTCATCATTATGATATACCACCCAAATAAACTCTGTCATTCCATATTCTAAAATTATATTAAACCATATCATATAATTTGGAGAATTATCTATAACCCCTACTTTAAAAAACTTCTCCTTCTTATCAAAAGTTGAAACATATCCTAATCTTTTAAATATTTCATTTACTTTTTCTATATCATAATCCTCTAATCTATCATTTAAATCATTAGGATTACCTCTAAAGTTTTCAGACAATTTTTTATACCTATCTACAAATCTAATTTTTTCCAATACCACTTTGATTTCAGGCTTCATCTCAAAACTCATTCTCTATTCCCCCATAAACCTTAATTCTATTCTATATTCTTTTGCTATTTCTTTGTACTTTTCAATATCAGTAATATTTTTATTTGTAGCTGGAATTTCTAATATTTGTTTTCCTTCCAATGGCTTACCATCTAACTCAGGATAAGCATTTGAACGTATTTTTGTACCTGCAGAATATTTCTTATTCATTTCTTTTAAATATTCTCTATAAGTTTTTTCATCAATCATATCTAAATCTGTTGCTTTCCTTGAGATTATTTCTTTAGCAAAAGGATCATATGAATCTAATCTTTTTCCATTTTCCAAGTGTATTTCATGATAATCATAAATATCCCTGTTTCTTACAGTCTTATTAAACTTATTTCCCCTTGCCATAGGAGAATCATTTAACCAATAATCTCTTGCTTCTTTCCATTCTATCCTATCCCTCGTAGTTTTACCTTCTTTTGCTTTACGTGCAAGATATTTTCCATAATCAGATTCTAAATTTGAATCTATAAATCTCCCATTAGAAGCTAGAAGATTTTTACTCGTACCCTTAACACCCTTCTCTCCTACACTTTTCATATACTGATAAGCATCTTTCAGAGAATGCTGTCCCATCTCTCGGACCATTCCTACTCCAGGCATTACGTAGGCTTTTCCCAAACCTGGGATCCATTTGTATTCCAGTAATGTTTTTACTGCGTGCTGGATTTTTTCATTCCCCTGCAAGAAGGTTGTTTTTACGGTTGTGGTACCTTTGTTCCATAGGTTTCCGATTTTGTTTGCAAGTCCTTTTGCTGTGGAGGCTACAAAGTTTACGCCTTCTTTTACTTTGTGGCTGGCTGTTTTTATACCATCAACAGCTGCTTTTCCAGCTTTTCCAGCCACCATTGATATTCCTTCGCCTAGCCCTTTTCCTGCTTTTACAATTGTCTTTCCGAAGCTAGAAGCGACATACTTTATTCCTTTTCCAGCAAGACTTGCCACTTTTCCAACAGGAACAAAGTTTAGGAGCGTCCATCCTGCGGCGATGAGTCTTTCTTTTGATGATAATTCTTTTCCTGTAATAGGGTCTTTACCGGTAACTGCACGAATTGCATCATTTACTCCAATGAATTCAGCTGCTCCTTCTACGCCCTTTTCCCACCATGATTTTTCATGTTTCTTTTCTGTTTTATGGGTTTCTTTCAATTTTTCATTTTGTTTCTTTTGATATTCTTCATCTGCTTGACGAAACTTTTGAGCGATACGCCGTAATTCTTTTTCTGTAACTTGTAAGTTACGTATGTAAGATTCCATGAGTCTCATTGATCTCATATATTCCCCATAAAAATGCTGACTCGTTGCTCCTTGCCATTGCATTTGAATACTAAACATAGATTGATTGAGATTTTGTTGTATGGTCTGGCTGTGTGTTTGCATCTCTGATATGTTTTTGGCAATTTGTTCGAGTTGTTCAGGTTTGACTTTAATCTCCAAACCTTCTCCCACCTTCCTCTATTTTATACCAAAAAGAAATAGAACTGCATCATTTTTTACTTATTCTCTTTAGAGAAAACATCAAAAATACTGTTATCACAAATCGCTTCAATTTCTTCCTTTACAAATAATTTTTGAAATTTTGTTCCTGGGTTCAATATGACATTTGCCTCTAAATCTATTGTTTTTAATAATTCAACTGCATTCATAGAGACATACGGACATTCTTCTGGAATAACCATTTCTAGATGCTTTAAATCCGAATACAGTGGTAACATTAATCCTTCTTCCATTTCAAAATAATGAATTTGTAATTGTGTATTATTAGTAGAAATCAAATTTCCTTCTTCATCTACACTTGTATCCCCTTCGACAGAAGCAACAACGAATAAATTTGATTTCTGTAATATTTCATAAAAATATCCTCTTTTTTCTTCATTTTGCAACGCTTCCACTAATGCCTCATCTAATGGACTAATTTCTAGTAAACTCATTAACTTTCACTCCTATTTGGAATAATTTCGCCACCTTACCTAGGGTAAGATGGCGAAATTTATTCCTTTATTTTTTAGTAGTATTTTTTATCGCTTGTAGTCCATCATTTGCTTGGCTACGAACATCCTGCGGAACATGTTTATAATCTGCACGACTTACAAATTCAAAATACTGATATGCAGTATTTAAATCATTTCCCTTTAATGCATTTTTCCCCACTTTAACCATTTCCTCTGCAATTTGTCTTATTTTCGCTTTACTTTGTTCATTTGCATATCCATTTTCAATAGCTGTATTTGCATAAGCTAATGCTGTTGCAATATCTTTCACATTTGAGCTATTACCATATTTCGCAAACGATTGACTTGCTACATTGAAATCATTTAAGTAATCAATAGAATTTCTAATTACGTCTTGGAAGCCAAGTCCTTGCGCACCAGGCGTTGTATACATTAATCGGTATAAATTCATAGCCCTTGCTGGATCAGATACTTCAAATCCACGTGCTTTATTTAATAACTTATTAAAAATGTTACTCATATCTCCTGCGTCAGCTATACCACGTTCATAAGCTTGTCCATAATAATATAATGCATTCAATTGACTAGCTTCATCACTCTTACTATTTTCATAACTTGCTAAATTCAACAACTGAATACCTTCTAATTTCTTCGTTGCTTCCTTTATTTTCTCATTGAATCTTGTATCATCCACTATAGCTGGTGAAATATCTTTTAAATATACAATTAATTCAAGGGATGGTTGAACAGATTTTTTAACTTCACTTTGCCATCCAGAATTACCCTTTAAATTATTCCATTGCTCCATAGTTTGATTCCAAAGGAAGTTTGTATTTGTTTGTAATTTTTCAAATGCATGAGCATGTTTATTTTTATTACGAATAGAGTTCGCCATATATAATACAGCGTTATAATAATCTTTCTCTGCTAATGCCTGATCTGCCTTTACTTCTAACATTACAGGTAAAGATAACGATTTTGCCTCTTCTCTCTGTTCAGCAACTACATTTTTAACATTTAAGATAAAGTGATAATTTTGTAATGCCATTTCTGCAGATGTCTCTTCTGCTTTTGATTGTGTTAATAAGTTCTCAACTGCATTTTTCAATTGATCCTTCAATGTGTTTTGTTCTTCACCTTTTGTCTGATCAATGTATTGATCTGCTAGTACAATTGCTTCTTTCCACTTCGCTTCGTTCATATACGCTGTTACCTGTTCAATTGCCCATTGTCCAGGTGTTTTTACTTCATCTTGCTTTTTACCATCTTTATTATCTTTTTGTTCCTCATTCTTTTTATCTTCTTTATTATTTTGTGCTTCTTCTTGTTTTACATTTTCTTTATTCGTTTGGATTTCTTCTTGTTTTACATCTTCTTTATTTGTTTTTGATTCTTCTGGCTTCGAATTTTCTTTATTCTGTTGTTTTTCTTCATCTTTTGATTGCTGTACTTCCTTTTCAGCCGTTGGTTTTTCCTCCACATTTTTATTTTGTTCTTTTCCTTGATTTAAAACTGGCACAGTTGGAACTTCAATTTTTCCTTGTACCATTTGTTCCAATTCATTTTCAAGCATTTGATTAAAAATAGCTTGCACTCGATCGTAAGCCTGCTTTTGCAAGTCTTCATCTACGCCTTGTAATACGGAAGTTAATAAATAATATTTACTTAAAGCTGCATTTACATCTCGTTTTTCTTCATTAAGCGCGGCTTTAAAAATGTCTTTAGATAACTTTTCTATAACAGATTTCTTATTTTCTTTAAAGTATTCAAATTCTTGGTCATTAAAAGCAGGCTCTTGATATAAAGTTAATTGATTTCGAATATAAAATAGTTGCTCATATTTTGAACTAGCTACTTTTTCAAATTGAGCAGAATCTTGTGCTGCTAACAATAATGCTGCTTTATTTGCTTCTGTTGGTGAAGAACTAACTTGAGAAATAAGCTGTAAATCATTACGATTCTCTGTATTTTTCATACTATCAATTAGTTTCAAATGGTTTTGTGCCTTATAAAACTCCCCAAAAAACACCGCACTAGATTTCTCCCCATTTGCTGTATACCATTCTACAAGAATATCACCCGTTTTTGGTGATACTGTAATTGTTGGGTATGTTGGTTCTGGTTCTGGTTTTGGTTTTTCTGTTCCAGTTCCTCCTGTTCCATTTCCTTCTGTTCCGGTTCCTCCTGTTCCATTTCCTTCTGTTCCAGTTCCTCCTGTTCCATTTCCTTCTGTTCCGGTTCCTCCTGTTCCATTTCCTCCTGTTCCATTTCCTTCTGTTCCAGTTCCTCCTGTTCCATTTCCTCCTGTTCCATTTCCTTCTGTTCCAGTTCCTCCTGTTCCATTTCCTTCTGTTCCAGTTCCTCCTGTTCCATTTCCTCCTGTTCCGGTATTAGTTTTTGGCGGTTCTACAGTAGGTGTAGGTAATTGAACATTATCATTATTTTTAACTGGCTCCACCACAGGCCCACCCATATTAGTTGGCAGTTCCGGCTTTTGTGGCGCTGGTGCATCTGATAATTTGATTAGTGGATCTTTCTTTTCCACCGACACATCATCTGGCTTATACGTCACTGGTGTAATCGGTGATTTATTATTTCCGATTAAGTCTGCTAAATTAATGTTTGGTTTTTCTCCTGGTTTGTCATCTTTTTTTACAGGATCGGCAACTAAATTTGGGAACATAGACTGTAAATTACTTCCTGTAATACGGTCATCTTTTTTCTCTTCTGTATTACTTGCTAGTTTTACCGTTTCTCTTCCTGCTGTACTAAAGCCTTTGTCATAAACAAGATATCCTGACGTTCCAAATAAAGCCACCGACATTACTGATATAGCAACTTTTTTTCCTAGATTGTTGTTGTTTTCTTCCATGTTTCTTCCCCTTTTCACATCTTTATTGAATCCAGCCGTTTGTTTTCATCTCTGTTAGTTTTTCTTGTGCTGCTCTTACTTCAGTTTCATTTTCATTTGCTTGTACCGTTTTTCTTAAGAAACGACTCGCTTCTTCATATTTTTTTTGTTTAATTTTAAACATCCCGAATGCAAAATTCACATGCGGATCTTCATCATTTTGTGAATATGCTTCCGTGAAAAATTTCTCTGCTGCATTTCCTTGTCCCACTTTGTCGTATAAAATCCCTATATTCACAAGCGTATTTGTGTCACGAGTCCCGTTGTTAACAACTCTATTGTAAGCCTCTAACGCTTGTTGATACGCTGCATTACTTTTTCCACCATCTCGTGTTTCATAAAATTGACCAGCTTCATAATATACAATTCCTAATTGATTTAGTAACTCTATATTTTTCATATCTTTTTGGATTGCAGCTTGTAATACTTGCGATGCTTGTTGATAATTCACTTCTTTTTTTGCACTATCAATTAAATTTGTTTTATTCCAAAGTACATATAAATTCGAAATTTCAATTGCATATATAGCATTCTTTGAATCTTGCATAATGGCTTCTTTAAAGAAAGATTCTGCTTTATCTAATTGCACAGTTGCAGTTGCTAGTTGTCCTTTTAAATACGAAACAATTGCCTTATCTTCATTTGTTTTCGTACTCATTTTGACAATAACATCTTCTGCTTTTTCAAATTCTTTCATTTTCATATGACTTACAGCTAAATCTCGCATCGCATCTTTTTTATATGGTTCAATTCCTTTTGCATTATTCGCTAATGCTTGTTCGAAATTCGGAACTGCTTCTTGATATTTTCCTATACGGAAATTCGCTGAAGCTAATAGATATGCCGCTTCATTATTTTCTTTATCTATTTCTCTATCTTTTATTAATTTTGTAAGGTAGTCGATTGCAATTTTATTTTTCCCTTCAGCAACGTAAATCGTTGCTAGCTGAAGATGAGCTTCATCTTTTCCTTTCACTGCGATCGCATGACCAACAGCTTCTTCTGCTTTTATATATTTTTTATCATGATAGGCTTGGCGTGCTTGTCCCATAAATTTTTGGTATTTAGCATTTGTTGTATAAAAGTAAAATAGTGTTGAACCACCTATAACAACTACTACAATTGAGCCAATAATCAAAACCCGTTTTTTATGCTTGTTCCACCATATTGAGAAGGCGGACGGTTCTTTTTGTTCATGTGTTAATGTAAGAGGTTGATTCGATGCTTTTGCATTTAAAATTTCATCATCTATATCATATTCAACTTGTTTTTTTGTTTGTTTACGGCTCTGTAAAATGCTATTTGGAACTGTGATTGTAGCTGCTATTTCTGGCATTGGTGGCTCTTTTTCTTCTTTTATCTCTTTAATAATGCTTTCAATTTCCTTTTTTAACGCATGATCAATGTTTGGAAATTGTACGATTCGTGAATAGACGAAACAAGCATATTCTTTATTATTTTCTCGCTCCAATTCAGTAGCTAGTTCCACATAACTTTGCAGCACTTTTTTTTGATTTATTTCAGATTCTTGATTCTCTAGTAGTTGAATAATATATGCGAGTTCTTGTTTTAGAGCTGTTGATGGATTGAGTGAATTAAAAATTGTTTTATATTCATATAATGCCGCTTGTTTAAATCCTCTCTCTTCTAATAATCTTGCAATTTCCAAACATTTCGATACAAAAAGAGAGTGTTCTTCTTCTGACTGCCTTTTCGCATCAATTTTTACTATTTCTCTTGCACTATGAAATACATCGTACCATTGTGCAAAGCTTGGACATTCTGCGAAAGTGTTACTATTCCATGCTTGATTAAATAACTGTGCGATTTCCCCATTCCATTGATTATGCAATTCTTGCTGAAGTAACGTATATCTTTCACATTCCGTCTGCATTTCTTCCGTTTTAAAGTAACTTGCATCCGTCCATTTGTTATTTCGAATTTCCTCACTACACCAACTTAATACTTCACTTAATAAAATGGCGCCAGCAAAACGGTCGGCTTCTTTTTGCCATATCCCATTTTCCAAATACACTGGTGCATAACCCGCTGAACCTGCTGGCAATAATGAAGGTCTTTTACTTTTTGATCCATACATTTGCTCAACATCAACAAGTTCAATATAATGTTGGCCTTCAATTGGATTTTCACTTAAAAAAGGTATGAGTACATTACTGGATGATAGATCATTATGAGCAACCTCATTTTCCTCCATCATTTTAAGTGTTGTAAGAAATGCTTCTGCAATAAAGAAACATTGTTCTTTTGATAACACTCGTTGTTCTTGTAAAATATCAGCCCAAGTTGGACCTTCAATCCAAGGCATTACAATACTATTAGCAAGATCTTCTGATTTTTCGATAGCAGATGTATGTTCTTCTGTAGTAACGATATAGCGTGAGCATACTTTAAGACCAGCTAAGGAGGAAAGTGGCTTTAAAAATGCTAGTTGATGTTTTTCATCACGATAGCGCTCTTTAAAAACTTTTAACGCAATTCGTTCCACACCATTTTCATGTTGTAATTGATAAACTGTTCCTTGTCTTCCCTCTTGCCCATATGGCATTTCAATCCCAATAACTGCTGGATGTTTCTCAAAACGATAAACATCTTTATTAAAAATAATTTTTTCTCCTACTTCTGGTCGGAATCCCATTTTATCCCCTTACTCTCATATGACAATTTTTAAAGAAAAGACCAGGAACAATAGCTCCTGGTCTTTTGCAATTGTTCTATTATTAATATGCGTTATCTGTGTTACGGAATTTATCAGAAATACGTTTTAATTCTGATGAAATACCTTCTAAAATTGGAATGTATTGTTGCATCGCTTGTTTAGATTGAGCAAATTCGCCTCGGAACTTCGCTTGTGTTGCCCCAGCCCATTGTCCTTCTAAACTATTAATGTCGCCTTCAAGTCTATTAATTTGGTTTTGAGCTTCCCCAGCTGCGTTTGTAAAGTTACTAGCAATTCGCTCAAGTTCTTCTGGTGTAATTTTAATTTCTGCCATTGTATATATTTCCCCTTTCAATTCTTAAATGATACAACAATTAGATTATAAACTATATTCGAACAATTTTAAAAGGGGTAAATTACAAAAAAATTCTATTTTCTTGTAATTTAACCCTTTTTTAATATTATTTAACCTTTAATTCTGACCATTTCACAATAATTTTATTTGTCATTTTGTAAAGTAAATGTGGTGGTGTATATGCACATTTTATTTTCATTGGCTTTCTACGTATACAATATCCATCCCCACTTGATAATTCTCGATCCATCTCAGTATGTGGAAGCTTTATATTAAAGAAATAGACATCACTATTTTGAGTCGTACCTAATAAATAACCAAAACTTCTCTTTCTAATTTCTGTAAACCATTTTTCATGAGAATAGCTATTTACACTAGACGTTGTAGCGGCCACAACAAAATGAATCCCTTTATTTTTACAATTTTGAACTATTTGTTCCATTTTATTTTTCGAATCAAAGTCGTTAGATAATATCGCTAACATTTGATCAATATCATCAATTGCAATAATTATTTTCTTATATGGCATTTCCACTTCTTCTTTTGAATCTAAAGATGGCATAACTACTTTTCTATTATTTATTACTTCTAGCAGATCATCTAACATTTCTTTTAATTGTATACCATCTGTAAACCTCTTCTCTACATGAGGCAAATCTCCAAGAGCTAAAATACCTGTAGGTCTTTCACCAAAATCTACTAAGTATACTTCGACTTCATCCGGAGAATATTGATAAGCAGTAGAGAACAGAAGTGTTTGTAATAATGATGTTTTCCCACCTTCTATTCTTCCACCGATAAATATATGATTCATTTCGTCCAATGAAAAACTTTGTAAACGAATATCGTCTGTTTCAACTCCTGCAGAAATTTGAGCTGGTTTTAATCGCTCAACTAAATCTTCTACAAATATTTCTTTAGGAACCATTGGAATCTCTCTTGCTTTTTCACCATTCCATTCACTGCTCATTGTTTGAATAATCGTTTTTAACTGCTGTGAATATTCTAATTCACTTTCACCAATAAACGGCAATGCTGCTTGGAACAATTCAGGCGGTTGTCCTTTCATTAACCCACGACCAGCAGGAACTTCGATTAATGGGAAATTAGGTCTACCAACTAAACTATGATATTCAGTTCTATCTTGCAATTCAAATGTAATTGCCATCGGTATATTATTACGAACACGATCAAACATATCAATAGTTTGATTAAGCGAGAAATAGAAGTACACGCCGTATGTGCTTGATTCTCGTAATAACATTTCTAATATTTCATTCTCTTTTTCGAATTCATTTTTAAATCTTATATAACCATCTACCATTACAACAATAGCAGGAACTTTCTTTCCGACCATTCGATTATACATAGAAAATGACTTTGCACCGATGTTAGAAAAACTCTCTTTTCTTTCTGTAATTTCTTTCTTCAAAAAACCAAATAAACGTTTCATTTTTTCATATTCGTCCTCTTGTACAATCCCGCCTACATGAGGTAAATCTCTAAAATCTAAAAACATACGTCCAAAATCAATAATATAAAAATTCACTTCAGCTGGTGTATGAGATACTGCTAGGGACATAATGATCGTTTGTAACATCGTTGTTTTTCCTGTTCCTGGCATACCATATATATTTAAATGGCCTTCTTGTAAATCGAGCTTTAAAGGATACTGCGCTTGATTTCCGACATCATCAATTAATCCAACCGTAATTTGTAAATTTTCTTTCTCCTTATTCCATACATCAGCAGTCCAATTTTCCATTTCATAAAACTCTTTTAATAATAATTTTTCTGGTAAAGGTGCCAACCACGGCCCTGGCAATGCTTTAATATTTTCTTTCTCCGATACGTTCTGTATATAGTGAATAAACGCTTGTAATTGCTTTGGACTATTTGTCATTGGTTTTGGACGCTTTTTCACTTTTATTCTTTCACCCGAAAGCTTAACTTCTGTAAAATCAACAACAGCAAGAACTTTCTCTTCATCTGGATTATAAGGTGCTCCACTCCATGCAGATTGGAACAATTCCAATATTTCATTACTTCCAACCTGTAAATAACCTCTTCCCGGTACATTAATTTTAGAGGCATCTGGAATTTTTAACATTTCACGACTATCGGCGTCATCTTGTACACGTAAACAAATTCGAAAACGTGAGTTACTCCAAATCTTATCATTTACAACCCCTGAAGGCTTTTGTGTAGCTAATAATAAGTGAACTCCTAATGTCCTTCCTATTGCAGCAACACTAATTAGTTCGTCCATAAATTCTGGTTGTTCCTTTTTCATTTGAGCAAACTCATCAATGACAATAAATAAATGTGGCAAAGGTTCTTTTTCACGCCAGCTTGTTTCATAATATTCATCTAAATGTTGAACATTTCCAGCCTGAATAAACAATTTTTGTCTTCTCTCTAATTCCGCCTTTAATGATATTCTTGCACGCTCAATTAAGTTCGGATCTTCTAAGTTTGTAATAGATGCGATAATATGTGGTAATCCTGCAAACGTGTTTGACATTCCGCCACCCTTATAATCGATAAGCATAAATGCCATCTCATGAGGATGATAGGTAGCCGCTAACGCTGCTATAATAGACTGGATCACTTCACTTTTCCCTGAACCTGTTGTACCAGCCATTAAACCATGCGGACCATGTCCTTTCTTCTCAATTTTATCGTGAATATTTAGAAACACAGGTTTACTTCCTTCTCTTACACCTATTGGAACCGGCAATGAAGTCGGATATCGATTTTTATTCCATCTCTCTAGCACCTGTAACTCTTCCATTTTTTTCACTTGGAACAAATCTAAAAAAGTTAATACTTTCGGTATGTTAGCCGCTGTAGAACTCTTCATTCGAATAGGAGCAATACTTCGCGCACCTGATTCGCATCGTTCAAATGAAAGTCGGTCTACTTTAAAACTAGCACGCGTTGTCCCGCTATTTTCAGCTGAGCTTGAAAATGTTTCTACTAACTCACCATTTTCTCCGTTTAAGCTAATAACAAGATCACATTCCATCGGCAATCGTTCTCTCTGTTCTGCAAATATAAATGTAGATGCTCCGACACTTTCCCCTTCTCTAAGTAACATTGGAAGTATAGGATCATCTTCTAAAAATTCTCTCGCGGATAAGAAAAAAACATACATTGGGATTAAAGGTATTTTCGCATCTACCTGTGCAGAGGAATTATAAATTCTACGCATATTAAGTGGTGTGAACAACGTTTCAGCTAATTTCTGCGCTTCTTGTTGATTCTCAGATAAAAAACGCATGCTTCTCTGCTCATCCCACACATGAGGAATCCACCTCATCCAATCCCATTCTTTCTTCTCCTTCTCATGATAGAAGGCTGCTATTTTCACTTCATTTGGAGCGTGATGTGTCATAATTTGCGTCGT
This sequence comes from Bacillus sp. CCB-MMP212, assembly GCF_022748145.1. Taxonomy (NCBI): domain Bacteria; kingdom Bacillati; phylum Bacillota; class Bacilli; order Caryophanales; family Bacillaceae; genus Bacillus; species Bacillus sp. CCB-MMP212. The sequence goes on from NZ_JALDQE010000001.1 coordinate 168,832, forward strand.
TACAATTCGAGTGAAGTTCAATCGATCTTCTTTATTGCCAACCACACCAATTACATCATTTTTTTTCAATGATATTGAAATATGCCCATTAGGGATTGTATTAAAATCTCTTTTCACATTTTGTGCTTCTGTGATTAATGGATTTTCCTCATAACCTTGCTGTTCAGGCACTTTCAATTCAACATAAAATGGTCTCTCACCTGTTCCAATACGGATATCTAAAAAGTCTGGGCTTTCAGGTGTTCGCTCCCATAAATTACTTTCTCGATTTTCAATTCTTTGTACACTCTTTAGTGGACTTGGATTTTGTGTTATTAAATATTTCGCTTGTTCAACCTTTAACGTATCTAACTCCACTCGATGCTTTTGAATTTGCTCCAAATATCTTTGTTGTAACTGCTCCACCATTTGCCTATGTTCTTTCTTTTTACGGAAATGCCCCATCGTTGTAATTGCATACGATCCTAACATTGGAATACTCGAAACCATCATAAGTGGCATATAACTTGCATTCATCTTCATAAATTTCATCATCACAAAATACAATATCAATGTTAAAATTGTCATCATCGCTGGTAATAACATTGTTTCAATAGAAAATTTAGGTTCTTCTGGTATATTTGGCGGATCATGAATAATAACATTCCCTGTTGGTATATCTACTTTCACACGCGGAGAGCGTTGAAAATATGGTGATTTTTGCACAAAGCATTTCTCCTTCCCCATTCAAAACTATTACTCAATGATTTTCCATACATAATCTTCTTCACTAGAAGATATACCTTGTTTAACAGGTTCATTATTAACTTCTTCTGCCGGTAACATTTCAAAAGAAGGGATAATCGCCCCTTTTTTATTTAGCATTACATATTGTCCATCCCAAACATCATTATCTCTCAAAGTCTCGTCATTTCGAATAGAATGCCACTCTTCTTTATCCTTTGTCACTCTAATTTCGTAAATTTCACTTAATGTTTCATCTATTTTTTCGTGATGTAAAATTGCTTCAATAATCTGTATTACTTTTACATCATTTGGGATCGCAATATCTATTTCTTCATTTGATTGTTTTATGTACGTCACAATAATCTCTTCCACGTATATTCACCTTTCCGTTGTATTCTTACCAAGAAATATCTAAAAACGAAATATCATCGCTCGTCGGTGAGCACTGTGCCCTCTCGATTTTTTGTAAGACTTCCTCAAAGTTATACTGCATAAGCGACATAAGTCCATCTGAATGAATTACAATTCTATTTACTTCTTCTCTAGATAACTTCTTTGAAAAAATATCTAATTCACCACCAATAATACCATGATGTGTAGACCATCTTTTCCCTACACTTCTCTCAAAATTCAATTCATTTAAGCACTTTTTCTGATTTTGGAACAATTGTACAAAAGAATCGCCATGTGTAACTATTGTTACATCTACTTCGTCTTGATTTGGAATGAGCTCTATTTTTCCAGCAATGAACATAGCTTCACTACCTTTTCTCCTCTTTTCTTCCAATACATCGAGAAGTAACCATGGTGTTTCTTCTGGCAATTGAAATATCCTCACTTCCTCTGCTGCTTCTTCTTTCCACTTTTCCAACTCTTCATTTAATAGAATAGAAATATTCTTTTCCTGCAATGTTTCAAATAAATTTAATAATTTCATACCAAGAAATTTCGCAGCGATTTCACCATGAAAAGACATTCCTACACCATCACATAATGCAAAGGTAATACTAGTCCCATTATCTTGAAATATAAGAAAATCTTGTCCACTCTCATTTAAGTCTTGCGTTTCTTTAGCTCTTACGTAACTATATCGATATGTAAAATTTTCACCTTTCTTCTCTTGTAATACTGTTTCTTTTTCTTGCGACAGGATATACTTCACTATTTTTCTCCCTCCTATCGAACCGGCGTTGCAGCAGACATTTGAAATCCAAGTGATACTAAATCTGCATTTGTACCTGGAAACATCATCACTGCACCATCCCCAATATGAAAACCATACTCAGTCATCATCTCACGATAACTTTGAGGGATAGGAGAGGAAAGTCGTTGCAACTTTGCACCATATTCATCCGTAATTTCTGTATGTGGCATAATCCCTTCCCACTTCTTTATACTAGTAATTTGTTCTTGCATAATTTCATCCGAAATAAAGATATTTTCAATTAGTACATTTCCATCAGGTACAGACATATTCATAATTCTTCGCACAATTAATTCTGGATCTTCGCCAGTTGAAGCACCATCTGTCATATGACAAACAACAGGAGCTGGCCCGTCTTGTAAATTCGGTAATTCCTTTTGCAATAACTTCTCCACTACAGAGAAAGCCTTTGCTGTATCAGTTAAGCGATGCGTTTGAATTTTTTCTAGTGGACGTAGTCTTGCTACTTCATCTATTGTTTTCACCCCACCCAAAAGATCAAAAACTTGATCGCTATAAGCTAAAATAGATAACTTATATCTTGGAAGCAATCGACTACCTTTTGTCGAACGAAATACCATTTGGCGAATCGCTAAAGAAAGAGCATCTGTTACAATGTCAATTCTCCTTTTTTCTTCTCCCTCTACATCCATCATTTGATTCATTGATGCGCTTACATCAAGAAGATAGATTATATAAGCTGGTGTTTGTTGTGTTGCTTGAGTTTGATATAACATGTTTCATACCCTTCCATACATTATTATATGAACTTTTTTTATATTCACATTTCATTATAACTTATGAATTTTCTTTTTCTCAATTTATTATAAAATGTTCTCGATATAATTTACATATTTTCACACAAAAAGACATTTTTCTTCTCTTTAACTTATGTTTAAATATACAAAACCCTTCTATATTCATAGAAGGGTTTTGATATTATGGTATAAGACGAGTACAATCTCTCGGAAAAGCACTCGCCTCTCGTACATTTGTTAATTCTAATAGTTTATATACAATCCTTTCTAACCCAATTCCGAAACCTCCATGCGGGGGACAACCGTATCGGAATGTATTTAAATAAGATTGAAATTTCTCTGGGTGCAATCCTTTTTCTTTAAACGAAGCGAGTAACATTTCATAATTATGAATTCGCTGTGCCCCTGACGTTATTTCTAACCCTTTATATAATAAGTCGAATGAATCAGTAATAGCTGGATTCTCTTTATTTTGCATCGTATACATCGGTCTCGCTTCTTTCGGATAATGTGTAATGAAAACAAATTCACTATTATATGTTTCCTTTACATATTTCCCTAGTAACTTTTCACCTTCTGTATCTAAATCCCATACAGGAGATTCTTTACGATACTTACTTTTCAAAATTTCTTGTGCTTCTAACAATGTAATTTTAGGTATTTCAGTAATAACAGGTACTTCTATTTGTAATAGTTGTAGTTCTATTTCACATTTTTTCGCTACTTGTTGAAATATATATCGTAAAACATCCGTTTCTAGTTGCATCACTTCATAAAAATCATGAATAAATCCAAGTTCTACGTCTAACGAGATATATTCATTCAAATGACGGGAAGAGTTATGATGTTCCGCTCTATATACAGGTGCAATTTCAAAAACTCGTTCTAGTCCACCCGCTACCATCATTTGTTTGTAGAACTGTGGTGATTGTGCTAAATAAGCTTCTTTTTGGAAGTATGGAAGCTTAAAAACATTTGCTCCTCCTTCTGCCCCTTGTGAAACAATTTTCGGAGTAAATATACGTGTGAAATCGTTCTCTATTAGAAATTCACTAAAGCTCTGAACGAGTGTAGATTTCACTTTAAAAATCGCTGCAGTTCGCTCATGCCTTAATGATATTACCCGCTCATTAAGTAGTTGATCTAAGCCAACTTGTAACTTCTTTTTATTTATTTCAAATGGAAGTGGCTCTGCACCGTTTATTACTTTCACTTCATGAGCAAGTACTTCAACACCCAATTCCGTTTTCGACGTCTCGACTATCTCACCGATTACATGGACAACACTTTCTACATCAACTTTATATCCGGCCAATTCATTTTCTAATACACATTGAATTACTCCTGTTCTGTCCCGTAATAATAAAAAACTAACATTTCCAAGGTGCCGAATTTTTTTTACCCATCCTTGAAGTAATACAACCTTTCCACTTTGCTTTGTACATTCTTTTGTGAGTGAACGCTTCATTATTGAATCCATTATTTTTCCCTCCAGTAATTTTATATTTATTTACGTTATTGTTGTCATCGTCATCATCCACGGTCACTCACCCCCTTTCAAAGAATACAAAAATCCGCCCCTATAAATAGGGACGGATTTTTTTCCGCGGTACCACCCAAATTGTCATACTGACCATCTTAGCCCTGATAACGGTAGGTACCGTTTGCTTTTACTAACAATCACGTTCAAAGCAACGCTCACAGGTGTCTTTCCATCATGCGGTATCGCAACCTTCCCAGCAACCGGCTGCTCTCTGTAGACCTTTGCACCATGTACTTTTCCTGATCATCACTTTTTATATTTACAGAGTATTCTAACTCTTTTTCCTATAAAATGCAAGCACTTTTAAATATATTTTGATTTTTCACATCCAGTTTTGTACAATCTCCTCTAAAGCCATTCCACGTGAACCTTTCAGTAAAACAACATCTTTTTTCGTTATAACTTTCAATACTTCCTCTGCTATTTTGGCTTTATTATCAAATGACTTTATTTTTCCTGTATGATAGTTCTTTCTTGCTTCTTCCGCTACAATTTTGGCTAACTCTCCATACGTAAATACATATTGAATGCTCTCCTCATTTAACATTTTACCAATTTCTCTATGATATGTTTCAGCTTTCTTGCCTAACTCCAACATATCCCCAATCACTATAATTTTTTTCTTATAGGCATTTAATTTCTGCAACGTTTCAATTGCAGCCTTCATGGAGGAAGGACTGGCATTCCATGCATCGTTAATAATTGTAAAACCTGTTTTAGCGGTTAAAAACTGAAAGCGCATTTGTGTAATGTTTATTTGCTGCAATGCTTCTTGTATTTTTTCTATAGGGACTTTGTAAAATTGACCTACAGCGATTCCGACAATCGTATTAAAAATATTATGTTTTCCATGTAAGGGAACATCGTACTGTATTTTTGAATGATTTAATTTAAAATGAACACCATATTCATCTAATTGTACGTTCGTTGGAAACAAATCATTTGTATACTTTCCACCAAACGACTTACTTTCTATACCTAGCATATTAATATTTTGAGAAAGTAATGGCTCATCACCATTATATAAGAACAGTCCACCGTCATTTAATCCGTCTACAATTTCAAATTTAGCCTTCGCAATCTCTTCTCTTGATCCAAGCGTTTCTAAGTGTGACTGTCCAATCATTGTAATGATCGCTACATCTGGCTGTGCTATTTGTGCTAAGTTTCGAATTTGTCCCGTTTCGCTCATTCCCATTTCAAGTATTAACAACTCTGTATCCTGTTTCATTTCTAAAATCGTTAGTGGTAAACCAATTTGACTATTTAAATTTCCCTTCGTTTTATGCACACGATAAGTTGTACTTAATATCGTGCTTATTATATCTTTTACCATTGTCTTTCCATTACTACCAGTAATTCCGATAACTTTCACATTACTTGTCTTTCGGTAATATCGCGCTATTTTTTGCAGTGCAAGTAATGTGTCATCTACAAAAATAATCGGGATTCCTTTTGGAGGATCACCGTAAGACTTTTTCCATAAAGAAGCAGCCGCACCTTTTTCCATCGCTTCTTTTACATAATCGTGTCCATCTTTCACCCTAATAATCGGAACAAACAAATTCCCTTTCGTAATTTTTTTAGAGTCAATACAGACGCCTTGCATCTCTATATAATGAAATGATTCTTGTAATCCTTCACCATTTACTATCTCTTCCAATTTATTTAATTGTAGTTGAATCAAATCGTCACCCTTTTCCATTTTTTACATAAAACCCAATTCATTTACGCATATTAATAAAAAATTTTATAGCGAGGTGTGTATATGCAAAAAGCAATTAGTTTCTTTCTCCTATTGTTTTGCCTAATTGTAGTAAACGAAACGTATGCCTATTCACCAAAATCTTTACCAATCTCTCAAAACTCTGATCAATGGCAAGTGAATATTGATAAACCGAAAAAAACAAACAAGAATATGCTTCAAGCTAAAAAAGATGAATTTCAAACATATTATTTTTCAGTAAAGAATGTTGGGAATAGTGAGGTATATAACGTAAACGTCGAAGTATTCCGCAACGAACCAAATAAGAAAACGAAATATGAACTCTTTTCCCTAAAGGAAAGTCGTTTAGCAAGTGGAAAAACTGGATTTGAACACGCTAATTTACCTGTTGCTACAAAAGCAGATGAAGTTGATGTTATTATTACATGGCAAGAGCACCCATTCCGATCGATGCGAAATGGTCAAAAAGTTGAATCTAGAAAATTTAAAGAGCATTTTGTTTTTAAAGAAGCTAAAAAGTAAATGGGATCCGGATATATTCACACTAACATTGATATAGCTTTATTTACTAGTACCTGTTCGTAAGCAAATTAAAAAGTCGTGGCTTATAAATGCCACGACTTTTTATATTAATTCGTACTAATGCCTCTCGCTGCCCAAATGCGATCGATATCAGCAGCATGTTGTCCGCCATATAAAAGAGCATCCGCTTGCTTAATCGCTTTTGCTCCATCACTGAATTTAGAGTTTGGTGTTAATGACCAGTGTGATTGTAAAATGATTTTCGTTGCTACATCACGGCCAAAAGCTTGTGCCATTTCGTATTGACCTTGAGCCCAAATTTCACCATCATCATGCACTTCATTCGTTATATCTTTCGGATATACTTTATTCGTATCTAATCGGCGTAAGCATGTTGGATCTGAACTAGAATAAGCTGTCGCATCCCATTCTCCAACACATGCTTTACCATATCCAGTAGTCGATACTGCATCTTCATATGTAGCACCTAAGAAGTCGCCAAATCCTTCTCCCATCGCTCCACCTTCTGCTGAACTACCAAAGCCAGGAACTTGGTTATCTTGAATCGAATGCCCATATTCATGTGCGATAATACCAGCATCTTCTGCATCATCAACACCGCCAGTACCGAAAGTTAAAGCTTTTGTTGATGGAGAATAGAATGAGTTATCATCAGTTGTACCATTAACATTCACTTTTATCGAACGGTTATTAATATTTTTAAAACCTAGACTTTGAATGTAACGTTGCAATGTGTCGATATGATAGTACGACATAACATCTTCAAAGCTATCATTTGCGCGTGTATAGTTAAATTGTAAATTCGTAGATTTTGTTTTCGCTTTTGAAGAAATCGTTACATATTCTCCAATTAAAAATCCTGTTCCATCTAAACCTTTTAACGTAACAGTTTTCAGTTGGTTCGTTAGAGCTGTTGAATCTGCATCGTTATTATCTTTTAAGCCTACTTTACTACCGCTAGATACGACTGGGTTAGGTAAAAATACTTTTCCTGACCCTTCAGCTTTTCGGTTTATATCAACCTTTTTAATTAACTTTCCATTTTCTGCATCAATAAATGTTTCCCATGCACCAAATGGATTATTAGAATGGACTACAACTTTATATACTGGACGAGCAATTCCTTCTTCAACAATATATCCGAACTCTTTATCTGTAGGAGCCCATAAATTTTGCTCACTTGCTTCTCCAACATACGCCATTGATTTTTGTATTGCATCTTTTTCACTAATTTTTGTCGTTACTTCCTTCACACCTGTAACAGGCTGATAATCAGAAACAGCGAGTACTCCCTTTCCCTCTCCGTTAAGCGTAACTGTAATTTGTTTTGAAAATACAGGTGCACCATTAACAACTTGTTGGAACCTAACATATGAAGCTACTGACGTTTCTGTTGTAGAAATATATTGCAAGTCTGAAAGGTCTGTTTTCAATCCATACTGCGCAGCATTTTCTTTTAAATATTCAGTTGCTTTTTTCTGTGGCGAATAAGCTTCTAACTTTACTTGCTGTTGTTTTTCCAATGCCGAAACCGTAGAAATCGTCCCCATTACTAACGGTACAGTCATTGCCATTGCCACCATTTTTTTATTAAACATAGAACCACTCCCCCTAATAAAGTAGCTCAACCTTATCCCATTACCACTCGGCAATCATTCCCCACAAAATGGGGGGATAAAAATTGAATCTACGAGTAATTCTCTATGGACACTTCTATTACCTTTCCATTTAGGGTAAGTGAAATTTTCTCAATATTTATGTGTAAAGTGAACACAATATTTTAGAAATATATTTCTAAAGCAATTCCTTAACTCTTAAACTTTTTAAATGACTTTGTAAAAAAACAGGCCACTTTTTTACCTAACGATAGGTTGAAAAAAATATTAATGAATGATACGATTTATATAACCTTTTTTTAGGAGGCTTTATTATGAGCAAAAGTGCAGAAACACTCTCTTCAATTATGGAAGCAAGCTATCGACTGTTTGCCGGACATGGTATTACCAAAACGACTTATTCAATGATTGCTGAAGAAGTCGGCATTGCTAAACCGTCCATTTATTATTACTTTAAATCTAAAGATGCATTAATCGAATGTATTTTCACAGAATTATGTGCTGCGATGCAGTTTTCTTCCTTCTTCCATACAGAAGAGTTTACGAAAGAAAATTTTATTGAGAAATGCATTGAAATTGGATTCAAAATAATTGATGAACAGCAGAACGATCCTTATTTTAATCGTGTGTTGCAAGAATATGTATTACTATCTTCAAGAAATGATATGTACAAAGATCGATTACTAACTGTGCAAACAGAATATTTACAAGGGTTTGAATCACTCCTTACAAAAGCAAATGAGCTGCAATTAATTGAAAATAAAAATCTAGTTTCAAAAGCTCATATGTTAGCATTAGTGCTTGATAATGTCGGGAATTTTATGATGTTACATGTGGATATAGATTATAGACAAATATGGATGGAAGCTGTAAACAGTATTTTTGAAAGAAGGGATTGAATTGAATACTAAAAAACGAATTATCGGCTTAGACTTTGCTAGGGCCTTGGCGATGTTTGGTATGCTGCTTGTTAATTTTATGGTGATAACAGGTGCAGAAGGAAATGGTCCCCCATTTTTAATAACCTTCATGTCACTTTTTGAAGGTAGAGCTTCTGCCTTGTTTGTTATACTTGCTGGAATTGGCATATCTTTAATGACTAGATCCTCTGTTGCTAGAAATGAAAAAATAAAAATTTCTAATAGCCGAAAGATCATATGGAAACGTGCACTATTCTTATTTATTTTAGGATTACTTTTATACGTAATGGAGTGGGCTGGGGATATATTACACTACTATGGTGTTTACCTTTTCGTTGCTGCCTTACTCATTACAGTCCGAAAAAAAGCATTACTCTTCTTATCTATTATTATCCTACTCTTGGCACAATCTCTTCAGCTTACTTTCAATGCTTTCGAAGGTTGGGGAGGCCCTACTCCATTTATAAACTATGTAGACTTCTGGACAGTTAACGGTTTTCTTCGCAATTTATTCTTTAATGGTTATCACCCTTTTTTCCCTTGGTTTTCGTTCTTCTTAATCGGTATGATAATTGGCAGATTAGATCTTCATAATAAAAAGATTAGAGATAGGTTGCTCTTGCTCGGTATTACATTCACCATATTGATAGAACTTTTATCAAAAGGGCTCACGCATTACTTCATTCCACACATTGGCAAAGCAGCTGCTACATTTTTGTTTAATACAGGACCCATTTTACCAAATATATTATATATTTTATCTGCTACAGGATCCGCTATTGCTATATTAATACTTTGCCTCTATATCACTGAAAAATATGAAAATAATTGGTTTGTTACTTCCATTATACAAACAGGTCAATTAACATTAACTCATTATGTAAGTCATGTATTTATCGGTATTGGAGCATTAATTCTATTCAATAGAATGGAACATCAAACACTACTTTTCGTTTTATTATTTGCTACTGTATTTTTCATTTTCAGTATTTTGTTTAGCGTATTATGGAGAAAGAAATTTTCTAGAGGACCTATCGAATGGATTATGAGGAAATTAGCTAGTTAATTTACCTCCATACGAAAAAGGAAGTTGGAATCATTCCAACTTCCTTTTTTCTTTAATTAGCTGCACTTAATTTGATTCTAAGTTTTGTTTCACCTAAAGAAAGTTCATCGTCTTCGTTCGTTAAGTGACCAAATGTAAATTGTTTAACGAGTAAGTTTTCTTCCAATAAATCTTTATGGTTCGTTAACGTTCGTTGTAGCTCTACTTCTGTATCAAGAATAACATCGACTCGTAAATTAACTGGTAAATTCAACTGTTTACGATATTCTTGAACCGCACGAATAAATTCACGCGCTACTCCTTCTTGTAACAATTCTTCCGTTACATTCGTATCTAACATAACCGTATATTGTCCGTTAGTCGTGTTAGAGAATCCTGATTTTGCAACTTTCTCAACTAACACATCTTCAGCAGTTACAACTACTTCTTCTCCTGGTGTTGCTTCGTAAACTGCTCTTTCTGTTGATACAAAGTTTTGTACTTCTTCTTGTGATAATTGTTTTAGCCAACCATTCACTGCATTCACATTTTTACCGAATTTCGGCCCCGCTGTTTTAAAATTAAGCTTCAATTGATATGATGTGTATTTTGTTTCATCGAGTTCAACATGGAACGCTTTTACATTTAACTCATCCATAACGATATCACGATAAGATTCCCAATCCATATCATTCTCGTTATGCTCAAGTAATACAAGTTCTGCTAGCGGCTGTTTTACTTTTAAAGAATGCTGATTACGGTTACTTCTTCCAAGTTCAACAACTTGTAAAACAGCATCCATTTCCGCTTCTAATTTCGGCTGAAGTAGTGATTCATTTACAACTGGATAATCAGCTAAATGAACGCTACTTCCTTCTAAATTAAGATGAATGTCTTCCGCGACAAACGGTGTGAATGGTGCAATTAATTTACTAATTGTTACAAGTACTTCATGAAGTGTCTCATACGCAGCAGCTTTTTCAGCGTTCATACCAGATTCCCAGAAACGATTACGTGAGCGTCTTACATACCAGTTACTCACTTCATCTACAAGTGCTGCAATTTCACGAGCTGCATTCGTAAATTGATAATCATCAAGTGCTGTTCTCACTTTTTTCGTTGTACTATGCAATCTTGATAATACCCATTCGTCTAATTTCGTACGCTTTACATCATACGTTTCTTTCGGGTTATACTCATCTAAATTTGCATATAAAACGTAGAAGCTATACACATTGACTAATGTATCTACAAATTTAGATTTCGCTTCCAGTACTGTTCTTTCAGAAAAACGCTTCGCATTCCACGGGGCACTATCAACAAGTAAAGCCCATCTTAGCGCATCTGCACCAAACTTATCTACTAAATCAACTGGATCTAGTGCATTTCCTTTGCTTTTAGACATTTTCTGCCCTTCTTCATCTAAAACATGCCCTAGTGATAACACTCGTTTATACGGTACTTTTCCTGTATATAGTGCCGATACTGCTAATAAACTATAAAACCAGCCGCGTGTTTGATCAATTCCTTCTGCAATAACATCCGCTGGAAACTGCTCTTCAAATAACTCTTTATTTTCAAATGGGTAATGATATTGTGCAAATGGCATAGAACCACTATCAAACCAAACATCAATCACTTCTGGTGTACGATTCATTGTGCCTCCGCATTTTTCGCAGCGGACTTGCACTTCATCTACATAAGGCTTATGCAATTCTAAATCTTCCGGTGTTTCTTTCGTACTATGCTTTCTTAATTCGGCAATGCTTTTCGGCGCAAACTGATGATCACAACTTTCACATTCCCATACGTTTAATGGCGTTCCCCAATATCTATTTCGGCTAATATTCCAGTCCACCATATTTTCTAAAAACTTACCAAATCGTCCATGTTTCATATGATCCGGATACCAAGTAACTGAATCATTATTTTGTAAAAATGTATCTTTAATTGCAGTTGTTCGGATTAACCAACTTTCTCCTGCATAATAAAGTAGTGGTGAATCACAACGCCAGCAATGTGGGTAGCTATGTTCATATTTTTCTTTATGATATAGTAAACCTTCTTTCGCTAAATAACGAACGATATCCACATCACAATCTTTTACAAATTTACCTTTCAAAAATGGTACCGCTTCTGTATACTCACCTTTTTCATCTACAACGTGCAAGAATGACAATCCTTCACTTTGAACAACTCTATAATCGTCCTCTCCATATGCTGGAGCAATATGAACAAGTCCTGTACCACTATCTGCCGTTACAAACTCTGCTGCGATAACGCGGTAACCATTTGTGACTTCTTTCATCGGAAATGGCGCTGTATAAGATGTGTTTAATAATTCTTCGCCTTTATGAACAGATAATACTTCATAGTTTTCTTTTAATACTTCTTGTACACGTTCTTTCGCAACAATGTATACATGACCTTCTTGTTTTGCTTTAACATATTCCATATTTGGATGTACAGCAAGCGCAACATTTGCTGGAAGTGTCCAAGGCGTTGTTGTCCAGCCTAAGAAATACTCATTTTCACTATCTTTCACTTTAAACTTCACTGTTGCACTTAAATCTTTTACTGTTTTATACCCTTGTGCAACCTCATGTGAGCTCAATGAGGTTTGGCAGCTTGGGCAGTATGGTGAAACTCTATGTCCTTTATATAACAATCCTTTTTCATGGATCGTCCCCAAAATATGCCATACACTTTCGATATATGGATTCTCTAAAGTTACATATGGATCATCCATATCTACCCAATAACCAATACTTTCAGTGAATTCACGCCACTGCTTTTCATATGTGAAAACACTCTCTTTACACTTTTGAATAAATGGTTCAATACCATATTCTTCGATCTCATGTTTACCAGAAATACCAAGTTGCTTCTCAACACCTAGTTCTACAGGTAAACCGTGTGTATCCCATCCTGCTTTTCTTACTACTTTATAACCAGCCATCGTTTTATATCTTGCTACTAAATCTTTAATTGCCCGACCAAGTGCATGGCCGACGTGTGGTAAACCGTTCGCCGTTGGTGGTCCTTCATAAAACACAAACGATTGCGCGCCTTCTCGATTCTGAATTGATTGTTCAAAAATGCTTTGTTCGTTCCACTGCTTACGAATACGTGTTTCTCTCCCTACAGCTGACTCTTTTACATCTACTTTCTTCATCTACAATCACTCCTTTGAATGTTTTAAAAGCACACAAAAAACCCGTCCCTATGAAGTAGGGACGGGTTTACCCGCGTTACCACCCTAATTCTATTAGCTTTTTCACTAATAGCGCTTAGCAACGTACTATCATACGTGTTCTTTGTAACGGTAGACATCCGTCCGGGCTTACTCACTTTCAGCCTCAGCTCCTCGGAGATGATTTTCAAATAACGTCTGCCCACCGGCTTTCAGCAATATACCGGCTCTCTGGAGAACAGTTCACTATTTTACTCTTTCTCGTCTTCAGATTTGTATACTTTATTAAAAGTTATTTTATGCCATTTGACAACTAATTGTCAACTAATTCAAAATATATTCTTATACAATTACTTTTCAAATTCTCGCAATGCTGCTAAATTTTCATCATCCTCAATAAGTTCAGCAAAGAATCCCGATTCATCCTCACGAAGGACAATTTCAAGCTCTTCCTTCGCCTCTTCATTTCTATTTAACTGTGCTAAATAACAAGCACGATCATATCTTGCTAACAAATCATTTGCATCCATTGTTAATACTTCATTTGCTATTTTTTCTGCCTTTAGTGTTTGGCCGGCACCATGATATGAAGACGCTAAAGAAAGGAGAATTGCTGTTTCATTTGGATGATGTATAGAAGCATTTTCTAATAGATGAATTGCCTCTTCAAACCTTTCTTGACTTTGATACATTTCTCCTAAAGCAAGAAATGCTCTACTTACAAACGGTGTTTGCTCCGTTAATTGTAAGGTAATCTTTTCTGCTTTTCTTTCTTCCCCTGCTTTAAAGAATACTTGTGCTTGCAGAAGAAGAGTATCATAATCATCTGGTAGTTCTCGAACCATTTGCTTCGTTAATTCCAAAGCATCTCTTAACATATCTTCTTCCTCGCACTCAACGAAAAGATTTACAAGTTGCTTCGCTACTTCATAATCCCATCTATTTTCTAGTGACGTGTGCAGAATCTCTATTGCTTCTTTATTCATCTCTACATTCTCATAAAATAGCGCAAATCGCTGTGCTGCCATACTATTTTTCGGATTTAACTTTAAAGAGATTTCATATAAATCAATTATCATAGTAACCATTGAAATTTCTTTGGCACGATTTTTCATACGATAAAAAGCTCTCGTAATGATAGATCGTTTTGGCTGTTCATGCAGCTGACGTTCAATCCATATTTCCGTAACCGCAGCTGCAGCATACATGAATGCTGTACTTCTTTCTGCTTTTTTCACCTTTAACGTATGAAGAAAATCTCGTATGTTAGACAATTTTTTATGTTGCTCTACTGCTTTTACATAAACATCAAATATACGTTCATTATCAAAATCTTTTTGTATTACTTTCATTGCAACTTCAATTGCTTTTACATTTCTTTTTTTCACTAATACTTTTGCATAATGATATAGAACTTCTATATGCTCACCATCTAATTGTAGCGCGTATTCAATCTGTGCTTGTTCTTTATCTATTTCATTCATCGCTCCGTACACATATGCAATCGCATCTAAACGCCATATTTCAGGTACTTCTTCCTCTAATTGTTCTAGTTCAGTCAGCAATTCTTCCTGAAGATTCATATCTACTGAAAGCTGTGCCAAATATTCCATATTAATATGCAACGGCTCTTCCTTCATCGCCTGAACCATATGACTTTGTTCTTTAGAACGGTTTTCTTCTTTTTCGTATATTTCCGCAAGCTGTAAATGTACACCTACGAAATTCCCATCAAGCTCTAAACATGTTTCATACGCTTGTTTTGCTTCCGTCAATTGCCCTAATGCCATAAGTGTTTCACCAATTCGGTAATACGGTAATGCCGTTTCCTTTTGTTCTATCGCCTTATTATATCTTTTCATCGCTTGGCCGTACTGTCCAATAGATTCATATAAAATACCTGCATAACAACCGTACTCACTTACTTCATTACTTTCTTTGTGTAACGTTCTTAAAAACGCTATACCTCGTTGTACAAATTCCGTTCCTTTAATTCGATTCACATATTCATCTAACGCACTTGCTACATTATAATCACTTTTCTTTATACCATTTTCTAACTTAGATAGCGCTACTTTAAATCCTTCTTCATTTCCACCAAGTTCAATTTCAGCATCCCATAAAACCATTCCTGCATTCATGAGGAAATCTTGGCTCTTTTCAATTTGCTTCTCAAGACCAAGAATGTATTCTTTTGCTTCCTTGTATTGTTCTCTTGCCATATACACTTGTGTAAGTCCGAAGTGAGAATAAACATCCTCATCGTTTTCTTCTAAAGCACGCTTATACAATACTTCTGCTTCTTCCAAGCTATCATTTTGAAAATGATAGTCACCTAATTTTACGTAAAGAGGTGCTTTATCATCACAATTCTCAATACCGTTTAATAAAATTTCTTTCGTACTTTCCTCATCCTTCAAATCAGATTCGTATATTTCCGAAAGTTTCGTATAAATGTAAGGTGCATTACTATCCAAATGAATCGCTACTTTAAGCCCTTTTATTGCTAAATATAATTTTCCTAGTTGATGTGCACATCTCGCTCGTTCATACCATACATGTGCTTCATATTTATACTCTTTTAACAAGTCATTAAAGATTTCATATGCTTCTTCATATCTTTCTAAATCTATTAATATTAAACCGTGATTCGTTAAAGTGAACCTTTCAGGACTGCGCTCTAACGCAACTTGAGAGTATTGCAATGCTTTTTCAGATTGATCAATATACAT
This sequence comes from Bacillus sp. CCB-MMP212, assembly GCF_022748145.1. Taxonomy (NCBI): domain Bacteria; kingdom Bacillati; phylum Bacillota; class Bacilli; order Caryophanales; family Bacillaceae; genus Bacillus; species Bacillus sp. CCB-MMP212. Next base: position 184,838 of record NZ_JALDQE010000001.1, read on the forward strand.
ATAGGATAAAGCGAGAAAACTCCAAGCAATAGGCTGATCTGCGTCTAATTGTAACGATGAACTAAAGCTTGAAATCGCTTCTATATAACTTTCCTGCTCAAAAGCATATCTTCCGTTTATTAAATGATATAATGCACGATTATTTTTCTTCTCAACGCTTGTCAGCATTTGCTCCGCTTTCTCTACTTCTTGAAGACGAATAAAACACTGTGCACCATGCAATTTAACAAAGTCCGAGTTCGGAAACTTTTCCATTAACTTATCGATACAATATAAAATAAATTCTTTATCTACTTCAACATCTAAGTGCTTTATCGTATATAGCCACGTATTTGGATTATCGCTCGTTTCTTTTAAAAATTGTACTAAGTTACTAATTCCCTCTTTGTCATGTTCATCTAAATGATCCGTAAGAGAAAAAATAGATTTAAAATAACGATTTTCTTCCTCATTTAGAAACGCTAGTTGCGCCTTCTTTTCTTTCGGAACAAACGTGATTGCTAAACAGCCTGTATAACGATATTTTTCTTGTAATTTACTATATTCTACAAGAACTGGTTCTATAAAGTTTGGATCTTGAACATAGAAAGCTTGCAATGTATCATCATATCCAGATAGAACTTGTACGTGTGAAGCATGCTCAATATCTATACTTAATAAAACAGGAATTCCTTCATCAATCAGTCTCTTATAATTCTCTTCATTCCCTTTAAAATAACGATATTCATAACCTAATTCTTCTAAATAAGAAACAGTATCTGAAAACTTCGATCCTGTCATATCAAAAATAAACTCTGCTATTTCATCTTGTGTACGTGTCTCTCCCCATATACGCAACATCATCTCTAAACTTGTCGGAACACAATAATTATCCTTTTGTACAATAGGAACTATCGGCAAGTGAACCTTTTTTCCATCCGGATTTTTTTCTAAATTATGATATAAAGATTCTTTTAAACTCTTTTCTTCTTTTAATAGCTTTTGTAAATCTGCAAATTTATTCATTTTGTACAGCGCTTCTGCACGTAAATGTACAAAGTAAGTGTTATAAGCATGATATGGCAGCTGAGTATTTATGTTATCTATTACCGCTAACATCTCTTCATATTGCTCTAAATCTAATAAATACTTTACCTTCTCAAAATGAAAATATGGTACTTGTGGGAACTTTACAATCGCATCATTAATTAACTGTATCGCACGTTTTTGTTCTCCTTTATTTGCATACAATTGTGATAATAAATAGGTAGATAACTCTTCACAATCTTCATGCTGCATGCCAGCAATAAATTGTTCTTCCGCTTTCTCCCATTCGCCTGTATGCATATAAACGTAGCCCCATTTATCAAACACTACGCGCGTACTATACTCCTCTGCTTTTTGCATATACATTAGCGCTTCTTCATTTCTTTTCATTTCTAAAAGACATCGTACTAATGTAAAATATGTTTTCGCTAAAAAATCTGCATCTATTTCTTCTTTACTTAACTCTTCTAAAGAAGATTTTAACAACTGCTCTGCTTCAAGAATTTTCCGCTCATCAATTAACTCATCACAATATAAAGAGAGCGTTCTCATATTTGGGAATTTTTTATAAGCGTAACGAATGAGGAATGAACTGTATTGGTGCATAAGCCCTTCATCAGTAAGGCGAATTAATATATCGAACTCCTTATGCGAAGTAATATTGGCAAGCCAATTCTTCACATAGGATAAAGTATTCGTTTCTTTTATATATGCAATTTCATTATTTATTTCCTGTAATCCATCTACAAATCTCTTGTCTTTTAAACAAGTTTCTAACTGCTTAAAATCTAGCATGCATTCACCTCGAATTTATATTTATACTGCTACTTGCTTAGATTTTACACACCATATAGTATGTATTCAACTAAAATCTCTTATAATGGATGGTATTAATTAATATTATTCAAATTTATAACAAAATATAGTAAAAATGATTGTTTTTCTCCGTATTTTGTTTAATTATATGGAATAACGTAACATGCGGTTTTAATCTTGTAGAAGCTGAAATTAGTACATAAAATTATATCAGCGATAATTCAAATATATCGGCGATTTTCAAATTATATCGACATTAAACGACGATCCTTATATATCATGACTTTTAACATACTATGTCACCAAATGTAATTTTCATATTCGGAGCGTATACTAAAGAAGAATGCACATGAAATATTTTAAAAAATCGTAGTTCAGCTTCATATTGAGCTAGCGCATCATCATATGTTAATCCTCTAGCCATTAAACGTTCTACAAATTGTTGCTTATCACCCGGATTACCTGCAATCCCCTCTTCTTTTAATGATTGATACAAATCGTTTTTATCATTGTGATGCATATTTGAATCTAAAAAGTTCACTTTATCGCTTACTCTACATTCAATATTTTTCACACCTAATTCACTTAAATATATCGGTATTTTCATACCAATATTTCCATCTTTTCCACTCCTCTGCGTGTCACTTTCAAATAAATTCTGCAAAATACCTAGCTGGATAATTTCCGATTGGTTCTCTCCATCCAAAGTGTATGAAGACATATTTGATATCCAATGTGGTTCAAAACAGATTATTTTCCCGCCACTTTTAACTGAATGAATCATTTTTTGTAGCATCGTTTTTGGTGAACTCATATGTAATAAGAAGGCATGACAAATTGCTATATCGTATGTATCGTTCAATTCAATTTCTATAGCATCTCCCTCCAGAAATTCTGACTCGTACGGAAGTGAACGAAACAACTCTCTCGCTTCAGCTAATAATGTTTCTCCACTATCAATGCCTGTATACTTTGATCCTTCTGGAAGTAAAGGCATTAATAATAAGCCTAAATAACCATATCCACAACCATAATCAACAACATGGATTGGCTCAGAAATCTTCCAAACTGAATTCACTAGAAAACTTACATAATCGCTATTGTAATATAAATCTCTCGTATTTTTTAAATACGCTAGTTTACTGTTCCAATCGTATGTTTCCAACCTCTAACGCCTCCTTTTATATACACCCCTTACAATTCTCCATTTAACAAAACATTCCTACATTTTTAACAATTACCCAAGAAATTGGTTTTAATAAGGTGAGATTACTGCTTACATGACTCCTATACCAAATAAAAAGGCATACATATCTGTAATGATACATACACCTTTTATGCTACATCTCCTCAGGAGCCTCCACCCCAAGTAAACGTAATCCTTCTTTTAATACAACCGTCACAGCATAAACCAATGCGAGTCTGCTGTCTTTTTCTTCACTCTCTTCTAATATACGAACATTACCGTAATATTTATTGAACGATTGTGCTACATCTAATACATATTTCGAAATAATCGATGGCTCATTTTTATTGAAAGCTGCTTCAATTACTTGTGGGAATTTGTTTAGTAATTTTACGACACTCCAGCTATGATCGTCTTTTAAAGCAAACGTACATGTTTCAAATTCTACACTTTCTTTTCTTAAAATAGAGCAAGCACGTGCATGTGTGTACTGTACGTACGGGCCTGTTTCTCCTTCAAATTTCAGCATGTTTTCTAATGAGAATTCAATATTGTGCATACGCTCATTTTTTAAATCGTGGAAAATAACTGCACCTACACCGACTTGCTTTGCTACTACTTCTTTTTGTTTTAAGTTTGGATTTTTCTCTTCAATATTTTGTTTTGCAAGGTCGATTGCTTCCTCAAGTACTTCTTCAAGTAAAATAACTCTTCCTTTACGTGTCGACATTTTCTTACCATCTTTTAAAATGAAGCCAAACGGTACGTGTTCCATACCATCAACCCAAGTATAGCCAAGTTTTTTTAATACAGTGAAAAATTGATTGAAATGTAAGCTTTGTTCTGGACCAACAACATATAGCGCTTTATCAAACCCATAAGTGTTTTGACGATATAAAGCTGCCGTTAAGTCACGCGTTGCATAAATCGTCGCACCATCTGATTTTCTAATTAAGCAAGGCGGCATTCCTTCTTCTTCTAAATTAACGACTAATGCGCCTTCTGATTCTTCCAGTAAGTCGTGCTCTTCTAAAATCCCAATAAAGTCTTCCATTTTATCATTATAGAAAGCTTCGCCTTGAAAATTAGTAAATTCCACACCGAGAAGTTCATAAATACGAGAAAATTCTTTTAATGATTCGTGACGGAACCAATTCCAAAGTTCAACTGCTTCTTCATCGCCTTCTTCTAGCTTTTTAAACCAAGCACGTCCTTCTTCTTCTAATTCATCATTCTCTTTTACTTCTACATGAAACTGAACATATAACTTAAATAGCTCACGTATTGGATCTTCTTTCACTACTTCTTCATTTCCCCATTTTTTATAAGCCGTAATTAACTTTCCAAACTGTGTTCCCCAATCTCCTATATAATTAATCCCTACAACTTCATAGCCACATTTTTCAGCGATATGTTTCAGCGAATTTCCTATCATTGTAGAACGTAAATGCCCCATCGAAAAAGGTTTCGCGATATTAGGAGAGGAATAATCAATTACTACTGTTTTTTCACAGCCAAAGTGGTTTTGACCGAACTCTTCTTTCTCCGCTAAAACTGTTTTTAATACTGCATCACTTACAGTTTCACGATTGAAAAATACATTTACATAAGGACCAACGGCTTCTACTTTCGTAAAAAACGGATCATTTAATTTCTCAGCAACTTCCTTTGCGATAAGAGCTGGTGTTTTTTTATATTGCTTCGCTAATGAAAAACATGGGAACGCTGCATCTCCAAATTCATCTTGTTTCGGTGTTTCAATTAAATCTAAAATTTGTTTTTGCGTTAATTCATTCGTGAAAATATTAGATAAACTTTCCGCAAACTGTATTTTATAATCCATGATACAACCTCCTTATTTTTTAAAACACAAAAAACTCGTCTCTAAAAAAGAGACGAGTTTGAACCCGTGGTACCACCCTTGTTGTTCGTTACGAACCACTTTCCCGTTTATAACGAGGACAGGGGGCCTCGGCTTTCTCTACTATTCGTTCAAGAAGCATCTCCGAAGTGCGCTTCATCTTTTTCTTCCGTACTAGGCTCACACCATCCCTAGCTCGCTTTCCTTCTAAAAAAGACTACTCTCTTCATCACAGACAGTATATTTAATTAATTATTGCTTATTATACATCTTTTCAAACAATTAGCAAGGGTCAATTACACCAAAGTGAAACTTAGCACTTTTTCTTTTGTATACGTGAAAATTGTGTTTTTCAAATCTAGAACTACGGAAATGATCTTTTAATACAACACGCTTTCTCGCCACTCGCTTCGCCTCCGCAATTGTTTCATCAGTAATATCATGATACAAAGCGAAGTGTTTTAATCCTTTAATTCCGTCAGATTCTATGACAGTTTCTTCAAACATCGGATCAAGGTAAACGACATCATAACTATTGTCTTCACATTGCGCTAAAAATGAAAAATGCTCCGTTTGCGTTACTTGGATTCTTTGCATTGCTTCATCGATTTCAGAAACAGATGAAGACCATGTTTTCAAACCATTTCTCATGATATAAGCCATATATTCATTGCCTTCAAGTCCTGTTACTGTTCCACTTTCACCAACAACATAACTAGCTACAATACTATCTGATGCCATACCGAGCGTACAATCTAACACTGTCATTCCGCTCTCTAATTTAGCAGCTTGTACAAACGGATCGTGTTCTCCACGCATTAACCTTTTCACACGAAACATCGCTGAGTTCGGATGAAAGAAAAATGATTCTTCCGTACCTTTCGGATAAATAGCTAATCGGTTCTTTCCTACGACAAGTATATCTTGTTCATACTGCTCATGTAATTTATGCACTGGTATATCATTACGTAAAATGAAAGAACGATTTAATTCTTCTGCTACCTTTTTTGCATATGCTGTCATTTCTTTGTTTGTTCTTCCTGCTGTTGTTACGATCATTGTTTCACCTCTATATAAAGAAAAGAGGGAGATTTACTCTCCCCCTTCTTTAACAATTCTTTTCGAAAGCTTGCTCTAAGTTCGTAATAATTTCGTCCATAGTTGCACCTTCAATTTCATGACGGTGAATGAAGTGAACAACTTCTTTTCCTTTTAATAATGCCATAGATGGTGAAGATGGAGGAATTTCTCCGAAGTATTCACGCATTTTTGCAGTAGCATCTTTATCTTGACCTGCGAATACAGTTACAAGATGATCAGGTTGTTTTTCAGCACGAACAACCGCTTGACCTGCTGATGGACGTGCTAAACCAGCTGCACAACCACAAACAGAGTTTACAACTACTAAAGTTGTACCTGATGTATTTTCCATAAATTCTGTTACAGCTTCTTCTGTAGTTAACTCTTCAAACCCAGAACGCACTAACTCTTGGCGCATTGGGATTACCATTTGGCGCATGTATTCTTCATAAGCATTTGACATCTTGTAATCTCTCCTTCAACTTTCATTCCAAATTCATCATATCACGCTCTATTAATAGGTGCAAAAGAAAGATAACGATGATTTCATTTTTTTGTAGGGATTTCACAAACCCCACCGCGGCAATGTCCCACTGGAACAAGTTTTCTATTATTAGCGATATAATCGTATACTTTACTTCCAAAACCAAGTACGATAGATAGCTTTATAAAAGGAACTGCAAACCAATAAGATGGAACGGCCTTTGCTAATACATCTATGCTCTGAATGCCGTCATACCACTTATTATTTTTAAAAATATACAGTCTTTGTTCCATTTTACTTTGTAGTTCTTGAGAAAGCTTATATTTCTCAACTACATCTTCATTTCGAAATGAAACAAATTTCATCTTACCCTTTTTATCTAATTTTTTCGTACGTTCTGCAACGGCCGTACACATCGGACACCAACTATCATAGAAAACAATCATACATTATTCCCCTTTACGAGACTCCGTCATTTGTTTCCATACAGAACCTTTTGCTTCTTCTCCGCCTTCAATACGCTCTAATGCTAGACGTGCTTGCATCGCTACTTCAAACTCTGAATCATCTTGCGCTGCTTTTAATGCTGGAATCGCACTTTCATCTCCAAGTTCAAATAAGAACATCGCTGCACGCCAGCGTACTAATTTACTTGGATCTTTCAGAGATTTAATCATAACGAACATCGCTGCCGGATCACCTACATCTGATAAACAATCTCCTGCAGTACGACGAACACTTACAGAGCGATCTAACAACGCTTTATATAATAACGGTAATACTTCATCACCTTTTACCATACCTAAATACGCTGTTGCTAAACGGCGTATTGAAACTTTTTCATCATCTAACGCCATCTTCAACACTGGAATATCTTCTTCAGTAGGATCCATTTGTTCTAATGCTGCAAAACGGTTTTTCCAGTCAGAATCTTTCATCATCTCTTCTGTTACTTTATATGGTTCACGCTTTTGAATCGTTACTTCAACAGCACCTGCTTGATTTAATAATTCTTTAACCGTTTCATTTACACGTTCTTCTGAATAAGCAGCAACAATCTCTTCTACTACTTCTTTCCCGATTTCTTCAAAATTACCGTAACGTGTACTTTGTTCTACCCATTTACGCTCTTTTACAACGTTTGGTGCAGACATTTGTACTTTCATAATTGATTCTTTGAAACGATCTGGTAAGCCAACGCGTTCTTCCGATGTTCCATCTGTTAACTTTACTTGCATTGGAATTGTAAAGAACATTTGAACAAACACTTTCACTTCTCCAAAATGAGACAGTTGTTGTTCTTCACTTTCTTCCACTACTTCTTCGCCAAAAACAGCACGAACTTGTTGTAATAATACTTTCCAGTCATACTTTGCATTTCGCTCGACTGCTAAAAAGTCAGCTACATGATACACACCTTTAATGCCTTCAATTTTCAAAATTTCTTGCACTTGCATTGGTGCTTGTTCTTTATTTTCATTTGTATAATTATTACGCGCTCCTGATGGTAATACTTCATTCAAAATAACTTTCATTGTATTTGGACTTGGCGTCGGTTCAATTGCTTTAATCTTCACGTAAAAAACTCTCCTTTATTGCGTGTTCTTAGCTGTATTGTAACATGTTATCACTCTATACTCCTACTCAGGTGCTTAATTTTACTACTTTCTTCCCGCTACCATACTATTTCATTCTTTTTACATTTCAAATTAGGGATGGGATTTTAAAAGCTTTCGTTTCCGATGATTTTTATTTTTTATCCATTTCTTGAGGCATCGCCATTATTTTTGAAAAAAACACGCTAAACAAAAAAATATGTAAATAAGCTATCCATATGGATAGCTTATTTACATATTTTTCGTTATTGGAAGTTATTTATTTGCTAATAAATCTTCTGCGTAACATTTAATCATCATGTAGCCTGCGTAACCGAACTGATCATACGTATCTGCTTCTTCTTTGGTCGCCTGTCTAAGTACTGAATATCCTTTCATTAACATACAATTCTCATCATGAACCATTTGTGAAGTGAAATACTCTGTTTCAATTCCATCTAATTCTAATGAACGATAGCCACTTATAAAACCATCCAATGCTGTTTCATGAATGGTTTTAATATGAACATCTATTTGTATTAACGTTTTACAACCTTTTAAATTTTCAGCCATAGGTGGGCTATCTCCGATCCAATCCATCAAACCTGCTAAAAATCCCCTTCTACTATTTGGATCTGTTTCAATTACTCTACCACATGCAAATTTACTGTTATCTAAAGGAATAGTCCAAAATTGCCCTGGTACTAAATAACGATTTGATTTTGGTTTAAATGGATAGTTTATACTCATTGTTCTCCCCATCTCTTTTTTATCTATTGTATAACATATTCATGTAAAGTTAACATAACGTCCTATTATCGGTAGCAACAAAAAGGAGGATTCCTTACTCTCAGAAGGATCCCCTTTTTTATTTTCTATCACTCGATTCTTCTTTTTATACATTCCTATCCTGGCATGGGTTTTACGGTTCTCGATTGTTACTGGATTAGCCGAAAAACGTAATAAAATTTTGTATACTCTTTACTTGTTTTCCAAAAAAATCTGGCGGTACTCCTTCTTTAAGTTTATTAAAATACTTTCCACAATTTTTTCCGTAGCTATTACTTAAAATCACCTTTTATTACGATGCCCCCTCCCGCCTTCTCTCCAAAAAGGTAATACTCTCAATCACAACTTCAGTTCTATATATTCTCTTGCCTTGTTCATCATCGTAATTACTCGTCTGAATACGCCCTGTAATCCCAACAAGTGATCCCTTCTTACAATATTCAGTTACATTCTCAGCCGATTTTCGCCAAACGACACAATTAATAAAATCGACTTGTTGTTCACCTAAACTATTTCGAAATCCTCTATTCACCGCAATACATATTCTTGCATAAGCAACGCCTTGTTTTGTGTAGTATAATTCTGGCTCCTTTGTCAATCTACCGATTAATACAACTCTATTCATCATAAGTTATACCACCTCACATATTTTTCTCCATTGTAAGGAGAAATGGATGAATGGTAAAAAGCACAAAATGATGTATCCGTAAGTAAAAAGTATTAATTTAGACCTTACAAAACAAAAAAAGAAACCATACATAGTTCAAACATGTATGGTTTCAAAATTTATTACACTTCAGTACAAGATATGTAATATCCTCCGCGAGCCATCTTTATTTCAGCACGGTACATTACATTTTCTAAGTAAAAAGTAATCGGTTTAACTTTACTCTCAAATTTTAGTCTTTCATTGCATTCAGTTGCATATCCTTCAATCGCTGAAGTAATAACTTCAGATGATGGATACGTTAAAGCTTCATCTAGTTCTATGAAAAAACTTTTAGAAAATAGTTTTTTCATAATCCCCTTCTTCCCTTTCATCATATTCCATCTCCTTCAATTCAAGTTGATAACATCCATATTATACCATACGTTCAATATATCTTTGAAAATAAAAAAAACCTGCATTTTTCATGCAGGTTTTTTTTATTAGTCATTTTTCGTAAAGTAAGAAACGAAACGAAGAATTTCTAAGTATAACCAAACTAATGTAAGCATTAGTCCCATTGCAGTGTACCACTCCATATATTTCGGAGCTTGACTACGTACACCATTTTCGATTAAATCGAAATCTAGTAATAAGTTTAATGCAGCAACTACAATAACAACTGCACTAATAATAATACCGATTGTACCACCTTGGTGAATGTATGGAACAGTTACACCAAACATATTTAGTAGGAATACGACTAAATACATAACCATAATTCCAAGTGTTGCTGCCATAACGCCTGTACGGAATTTATCCGTTACTTTTACTACGCGTGTTGCATATAACACTAACATTGCAAATAGAATTGAGATTGTTAGTAATACAGCATTTAAAACGATAGAATCGCCAAATTTCATTGTATAAACTGCTGAAATACTTCCTAACACAACCCCTTCTACCGCCGCATAGATTGGTGCACCAAAAGGTGAAATACGCGGGAAGAACATAGACGCAAATGCGATGATTGCTGCAACGATTAAAGCACCAATTAATACTGGCATCTTCATCGTCCCCTGCATCATCTGTATGTATGAATAGACAGACGTTGCAAGTAGCAAGATAAGCATAATGAACGTTTTGCCTACTGTTCCGCCAATCGTCATCGCAGAAGCGCTTGCTCCCTCTTTACGGAATGCCTCTTTTTTCAACATTGGATTAGATGTTCTCATTTTTTCCCTCCTAAAATAGGTTCTACCAATAGTGTAAAGTTTTTCTCTTTACTTTTCAATATATGCAGCTTGTTTTTATTTTAATCCTTCAACGATGTCTGATAGTTCACTCCATCTTTCCATCTTTTTTTCTAGCTCTTCTTCTATTTTCTGCTGTGCTTCAGATAATTCTTGTGCCTTTGTGAAGTCAGATCCAACTTTCGCAAGTTCTTCTCCAATTGACTCAATTTTTTCTTCAAGTTCGGCAATTGTATCTTCAATCGTTTCCCATTCACGCTGCTCATTGTATGAAAGTTTACGTTTACGTTGTTGTTTTGGAGCTTCTTCTACTACTTTTTTCTCTTTTTGAACTTCCGCTTTCTCCATAAGTTCTCTCGTTTTTTCCATTTCTAAATAATCTGTATAACTACCTAGGAACTCACGCACTTCGCCTCCACCAGTAAAGATGAACAGTTCATCTACTACTTTATCTAAGAAGTAACGGTCATGCGATACAGTTAAAACGACACCTGGGAAATCTTCTAAATAATCTTCTAGTACTGTTAATGTTTGTGTATCTAGATCATTCGTAGGTTCATCAAGTAAAAGTACGTTTGGTTCTCCCATTAAAATACGTAATAAATATAAACGTCTTCTTTCACCACCAGATAGTTTACCAAGCGGTGTACCATGTGAATGAGTCGGGAATAAGAAACGTTCTAACATTTGAGATGCACCAATTACTTTTCCATCTGTTGTATGAATAACTTCTGCAATCTCTTTAATGTATTCAATCATACGCTGATTTAAATTCATTTCTTCATTTTCTTGCGTATAATAAGCAACTTTTACAGTTTGCCCAACTTCAATTTCACCACTATCAGGAGATAACTTACCTGCAAGCATATTTAATAGCGAAGATTTCCCGCTTCCATTCGCTCCAATAATTCCGATGCGATCGCCTGGTTTCACGATATGATTAAAGTTGTTTAATACCGTTTTATCACCAAATTTTTTCGTCACATCTTTTAACTCAAGTACTTTTTTCCCAAGACGGCTACCGCTAAGTGCAATATCAACTGACTGTTTTGCAGCTGGCCCTTCTTGTCCCTTTAGCTCATCAAATCGTTGAATACGTGCCTTTTGCTTTGTTGAACGGGCTTTTGCACCGCGGCGAATCCATGCTAGTTCGCGGCGATATAAGTTTTGACGTTTTGATTCTTGCGCAATTTCTTGTTCTTCACGAAGTGCTTTCGCTTCTAAAAACGTACTGTAATTCCCTTCATAACTATACAGTTTTCCATTATCTAATTCGAAAATACGATTCGTCACACGATCTAAGAAATAACGATCATGGGTTACAAGTAATACTGCGCCATTATATCGAGCTAAATATTCCTCTAACCATTCCACTGTCTCATGATCAAGATGGTTCGTAGGCTCATCTAAAATTAATAGATCCGGTGTTTCAATAAAACATTGCGCCATCGCAATACGTTTTTTCTGTCCACCAGATAAATTTCCAACAGTTGCAGTGAAGTCCGTAATTCCTAATTTCGTTAAAAGAGATTTCGCATTTGCATTTGCTTCCCATGCACTCATTGCATCCATACGTTGCTGCACTGCAAATAATTGTTCCTGTACTTTTTCATTACTTGGATCTTTTTCGATATGTAATAGCGCCTTTTCATACTCACGAAGAAGACGAATTAAAGGAGTATCACCATGGAAGACTTGCTCTAGCACTGTTAGTTGTTCATCAAACTCTGGTTGCTGTGATAAATAACTAATTGTATACCCACGAGAATGAGTCATATCACCTGTATCAGGAATTTCTGCCCCTGCAATAATTTTTAATAACGTAGATTTACCAGTTCCGTTTACACCGATAATTCCGGCACGGTGTCCTTCTGCAATACTAAATGATAATCCATCAAATAACGGTTTTTCTCCATATGATTTTGATAAGTTTTCCACAGTTAACATTTTCATATTTGTGCATTCCACTCTTTCATAAATTGTTCAATAAACTGTTCCATATAACGATGACGAACTTCCGCCTCTTGTTTTGCTGCGTTCGTATTCATTAAATCTTTTAATTTCAAAAGTTTTTCATAAAAATGATTTAAAGATGGATCATTATTTTTTCTATACTCTTCTTTCGTCATTTCTTCACGCGGCGGAATAGTTGGGTCATACATTAATCTCCCTTTTGCCCCGCCATATGCAAATGTACGTGCAATTCCAATTGCACCAAGAGCATCTAAACGATCCGCATCTTGAACAATTTCCCCTTCAAGCGACTCAAGTGTGCCGCCATGACCACCTTTATAAGACATATTGGCGATGATATGAAGAACATGTTTACTTTCCTCTTCTTCCACATGTAACTCTTCTAACCAATCAGAAACTTTTTTCATTCCTTCTTCTTCACTTTCATTTAACTTCTCATCTGCCACATCGTGAAGTAATGCTGCCATTTCAATTATAAAACGATTTCCCCCTTCTTGCTCGGATAAAGAAATCGCCAGTTTATGTACGCGTTCAATATGATACCAATCATGCCCACTCGCATCTTTTTCTAAAATATGTTTTACAAAAGTAATTGTTTTTTGAATCTTTTCTTGTTTTGTCATTTTATCTTCACCCAGTTACTTATTGTAACACGCCCACATTTTTTCATCACATATTTTCTTGTCCGCCCATACACTGAGTGGTAAGCATCATCATGAAGGAGGAATAAATATGTTCTATAATAATCAACCGCCTTATCCAAGGCAACCATTTTACCCTCAACAACAAGAACAAAGATACACAGAACAATACGAAGAACAAGAGTTACAACAGCAAGAACAACAATATGACGAAAACCCATATGCAACAACGCAAAATCAAGAAACTGAATTTCAACAAAATCCATATGAAACACGTCCAAATTATGAATATCCTCAAAATCCATATGCGGTACCACAAAACCAAGAACAACCATATCAGCAAAATCCATATGCAGCACCACAAAACCAAGAACAACCATATCAACAAAATCCATATGCAGCACCACAAAACCAAGAACAACCATATCAACAAAATCCATATGTAGCACCACAAAACCAAGAACAACCATATCAACAAAATCCATACACAACTCAACCACAACAACCGCAATACCAACAACAAATGTATCAACCAAACTACGACGCACGTGTCTCACCACCTAAACCACCAACAATAGATCCAACGCAGCCACAAATTTTACCGACAGGACCAACATTAGACATTACACAACCACAAATCTTACCACCTGGACCAATTACTGAACCAACACAACAACAAATTCAACAAGTTGTCGGTACACAGTTTTTACCTTTCAAGAAACCCGTACTAGATTTCGTAAAACCATGGGTAGATTACGGTTTAAATGAAGCAAAACATACATCACACGAACACGCATTAACAGAAGTTGCTGCGATTATGTTTTTAGTTGGTAAAGGCTTCAATCCGACGATTGCTCATTATATCGTAGAATCTTGGGAGAAGAATGAACAATTTTAGGATTGTTTATTTGATAAAATATAAAAAACAAAAAAGTGTCAAACCCCTTATAACAAAAGGGTTTTGGCACTTTTTAATATCTAGAACAAATTTTATTGAAATAATTATTTTTATAGATTTTCATATTCTTTTATATAGTACGTGAACAAAATGTGAGCAAAATGTGTGCAAATATATGAATCGCATTTCGCTGTTGTTGCACCGGTTATTTAAACCAATTCTCAATTATGAGATTTATATGAGAAACTAACACTTTTCCCTGTTGACACTTGGACAGTTTCTTGATAGCAAGCCACACACAGACATTATTATTTATGGAATTGATATACTAGAACATTATCCTTTATATTATTTCAAATATAATTCGGTCGTAATTAAAATAAAACAAAAAGAGGACGTATATATCACGTCCTCTTTTTGTTTTAGATATGCTCACCATGATCAATATAAGTATCGCCGTATTCGTATGCCGGCGCAGGTGGTCTACCGTGATCAAAATCGGCCACATTAGAAATATAATCTGGTCTTTGTGGTGCAGGCGGTCTACCATGATCAGCTTGTGATGTAAAAGATTCTGTAAAACTTCCAATAGTTAAAACAGCAGCAAAACTAACAAATCCCATTAATACTTTTTTCATTTTAACGCACTTCCCTTCTGAAGTAATTCTTTAGCATCATAAGATATATTAAAATATTGGCTAGCCTTCTCATGATTACCTTCTTGATAAAGTTTTTTCGCTAAAATTCCAGCGTATTCTTCCATAAATCCATAAAGTTTTTGGGATTCGAAGTAATCTAGTCCATCTGCAATCGTTGTTTCTAGATTCTGCTTATAATTTTCATCGTATTGTGCTCGAAGTATTCGTAAATGATGTGTATATTCAACGTCAGCTAATCCAAAGCCTTGAGTCAAAAATTCTTGTGCTTGTTCAATTTCATTTACTTTGAAATGTTCTCGAGCCAGTAAGAATACAGTTTTATGATATGGTTTTTCAGATTTATATACATCCATTAAATGTCGTATTGCAGTTGCGGATATACCTTGTTTTGCATAAAGGAAACCCAAGTTGTACTGAATTAAGGTAATTAGTCGAGTACAGTTATGTTTTTTAGCCATATCCAAACACTTAACAAAAAGTTCTTCTCCTTGTTCAAACTGACTTAAAGTGACACTTGCTAATCCCAGGATTGTATCACATTCAATTTGATTTATTACATAATCTTCATACTTTTTGTATATGTCTTTTGCTTTCATTACATGCTTAATCGTTAATAAAGGTTGTTGAAGATGGTAATATAGTTCACCAAGTTTATAATTAAATTCAGCTTTTTCAATGTCATTAGGAATATACTCTAAAAGTCGTTCAGCTTCTTCAAATTGCTCCATAGCCTCTATATAGTTAGCAATCATGGTATTATGCACAGCTTTATAGAAATGGTAGTAGTATTTTAAATACTCATCAATAGTTTTTGTTGTAAGTTTTTCAACTGCATCAAAATCACTACGAGTTACATATGATTTATTTATTAACACTTTATAACTATAATCCAATAGAGAATAATACAATAAGAGATTTTGATCTTGTAGATCTCGGTTTTGTTCGACCATTAAGATACTAATCTTTTCATCAACTTCTTCTTTCATTCTTGTCGCTTTTGTTATTTGCTTAGATAGAATAACTTTATACCATTCATTCAATAGTTTGGTAACTTTTTCATTATTCAGAATTATCATATCACAATCTCCTTTATTTAGTTTATATAGAATCAATCATAACAAAGTTCAATTGTAATAAGTTGTAAAAAATGATTTTATAAATATAATTCAGAATATTTAGTTTTTAATTTATCAATTGACGTATGGTTATCGGTAAATTGTTAGATCGTAAAGATGAAATTCTTTATATAAAAATCATTATAACTCCAGTAATGACATGGTTTTAAGAAGGTTTGTCGAATTGTTTTGCGAAAATTTTAATCTGAATATTGTTTATTTTTTGAATTTTATAGTCTATCATCGGGATTGTGCTAGTAAATACCGGTAAATTAGCATAAATTTTCAAAAGGATGGAGATGTTATTATGGGTTATAAAAATTTATTAAAGAAAAAAACAATCCCAATGTTACTAGTTGGCGGAATGTTAGCTAGTACTGGATGGGGTGCAGGTAATGCATATGCAGATTCGCCTACAGCACCTGAATCTGCTAATTCACCAGCAAAATTTGCAGGTGTAACATCACCTTTGGATACTTCAAGTGCAGACTTTGAAGTGTTATACAGCGAAACAGTAAAATTTGATGAAAATGAAAACGTTATTAATAGAGAGATTTCAGGCACTGAAACTCGTACAAGTAATGTACAAGGAGTAATTATCAATGATGGTAGTTTCAACTGGAAACACGCTAGTAGTAAAGATTCAAACAATAGAATTAATAAAGATAGTTATAATGTAGGACTTATGTTAGTAAATGGATTATCTGTTTATATTCCTTGGAAACCAGTACAGGCTACAGCACAAGTAGTTGCAAGCGGATTAATGTATTTTAATCAACCTTCTGTTACGTATTATCATACTGAAGCATACAGAGATATCGATGCCGTTAACCATTATGTAAAAACAGTAACGGATACAATTAAAAACGGTAAGAAAGTATATACTGATACAAAAGTTATGAAATATACAAAATAAAAAAAGAACCGAACTAGATTATTTATCTAGTTCGGTTCTTTTTTTATATAAACGATTTATTAAGTCAATAATCCATGAATTAATAATAACTACGGTAAAAATTACAAATAAAGCTACAATATTTTCATTAGAAGCTATATATGGTATAAACGTACCGCGCACTAAAAAGAATATAATTAGAGCGAATGCAATTGCCCAAATAAATTTTAACATTAATTCACCTCCTCTAAAAAAATACAAAAGTAATTTTAAAATATAACTATTCTGTTTTGAAAATAAGATTCCTTTTAGTATGTAATAAGAATTATAGAAAAGGGTTCCAAAAATAGGCTGAATTATAGAAAAAACTCCATTTTTTTACGTGAAATAAACAAAAAAGGGTATGCCCAAGTTTGGGCATACCCTTTTCCCTACTTTACATACACATAGGCTTCATTTGCAGTTATATAGTATGTTACGCCTTTACTGTTGTGTACTTTGTATTGTGGTGAACCATTAACGGCTACTTTAGCATCAATCGTAAATCCAAGTCCTTCATCTACCGTTCCTGCTACATCTTTATCAGACCAAGAAGCAGAGTCATAGAAACGAAGGTCGTCCACTTTAGAAACAACACGTTTTCCTACTACAGAACTTGAAGTAGTAGTTTGTTCCCCTTGATATTTAATGTAAGATGGGTTGTTATAAATCCATTGGTTACCGCCAAGATTTAACCAATCCCCTTGTTTTCCCCATACTTGATATGCTTCTCCTTTATTTAATTGACGGATAACACCATAATTTGTTGATGGTCCACTTCTTAGGTTTACGTTAAGTCCATCAATATAAGCTACTCCTGTTTCGCCTACAACGTTTTGAGATGGTTCTTGTGGTTTTGGTTTAACTGTAACTGTTGCGCCTTCATACGCCTTTTGTACGTCCGCTCTGAATTGTGATTCTGATACACCGTGACTGCGAAGGTAATCAATTGGATCTTCGTGGTCAGTTCCACCTAATTTGTAAGTAATATCTTTATGTGTCCATAAACCTTTGCTTGGCTGAATCCCTCTATCTTTTAAAATCTTAGCTAATAGTTTTACATAACGCTCGTAAGAAGATTTAAATTTATCTGGATTGCTAGTTTCAGAAAGTTCTACGTGGACAAATCTTTTATTTGCAGCTGGTCCAGCACCATAAGCAACATATTTTGTATCAGCAATTTGGACTGTTTCGTTCCAATCTACAGCATAATGTACAAATGCATTTCTCCATGTTCTAGCTTCGTAATTTCGAATGTTAATAGCTGGTGCTTCTGGTGTTGCAGTACTATGTGCTACAACGCCCTCATAAGCGCCCACACCGTAGCGATATGCTTGTTTCGGTAAATCTTGGATAATTAGTACTCTATCGGCAAAAGAAGCCGTAGCAAACGAAAATAAAAGTAATAGAGTCATAAATAATGAGCTAAATAGTTTAATTGGTTTTTTCATTGTGTATTTTCCCCTTTTTGCCAAACAAAAAGAGCACCGTCTTTTGACAATGCTCTCCTTATGTAAGGCGTGTATTTTTTTATTTGGTATTATGTTTTTCTTTTCGTGCATCACTTCTTTGGATTTTTGCTTGAATTTCGGATGCTACACTTTCTAATAACCATGCGGGAATCCATTTTTCCCAGCCAATTCGTGCACAGTTTGCTGCAAAACTATTAAAAATGTGGTAACTCAATCCACCGACTACCATGAAGAAAAAGAAATCAGGTAGTTTAAGAGCAATATCAAATAAATGTGCAAGAGCCGGTAATGATAAAAGCACCACGGTTCTCGTGATGCCCTCAATTCCATATTGTGATGAGTATGTTCCATCTAGCTTTGAAGCTTTACTACCCGTAATCCAGTCGAGCATGATAATCCAGCAGTAAATCGAGATCCAAATTAAGTTCGCTTTACCATATAACAAATTAATTATTGTGCCTAATCCACCGCCTATAGCACCACCTACTTTAAATTGAGTACTTGTAATAACATCGCTTATATTCAATGCCTTGATGAGTTCGTGAATTCTTTCCAAGTTCTCACCTCCTTTCAAAATTTGATCAAAATAAAAAAGCCTGCTGCTGCACGCTCGGTTTCAATAAAGTTATATGTTCATTTTCTTCCACGCGTGTTCTAGTGGTTCAGTACGTGGAGGTTTCATTACTGCTTTTTCAGTAGTTTTGCTTTCGTTTCGGGAGAAATTAAACATAACTCCTTTTCGTATAGAAGTTTTCCTAACTCCTGTAATATACATATCACTAATTTCTAATTTTGAACCTTTACGTATTTGTGGTTTACGTTGTACGGGTGGATACAGTGTTTTCGGTTGAATTATTATGCCTTTTATTGTCATAAAATCACCAGCCTTATTCTACTCTTAATGCAATGTTGAACTCCGGAAATGAACTCCATACACTTGAGTAGTAAGTGTTAAATAATTTATATTTCTGCACTTCTTCATCTTGAGAAATTTCAACGATATCACCAGTTACAAAATTTGAACCCCTATATGTGTAAAAGCCATCAAATTTTGCTCTTAATCCATCTACGTTATCTCCCATAAAAAATGATGTAAATATTATATTTCCTTCTAAAGATGGTGCCTTTAAAAATACCTTATCCCAAATGAAAATAGGAACAGAAACATTTTTTAATCCCTCATATATAAGTTTACTTCTAGCAGCCACCAGTGCTGCATAAGGGTCCCATTTTGGACAAACGCTCACCAATACACTAAAAGGAGAAGATATAGGTGTGAATTGTTCTTGTTGATATAGTTCATCTGGAATACCAAATAATCCTATTACAGTCTTCCCTTTTCGTTCTGGAAGATTATCATCGTTTTCATAAACACAATAGATAACAATGTCTTTATCGACGTATAAATATAGGTCCACCATAGCAATTGGTTTACTAATAGTAGTAGTAATACTAGCGTTGTTAGTTGTTTTCCCTTGATGAAAACTTAATGGGTAGAACGAACCAGGTCCTCCAAAGGTAACATCTTTTTCTTTATCATATCGTTCAATTAATCTAAAGCTTGCATCAGTAGCAGACTTACCAGGATCTCTTATATCATAGTCCCTATATACTCCTGCTATAATATCTTGGCTACTTGCAGTGACGTGATCGAATGGGCGCAATTCTATAGAATGGTTCTTCATACCGTCGTTACCGCTTGAGTACATGACGTAAATTTTATCTTTTGATGGCGCATCAGCATTTAATTGCTGCCACCCAGCCTTTTTCATTTCATCAATAATCTTCATAAAGACTTCTCTTCGCTCTAGTCTGTGTAACTTACAAATTTTATTTGTCATTCTGTATGTTCCTCCTTAACTTAAACGTATCGCTTTCGTAGAAATATTAAAAGTGGAGTTTACTACGCCCCTATTTTCTATATAAAGATGGACCTTGTTTGTATGATCTTTATCCTCGCAAGGAATGGATAAAATATCATATGTTCTTTTTTCGGATAAACTTTTATAGATTTGATTCCCATTCTCTTTTTGATCGTACATAAATAACATTGCTTCAACATTTGAATCATTTGTAACTTGAATCGTGCGAATATCGTATTTGTTACAACCTACATCTAGTGGAGCATATAGAGTTTTTCCTGGTTCAATTGTAATTTTTATATTCCTCTCAATAAGGATTGATGGTGTAATCTCACTTTCCGATGTATATCTATATAATTTCATTACAGTTCCCATATTGTATTCACCTCAATTATGTTTTAGATGAATATTAAAATAAATTGGTTCGAATGCTAGGAAATTTGTATCCTTCACAACCTTTACCCAAAAATCACGCGTACTTTGTGCGGTTACTGAATCAATCTGTATTTCATTTGAATAGCTTGTCCCATCTAACGAAATAAGCGCCCAGGTGTAACCGACTTTCTCCATGTACTGTTGAATGGATAGTTTTATATTTGTAGCAGCACCGATGTTGTCATTTACGATTGTCATTTTTACAATACGCTCATTATTCACCATGTAACCTAAGTTTGTTGGATCCGTTGTATTTAATTCTTCGCTATTCATTTTGATTTGCAGGGATGAACCCATACAATACATATCCCCGCCGTAAAAGGTAGCTTGTTTCTTTGCTATTAGTTCGTTTTCCTCGTCATATATTTCTATGATTCCCTCAAACTCTAAAGAAGGAAGTAGAATATCAATGCCTGTATGAGCTGCAGCTACAATGTTAGTAGACAGGATATTATCTGCAGTATCTTTTAATACAACCTTATAATTTTCATATAGTTGGCGCAGACGTAACATATTGCTTGTTGTCATAATAATTTTATTGATGTCCAGCGGTACAAATCCCTCTGCAGTTCCTCTTTTTAAAACAACACCAATTCTTTTTGCTGCCAATGAATCGTTATCCGCATAATCAAAAAATGTATCTGTCTTTGTATAAAAGTCCCATTGATCTTCCTTACAAATTGCCATCCACTCTTTATTGCTTTGTGAACTATTAGAAGAATAGGATTCAAGAAACTCGACTTTATTCTTTTCATTTTGATAGATTAGTAAGCCGCCTTCATCTCCTTCTTTTGTAGGAGCATAATCCGCAATAACCTGGGTTGCAAAGTTACTTTGTGGTTTATCGATTAAAAGCATAACGTCTTTATCTGCAGAATGATTCATACGTAAGAATCCTTTTTTGATAGCATTGTTAAATGAATTTGATGGTGACATAAGCCATTTTGAATTTACGGAATCAAAATTATCTACAAATATTTTTCCGCTTTCTTTTTCGTATAAGGATACTTTTGTTTTTTCTTGTTTAAAAAGAACTAACTCTCCGTCGGCCTCGATGTCAATTGCATCGAGGTTTATAAAATACCCTTTTATTTCAACAGTATGCTCTTGGTTCATTAGACCTATCTTCTCATATACTAGTGTCTGGGATTGACTACCAGGCCTAAAGAAGCTGATTATTTCTTCCACTCCATCAACTAGTATCGTAGCGTTAGCATCATACGACGAGTTCATAAGACCAATAACTCTAAGTCTTGTACCGATAAAATTGAACTTGAGTGAAACTGGATTCTTATCAGGTGGATTGTTTGACGTACTGTGTTTAAAGTGCAAAGTCGAGTTATAAAAATCACTATGAGTTGAATTTGCCCATACTCCTGTGTACCGAATATTGCTATCCGTATCATCAAACCGTTTCCAACCAGACTCTGGTTCTTTTAATACATCACCGACTTTAATAGGAACGACAAGCCCTCCTGGTTCTCCAAAATCCAGAGCATCTAAAGTACTTGTACTATCTGCATGCAAGACAACGTTATGAGTTGCGTACTGTAGATCGTTCTTTTCATATAAAAGGACAGAATTTCCCCCTAATGAATTGGGGTCATAAATATTATAAGAACCGCATTTTTCGCCATCTATCTCGACGTTAACAGTGCCAGTCCAAAATTTATAAGTAGAACCTATTATACGAAGTTTACTACCCACAAATGAAAATTGGATTTTTGATTTGCCACCACAAATATGATATTTACCATAAGCAGCGGAAGACGATCCCCTTATTTCCCACGCGCCTTCATACGTAATAAGAGCATCGCTATCATCATAACGTCTCCAACCCGTTTCTGGATTTTTGAGTACTTGTCCTATATACGCCATACCATCACCCTCTCTTTATCTTGTTTTCTTCCAGTTTGAATTTGTCCACCAAGATTGGCGACTATGTCGCAGCCATAACTTCGGATCATTATTTTCCTTTTCGATGATTATTAATTCATCTGGTTTTTCTGTATCTAGTACTCTCTCCATTTTGAATAGTTCATTATCCTCTAGAACTGATTCTCGTTCTGGTATACGTTCAAACCGTTCATATTCCTCTGTGACGCTTTCTAATTGACATTCCCTATCAAATGTATCAACTTCGTTAGTCACTGCGTCTACAATAGCCTGTCGCTCTAATAATTCTTGTTCACTAACGATTGCATATTGTTCAGATTCCCTTGCTGCATCTACAGTTTCAATTACATTCGTATCTCTCGTTATAACTTCTTTATCAGCTGGTGTTATATCAGAGATAAGTCCGCCTTCAAATTCACGTATACCGGTAAAGGCTTCTTGCTCTGTAATAAGAGCTTGTTGTGTATCCTGTTTATAAGAAATATCTAATGATATATGTTCAGTATCTAAGATAACTGGAACGATGTCAGAAGCCACTTCTTCAATTACTGCAGTTGTATGTTCTTTTATTGCTTTTTCAGATTCAATCGTTTGATCTAGTTTCATCTGCATCACATTTAATGATTTAGATGAATTATTAAATAAGGTAATACGTGTTTCTAGTTCTTTTTGAACACGGCCGAATAAATCGAATTCTGGAAGATATACAGGAATACCAAGGCCCTCAAATAAATCAAACTCTTCTATGTTAGCTTGAAATTCTTTTTCTGTTTTATTGGCAACTTCATCAGTATCTACATGGGTAATAATTAAGCGTTCTTTTAATCCGAATGAAGAAATTTCATCTACATGTGTAAGTACTGCAGTATCTTCTTTATCTGCTTGATCCAGTTCAACTACAGTTGCTTGCAACTCATTTTTCACTTCTGCAAAAGTAAAGTCTGGCGATACGCCTTGTAATTCTTTTAAGATACGGTGAGAATAATCTGCAGTAGTAATACCGGCATTTATTTCATGTAATCTCTCTGCTTCTTCTGCGACAATTGTCTGTATCTCGAATATGTTTTTCGATTTATTTGCATCGTCAGTTCCGGAAATATCTTTAACAGATAATACCCGTGAAGCATTTTTAACTTCTTGTCCTACCTCTACAGCTGCTGTAAATACATTTTCTTTAT
This sequence comes from Bacillus sp. CCB-MMP212, assembly GCF_022748145.1. NCBI lineage: Bacteria > Bacillati > Bacillota > Bacilli > Caryophanales > Bacillaceae > Bacillus > Bacillus sp. CCB-MMP212. Next base: position 208,638 of record NZ_JALDQE010000001.1, read on the forward strand.
TTGCGATTTCTTGTTGATCGGCATAAATAGAATCAAGTGTTTCTACGATACGTTCAAATGCGTGTGTTGTATCTACATTCGCATACTGTTCTTTTGTTCTTGTAAATGATGCGGATTCATTTCTTTCAGAATCAAATATATTTATTTTCTTGCTTACGTCGTTACTTGCGATAACATCTGCAGCAAGTTCCTTTGCTCGAATAGAGTGATCCAGGTTAATTTGAGCTACATCTATGTCACGAATTAAATACGCACTTTCAATATCTTCATAAGGAAGCAGATCCACATTTTCAATTTCTTCTACACGATTCAACCCATATTGTTTAACGATAGACGTTTCTATGTCTCTTTGCATACGAGCAAATAAATCATAATCCGGAAGATAAACCGGTATCCCCATACCATTGAACAAATCAAATTCTTCTATGATTCCTTTGACTTCTCGCTCTTTTGTACCAAATTCAAATTGTGCCGGAGCATGAAGGAGTATTTCTTTTTGCTGTATATCACCAGTTTCATTTTCGGCAATAGATACAGGTAATATATGTGGGACTGCATTAGATAAAGTAACCTCTGCATGTGTAGATTTTAGCTCCCTGGTAACAATCTCGCTCGTTTCATTATGCATTGATACAGCTTCATAATCCGTTGTAACTCTGTCGGCCATAAGGTCATTATAAAAACCCTCACCGTATACAATACGTGCAACATTTACCCATTCTGGTAATACTTCCACACCTGCAGCGAATTCACGTAACTTACCTTTTAGTAAATCCTGCTGTATGATCGGCGCAACTTCATATTCATTCGTTATAAGATTTGTTTCATCAGAAGCGTGTACCATTGCTTCTATCTCGCTTGGTTTTTCGCTCTCTACCCCTTCGATATGGTTTATATCGAAAATTCGTCTGTGTTGTGATGATTCTTCTGCAGAAATTAGTTGAACAGAAATCCTGTCCATTCGTTGCGAATGCTGCATTTCAATGTTGGCCACATTTATATTTCGATTTAAATCAGAATCAGTTGCATTTGAAATGTAGGCTTCTACCTCTATTTGTCGCAATGCATTCTCTACAACATCTGTTAAAATCCCTTTTGCTCTTACTTTTGTGGCGGTTATTCCTGCGTTATCTTCTTTAACAGCCTTATATCTCGCATAAGGAGCAATGCAAATTGGATAATCAACATCATTTTTGTTTTCTGTATTTGCTGGTGTAATAGAAAAAGAATAAACTTTTTCATTCTGATCTGGTCCAGAACCAACTACAACAACATGACTTTTTTCTTTGGTACATATAGAAGGGGAAGCAATAGAATAAACTTTTTCACTCATTCTTCTGCTACCCCCTTATGCTTAAATATCTTCTTTGTAGATTGCTAAACCAATTGGATTAAATGGTGTTGCTTTCGCTTGTGTCATAGGACAAACGGGCGTTGTCGGTAATGTATAACGATATAATTGAGCCATTTCATAAGCGCCTGTGATTTCAGAACCAATAACCGGTGCTTCGTTAAATGTAACGGTCTTATCCTCTGCATTGTATACATAATCTGTTTCTTCTACTTCTTTACATGAAATGAATAATCTTAACGTTTCGCCCTTTGGCTTATGTTCTAAATGAAATACTTTACGATGGCCATCCCCTTGCCCAAGTACTTCATCTACAACTGTTTTTTCAATTTCTAGTTCATCGGCTTGCTGGATATTCTTTGGATGCACTGCATAAACATCATCTAGCTTTCCAACATATCCATCGTTTGGATGAACAATATATATTTGAGATAAATGATATTTACCACTATAGACCGATGGGTTAAAGCGTCCTTGTCCACTATCTACTGACATATCATGAGTAATGAAAGCTAAATAATGATGCTGGTACATGGCTCCTGTACTTGATTGTGATAATTGAACTGTTTCATTTCCGTTTGATGTATCAGAACCATAATCAAGTGGCGCATTACCGATTTTCTTATTTGGTGAATATACAAATTGGTCGCCTGGTCTGCAGCCGCTTAAAATAATCATGTTTTTTCTTGGTGCAACATCGAATGTATATAATTTTCCGATATACAACGGAACAAATAATGCACGAACTGGATTTGGTGTTGGATCTACACGCATAAACATAATTAAGCGGTCCCTGTTTGCATTCCCATACAGATAAACAACAGAGTCGCGATTTAATTCTTTAGAGAAACGCTGCTCCGGTGTAAAACTAATTGATGTATAAGGCGATGGATTCACAAAATTAATCGTAGAATATACTTCACCCATAATACTTTCCATCTTTTGTACATCGAAACTTGTTTTTGCTGTTAATGTATCCAGTGTTCCGTCTTCTTTTGGTAATAAGAAATAAATACCGCTAATCTTAATTGTTGTATCTGCTGCAGGTGCGGTTTTAAATACAATTTCCGTTTCAGTGAACGAATACTCGCTAGGATCAACAATAGTATTATCCTTGTAAACTACGGTCCTGCTTTCATCAAAGTTAGGGAATGGTAATGCGAAGTTCTTTTTTGTTCCATTCCCTTTTCCTAATTCCCCTAACTTATCACCGGAAAGAATCTCTTTTTCAATAAAGTATCGATTAAAAGTAAATAGCAGCATGTCATTGTTTGGTTCATATGTGTTGGTAGCTAATCTGTATTCGCATGTTACTTTATCGCCTTTTGCAATAGCAGTAGTAAATGTTACTTTTCCTGTAGTTGCATCCACCTTATATTTACTCTTTTCTTGCTCAAACCCATTTACATATACAATGACAGAAGGGCCAAGAACAGGAGAAACAGGGATAGAGAAGTCTTTCTTCACTCCATCCCCCATCCCTAATTTACCTAGTGGAGAATCTGCAGAAATAAACCGGCTATCAGTGAAATCAGAATCAGCAGTGTCATACGCATTTGCTATACCGAATCTTCTGCGTTCTCCATCACTTCCTAACGATTCAAACAACCTTACATCAATAAATTTTGAAATGCCGCTCTTAATTTGGAAAAATAGCGTTCGTTTCCAACCGTTATCAGCAAATAGTTTTTCTAATTCTTGCGGTAATGTTTGTAAATATACGACTTTATCAAACCACATATATGTACACTCCTTTATACTGTTTTCTCAAAAATACCTAATCCAGCAGGACGATACGCTGTAGCAGGTCTTTTTGTAATTGGTGAAATAGCATCTACATTAAAGAATTTGTAAATGTCGTGTGAATCAGGACAAGTATTCTTTCTAACTTTTAATCTATCGCCATTTAATAGACCTAGCGGAGACAATAGGATCATATAAGGTAAATATCCACGTACACCTTCATCTGGATGCACAATATAAGCACGAGAAGTATGTACTTTATTGCTATAAACAGACGGGTTAAATTGATATTTGTATTCGTCATTATCCTGCGATTGCCATGCTAGTGAATATTGGCCACCATCTTTACCAACGCGATCTGGTGGCATTGCATTAGGCGCTACATTCCAAGCAATAAAATGAGCCTGGTATCTTGCTCCTAATCTTGAACGTTTAATAATTACGTTATCAATACCATTACCAGGGGAACGTGGATAAGACTTCATGACAGGCATGTAGTTTTCTACATTTCTATATGGTTTCGTGTCGTTAAAATCGAATTTATGTGATGCTTCTTCATTACCTGTATCAAAAGCTGTTCCCGCCCATAATGCATCACCTAATGTATCATCATTAGCGTAACTTTCTAATTGGCCCATATAAAGCGGTGTAACTGGAACTACGTTGTTTTCAAAGGCTGGTGTATTATCAGCTTGTATTAATAAAACAACACGGCTTTCATCAACTTGGCCATTAATCCGGACCAATGAATCCGGCCACCAATTTGTTTGAGCGTTGATACCTTGTAAATTCGTATTTCGTAATGTTACTTTCACCCAAGGGGACATCATGACTTGTGTCTCTGCTTCGTCATAGGAGTAAACTTTGTAAGATATACCATTATTTACTTTTGGAGTAACTGTTATTTTGGTTAATTCTACATCTAATAATACTTTTTCAAATTTATTAGATTCATAAGGAAGAACAAGTACACCTTCATCAGCAACGCTTGGTTCTTTTTCAATCATGTAAACATAAAAACAAGAACGATCCCTACCGCTTTCTAGACGTTTTTTACCGTCTTCGGCAAAAGCTTTCTTTCCTTCTTCATTTGTGAAGTTGTATTTAATCTCTGACTTTTTAAGTGACCATTTTGAAGTTTGAGCAATTCCATAAATAGAACTGCTATTGTTCTTCACTAGCATGTGCTTACTCATGCCGAATTCAAATTTTGTATCATCGTCGGATTTTACGTCTAAATCCGGATAAACGGCTCTGAAAAACGATTTTACTTTCTTCCATCCGTTAGCGATTACCAATTTAACAATTTCGTCTTGGAATTCGCCTTCTGTATACATTTTTTCAACGTATGCCATCTATTTCACGCTCCTAATCTCTTAATAGTTGGTAATTAAGCCATATAGCTTTTTTCTCTGCAGATGCATTGTGGTATTCAAACTTTAGCTCTGCATTAGCAGGTATAGGTTTTACAATGGAGAAATTAAATCCCTCTGGCACATCTTTTACATAAACCTCTTTAAATACTTGTTGGCCATTAATAAATAAATTCCAGTAGTCCGAGTCACTGTAATGTGAAGCGGCAACAGAAAAAGCAATCATTTCTGTTTCGAATGGTAATGAAAACTTATCTACATGAATTTCATCATGTATACCAACTCTTCGCCCTTGTATGAATGGCTCTGTTTTTGTCGGGAAGTAAGGTGCGTCGAATCTTCCACCAGCCATATAGGTAACAGCAAAACTCATCAATACGCCCCCTTATCTTAAAAAGTGCAATTCAAACCAAACTGTTTTATCAAGAATTCCTTGGTTATGGAATCGAAATACAATTGTGTCTCCTGCTTTAACTGCTTTATAAACCATAAAGTGCATCCCTTCCGGAAGCCGTTTTGTATAAATATCTTGGCAAACGGTTTGCCCGTTTACGATTAAATCCCATTTATCATCTAATTCGTAAATGGAAGAACTAACACTAATTGCGTAAATCTCCATATCTGCAGGTAATGTATATTTCACTTCATCCGTTTTAAATGATGTGGAATCCATAATGAAACCAGGTATGAATGGTTCTGTTTTAGTCGGATGAAAAGGTGGATCTAATCGGCCACCGGCTAAATAGGTTGTTTCAAACAAGAGCAATCACCCTTTTCTTGTATTAAAAAATTCCCGTGCATCATTACGACACATCGGGAATTGGTAAATCAGATAGTATACCGTTACCTTTATTAAGGAGTCTCGGCTGCACACGCTCTAATTGCTTTTGTGCATTGTATATTAATTGTATCTCCATCTCTTTTCCGGTTACTTTATGAGAGATAAGAACCTTTTCTAGCATACCTTGTGAATTAAAGGCTAAATCATAGTGTAAATATTTATCTCCATCAACTGCAGACAAACGAGCACCATCACGAATAAGGGTATAGCCTTCTGTCATACCTTCTTTAAATACATCGTTCGGGTCATTTCCAGGCATTGGTTTACCGCCGTTATATATTTGCCTGTCAATCAACCCTTTCATTAGATACATAATCGGATCATATAAATTCTTTTGCATTATCATAAGATCACCCCTAATTTACCCTTGTGACAGCCCAAGTTTTCGCTGGGCGTTTGATATAATACCCAGTTGATTCATCTATATTTACTCGTTTAAATGTTAAATCGGGTAAAGAACCATAATCGTATAAAATATTATTTTGTGTATCTAATACTTGTATCCGTCCGGTAAGCCATCTTAAAGGAGTCCGTACCCCTTCGAAAACAATCATGTTTGCACCGTATTCGAGTGGTATATCAACGTATGTAGGATTATTACGTATAAAGTAATTTTCCTCTATTAACTTATCATTGCAATAAATATTTAATAAGTCGCCATCTTCATAATCATAGTCCCAAAGTTTTAATCGTAATGTATCTACATTTACTGTAATACCAGTTATATCTGTATATGGAGCAGGTTCATACCCATAGTTAACAGTTAAATCTAAAGTTTGATAGAATCCATCATCTGCAGAAATCATTGTATTAATCCCTTTGACAAAGTAATTCCACTGTTGACCAGAATCTCTATTATAAACAGAAATAACATCGAATAATTGAATCCTTGGATCCCCAACAACTGCAACCGTTAATGTTCTGAACTTCTGGATTGCTTTTAAATGATATGCTGCAGCAACCGCTCTTCTTGCAAAGAACGTTGTCGCCCAGGGAACTTCTATCATTTCCTCTCGTAAATCACCCTGCGATACATTTTTTAATAGAAACGAATTAAGAAATCCGTTTGCGTAATCGCCACATTTAACAACAATACTATTACTTATATCCTGATCAGTTAGCTGCATATCTAAAGAGATAAGGTTTTCCCCTTCTCTAAAACTAAACTTTGCAGGTTCATTAATTGCATAGTCTGGCATTTTCATAAATGTACAACTTCCGTCGGGTTCGTGTTTAATATAGTGGAATGTGGTATCTATAATATCGCGAACAATTTCATCCCATTTTTGAAATCTCTTACCGGTTGCTCCTTCTACAATCCAGCTCTGATTGGTTCCAGGAATATTTACTCTGTTACCGTGTAGGACAACTCCGGCTTTTTGGAAGAAGAACTTCACAACATCATAAACATTACCGGTAGGTGCAACAATTTCATCTGATCCAGGTGTTGGGATTACTGATTTATGTAAAACCTTCTTATAGGATGTAGTGCAGGTAACTGAAATCGTGCCGCTTTCGGCATTTACCTTCACATCAGATACAAAACCATGTATATAAGGTAATGCTTCCTCACCGTAGCCAATAGACACTTTAAATTCAGTCTGCGGATATAGCTGGTTTGTATTTGTTACCTCACTGTTATAAAACCATTCTGAAATAGAAGAGAACTTACCATACCAGTTATCAGGTGCCATTTGACCGTATTCATTTGCAAAGGTAATAGTAAATGTACTAGCAAACTGATCTGCGTTCTCCTGCACTTCTAAGCCTATTACACGATGTTGTATTTGTACGTAAGAAGAAGAGTCTCTTCTTTTCATATAAACAATTAAATTAGGGGAGTTATTCCCCACTTGGAAATAGCTCCCCAACATTCTAATTAAAGAAATAGATCCTTCTCTCACATTCCATCAACTCCTATTCCTGCTTGTGACATAGATATTAATTTACATTTTGCTATGACTAGCGTTCCTTTTCGTATTGCATCTACTTCATTTGGTGGTATTATACCCCCGTAGGTACCATAATCACCAGTAATAATATGAGGACGGTATATTTCCCTCATGAAATCACGCCAATAACTGATATCGTTGAATAGTAAAGTGAATTCTACTTCACATCCTTTGTTACCAGCGCTTTGGGAACGTGGGTATCCATGCATGACATTATAAGTTTTTAAGCCATCTAGTGATTTCGGTAATTTTGTTTGTTCAATCATTGCAATGTTTGGGACGAATCCAAAAGCGTAATAATGAACATCACGTATATAAGCTACATCTGCACCACCATAACCACTTGTTGTAAATTCAATTGTTTGTGGCCCTGCACCTACAAAGATTTCTCTTGCTTCCCAGTCATAGGGTCCTCTTGCTCTAAATCTCTCAATACCATTTACTCGAACAATAAAGTACTTATCTGGTAACATGCCATCAGAACCAATAGGAACCTGGGACAAAAACGAAAAGTTATATGTCCCTGGCCATGAGAAATCAATGGTATATCGTATTGTGTCCTTTAACTCTGCAGCCTTTCCTAAGAGATGGTATGAACCACCTCTTCTATGCAATGTTTTTAATATACTCATACATTTCGCACCGCCATTCCCATTAGATCATCAGCAACTACGTTTTGTAGCAGCTTTCTCATTTTTACAAAGTCATCTGCAGATTGTAGTTTTTCAACAGAGACTTTAAATGTAGCATTTTGAATTGAAACGCCTTTATCTGTTTTCTTCTCAACGTGGGTTTGTCCAGCAAATGGATGTGCAGTTTTACCGATTAGATCAGCAGAACGTGCACCCATTTGTCCAATTTGATTAGATACATCGGTTACTAGTTTCATTGGTTTAGGTGGCACGACAGCTTTATTTAATAGTTCAGAAGCTTTATCTACTGCAGGAATCATTTTTTCCATCCCTACACCAAGACCTTCTGTAATATAGCCCCCGTATTCCATCATTAACCGGGATGGGCTTCGGATACCAAAGAACTTTAATACGGCTTTAGGTATTCCCGAAACAACTCCTTTAGCTTTTTTTATAAGCCAATCTGCCATACCGGACATACCTTCACCAATACCGGCAATAATATCTTTTCCCCAGCTAACTGCATCTTTTGCTACATTTTTTACTATAGAACCAACTTTACTGAATACATCTTTCACTGTATCTACAACCCCTGTAAATGCACCAGTGATTGCTTTCTTTATAGTTTTAAAGTTACTAACAATAAATTCTTTTATACCGCCAACAACATCAGTTATCGTGTTATATAATTTGTTGAAATTAGTAATTACAAACCCAACAAATTCACGAACTGCATTAATGATTGTAAACTTTATAAAATTCCAAGCTGATTGAATCACATTTTTAATTGTGTTCATAACGCTAGAAATTGTATCTTTAATAGATTCCCAAGAAGATTTCACAAAATCTTTTAAGAATTTTAATACTGTAGTAAAGGTTGATTTAATTGCGTCCCAGGCTTTTTTTACAATTTCCTTAATCGTGTTAAAAACACTGGATATTGTATTTTTCATTTTTTCGAATTCGGTTTTTACGTACTGCTTTATTATTGCTAAAGCCATAGAGAAAATTCTTTTAATAGCATTCCATCCAGTAGAGAAAATTTTCTTCCAGGTGTTAACTGCCTTTTGGACACTATTCTTAATGAATTTCCATGTGCCTTCTACAATTTTTTTCAATCCATCTAATGCAAATTTGAAGATGAATTTAATAGCATTCCAACCGAATTCGATTATATTTTTCAACAAGTTAAAATACCATTTAACTATTTTTACATAGCCATCCCAAGCTTTTGAAAATATTTTACCTATGAATGACATTGCAGAACTGAATACCCTTTTCGTACCTTCCCAGAATCCAGAGAAGAACTTACCTAAACCATTCCATGCCTTTTTCGCACCTTTTACAGTTGCGTTCCAAGCCTTAGAGCAGACATCACCAATCCATTTAACTGCTTTCTTGGTGTATTTTACGATGTCATCCCAGTTTTTATAAATTAGATATACTAATCCTACAATTGCTACGATTGCAAGCACCCAAGGGTTCATCAGTAAAGTCATCATGGATCGGCCCAACAGTGCTAGAGCTTTCCCTATTGCGCCAAACATACCGATAAGTTTAGGGCCAATCTTTAATAATCCTGCAAATGCAGAACTTCCAAGAAAAGCTACTGCTCTTCCTATCATTCCAAACATACCTATTAATCTAGGACCAAGTTTTAGTATTCCTGTAAATAACATTGGTACTTTTGTTAATACCGGCACAAGGAATCTAAACGAACCGACAAATGCACCTACTCCACTTGTCATAAAGCCCATCATGGCGACTAGGGGGCCTAACACTGCAACCATACCTAAAAGAGCTACAATACCAATTTGAACTGGCTTAGGAATAGAACTAAATGCCTTTGCAGCAACTTCTACTGCTTTAATGATTGGAGGAAGTGCCACTTCTGCGATATCTAAAATAGCTTGTCCTAACGGTTCTAATGATGTCATTGTAGTACGCATTAATTTTTGCCAACGAACACCAAAAGCTTCTTGCTGCGTCTTCTGCATTTTTCCCATTGTGCCCTCGACATCGCCTAACGCACCATTTGCATTATTAAGACCTAAGACAGCTTGAGCACCCATGTCTTCCCATTTTGTACCGAATACAGCAACACCAAGTTGGTTTGCTTTTACTTTATCGTCCATCTTACCTAAATCACCTAAGACGGCATTAAACACATCTGCAGAAGTTCCTTTACCTTTGTTAAAGTTATCCCAGACCTTTTGTGTTTGAGGTGACATTTCAGCAAAGGCATCAGATACACCTTTAGAACCATCCTGTACCCGAATACCGAATTCTTTTACAAGATCGTTAATGTAATCGAGATTATAACTGCCATCACGAGTACCGTTTGCCATAATGGTAAACATCTCGTTAGCAGAGAAGCCAGCTTGTTTGTACAATGGCGCATATTCGGCCACATTATCAAACATTTCATTTGAATAGTTCAAACCTTCTTGTCCACCAGCAGCAAATAAATCGAATGCTTCCTTTGAAGAAATACCAAACTGATTCATTAACTGCCCTGCACCACGAGTTACTTCATTGATATCAGAATCAAATGTTTTACCCAATGTCATAGCGCTTTTTGTAGCTTCTTCTAATTCTTCGTGAGGAACGTCTTTCATATTCTGATACACTTTTATAAGAGACTGATCCACTTCTTCAATACTTTGGCCAAATCCATCTTTCCAAGTTTCTTTTGCGATTTTACCAAGGTTTTCAGCACCTTTTTCAGTAAGACCTAAAGAAGATTGGATGTTTCTTTGAGAAGTATCGAAGTCAGAAGCCACTTTTACAGCTGCAGCACCGATACCAGCTAAAGGTAAGGAAACGCCCGTTGTCATGTTTGTACCAACATCTTTCATTTTGTTACCTACATGACTAATTGATTCCCCTGCTTTTTGGAATTTATCATGCATTCCATTTGCAGTCTTTTGCACTCGATCTTCAAACTGTTGTAAATCCTTATAAGCGCCTTCTGCTTTAATACCAATCGTTCCGAACAGTTGGAACATTTCAGCTAACATTTACGCACCCCCTTTCACGGGGCCGATAACCATTTTATTCTTCATCGTCTTCATCTTCTTGGAAGTGGGCCATGATCTGCTCAACATGCGCTTCACATTCTTCTTTGCTCCATACTTCACCCATTTCATAAGACGATTCTTTATCGCCCTGATTGTCAGTGAGTCCAAAGGCTTGAAGATAATCATTGAAAGTAGTACCTTCTTCAAGCTGACGAGTTTGAAAGCCAATGAACGCCATCTTCTTCCACTCATTTAGCTCTTCTTGCTGCTCTTCTCGTGCAATTAAAGAAAACAGGTCCATTAAACGCGAATACGGTATAGATAAGACATATTCATCTGTCCATCCATACCGCTTTTGGATCTTGTCGAAAGCACGTAACATGTTTTGTTCGGCTTCTTCTAAATATTCATCTGAATTTTCATTTACGCTTGAATCGGAGCTGCCGCTGGAATTACTGCTGATTTGCTCCATTTCTCGCTCTGAATTTTCACGAGTCCCTTGACCTGGTTGAAAAAAGTCATTAAGTCTTCACTTTCTAATAGGCCCTGTATAACAGCAACCATTGCTTCCGGAGGGAATTGACGAAACTCTGCAGCTTCTACCTTTAATAAACTTGCAAAGAACTCTGTGAAATCATCCTCACAAGCAGGAATCATCGTTAAAACACGGAAAGCGAATTCTAATCCTTTTTGTTGCTGTTTCTCTTTAAGTGCAGCTAAATGTGCTTGTTTTTCATCTTCCGGAAGAGATTCTGCTGCTTTTGTTAGTTCATCCATTTCTTGCTTATCCTTACCGAAATCAGCGAAGTTGGCCATCGCGCTGCGTCCAACCTTCGAAATAATCTTAGCGAATCGCCAAACGTCCGTCACATTCAATCGTCGCATTGATACTTTTACACCTGCGATTGTAATATCTGTACCGGTATTCATCATTTTTTCTAAAATAGAAGCCATTTTGTACTCTCCTTTTAGCATTTAGCTTGTTTTATGTAATAGAAAACCGACTACCATTTATGCGGTAGCCGGCGCTTTAGTTGCTGCTGCTTTCTTTTTCTTCGGTAAATAAATTTCATAAGGCGGTGTATTTGGTGCAGATTCACTGTAATGACCAATGAACTTACATTTCAATCCAACCGTTCCTTTTCCATCTTTCAAATCAACTTCAATAGATGAAACTACCAATGCATTTCGAATAACGAAAATAATTGGCAAGTTGCTTCCTGAAACCATCCCAATCAAAGCGATATCATGGTAACTAGAGTCGGGAATTTCATTTGAAGGTTTCATGATGTCGTAATCTGTTTCTGTCGTATCGTCTACTGTCATTCCAGGTAAAGCTAACTGCAGATTTTCTTTTGTAAACTCTACTAATGTAAGTTCAATATGCGGTTCATCTTTTAAAATCCATTTACCGCGTACCATTTTACCGAGTACACCATCAATATCTGCATCATAGTACTCACGATCAAAGCCCACTTTAGTACCACCTGTAGTTGCCCCGACCATTTCGCCTAATTTTTTTACACTTTCAAAGTCTTTGTACATGACACCAGGGCCGATTACAAAATTATCAGTTGTTCCTTCACGGACACCGTTAATTAATTTCCAGCTCATTTGTTCTACCCCCTAATACAAGTCCGTTCGCATGGTTCGGACAAGAAATTTCGTATTTATATGAATGATAGATGGGTCTTCATCCGGTACTGGCAGCTTACCAGCACGATGTATAGAAAGTATCCCATCATCTTTTAAACCAACTTCTCTATCTAGTAACTTCTCAATACGTGTAGCAATTAACTTTGCCTTATCATAATCCCCATTATCACAATACACATCGAAATTTAGAATCATACGATCTATAATTTCAACATCATCCGGATTATCTGCTTCAATTCTCATAACTACATAAGGCATTTCCATATCATCTTGTGCAGTTTGGAATGAAAGAGCAGGCCCTTTGTCCTCGCCTTCACCATACTCTGATAGATTAGCTTTTATTATTTCATCGTTCTCTACAAGCATTCTAATAGCTGCAATAGCGTTAGACATGATTACCCTCCCATCATTCTTTTAAGTTCTCTACGTTCTTTTTCAAACGCTTTTAATAGGAATGGACGGGCTTCCATATGACTTGTACCAGTTTCAAGCCATATTGCTTTTTTCAAATCGCTCCCTACTGCACCCAATACCTCTGATTGTGACCGTTTAACATTGTATTTAATCGAATTTAACAAGTCACCGGTACGAACAGCAGGAGCTTCACCTGGTTTAGAAGCAGTATATTTACGACTCGTATGAGGTATTTTGTATTGCTTACCGCTACGGCTGCCTGTGAGGTTCTTCTTAACTTGATTTTGTAAATGAATAGATGCTGCTGTGACTTTTTCAACACACATAGCGTTAATATGCGTCTTTACTTGCTCCATATTACTTGAGTACTCAATTTCTACTGAATTCGCCATATAGAATCATACCTTTTCGCAATAAATTTCAATGTGATGATTCATAAATGCAGGATTACGCGGCTCTCCTTTTACTTCAAATGTATAATCAACACCCACATCTTCATTTTTGAAATGAATTAGATCATTGGGTTTAATTATGTAAGAAGCAGGTGCATATATCTTAAAGGTTGTATCGAAATTTTGTTTGTCACGCTTAAACCTCTCATTATCAGCAGCAGAATTAGTAGTTACACGGCAAATCATCTTCTCGTAAACGTCCACTGGTACTTCCGCATAGTTACCAGCGGATTGTTTCTTTTTCATTTTTCGTTTTACTACTACCTCATGAATATATAAATCATCCATATCGCCATCATTGAAGTACGTATTCATGTAGCCATCACCGGCTTAACTCTTGCTCTAAACCCTTTTAAGCCATTGAGTATCTTATTGTTTGTATCTGGTTCATCTAGCGTTTCTGGGCTAATCTGGTACGAATAATCCCCAATGCTTTCCGATGTCTTCATACCTTTTCGTTGTAAGTTAGCACGAACTACTGCAGAAACAACCAAATCAATAATACATTTCTTCATAAGTACCTGCAGATCATCATAATCTTGTATCTTATATTCGAATTCATACAATTGATTTTCGGATAAACCATAAACAATACGGCCATTTACCGTAATAAAATCGGTCATATCTTGTTTCGAACTAACATGAGTGACTTTTGCTATAGATTCAGCTGGAAAAGAAAGCCACGCTAGTTTACTTGTTTGAATGACTTCTTTCATTGGATTCTCCGGCTTAACTCTTAAATACTTTCTAGTAATAACTGCATAGTAATCTATTAGTTCTTGAATTACTGTATCAGGCATCTTTTGCACATTTACGCGGTCTTTAATGTCCTGCAAGGTAATATCCATTATGTCTCTTTCTCCTTCTTATCGACTTCTTCTACAAGTTCAAAATGTCCAGTGCTTACAAGGTAATCAGCTTTTTCATTTGCAACTGTTTCCTCTTTGCCATTCTTAAACTTTTGTCCATAAGCGGTGTAAGTGCCACCGTATCGCAGCGTAACTACTTTCAAAATTAACACCCCTTTCACGAATGTAAACTATTGTATGAAAGTTTACATTCGTATTATTGGTTTTATTGGTACCATCTCGTTTTCCATTAAAAACAAGAAAATATTAAAAAAGTATACATTCAAACCCCCGATAACAAAGAGTTTATTCCCATAAAAAATACGCCTGGATATTAAGCTCCAAACGCATCCGGAATATTTGTTAGGATTGCTACTGCATCCATTTCTTGAATTACAGCATCATCATCAAAGTGAATTACATAGAATCGTTTATCTTCCATTACTGCAGCTTTACCTTCTGTAGTTTTACGAATACGTGTATCATATGTATTAACCGCAATAAAGTTTTTAGGATCCGCAAGAAGAATTACATCATCTGCTAAAGATGGCACTGTAACAATTCCATATCCCATTGGTTTATTAACTTGATCTCCTGCTCCTAGTAACGCAGCGTCACCGGCACCTGTAGGACGATTTGTTAAATATTCAATCCATTTTTCTCTACGATTTGGTGACATAATCCAACGTAGATTGCTATTTTTATATTTATTTGGCATTGCACCAGATAACGCAAAGATAGAACCTTTACCAAATCCATTAGCAGTTGCTGCTTCACCTGTACCAGTTACTAATTTTGCATGATCCACAATATGTGATGCTTTTGATTTCTTGATTTTTTTCAGCCATCCATCATTAATATTTAAGAATGGGTCAGAAGAATCCATATCACCATTCCAATGTAAATCTTCAAGGTCAATACCGGTTTGAGTAGACATAAGTTCCATTACTGTATCCTCATAACCTTCACCTTCAATATTTTCACGAAGTAATTCTTCGGTAATTTCCCAAGGTAAACGAATTGGTTTTGTATTATATTCAATTTTTGATGTTTCCACACCAGCACGGTATCCATCATCACTATTTTCCGTTTTCTTACGCAAGATACGTCCACCAATAGCGATTTTATCTAATTCACCTTGTTTAGCTTTACGCGTTGCTTTACGGTGTAATTGCGAGAATGGAGTTGAATCAAATGCCATTCTAAAGAACTCTTTACTTTGTTCCGGTGATAATAATCCCGCATTCATTCCACTTGTTGTCATTGCTGCCTTTTCTACACGCTCTAAACGTCTTAATAACTGTGCGTTAGTCATTGTCATAATAATAAATCCTCCCCTTACAGGTTCAATCCTGCCCATTTAGATTTTTTAATTTGTTGTTGTCCTGGTGTAACTTCTTCATCTGGATCTAAACCTTTACGGATAGAAGCAGCATTTTCGATATTTTCAAGTCGCTTTGTAATTGGTTCTAGTACTTTTTGAATAACTGCTGCAGCTTTTTCTTCCTCTGTTTGCTCTTCTGGCGTCGGTTCTACCTCTTCACCATTCACCTGCTTTTCAATCTTTTCTAACTTAGTAGCTAGTGGTTCTACTGCTTGTTTAACAATCTCTGCAATATCTTCTGCTTTCATTTCATCTTCCTCCTGTGGTGAAGCAGCTTCTTTTATTTCAGTAATTAAAGCTAATGCTTCATCTAATTTTGTATGATTCTTTTGGGATAATACTTTACCCGCTTTTTTAATACTTTCTAAAACAATGCTTTCTGCTTGTACACTGTCTTCTGATTTCGCAATGGTATAACCACCTTTAATAGAAGAAAGTATGTCCTTCATATCATCAAGAGCAGCTACCATACGATCGATATCGGGATTACTTTCCCAAATCTCCCAATAGAACACATCTTCAAACAAATTAAATACAGCTCGTAAATCACGCTTTTGTTTTTCATCAATAAAGCGGTCTTTCACTTCGCCTTTTGTGATTTTGTGAGTTTCACCTTTAACGAAATCTAACATCTTTCGAATAAGGCCTTTATCTTCATGAGTAAAATCATCAGTCTTGGCGATTTCTACTCGTTCACCAAATCCACCCATAGAAAAACCGGTAACTTCACCTTTTTTAATTTCTTCCCAGGTGTCTGCATCATCAACACGAACAGTCATAAGCCATGTTCCTGCTTGTACTTCTTGTTCGCCTACTGTCATATCACTTTTAGCAATCCAGTTTTCAACAACTGTCCCTTTACCAGCGATTTCATCATGTTGCTTGTCAATGTGTTGGTAATTCTCCATAAAGGTATAAGCAGCCTTTTCAATTTCTTCTGCTGTCATTTTATCCCCGTGTGAATCTTCTACATCAGGTTCATATACTACACCTGTAACAAGCTGTTTCTCTTCCTCTGTTTTAAGGATTGGAACTTGCTTTGATATATTTGGTTGTTTAGCAGATTCGCTTTTCATAATGGCGAATTGACGCCCATTAGCGCCCTTTGTAACTAATGAAACATAGCTGATATTGGCGTTTTTTAGTTCGTATCCCATCGTTTTACCTCCTTCCCTATAAATATTGGGGTTCCACTATCAAAACGCATAATAGCCAATTTAAAGCCGCATACGTTTTGACGATGAAACCCCAATCAAATAGGTGTATTTTATTACTCTTCTGAAATCATAGTGCAGCGGCAATGTGGATGAGCTGGCGGGCACATCTTTCCATTACTAAATAGATCATCAATATCTACCGTTTCTCCATGTAAACCACCACATTCTTTACAAACACGCTCATCGTTTCCTGTAAGCCATGTTTTCTTATTTCTATTTGCGCCCTTATAAGCAATTAAATTGCCGTAATTCATGGCATATGTTGTTTCTGTACGTGCAATCATCATTGCTCTGTAGTTACTTGCTTCTGACATCACATCTGCAATAGAAACACTTAATGCATCGACACCCATTCCCTCACTAAGATTCTTTAACATCGTTTCCCTTAATCTATCTTTAGTAGTTTCATGGATTCCCTTTGCCAATTCGAATGCGTAAGCAGCAACCCATTTTGCAGCGACGTCACCAATTGGATCTAGTACCATCCAAGTTAGTCCGTTTGATGCAATGGTACTTTGGACGAATTCAGTTACATCATCCTGTAGTGTGTCCGTGACTTCATCAACAAACATTTGTCGTTCTTCATCCCAATCGACACTATCAAGAAATTCATCAACTTCTGCTTCTGCAATCACAAGATCAATCTCTTCATCTGCTTTATTAATACGAATTACGGGAAGCAGGTTTAAGAGCCGTTTTCCCTGTTCAGAAAAAAATCAGCTACCTTCTTTTGCATAGCTTTCTCTACTTCTTCATGCTTTTCCCTAAATGCATTAATAGCAATTAAGTTATCTTGCTCATTATCTGCAGCTTTTGCAATTGGTTCTATTTGAGAAACGGATGGACCACCTTCAAAGAATGTATCTCCATCTGCTACAGGTTCATAACCTACTACTTTACGAGATTCATTCCGTGTTAATATACGTTTCTCATAACCATCTGCCGCATATTGCATATCAGCTTCACGATCATCTGTATCAATTTCGTTTAATTTGAAATGCCAATCTAATCCACCAAGTATTTCAGCAAATACACGGAACAATTGATAGTTTAATCGATGTTCTAATATTCCTTGTCCAGGCTCAATAATAGAACGCTTGTACATCTCGTTCATTTCTTTAGCGGTTGTTTGTCCTAATGAGCCTGTCATAGCCCAGCCGATACGATAAGGCGGCACACGATGAGCCACACATATCTCCATTGCGCTATCCTGCTTATATAAACGAAAACTGCCTTCTTTTACATCTGGACTAACTTTTTCTAATCTAGCTTTTGCCCCTGGCGGTACGGGGACAACGGCCAATTTATGATGTTCTCCTTTTGTTTCTGCAGAGAAGAATGCTTTTAGTTCATTTTCCGTTCCATCATCTATTTCATCAACGCCCTCAAGAAATAGCAGAGCATCCGGAATTGTCTTTCCTGTAAAGAAGTTAATATTGTAATCTCTTACTGCTTGAGATCCAACTATCGAGCCGATAGAACTAACATAATTAGGTATCCCATAATAAGAAGAACGAGAACCGAATTTACGAATAACAATTACTTCTCCAGCTTTTTCTGTTCCGCTTTCTGCAACATCCTCTGCATTTATCGCCCTGCCATCAGCAAGACAGAAATCATCGGGATAATTGAACTTTTTAAACCATCGTTCTTTGTTATTTACAATTTGAGCAAATCGGACTTTATCCTTATGAGCACGAACCGTATGCGCCGGAATATGGTACAGTTCCGATGGTTCGTTCTTTTGATTCCGAACAACTTCGATAATCCCCCAGCCAACAGTTTCATAATCATCCCATACAGCTCTAAGAATTTCTGAGCTCGTCATTTCTGGATTACAATTCCGCATAAATTCTTTTAACCTTTTATATTGCTCCTGGTTCGCTTCTTTCACTTCTTCAAAAGGAGCAAAGTCGAAACCAACACCTGCAATATCATCGACTTTTGCGCTAATACAAGCAGAATGGATTGGATTACTTTCCTTTATTTCCAACAGCACTGACATATCATAAGGTGGTTTAACCAACCCTTTATCGCCATATATTTGCGCGAATGGATCTACAGTCATTTGCTTACTGTTGTCTTCCCTATTTTTGGGGTCATCTGCTGCTTTATTAATACCAAATACTTTTACATTTTTAATGGTTTTCTTGTTGCTCATATCGTTTGTGTCCTCCTTTCTTCTATTAATAGAGAGCAAAAGAAATAGCCGAACAATAAATGTTCGACTACACTCTTTTAACCTTCCCACCCATAACTACTTTCGGTTTATAGAAGGCTAGAACTATAGCATCTGCTCTATCGGGTGATTGCAATCCGCGTTTCTTCATTTCTTCTTTTCGCTCTAATGCAATCTTACCTCTACTTGTTATTCTGTATTTACGGCTAGAGAATTGAGAAATCATTTTTTCATCATTTGGAATCTCCATTGTAGGTTCTTCACCCTGTATAAATGCTTTCATATTCTCTTCAAGTAAATCTCTTACTACGGCCCAACCTTCTGCACCTGCATTATCATAATGCTCATCATCAAGCGGCTTCCCGTTATTCACAACCGGATATACTTTGAATGGTAATCGTTCAGATTTAATAACTTCTTTCAATCTGTCCGTAACACCACCACCAACACCACTATCATCGACTTTTATATCAACTCTTTTTAACTGCTTGTACTTTGCCATGTATTCCTTAGCTAATTTCAATACATGACCAGCAGTTTCCATAGTATCTTGTTTATAGTGGTTTAATAATTTAAAGACTTTATTTCCTATCCTTGGAGCAATTACAGTTTCATCATCACCAAATCGCGCAACGTCAACACCTAAGTCAAGTGTTTCACCAGTCGGATCTACTTTACAAGATGCTGCTTGCTCTACAATTTCTAACGGGATAAATGCATCTGCTTCTGCTTTAGGAAATTCACCAAGTACACGTACACGCCAAACATCTGAACCCTCACCATATTTCTTTTTCAATACTTCTATATTGTCTTTACTGGTTCGAGGGCTATCTAAGCTAGAGACTTTATGTATTTTATATAAATCTCTGTCACGATTATGAGAATCATAAAATACACCGCTTGTTCTTGTTGGGTTTCCGCATAAAAACAATTTATTTTCTGCGCCAGATAAAGTACCAAGTATAGCTTCCATAATAGGATCTGCTATACCAGAAGCTTCATCACATACAAATAACATATAATCTTCGTGGAAACCCTGCATGTTCTCCGGCTTTGTTGCTGTTCTAGCAGTAGCAAACCAGCGTTCTTCACTACCAATCATGTATACTCGTGTTTTAGTCCATTTAAGAAGATTCTTAACTGCACTTCCTTCTAACCATTTAGCTATTTCGGCCCAAAGTACAGTAAATAACTGTTCCTTTGTAGGAGCTGTACAAATAACTTTTGGATTCGGCCTACAGCAGAGGAACCAGATAACAACAACTGACTCAAGACCTGTTTTACCAACACCTTGGCCAGAACGCACTGAAACCTTTGGACTTTGTGCCAAATCCATAAGAACTTTTCTCTGCCATTCATCCGGATAAAAACCCAGCATATCCTCGGCAAACGCAACCGGATCATCCCAATAAACATCGATAATCTCCATAAATTCACTAAAAGCCGTATTACTCATTAGCTTCAGCTTCCTTTTGTTTTCGTCTGCGCTCTGCTATCTTCATAAGAGACTCTTTCCAGTCTTCTGTATTCTGATTAGTATCACCATCAACTTTAATTGCAGCGATCTCTTTCTTGAGTTTCTCAATGCGTAGTTTTTGTTCTTCTGTATTAGCTAATCTATCGTATTTTTCAATTAGATTTACTAGCGTTGACATTGCTTTCGATTGAGCATTTAAGAAACTAGCTTGCTTATCCCAAGCAAATTGAATTTCCCACTCTTCCTCATAGCCGCTTTCCGTAAGTTTATTTTTCCGCAGTTCTTTGGTCATGTCTTCGTTGTCTTTAACAAACATAATACGTTGAGCATGAATGATTTGAGTGTACTGCAGCATAATACTATCCCAAATGATTGTTAAGGAATCGTTGTTAACTGCTTCTTTTAATTCTTCTTTTAAATCATATATTTCTTGCGGTAAGTACTTTCTATACAAACCATGAGTAGCAGCATTACCATTACGTAGTGGAGCAGCGCCACCGGAATTACCGACAGCATTTTTATTACCCTTGGGTGCTCCACCACGATTGTTTACAGCATTCGTATTACCCTTGGGCGCTCCTGGTTTCTTTTTGGAGTACTCCGTATCTTTCTTTGGAGTACTCCGTTCATTTTTATGGAGTACTCCATTTAATTTGTCTATCCATCCATCTTTGGATTTCCATCCGCCAACCGTTTTTTCACTTACAGTTTTTTCGGATGTAGACAACAATTCGGCAATTTTACGATTCGTAATATCACCATTATGTTCTTTAAATATTTCATACGCTTTGTTACGGTCTGGACTTCGTTGTCTGGCCATAATTACATAACACCTGCCCCCTTATCCAATTGTTTGCACTTCCTTCTCTAAACACTCAATGCATATATGAGCATTATCCGTATTTGCTTCACGGAGATATGTTTTATCAAAATGAGTAATAGTTAATGGCATTTTTAATGTCCACATGCACGGTTCATTACAAACAGAGCATGTAGGAACGTTTATAGTTTCTTCTTCCATTTACACCACCTCACGCTAATTGCTTTGTATTTTATTGTTAATCTATTAATTTAAATGTAGTATTATAAGTAACTCATAATAAAAGGAGCTGATACATATGTGGAAAAAAATCAATAATTACAAATATCATTTAAAAGATTTGAAATTTATGATTTGGCTATTCCCCATAATCGGGCTAATATACGCTTATGATTTCTTCTGCGGGCTAATGTTCCATCAAGAATTTCATTGGACTAAATTAGTATTTATAGCAATTATGCTTATAGGATTTTTAGATATAAAAAAGAAAATTAGAAACAATGATTATAGAACCGATTGAATTAACCAGCGATTTTGAATTCATTTTCGAATCTTCCTTATATAAATCATTGTCAGGAGAATCTGCAGGTTTGCAGGTTCTTTTTTAAAAATAAAAAAGCAGCGGATTCGCTACTTTAGTTGTTTCTTATTTATAAACTGAAATCTTCTAGTGATTTATCAATCTCATCTTGTTGGATTCCTATATAACGTAATGTAATCGATGGAGCAGAATGATTAAATATTGTTTGTAGCATTACTACATCTTTTGTCTTCTGATAATAATGATATCCAAAAGTTTTTCTAAGAGTGTGCGTTCCAATTTCATCAAGCCCTACTTTTTCAGCAGCAGCGTTCATAATTCGATAAGCTTGGATTCTCGTGATCGGTTTCCCTGTCTTTTTAGAAGCAAATAAGCAATCTGTTTCATTCATTCCACTTACATACTCATTTATTTTTTCTCTTAACGCTGTATTGATAATGAAACGTTTCTCTTTTCCAGTCTTCTGTTCTTTAATCACAATGTGAGTTCTTTCTTTCACATCATTTACATGTAACTTTAATAAGTCACTAATTCTTAGACCTGTATTGATTCCCATTTCAAATAAAAACAAATCACGATAAGATTGGCGACGTAAAACCTCTTTCACTTCTTCTAATTTTTTCTTATCTCGAATTGGTTGCACAAACTTCATTCCTTACCCCTCCATACGTTATGTTACATTAGATGTATCTTTATTATACAATATGTTACATAAAATATGGTAGTTATTTTTACAAATGGATAAAAACGTTGATATAACAGCGTTTTTATCCTTGAATCTAATGTAACAAAATATATGATGTGTTACATTAAGTGGTTTTTTAACCCTATTTACAATATTTGGTTTGTGTTAAGTTTGTTTTGTGTGTAAATGGCCAACCTTTTTTAGTTCTTACAGTAGCTGGTATCGAAATTGCTAGATTAGAGATTTCTCTTCAAGTAGCATTAGCTCTAAGAGTACTTGGAATACCGATTTCTGATTAATTAGCATATCAAAAAAGCACCTGAATAGATGCTGTGATATCAATTATTTATATTTCAATTACGGTAAATGAAGTTTTATCCTTCTTCCAATCACCAAATATTGCTGCATCAATTTGTTTGTACTTTATTAAGTAACTGGAAGAAGAGCACAAGCTCTCCTTAATAACGGTATCATTCAACCACTACCATCTGCTGGTTTCGGATTTTATGTGCCGTCATTACGAACCGTTTAGAATTTTAAAAACAACATAGTGAGTTGTGTTTTCCGCCACTTCCCACAATACAAATATAACACGTTAATTCCAAAATAACCGACACATTTCCTGCCAAAAAGCGGTCACGACTCTGCCAACGTTTTCATAGCTCAAATTTTTCCACTGCATCTGTTAATTCCACTGGTACACCGAATATACTTTTTTTCATTTCTGTCATTTTCTTTTTAATAATTCAATTTGTTAGCACTGTAAGTACATCCCAAATGTACTTATCTATATCACATTGTAAGTTCGTATATTTCTCTAATGATATTCCCCTAATCTATAGTGGTTTCTTACCCTTAAATTTTAAAAAATATTCTACACCAATAAGGGATTCAACAATTCCGTTAATAATAGTAACTCTTTACTCATATATAAATAATAGGGGCTGTAGCAATGAAATTGTTTAAGTACTAAGGGCATAAATTACTAATCTTTACATCTCTGATGTCCACTAGTATTACTTAGAGAATATTTTAAAACTGAAATTTATTCCTGAGATATGATTAAAAAATCCGTACGATTTGAGTTATTTCCATTATGTTGATATCTGGTTTAATTACGTAATTTGGTACCGCTGCTAAATAAGATTCATAATTAACTTTTTTATAGGGAGTGGAATATATGGGGCCAACACAGTTAACAGGACGAGTAATCTTCAAAGGAGATCCAGGTTATTTAGAAGCAGTTAAAAATTGGAATCCTTATGTTGATGTCTTTCCTCTCGTCTTTGTTTTTGCACAAGATTCAGGCGATGTAAGTATTGCTATTAAATGGGCTCGTGAGAATAAAGTTCCCTTACGTGTCAGAAGTGGTCGACATGCTCTAGATAAGAACCTTTCAGTAGTAAATGGAGGACTTGTTATTGATGTGAGTGACATGAATAAAGTTTCTTTAGATAAAAAAAATGCGATTGCAACCGTTCAAACAGGAATTCACGTTGGCCCATTAGTAAAAGGATTAGCTCGTGAAGGTTTTATGGCCCCTTTTGGAGATAGCCCAACGGTTGGAATCGGAGGAATTACGATGGGTGGTGGATTTGGAGTAGTTTCACGATCGATTGGTCTTATAAGTGATAACCTTCTTGCATTGGAAATGATAGATGCGAAAGGCCAAATTCTTCAAGCGGATCATTGTAACAACGAAGATTTACTATGGGCTTCTAGAGGTGGTGGAGGTGGCAATTTTGGATATAATACTGCATACACTTTTAAAGTTCGTCGTGCCCCTAAAACAGCAACCGTCTTCAATATCATTTGGCCGTGGGAACAATTTGAATCGGTGTTTAGAGCATGGCAAGAATGGGCGCCGTTTGTAGATTCACGATTAGGATGCTTACTCGAGATTTATAGTAAAGTAAATGGATTATGTCATGCTGAAGGTATTTTCTTAGGTTCAAAAGATGAAGCAATCGAATTATTAGAACCTTTAACTAGTATTGGAACCCCAACACAAATAGTTATAGAAAATTTACCTTATCCGGATGCTATAGACTTTTTAGACCCAGATGAACCAATACCTGGTAGATCTGATCAAAGTGTTAAATTTTCATCAGCTTGGGCAGTTGAGCTTTGGCCTGAAGAACCTATTTCAATTATGAGACAATTTTTAGAAGAGGCTACTGGGACAGAAGCCAATTTCTTTTTTATAAATTGGGGTGGTGCTATAAGTAAAGCACCTAGCAGTAAAACCGCTTTCTTTTGGCGAAGTCCATTGTTTTATACGGAATGGACTGCTAGTTGGACAAATAAATCAGAAGAGGCTTCAAATCTGGCATCAGTTGAAAGGGTACGCCAGCGGATACGACCATATGTAACAGGTTCTTATGTAAATGTTCCTGATCAAAATATTGAAGATTTCGGAAAAGCATATTATGGATCAAACTTTGAAAAACTTCGAAAAGTAAAAGCGAAGTATGACCCTGAAAACTTATTTTGTTTCCCTCAAAGCATACCACCATCTTCATCTTGTTAAATAGTTTATTTGTTTTACAAAATTAAATCCCTAGATTTTGAAATGCACCTCAATCGTTGATACCTCTAACAATTGAGGTGCATTTTTCACATAAGAAAGTATAGTCATTTTTTGAACAATAAATTTGCCACGAATAAAAGGAACCATAACTTTGCCAAAGTGGCAAGGTTATGGCCCAAATCACATATATTTATGTATATACATCATTCGATACCTTGATACTACCACTTACCCATATCTTATATTTTGTGTAACTAAGTCAAATGCTATAGCCCTTGATATTCATAGCTTCATAGCCCTTCCACTTTTGAGTTACACAATACAATAATAATGAGTAATTATAAATTAATATCCCTTTCATTCCTCTTGTCTACTACTTTAAATCTCATTAGCAACTAAAAAAGAACACCTTAAATGGGTGTCCTTTTTATAAATGCAAACCTTCATAATCATCATAAACAAACAATAGACAATGATAGTAATTATACTCTCCAAACTTTTCTGTACGGAATTATAATCCTCTTATATTATCCTATAAGAAATCACCTTTTTATTCCTTGTTTTAACTAACGCATAAATATATTAGTAAAAATTAATCTACAAATAAACAATGCAGCCTTTTTCTTCTAACTCCCCTAGCCAGCCAGGTATTCTTAACTCATGATTCCATCTTAAATCTAAACGCTCTAATCCTTCTATTTCCAATAATGAATCCGGTAATTCTTTCAGTTTATTACTTCTTAAATCTAATTCTAATAAATTCGCTAGTTCTCCTATTCCATTTGGAAACGTAGTCAATTGATTATTCCTCAAGTTCAAACGTCGTAATTTCTTACATTTGTTAAGTTCATTAGGGACTTGTTTTAAATTATTATCTTCCAAATCCAAAACTCTTAATAATGCTAACTCTCCAAACACTTCAGGTAAAGCACTAAATTGATTATTTTTCAGGTGAAGTTCTCTAATATTAGTTAACATACTAAAGCTCTCAGGTATCTTTTGAAGTTGGTTATTCATTATTCGTAACTCTATCAGGTTAGTTAATCCACCAATTTCTTTTGGTAATTCCGTCAATTTATTATCACTCAGATTTAAATATTTTAATTTTTTAAGAGTCTTAATTTCTGGTGGAACTGTTTCAAGTTTATTATTGTGAAGATATAAATAATCTTCTAGATTTACAAGGTGTTCTATTTCTGATGGAATCGTTTCAATCTGATTATGTCCTAAGTCCACCATTCTAAGTTCTTTTAAATTTTTTATACTACCAGGAATCTCCCTAATCCCATTAGCAGAAATATTTAACACCTCTAGACTCTTCATTTCATAGATCTCTGTTGGGATTTTTGTGAAATTATTATCGAATAGATTTATATTTGTAATTTCATTTAGAGATATGTTTAGGCAAGGTAAGGCAGTTAATTCAGCATGTGGTAAGTTGATTTTCATTTTATTCTCCTCCTATTTATACGACGAACTATCAGGCTAGCCTTAATTAGGTCATTATTAAATATATCTTACCTACATCAAAAACACATTAATTTAATCTTATTTTTTAGAAAGAACCTCTTCAATATAGCAAATTTCACAATGATAGATATTACATTTTTTGAAATCTCAACACCACTCAATTACTATTTAAATAGTAATTAGATTTTAAACCTAGTCATTGCTTTATCCATTGCATCTTGATTTACGCCAATATATCTTAAAGTTACTCGTTCACTTGAATGATTGAATATCTCCATTAACAAAGCTATATTCTTAGTCTGCATGTACATATGATATCCGAATGTCTTACGTAGTGTATGTGTTCCAATCTCATCTAAACCAAACTCAGCTGCTGTACTGCTAAGTATTTTATACGCCATACTTCTTCCTATTGGTCGATTCTTTCCTTGCCTGCTCTTAATTAGATACTCATGGTCTTTCATATTTTCAATGTACCACTTTAATTCTCTTCTTAATGCTGCAGTAATCTGAATACGTTTCTGCTTACCTGTCTTCATTTCACGCATAGAAATGTGGCTTCCCTTTAAATCTCCAATCTTCAGTTTCAAAATATCACTAATACGTAACCCAGTATTGATTCCTATTACAAACAAAATATAATTACGTTGGCTCTTTCCCCTCAAATACTCTTTAATTTGTTGGATTTGCTCCGGATCACGTATCGGTTGAACAAAATTCATTATTCATTACCTCCCGTTTCTTCTGTCTCGTAAACTTCTAATCCAAGTGCAAAAGCAAGTTTATAAAACGCTTTAGACTTCCAACGTCGATAAGTACGCTCTGACATTCCAATTTCGTTATAAACCATGTAATCACATACGTCCTCTTCTTCTAAATAACGTTTATAAATAATATCTCTTTGAATGCTTCCTGCACGTCCGTTTCCTAATCGATTTAGAAACTGATCAATACGTACTGACATTCTTTCAAGCCACTCTTCTCGTTTGCTTTGTTGAATATTTGCTATAGCAACATCTTCTAATGGTTTTCCAACTGTATGTGTAGGACCATGCTCACGTACTTCATAAGAAGGAGTGACCTTCATTTCTTTACGCATCATCCCGAATTGTCTATGTATACGTACACTTTCCAACAAACCTTCTAATTCCTCTTGTGTTGCTGCTCTATCGATTTTTGGTAAGAAAGATAATTGTTTAGTCATGTAAGACCACTCCTTTTTATTTTTTATTACTTTTGTCTTAACGCTCCACGTCTACGTTCATAGCAAGGTCTACGTATCCCCATTAAATCTTCAATTTCACGAGTACTAAATTTCTCTTTTCGTTTTTTCTTCTTTTTCTTCTTTGTTTTATTTGATTGCTTTTTCCATTCACGTAATTGATCTCTTAACCCCTTCATTTCTCCACCTCCCTTTTCAAAATAAAAAGGACACCTATTCCTAAAACAGCTTTAATGGCTGCTTTAATGAATTGGTGTCCTCTAGTTTTCTAGCCGGACTGTATTCTGTTTTCAAGCCCATTTCTCTCTCCCCATGAATAAAACTCAACATTCTGTTTATTTAAAACTACATCTAGAGACACATCCCTGTTTAGAGCGGCTAGCTTTTGTTAGCTGCTCTTTTATTTATGACAAAATGAAACTTTTTAACAGAATTACTTTCGTATAACATTTCCAATCTTGCTTACACTATAACTGTAACTTTAAGTTACGCAACTATTACTTGTAGGGCCTAATTTTCTTTTGTGTAACAAAGTGGTTAGCTCATAAAGTTAACCACTTTGTTACGTTAAATATTTTTTATTTCTCAATACTTAATATCTGGAATTAAGTCTCATTTGTTGGTACTATACTGTTGACATTGATTTTCCTCATATGCAATTTTTGTAAAGGGCCTGTTCTTTCACATCAGGCCCTTTTTCAATTTTACCTTCACTACAAAAGGGTTACTTTATTTAAATTTAAAGAACATCTAATACACAAATAAGAATTATACTTATTTACTAGTATACAAGCCCTAACTTTTAAAAGAAGCAACACATAGAATACAATACAGGACAAGACTTTCAAAAAAACTTGTCTAAGTCAATTCTTAAAAAGGGGTGAACATAAGTGCCTATCGTTAAACCTTTTATAGCTGGAAGACGATTTGTAAGTACAGCAGGAACAGGAACTGTCGCTGGAGCAGATTTAACTTTTGATAATACAAACTTCACTGATGACACTGGTGCTGTAACAACATTCCCTGCTTCCTATGCTTTTTTAACGCTTTATATTAATGGAGTTATTCAAACAAGTGATACTATTACTGGCGTGACTACTACAACTGCTACTATTGTAGGAGGCGCGGTCCTAGATCCAGGTACTCCTATCGCAATTGAATTTACTATAACGTAACTTTAGTTGTCTTTTTAAAAGTTTTAGACAAGAGTGCCTGTGTCAGGGCACTCTTTTTTATTCATCTGAATAATCCTCATAATCCTGTACATACTACCTATTAGCTGCTTTCTTAACAGTGTTTGCAGCCCGGAACCTTTTGTTAAAAGAGCAGTTAGCTTTTGCTAGCTGCTCTTTTATATTGAATTGATAATAAAATTTTGTTCTGATTTCTGCTTCGCCTCATATATTTCTCTATACCAAGTTCACAATTTTTTCTAATCATTAGAGCACTATATGAGAGTGTTCTTTTTTATGATCCCTGCACCAAATAGGTTTTTAGTCATACATTATCGAGAGCACCTCACAAGTCATCGCTTTACAATATATCTTGATCAAAAAGCGTCGTTACATGATGCTCTTTGATTTGTGACAAAATAAAATTTTTATATACATAAATACCTGACTAAATACCTAAAATAATTAAAAATTTAAGTGGTATTCAATGAAAACAGTACTCACGACCCTTAAATATTTATTAATTACACTTGGAATTATTTGCTTAGTTATTCTAGGTTACATATGGTATTTTCCACATTGATTCAAATAGCGTTTTTCTTCAAATTACTAGTCATACAATTAGACATATTTACCAGTATTTTTGCCAATAAATTCATGATATGGTTAATTAGTCGAGTACGTCATAACTTGACATTTACCCTTTGAAACCTCGTGAATAAACGGGGTTTCTTTTATTCAAATCAAAATTCCCTTAAAGTTTTTTCACCTTTTAATCATACAAGCATATATTATTGTATGGGCCACTCCAGTCCATACGTTCAAACCTTTTAGTCTAGGAGCACACTTATATGTGTGCTCTTTTTTATTTACTTTCAAATAAGGATTTTCTTAAATTTTTTATACCTATATTTACTCCTTTATTTTTTTATTACTGCCCATTTCCTCTTAGTCTGCATTCCCATAAATAGACAACAGCATAGGATAAAAAGTAAATGATAAAATTATGAAAGGAGCTTGGATATGCAACATATTTCACGTTATTATTATCAATCTCAAAGCCCGATGGATAGCATCTGGAATAACAATAATTGGATTTACGCTTGGAATCCTTATTATTACAGTTACAACAATAATGCTTGGAACCACAACCGGAATCCTTATTGTGAAAATGTTAGATTAACAGATTATGGAACTAAACCATTTGTATTAAATATTAACCAAGCCACTAAACAAAACAATACTTACCGCACCGCTATCTGGACAGGAAAAAACTTACAAGTAACTTTAATGAGTATTGATGTTGGAGATGACATAGGTTTAGAAGTACACCCTACAACTGATCAATTCATACGTATTGAAGAGGGCCAAGGACTCGTTCAAATGGGTGATAACAAAGATAGATTAGATTTTCAAGAAATGGCCTATGATGACTATGCAATTATGATACCTGCTGGAAAATGGCATAATGTAATTAATACAGGGAATAAACCACTAAAAATTTACGCTATATACGCACCTCCAGAGCATCCCTATGGTACAGTTCATGAAACAAAAGCGATTGCCATGTCTACTGAATCAAGTCGGTATTACTAATTAGCAATTATCATAGTCTTAAAACGAAGTTATTGCTCAAATACTTCTAAATCCCAAAAAATTCAAAATAACGCTTTGTCATAGAGTCCCTTAAAAAGCACTCTTTAATTTATAAATAAAGATCTTATTGAATTCCGTCAGCATTAGGTAAAAGTCACATATATTATTTATG
The DNA here is from genome assembly GCF_022748145.1 of Bacillus sp. CCB-MMP212. Taxonomy (NCBI): domain Bacteria; kingdom Bacillati; phylum Bacillota; class Bacilli; order Caryophanales; family Bacillaceae; genus Bacillus; species Bacillus sp. CCB-MMP212. The sequence continues at coordinate 239,385 of NZ_JALDQE010000001.1, forward strand.
GATTGTTATTCATAATTTTGGGCGGAGCACCCTGGTCAGGTGCTCTTTTTTTATACCCATTTAGTAAAATTGTTATTACAAATGAATGTCTACTTAACAAAATCTTTCTATAAATTGTATACAGTTCCATAAGGAATTGTTGAAAAATATATATCCTCTCCTGAAACCGCTATAGGATGGGAATATCCGCTAGATATATAGTATGGTTGCATATCCAGATAAATAGGCGGCTACATACTCTCATACATTTGTTGTTGCATTTGCAACGCTTGATGAACAGCTTGAACTGTACTATGTGCGGCACTATGTGTTATAGCATGTGCTCCAACTGCACCATGAGAATGTACTCTAATTTGGTTACTTATATTTGAATAAAGCATTATCATTCAGCTCACTTTCATATGAATCGCTACAAAACATATTATGAAGATAAATTTTATAGTGTTAAATAAGAATTTAATTTACTAATTCGCTATCAAGTATGGATTTTGTTTAATTACTATTAACATTTTTGATTCCCTTGAATACATTAATATCACAAGAAGTTCTATATGGTGCTCTGGTCCAGTTACCTTGAGTTTCTTGCAGACCTTGTGTGAAGAATCCGTTTATAACAAACGGGTTCTTTTATTTTGGTTTATAGTGCGTGATAGGTAAGGCTTTGATATCATCTCCACCTTTTCCCCCACCTAACACCGTACGTGTCAGTTTCCCAACATACGGCGCCCCATCTTCTCCTTTTAAGCTAAAGCAACTAGATTACAAGCAATCTTGTACTCACCAACGTATTCATTCCCTTTTCTTACGAAAAGTCACATTATCTTACTCGATCCTGTGAGTTACATCCAGTTGATTTAGTTTTCAAAGAACAAGACTAGGGACTATCCCTCCACATTCGTTACATGCTTCGTCGGTACTGTATCCCCACCTTCACAAGAATGAAGCAATTTCGGTTCGTTAGAACCTTATATGCATCTGTCCGCTAGTAGGCGTTGGTGACAGTTTCTTGCTTACCACGTTCCGATTGACTTAGCTATGCATATATCCTTAGGTGCTTACTTTAAGCCTGTTATCTTTACATCCTCATCGTTAGATGTTCCGAATTTCATATCATTTACTCTTACTTTTCGGTAGATAACGTCGTCATTAACGACATACACATTTCTAATGTATTAATAGTTTAGACCCGTACATTCGCAAGTTCGTCAGTCCGTTTGGACATTCTCACCATAGATATTTTGTAGCATCCCGACCTATCCATTACCATATGATTTCTCACTTAGGTTTTGTTCAGCCGACTTCACCTAGCTTCATACAATTTATGACTACTATCACGCCTTGCATGTAGGAGTATCAGACAAGTAGTTTCAGCTCAACCTGACGGCTTTCATTCCTACTTTCAGTCAATCCGTTGTTGCCATCAAAATTAATAACCCTCCCATTTCGTGTTTACACACTTATAGGGAAACGTGTCGCGCAAATAACTATTTTGTACTAATTGACTCCCAATCAAATGTTTCTAATATATTCAACAATCGTTCCACTTTTGACGCTCGCCATGCTGTCATAGTGTATGTATGAGCTTTTGAAGTGTAGTGATAATTATTTAATTCAAGATGACATTTCGCTTCTTCTTTTGTTAGAAACATAGTGTTGGGTACAATAAATTCTTCCTCCTTAACAAAAACTGCATCAAAGAAACCATTATCGTTTAAATTACTTTCTACATACTCCCATAACTCATCGAAGTTTTCGCTTTCATCATTGATAAGCGACACTAATGTTTTGTCTTCCTCAATTTCTTCTCCATAAATATCTTCCAAGAACTCTTTCAAATCACTAAAATTATAAAATTTAACACGATCACCATCGTTATAGATACGCTCCTCATGCCCACTGTCATATTTATCGTTTCCTAGAACAAATCGATAATCCCTGATTACCCAAAAACGTGGTGATGCGTTCCCGTCAGTTTCTTGTGTTTTTAACTCCTGCTGCAGATCCTTTAAAAATTGAATATCTTTGTTCATTTCCCATTCCCTTTTTTGAATAATCTTTTTTCCCATTACACATACTACCTACAAGCCGGCTCCCTCGGCTGCACTCTTTCAAAACGGAGCTTGTTCCTCCGGACTGTTTTGGATCACGGCAGGTAACTTAGTCAATTACCTGCCATTCCGATTAAAATAACGCTTTTATAAAGTAATTGATAGCCCTGCAAGCCTTTTATCATATATATAGAATTTTCTCCATACCGTATACAAAGATGAGATTTCTAGAATATGATGGGAGGTAACATATGACTAACTCTAATATTTACGACTTCATCATGAAATACGCCCGAGGACCCCATTTTCATCAAGAATTCCCCATAATATTATTTTGGAGTCAAAAAAGCGGATGTACATCACTTGCTCATTGGTTTTTTTATCAAATCAACTTGTTTAAGGAAGCCATTAAATATAACCCATTCATCCATAATTATGAGTTCGACATTTACAAAAATTCAGTTTACTACTTTACTGGGCTTGCTAATGCATTATCTACAAATGAAAAGCCGACATATAAACTTGTAAGAAACCCCTATAAAAGAGCAGTAAGTTCATTTCTCTCACTAATCGCTCCACCAAATATTGAACATCCCGAATGGCAACCAATTAGACAGTTTTTATATCATGATAAAAACTGCAATAAAAAAATCTCCTTTAAACTTTTTTTATATTACTTAAAAGCACATATGAATAATTTAGATGATGTGAACCCCCACTATGTGCAACAATATATCCAAGATGAAGAAAAGTTTGTTACAAGCTATATTCCCCTTGAAAATTTCTCTTCTGAAATCTCAAATTTAGAGAATATATTTGACTTAAAGAAGTCCCCATTAGATATATTAACTAAGTCATGGCATCATCAAAGTGGGATCACCATTTTTAAAGGTAACTATGCAGATGCTGATATTACTGATCCGCTATTCCCACGACTCCCAACATATGAAAGTTTTTATGACTCCGAAACCATTCAATTAGTTGAATATATTTTCAAAAAGGATTTCACTGTATACAAATACTCCCTAACTCCCCTCTAAAATATAGGTATTTTTATAATCATAGGTTCATAATTATTACAGAGAAACTTAAGCCACCTACTTAAGTTTCCTCATAATACTCCTGCGAATTAAAGTTGGGCACTATTCTAATAGTGCTCTTTTTCTACAAAATTCAAATTTGATTAAAGTAACTGTGTTTTTCGTTCTTCCATACGAATAACTTTTCCACTTTGATATACAAATGATTGTTCACCAAATCCACCTTGGGGTGGTTCTATTAGTTGGACCTGACCATTTTTAACAACATATATTCCGTTTGTTTTCAAATCTATTTCAGCTATCATTTCTACAAGATTTTCTTTAATAATTCCCATTAAGACCACTCCCGTATGTTATGATTATTTTGTCGAAGTAAGTCGGGAGCAATCTCGACTTTTTTATTTTGTTATAGATATTCCACAACATTATCAGGAATAAATGATTGTTCTAATGATAAATAAAGTCGTATTGAAATCGGTTCTTTATTATCTCTCGCAGACTTGCAAAGCTCCTCCGCTTCTTCCCACTCGAACTGCTTATCTTCCACCCGCTTAAATCTCCAAATTCCAATTGTATATTCCTCAAATAATTCATACTGATCATCTGGCGCTGTTGTTGGTTTTAATTCATCAGTAGCTCTTACTTGTTTCGGTACTTGAACAACTACATCCGTAAAACGAACTTTAGAATTTAATCGATGAATGTGTGCTTTCTCAGTATCGAATGCTACTACAGGCTCAACATCAAATATTGTTAACTGCTTTGGCATTACAATCCTCCTAAGCCTCTTTTTTATATTTAGCTAATACTTGTTCTAAACGTTTACGTTCACCCTCTAAATCCATTTCATCGTGCTTTACAGACTGAGATTGCACTTCTGTATCTTGTGTATGTAACCAATCAGGGACGATTTCTTTTCTGGTATTACTTCTTCCACCACGAGACTGGTATTTCTTACGGAATTGAGCTTGTGCAGCTTCAACGTCAGTAATACTCTTATATCCTTTAGCATGCCAATCTCTTAAAATACCTTGTACATAAGACATATTAGGTGCATTCTTTTCTAAAGCTATTTTCATTGCTTTGATAACAAGCTGTGCATTCAAATCTTCAATCCACGCATTAATCCCTTCAGCCACAAATGGTTTAAGAACTCCAAAGTTTTGCTCATAAAATGCTATTGGATTTTCTTCTGCAACTTTTTTATCTCTTGAGCAGCTTGCTGCTTCTTCTTTTGTTTTTGTTTCTTCTTTTTCTTTTGTTTCTGTTTTTGTTTCTTCTTTTTCCTTCATAGGGTCTTCGAAGCCCCTTATAAGCCACTCAAAACGTGCTTGGAAGTATTCCTTAATACGAGGAATTTTAAAATCTTGCTGCTTTTCTAAATCTAAACATGTCTCATAAAAATCAATTAAAAAATCTTCACACTTAATATTCTGGATTTCTTTTAACACACACTTTTCAATATTCAAATTTGTAATAGCATTGAATTTAAGCCAATTGAGCAACATAATTTCTTTCGTCTTTTTGTTGTAATGAATTTTCCCGTAATCAGCAAACCGCTCTAGCAGCTTCTCAACCGTCTCACGGTTATACCCTGTATCCATTTCTATCACTCGTAATGGAAGCTCATAGATACCACTCTGAGAAGTTTTGCTATTAGTCATTAAGTATAAGTAGAAGTATTTCTCCTCCGGTGTAAGATCTAAAACGAAAGCATCTTGCCAATATGAAACTTGAACAGGTCTATAAACTGCCATATTATTCATCCTCCATTGTTTTACTTGATTTGCTTTGATATACTTAATCCAATTCAATTTTTAGAAAGACTCTCTATAAGAGTCTAAAATCTATCACTCTGCCAAGTGATAGATTTTTTATTTTCTTCGACTAACTACTGATGCATTGATCCCCTGCCCTTGAAGGCTTTTAACAACTACACGATAACTCTTTGATACATCATGATCCTCTTTTTCATTACGAAGGCTCTTGAATTCTTTTGCGCATCTATTTAATTCCTTCTCCCAATGATTTGCTTCATCTAATGAACCAGCATTGAACATGTTATGAATACATGTCACCATACAGTTATGTAATTCATTTGCAAAAGCAAAATCACCTGGTAGAACTAAGTCGAACAGACGATTACATTCTACTTTCATAATTTGCTCCCCATTTTTAATAATTTGATACTGTACGCATCGTTATGACCAGAATGTAATGTATATTAAGCGGTTAGAGTTAACAAATCTTTCTGGTCATAACGACAAGTACAATGGCTTGTCGAATTAAATTGTTATATGCTATAATTCATCTATTGTCATGATTGGCTATCGCAGGCTACGCGGTGGCCTTTCCTTTTTTCTTTTTGTTTTTCAAAACAAATGCTGCTTCTATAATTCGAATTCTTATCTCCATTAATTTCTTCTCTTGTTTTAAATCCCTAGCTTTCATATAGTCCCCACAAACTGCTGCAATTCGAATATCGCCATATAAATTTGCTTCCTTACGAATTAGAGCTTTATATTGACTTAAAGTTGGACTTGCATAATCAATCGTCATAACTTAAACCTCCCCAATAAAATAATTAAATTAAGCTTTTATATACTTCCTAGCTCGTAATGATACTTTCCAGTACTTAAAGACTTCTTTCATTGAAATACCATATTGATCACATAGGATCGCTACGAGGCTCATCATTGAACCTGTAGCATCCAAGATCTCATGCATTACCTTTTTCAAATCCTCTTTCTCACTTTCGGACCAAGTTTGTGAAGGTTTAAACCAACATACTGTATCGAGTTGTTCCAAAGCTTCATTTGTCTCTTGATAAACCATGTATCTCATACTTGTAGGATGAAGATCTATTTGCTCTCCATTAAAGAACGGGATACTTACATATCCTGCTGCTTCACTCCACATTTTAAAAAACAACTGTGGATCATCAATTCCTTCAGTAATGCATTTTCGTAAATCTTCTGGTAATCGTCGCTGTTCAGTTTCATATTTTGCTAGTGACTCACGACTCACGGGAATTTCTAAGGAGAGTTGTTCTTGGGTGATTCCCTTTCGTTTTCGTGCCATAGCAACTTCTTTTCCTATGGACATCGTTTACTTCCCCCATTCGTACCTAAAGCAATATTTATTTGTGACAACTTACTATGGTAATTTGTTATTAGACGGATTCTTTAAATGGATTGTAATACTCAGTATTGTTTTCTACCCATTCAGTGTGATTCTCCATCCACTTAAAAAGAAGGTGTGTAGGAATAAGAACTCCTGCTTCGCGACATACTGGAAAATCAGACCGGTTTAATAACTCAGATGCTTTTGTACGTTTAATATGTAACAGCTCCATTAATTCTGTAATTGTTAAAAATGGTGGTAATTCTTTCATTGGTTGAAGATGTTCAGTTGCTTTTAGTACTTCTTCTCTGATTATTTGACGAAATGAATCGATATCAAAGCTAATCATATTTATCACCCCTTCACTCCGATATGTTCCTTTAAGGAACATTGTTTTTCAAAAAAAATGGTCCAATCGAAATTCAAACTTCTCCCTAATTTTTTAGCAATTATAACTGAGGGTGTTTTAGTCCCATTTTCGATATGTGTGTAATAACTTCTAGACATATTACACTGATTTGCAACCTCTTCATGAGTATAACCTTTTACACATCTATAATCTTTTAGCCATTTCCTCATATCAATACTCCTCTCTATTCCTAATTAATTTCTTAATTTAATTATATGTTTCCCAAAGGAACAAGTCAATAATTAATGTTCCTTTAAAGAACTTAAATAACAAGTTACTATTAGTAACATGAAAATTGGTTTATAATTAGAGTAACTATTTTAACTCGATGGTGGTGATTATTTTGAAGACTTTTGGAGAGCAATTGAAATGTTTACGGGAAGAAAAAAAGAAGAAAGACTCTACTTGGACACAAACATATGTAGCTAATAAGTTAGGCGTTGCCCGTACTACATATACTGCATATGAAAATAACACAAAACAACCGCCTATGGAAACTATTTTAAAAATAGCAGATCTTTTTAACGTTACAACTGATTTTTTACTAGGTAGGGAGTCCATTTCTAATCGAATAGAAACATCTATGTTAAATATAACAACACACGATCCAGAACTAGGACTCTGGTTTAAAGATATTAAAGACGCATCCCCTGAGAAACGTGAAGAATTAAAACGTTTTTGGGAATTTATAATGCAGAATGAAAAGGTTAGACAAAATGAAGATAAATAAAATAAACAATATATAACACAACAATTACACTTGCTGTGTTATATATTGTTCCATCAATAGATTATTTTTACTAAATAAACATGGTGAATATTTCACCTTTGTACCTTTGATTAGTAAAATGAAAATTTTAGAGATGAAGATATTTGAATTAAATAAGGAAATTTTTTAGTTATCATTCTATAGCAGGATGTGAAATCTTAGATATGTACAACATCTTCTGAATATAAAAAAGCCCTAAAAAGAGCTTTAAGTAGTATTTAATATTTAAAACCAAAGAAACGATTTTCATCTTTATCCTTCTTTAAATCTGCTATTACTAAACCATTTGCTTTAAAATATTCTAATGCCTCATCAGTTAAATCTTTTCTATTTAGAGTTACTATATATTGTCCCCTTTTAAACTTACTTAAAGTTTCATGTATAAACTTTAGCATTTTATACGCTGCATGATTATCGGTAGCCGAGAAAGAACCATCATGAACTAAAAATTCGATTGGTAATTCATTCCTAACCCTATATATTAACCAAGTTAGATCTATAGCTCTGATTTTCGAGTTATGACGTCCATATGAATCTTCTTCCGGAATAAAACAATCTATCTTTATTCGACCAGGTGAACCCTTCGTACTATTGTCAAATGAAAACGTTAAATATCCTGAATTATCATCATAAGTTTTATTTATAATTTCTGAAAAGATATTATTTAATTGACTTACCTGCTCATTAAATGATTTAAATTTGTTATGTAATTTAACAATCTCTCTAGACCGTTCTAACTTCTCTTCTTGGATTTGCACATTTAATTCATTTACCTTTTCAAGACCTTTAATTCTAACATTTATTTCTGCTAATTCTGTTTGAAGTAAATTTAACCTTCTTTGTATATGAGTAACATCATTTATAAAATTAGTTTCTTTTAAAACACTCGTACACTCAGCCAATCTCTCTTCAATTTCAGTATTTTTCTTAGATAATTTCTGTAATTCTAATTTTGCTGTTTTAATCTGTTCTGTAAAGAAATTTCCTCTATCGTCTTTCATAAGGCGATAAAACTCTTGTATATCTTGGTAATTTTTCTTTATATCTCTAGGGAAATATATGTTAATTTGTTTATAGAATTCCTCTAACTCATCCAACTTTTCTAACTCAGTTCCCTTTGTTTCTAAATTCTTTATGTTTTTTTCGTACTGCTTAATATTAAATCTTATTTTGAAAATTTCACTTTGTAATTTACTCTGTTGAATTTTCAACTTTGAGTATTGGTCAGCCTGACTAGAAGTAAATTCCCCTAAGTTAATTTTTGAGATTTGATTTTCTAATTGTTGCACTTCTTTTAAAATTTCTTGTTTTTTAATCTCTAATTTCCCAGATGATTGATTATACGAAGAAATAAATTTTTTTTCCTTTTCTAATTCTTCAATTGTTTTGGTTATCTTTTGAATCGATTCCTCAAAATTACTAGGTAAGTTAAAAAGTGAAATGTAAGTCTTATACTGTTGTAGTCTATTATAACTAGTATTGACTATTGAGCTAAATCCTTTTTTCTCATCTCTAATTATATAATCTCTTAAAGCAGCAAAGGTTACATTAGATTCATTACTATGATTTAAAATGTCATTTATACTTTCTCTATAATTTTTGTTTTTTAATCTCATCCAGCGACCGTCTAAATCATAATCAAATTCTTGATTTTGAAGTATATATCCATGCTTCTGATCCGTAAATAATCTAGCTAAATATATATTCGAGTTATTTATTTCTATTTCTAGACAAGTTAATATACTATTCTCTAATAAGACTCTTGGGATGTTTTCTTTTGAAAAATCTCTGCCAAGTAAAAAATGCATCTGTTTCACAAACGATGATTTTCCCACCCCATTCGTATCATCATCATCACTACGCTTATCTCCTAAAATAACATTTAGGCCATATTTTTTAAATTCGTATGTTTTAATTACTGTTTTATCATCCATATTATGGATACTTAATTTTTTTAATATCATTCCTAAAACACCTTCTTTATAATATGGTTAGAAATTTCGATTTTCTCCATACTGTATAAAAATATTAAACTAGAAAAAAGAAGATTTTCAATATTGGCACTAAATTCTTTTTTCTGTACCTCATAATATATCATAAATAACTCATCTATATGCATTGGTTTCTCTAAGCATTGAAATAATACCTTAGATGTATAGAGAATATTTTCTTCAACTGTTTTATGTTTAGTCATTAAGAAATAATTCACTCATTCTTCAACTCACTTTTATTATTAGATTATTCTAAAGGGTCATCAAATATATCACATTCATTAATTACCCATGCTACAAAAATTGTTATATAAAACCGAAGTCTATCACTATCTATAGAGGCCACCTTACTCTCATATAACACTTGTACATTGTCAATTAACTTTTCAAACACATGGTCTCCTTTTTTAAATGTAGCCAAGTCCATTTTACAAAATTCTGCCACAATTAAATCTGTTATTAATTCCTTCTTATCACTTTGAATATAAGTTTCCGTATTAAGTATCTCTGTAATTAAAGGAAACCGAACAACAAAGCGTTTTTCAAATCTCCTTTGCATTGTCCCACTACATTTCATATCTTCGAATTTTTTTCTAATCTTTTTAAACTTAGAATACTTATCTTCTTCCTTAATTTCTATAGGTGTAAATTCTGGTGATTTTTCATGAAATTCTATAATAAAATCTCGAAACTCATTTGCTTCTTTATCATCTATTTCAAAAATACCTCCCTTCACTTCCAAAAGAGACTCAAGTCGTTCTTGCTTAATTTTTTTTTTTAGAGTGACCAAACTATCTAATAAAGTTTCTATGTTAGCCCAATTCTCAATTTTAATTTGTTGAATATATTTACACTTATTTATTACTTCAGATTCTTCCGTTGTAATTAAATAATGAGTATTACCATACCCATTAAGTATTTTATCTATTTTATTAAACAGGTCTTTTACGTATGGATCTGCAAAACTAAAACCGACAAATAGAAATGTATAATCCTGAATTAGACCTTCCATTTTTAATATTGCAGCGCTTTCTTCTGTATATATTCCATCATATTGTTTTCTGAACAATATACATTTATCTGGATCATTTATACAACCATGAAGTTTTAAAATGAATTCATCTTTCTCTTTAATCCCAGAAATATGATATAGATTATCATATGTGAAAATATGACGTATTTCTGAATTATGTTCTAAAAGTCTATCATAATTCGTAGTAATTAATTTTCTGCTTATATTTAATAATTTCTTATGTTTTTCTGAATAAACAGCTTCTTTTATGTGCTTCACTAAACCATCCATTATATGTCTTCTTTGCACTTTCTTTTCAATAACATCTAGCACATCTAGAACTTCCATTGTGCCATTCTTTAAAATATCTTTAAATGGTAAGTAAGATTCATCACCAGTTTCTGTTACTATGTGTTCTATAATCCCTATAACTAAGTTTATCCAATTAGGATTCCCAAGATCTAAAGAAAAACCAGACCCTAAAAATATAATAACTTTTTCATCTTGCAAACTTCTCTTTAAGGTAGGTATTTTTAAAAATTCTTCCTCTGTTATCATTCTATTACATCTTCCCTTCAAACAAACTATAAAGACTAATTAACTTTATAAATAAACCTTATCTATCTATTCTATTCCGTTCAATAGAATAACTTTAATTGTCCCTATCTGAATTTAACTGATCTATTACACTTTGCAGTCTATCTGTAGCTTCCTCATTTCGTGTAGAAGAATCCACTTCAGTATTTTCATTTGCATTTCCCCCCATATAAAATGCAAATGCTTCTATCAATGAATTCACATTATTATTTAAACGTATATTCTCATTATTTAATGTTTGGATTTCTCTATGGCTAAATCTCTTAACATATAAAAATACTAAAAATCCTGTTGAAATAATACTGATAAATATGAAAACATAATTCAGTATACTATTCCCTTTTTCTTCTTTTACATTAACCAAATCCTGACTATCTTTATCATCTGCATAACTAACCTTAAATAAAGAATCACCATTTTTCATCCATACTTTTACTTCAAGGTTGGCATTTGCTGATAATCTGTCTAAACTTATTTCTAATGTCTTTCCATCTATTTTTCTTCCTTCTTTAATATTTTCTGTACTCTCCATCCGATGATCATATATTTCTCCATCTGTTTTTAATACTAATTTTAAATTTTTAGATGGATTAGATCCCTCATTTTTTATTTCAACTACCCGAACAAAATCTGGTAGATTTGAACTTCTCTTAATTTCTCCATCACTTTCTTTATTTGGGGGATTAGCATCTATCTTTGTAGAAACCATGCTTAATTTTGGACCAGAAAATTTACCTACAATATCATCTCCAAATATTAAACCTATTACAGAAACAATTACAGAAATAATAGATATAAAAAAACCGATATTTGAACTTCTCTCACCCATTACAGCAATCCCCACTTTACATTATCTAAGTTAATAATATTTGCTTCTTTTGGTATCTCTCGATCTTTAAATCTTGAGGTTTTAATATATTGAAGACTATTATTAATAGCTTCTTCATTTATTAAATCAGTTAATCTATCTTCCATGTTCCCCGAAAAATTATAATCTATATCGTCAAATATCAAACCACTTCCATTATGGCTCTCATCATATCCATGTCTCATCAAAGCTATCATAAAACAGAGACTTCTAGCCTCATTTTCTCCTCTTGAGGAAAGTGATGATGTATGATCAAATAGTTTGAAATTATACATCATATCTTCTTTTATATATTGAGAATGATTTATGTAAGAATCTACTCCAATTCTCTTAAGTAAATCAGAATAATAATCTTCAATTAATGACATTCTCTCTTTTTGATAGAATTTCTGTTCATTAATAATCTTTAAAACTGCATTTTGTGCTTTATCTAAAAATAACCGTTTTTCCATAAACCCTTTTTCAATTTGCGTGTATTGTTGATTTATAATATCACTCATAATATTTAAGTTTTCTTTATCTAATTCTTCTTTTTTTAGTCCCTCGGATAAAACACCTTGGATGAAACTTCCAATTGATTGCTTTATCATTTCTTCTTTCTCGACGTCTTTTCTTATAACCTCTAAATCATTTTCTAATTGCTTTGTATATCGCTCATCTATTCCTAATATAGTATTTATCAATTCTTTTCTTCTTATATGGATTCCTATTGATGAAGTAGCTTTCATAGGAGAAAGAAATCCAAAACTCAATATGTTTAATCCTGCGTTTTTCATTTTATTCCCTTTAAAAAAAGGTTCCAACAAAATATTATAATACTCCTTTAGCTCTGTTGAATTTGCTCTTAACTCTATGGTAGAATCTGTTTCAAAAACAATTCTTTTAGAACCATATTCTCTTATTATATTTACCTCCTTATCTCCAAAGTTACATACTAAGGATAAGGAGCATTTACCTTTTAATTCTAAATCCCTTTTTATCCCTAAAATATACTTAATTATTCGAAAGAGGTTGTTTTTTCCTGTTCCGTGATCTCCAACTATGTAATTTAATCCTTCATTAAAATGTATTGTTTGATTATTAATACTTAACTCTTTTAAAATAACTCGATTCATAAATACACCCCAAAATTCATTTGTTTTTTATATGGATAAGACTAATTAGTTACAAACTAAATTAAAATTTATAATTGTTTCTTACTATATTCCCCTATATTAATCATTGATTCTATATATATTGAAATGTCCCATCATTTGTTTTTCTTTTATACTTATTTTCATTTCCAAACTCTCTCAATCTACTTTACCATATATTTCATTCATATATTACCGTATCTTTACATTTTATCCTGACAAGAGGTTAATCATAAAATGTTTATTTTAATTTTTATAAATCTTTCTTATTAAAAATCATTAATGCCAATTTCCCCTTTCATCCATCTCTTTTTTATTATATTATAATTATACAGAACATCTGTTCTGTATAATTATGAATGGAGTGAATTATATTGTTTCAATCGCAACCCTATCACACTACACAACTCGAAGACTATATCCAACACTTGTACCAATCCTTATCTATAATTGTTCCTGAACAAATTGATATGATGGAGATTGCGAAAAAGCTAAACATTTGGCTGTACTTTGCTCCATTTGGAAGTCATGCAATGGAAAGAAATCAAATAACTAACCTAGTTATTGATAATCGTATCTCTCAGAAAGAACAATGGGAGGATTTTGGTCATGAGACCTGTCACATCCTATTTCATTCTGGTAATCAATTATTAATGCACCAAATGTTTCTGGATTATCAAGAAGCAAAGGCTAAAAACTTCGCACAACAATTTTGTGTACCTACTTTTATGTTACGAAAGCTTCCTCCCCTACAGTTAAACGCATATATAATCTCAGAAAAATTCAATGTAACAACAAAATTTGCTGAAAAAAGGCTTTTACATTATAAAAATCAATTATTAGCAAGTAAATTACAGAATAGGATATCACAATACCGCAATTTACAAAAATAACCATACAGGAGGTATTGAATATGAAAGGAAGTTTCCGTAAGCGTGGAAATACGTGGTCTTTTACGATAGATATCGGTATAGATCCAACCACAGGAAAACGACAGCAAAAAAGTAAAAGTGGATTTAGAACAAAAAAAGAAGCCCAAAATGCTGCTGCAACTATGATCACAGAGATAGAGAAAGGAATATATTTTGATGACAAACAATTAACTGTTTTAAATGTATGGGAAAAGTTAAAGCCTCTTCGTAAAGCTGAATTAAAAATTACATCTTATGAGAAAGACATAAGCTTAGTAAAGCTCTATATCCTGCCCCCATTTGGTTATAAAAAAATTAAGAGTATTAAGCCCGTAATGATTCAAAGCTACTATGCTGAACTTAAAGAAAAAGGACTATCAAATGGTACAATCAGCAATATCCACCGCTGCCTAAGATGCATTTTCAAACACGCTGTAGAATGGGAAATCATACATGATAATATAATGAATAAGGTTAAAAAACCACGTGAAGAGCAAGGTGAAATGAAAACATGGTCTAGCGAGGAATGTAATCGATTCCTCCAGTATCTAAAAGAAAAAAATATTAAGTACCATATGTTCTTCTTACTTGCAATCTATACAGGTATGAGACGCGGAGAATTACTTGCACTAACATGGAAAGATATTGACTTTGATAATAAACGTATCCTGGTTAATAAATCGCTTGTAAAAACAGAAAAAGGACTATTTAAAGCTGCTACAAAAACTAAGTCTTCAAATAGAAGTATTAGTATCTCTTCTTTTGTTATAGAAAAGTTACAATCCTACTACTCCTATAAAAAGAAAGAATTTTTCCGCTGGGGTATACACTTAAATGAAGAAGCTTTTATTTTCACCGGCAATACGATACATTCGCCCTTACATATAGATGCTCCTCATCGCTTTTTGAATGATCACTATAAAAAAGCTGGGGTTCCTCGGATTCGTATACACGACCTACGACATACTCACGCTACACTCATGCTTCAGGCTGGGGAACACCCTAAAATCGTACAAGATCGCTTAGGACATTCATCTATTCAAATGACTTTAGACAAGTATAGTCACATCACGCAGAACATGCAGCAACAAGCAGCGGAAAACTTCGAGAGCATAATAAAATCTAATGAAAACGTCTGATAAAAAATGAAAAGATTTAATGTGAGCAAAATGTGAGCATCGAGGAAAATCATCACTTAGAAACCCTGATATGATAAGGTTTTCCATACTATCTCGTAGAATCTTGGGAGAAGAATGAACAGTCTTAGGGTTGTTTATTTTATGTTCAGAAAAACTATAAAAGCGTCGCAAATGCCTGTTATACAAGCATTTGCGACGCTTTTTATTTGTTATATTATATTCTACTTCAAAAGGGTATTTCATATTTTTTCACATGTTTTTATATTATTTGTGAGCAAATAATAACCTTTTAA
This sequence comes from Bacillus sp. CCB-MMP212, assembly GCF_022748145.1. NCBI lineage: Bacteria > Bacillati > Bacillota > Bacilli > Caryophanales > Bacillaceae > Bacillus > Bacillus sp. CCB-MMP212. Next base: position 254,718 of record NZ_JALDQE010000001.1, read on the forward strand.
TTAAACTGTATTAGATCCCCTTGATAAATAAACATTCCCCTTCCATTTGTTGAACTTTTGTTCTAAATATATCCTCTTAATTCATCAAGTTTTAAAGTGCGCTAAAAACGTTGATTTATCAAGCTTTTATAAAAATGATATTTCATAGTGATTCATCACTTTTTATATTTTGTGGGTAAATTGCGGGTGGGGTTGTGGGTGCCCCCACAAAATATAAAACTAAATGAATTAGGCCTGTTTTATTTTTCCATCTGTTCTTTCCTATATCAAAGGCATTAGGTGACTGGGAAACTTGGAAAGGTATGGGCTACACTGTTACCCATTTAGATAAAGCTTTACCTGCTATGTGGGATGCGTTATCAGATTCTTTTAAGAAAGATGTGATAAATGGAGATGCAGAAACCCGCGGAAGATGGGGATCGTATGCTTTAACACAAATTGGATTAGGTCTTATTGGGGGGATAAAGGATTCAGTAAAGCTGCAAAGCTAGCGCAAGGTGCTAAATTCTCTCAAGGTATCTCAAAAGCTGGACAAATATTGAGCAAAGGCGATAATTTGGCTTTCTCAGGTGGTAATGAAATAATTGGTAGAGGAATTCAAAGAGGTTCTACGACAATTGAGGAAATGACCAATGCTAAAATTATTTTAAAGAAAGATGCAAACGGAAAATTTATTTTAACTGGCTATCCAAATTAATAAATAGGAGGATAAATATGTTATTAAAACATAATCCAGAAGATGAAATTTATCAATTCCTAGCAGGAAACTTTCATCAAGATTCTTTCTATGAAGAGGTAATTCAAGAACTAATAGAAGAGGAAAATAAAGAATATATACAAGATGCTATTATTTTCTTAACTAAATTTATTCAAAGTGATTACAGTAAGGAAGAAAAAAATAGATATATAAAAGAAGCTGCAGATGGAATATATTTTGAGGGATTAAAAGTAACACCTTTAGAATGGTTAGAACACACCGTTGATTTATTAAAAAAAGGATAAAAAATACAATGTATGAAAATGTTAACAAATCAGAATATGAAATGTCTGTAAACTTAAAAAATGTTAAGTTAATTGAAGAAAAAAAACTATATAGGGATTTACACTAGATAGCGATAATTAATTACAACAAATAAAAGCAGAACCTTATGAGAGTTCTGCTTTTATAATTTTCATTTTGCATACACATAAGCAGGATTAGCAGTTACATAGTATGCTTTGCTTTTAGTGTTGTGAACTTTGTATTGATACGAACCATTCACAATTACTTTTAAGACCTTTTCTTTCTAGGGCCTACAATTAATTTAATCGCTGTTCTTTCTTCATTATTGATAGAGATCTCTTGAAACGCTGGAACAAAAGCTAAGTCAATACCACTTGGAGCGACGAACCCTCTTGCAATCGCAATTGCTTTAATCGCTTGATTTATAGCTCCAGCCCCAATCGCTTGAATTTCCACATTACCACTTGTTCTTAGTACACCCGCTATTGCACCCGCGACTGAATTTGGGCTTGATTTTGAAGATACCTTTAATATATTTTCCATGTAAGTTGCTCCCTCTATTATTTAATCTCTCTTTCGTTACAATTTTAAATATTTTAGCGTATCTTTAATTACTATTCACACCAAAAACAAACGATGCTTCATATGTACATTTATTCTATATTTTCTGACTTCTTCCTGCCCAGCTACACAAATAAAATAAAAAATAAACTAAATAATCTAATATACATACGATTAAATATCATAACTTCACCAAACGATAACATCCATACAGCAAAAGATAATATTGCTGTTTGTCAGACGAAATTATTATAGTAAAATGAAACTTTACTCAGTGGGGGTTTTGTTCATCCCAAAACTAACTTCTTTGCTTTCACTGAATTTTGAGGTGGGGTCTTACCGCTCGGAAAATAGCGGGATAAACGTTTCCTCGTTACTTTAATCCATTTAGAAATCCCATTCATTTTTCTATCAAATTATGAACCTTATCATCTTCAAAAAGTGTTACAGGTAATACCCCAATACTATATTTCATCATTTGAGCACTTTATATTCCAAATCTATCTCCTTTTATAGTACAAGCATACACGCCAATTGTGATTCATTTTCATAAACTATTATGTGTTTTACATTTATTAAGAATAGGAGGTAATATATTGGGTTCATACTATCATTCTTCAAACTCGTATAAAAAATGCTCATGTAAATCTTCTTCCAGTTCAAATAAAAAATGTTCATGTGACCATTCACATAAACGAAGCTGTCCTGCATACGGAACTTTTTGGCAAACTGAATTTATAACTGTTCCTTTTGGCAACCCTTTTCCATTTAATCACGTTGGACCTTTAGCAGGAGGCGTTTCCTTACTAAACTCTACTACTATACAATTTAGACAAGCTGGTGATTATAGAGTTTCGTTCATTTCCAGTATTAATACTACTTTAAATCCTGTATTTCCACATATCCCAGTCATAACTATATTTTTAAATAACAATCCACTTGCTAATAGTCAAGGTGACTTCGCTATTCAAATGAATACTTCATCAAATAACGAATGTCTTCAACTCGTTGGCGAAACGATTGTTACAGTGCCAGCTAATTCAACTCTTCAACTTAGAAATAATAGTGGCTTTAATCGTCAAAGTATTGTAACTTGTGACAATGGTATAAATTCAGTCGAATTAACAGTTACAAAACTAAGTTAATATTATTTCTTCACATTCAGATGCTATTTCAGCATCTTTTTTTATTGAATAACAGTTTTCTTCGACTTTTATTATCTCTCATCACGCAAAAAAGTGCAGAATTCTTTCTAACACAAGATTTCTGCACTTTTATATTATGCTTATTTATTCTTCCTTATTTCTCTACATAAACCGACTTAACAATCGTACGATTATATGGTTTTCCTTCTTTATTCATCCCTTTTATATCCATCGTAACGTTATATACTCCCGGTTGTTTTATATCTTTCAAAGCACCTGTAAATGTATTCGTATTAACATTTTGTAATTCATTAAATTCAGAGACTAACTTACCTTCTTTATTAACGACTCTTACTGTTATGGAAAGATCCCCTTTCATTTCAGGTGCCACTGGTGATTTTTTCAGTTTATACTCAGGTTTATTTACTTTAACCTTTGTAGGCATTTGAAGAACAAATGGCGCGTCATTCTTGTAATCGCTTACAACTAAATATGCATCTTTCGACTGCTTCGCCATCATTTTGATTTTCCATTCGCCTACTTCCAATTTATCAAACTTGAATGTTCTAATTGTCGCCCCATTAAAGAAAGATTCGCCTTCACCAGTAGTTATAGCGCTATCTTTGTTTGCATAGATTTTTCCTTTTGGAGATACCATTTGTACTTCTACATCAGAAGAAGCAGTTAGTACAGAAACTATTCCTTCAGCCTTTTTATCAACAGAAATACTTTGCTCTATCCACTGATTTTGTGGTAATTCGCCTCCTAAAATATTTTGATTTGAAGTTGTATTTAATTGTTCTAGATTTTCATTTGAACTAGTGCTGGATGCTACTAAAGCTGGTAACCCCACATTTGTCGTACGTAAATATGGTTCAATTCGTGCAAAAACAGCTGATCCTTTTCTTATATTGTCATGATCAAATCTTGAATCTGTAAATAAATGTGTACCGTACGATAGCTTCGCACTCCATTCATTTACTAGTCCATCATTTGAACCGTACGACGATAAATATAACCCGCCCATAGATAATGCAGAAAATGTTGGCCCCCAGCTAGTCCCAGTAGCCGTATAGTAACGGTTTAATTTAGCTGCTGGGTTGTTATCTATTGTTGAACGAAACTTTGCCATTTCACCTATTTGTAACGAATACGTACCATCATCTTTTTGACCTAATATAGAAGCAAGCCACCCTGCCCACCAACTATATGATAAATCTGCTAAATTTGAGCCGTGATGCGGTGTAGCAAGTGTAATAACATTTCCAACAAATCGATTCGCACCATATTCAACTAATGCAGCTTGTGTATCAATACCACCTTTACTATGTGCTACAATATTAACTTTTTTACCGAAATGATTATATATTTCTTCAAGTTTTTGTGCTAACAATTTTCCGTTATCCCACTGACTAGCCGAACCTTTCCCAGCAGCATCATATAATTGTATAAACACTGTTTGATAGCCTGCTTTCAAAGCATAATCATACATATCATTTATATCATGATATACTGTCTTTCCATACCAACTATCTGCATTACCATTTCTTCCTTGTACAAAGAGAATTGGTGGTTTATTCTCATCATAATTAGCAGGTTTTTGGCCTAAAAACCATTCTCCAGGTGTGAATACTTCTGTATCAGGAAACCCCTTTCCAAGCTCTTTTACAACTTCTGCCTGTACATTTGTGCTAATCGTTGGAGCCATGATAAAAAATACAATTAGTAAGGCCACACATCTTCTCATCAGTCGCATATTACTCCCCCTATTTTTTTGAAAGAAGGTGTTCTTTATAATATTTTATATTTTCCCTTCCTTAATAATAGCTAATCTTTTATTTTAAAAAGATGTTAGCCCTATTTTTAGAAGGTTACTAGTTGTATACCCTCTTCCTTAACTCTCGTTATTCTCTTTGTTTCTACCTCTTCCTTTTGATAGAATACGACAAAAAAGTTTCTCAATAATTGTTAACTTCGCTACACCCAGATATTTTTTAATCATTATTGTTTATATAAAGCATACAAATCTTGAAAAAATTTTAGTAAAAAAACATTTTATTACTAGTTAGTTATTTAAAAATATAATAAAGATATGTACTTTCTTTTCATTAAATACAAACTAATTTTAAAGGAGCTTATATTATAAGACTTTCCTACGATTAAAATTTAAACTGAAATTTCCGAATAGATAGTTATATTTCCAGAAACATATATTATGATAATTTTCGTGCACTTGAATTAACTTTTTAGAAGTACTAACCTATCGGTGAGCAGAAGAAAATTCTGTAAAAAGAAAGGAGAATGCTTTATGATGACCAATTTACAAAAGGAGTTTTTTAAACGATTAAAAATTCCTGCAAAAGTAATAACATTTGATGATTTAGATGAAATCTTATTAAAAATGGGAATGATTCTCCCCTATGAAAATCTTGATATTATGGCTGGTACTATTAAAAATATTTCAAAAGATAACTTAATAGAAAAGTTACTTATTCAAAAACGAGGTGGACTGTGTTATGAATTAAACTCCTTATTGTATTATTTTTTAATTGATTGTGGGTTTCAAGTATACAAAGTAGCCGGTACTGTTTATGATCTGTACGATAATATATGGAAACCCGATGATGGTCATGTCATTATCATATTAAGTCATGAGGATAAAGATTATGTTGTGGATGCAGGTTTTGCATCTCATCTCCCTTTACATCCAGTCCCTTTTAACGGAGAAGTCATCTCCTCTCAAACAGGAGAATATCGAATTCGTAAGCGAAATACTCGAAAAGGTACGCATATTTTAGAAATGAGAAAAGGAGCTAACGGAGAATCTACAAGTTTCTTACAATCTGAACCTTCAAATGCATGGAAAATAGGCTATGCTTTCACTTTAGATCCAATAGATGAGAAAAAAGTGAATAACATTCAAAAAGTGATTGTAGAGCATAAAGAATCTCCTTTTAATAAAGGAGCTATCACTTGTAAATTAACTACTTATGGTCACATATCATTAACAAATAAAAATTATACAGAAACCTTTAAAGGCACCAAAAATAAACGACCAATAGAATCTAAAGATTATGCTCGCATTCTTCGTGACTCTTTTGGAATAACGCAAGAGAAATATGTAGGAAAAACACTAGAAAGAGGCTAGTTGACTAGAAGTATTTCATAATAAAGCAGATTCTATATTTAGAATCTGCTTTATTTTATATTTTGTTATAAATTAATTTAATTTTGTTGTTACCCTTTAATTTTCAATTATATACTCATCATCATATTTATCGTATTGTAACCCTTCCCCTATCTTTGACTCCGTAACTTGATCTCTTAAAAACGGTGCAGCATCCATTTTGCTAGTTGCAATTTCAATTCCATATTTTTTCGTTAAATGAGCTAACTCTATTAAAAACCACTCTCTTCGCAATGTAACTGGAATATCCAATGTTTTTCTTTTCATATATAATAGCACCTCTTTTATTTTCATAACTTAAAAACATCACTGGATGCACTTATTAAAACTACCTTTCACCGCTAACATCCAATGAAACATTATAGTATATGCATGTCCATTTCAGACGTGCTATCACAAATATGATATTTAAGTTTACATAATTACATTATGTAACAGTAGAAAAGAAAGGCATGTCCCTTCCTCTTCTACTATAGAGATTTAAATTAAGAACATCTTGGTACACCTAAAGCTAAAAATAAACCTGCTACTCCCGCAGTAATCGGTACTTTTAACGTAATAACATCGTCTACCTTCGTTACTAAAAAGTAAGCATTACCTTCTTGTAATATACAAGTTACCAACAATTGAAATTCCATTCAAATCTCCTCCTTTCAATCGATATACTATAATTTATGAAATCTCTTTCAAAAAGTAATAGGAAATATATCTATTTTTCTCTATATATAAAATAATCGTTTATAAGTCTAGTAAAAATATTAATTTTCTAAATTTATATAAAACGTGTAATATCCAATAAGTTTATAATCAATAAGAAAAATCTTACAAATGCAGGTATGAAAATGGCGATTTTGAGTAATATTGGTGCAGCTTTATTTTCTATTGCTTTTATTCTTTTAATCTTATGTATCATTTCATTCTTTAAGAAAAATGGAAAAGCAAAACAATATGGACGTCCTACCGTTATTCTTTTTATGATTTCTATTATATTAATAACGACCGGTACAACAAAATCGGAACACCCCGTCGTCGAGTTTTTTTCTACTTTAAGTTTCATTCTATCTATATTCTTCCTTGTTATAGCAATCTTATCTGTAATTAAGAAAACAGGTGTAGCGAAAAAACAATTTATTATTACAGCCGTATTATTTGTCATTTTTGTTGCGCTATTAGGTATTTCAGCTCCTTCTTTTGAAAAACGACAGCAACTAGTACAAAAGTTGCCTCTAACAATGAAGAACAAAAAAATAGCGAACAGAAAAAAGAACTAGAAAAGAAAGAGGCGGATGAAAAAACTCAAAAGCAAGAAGATGAGAAGCGTCAAGCCGAGGAACAAGCTCGTAAACAACAAGAAGAACAAAAACGTCAGGCTGACGAACAGGCTCGCAAACAACAAGAAGAGCAAAAAGCACAGCAAACTCAAACACAACCTGCTTCTGGAAATACTAGTAGTGCATATTACAAAAATTGTGCCGCAGTTAGAGCTGCCGGGAAAGCTCCTCTATATAAAGGACAACCAGGTTATGACTCACATCTTGATCGTGATGGCGATGGAGTTGCATGTGAAAAATAGTAATAAAAAAGAAGCTTCTAATAAGCTTCTTTTTTATTATCAGAAACTATTACGACGAATTCCCCTCCCACTTCCTTTTATAAAATTCATTTTATTATCCTTAAAACTGACACATAATAAGTGATTTCAATCACCACATTGATTTTCATTTATCGCTATTCTTAATTTAGTTATTACATTCAAACTTTATGGAGGCGTTCATATGAAACATGCATTTACTGAAACTTCTATTGTCGGTGAGATCGTTACACAATTCCCGAAAGCTAGCGATCTTTTTAAATCATATAGAATAGACTTTTGTTGTGGTGGTAATAAACCACTTATTGATGCAATTCATGAAAGAAATTTATCAGCAACAGAAGTACTTACAGAATTAAATACACTTTATAATAATACGAAACGATTAAATGAATCTGAAATTGATTGGAAAAATGCTTCTTATCGTGAATTGATTGATTATGTTATAAATAAGCATCATCGCTATTTAAATGAAGAATTACCACAATTAAGTCCGTATGTGACGAAAGTATTACGCGTCCACGGAGCAAGTCAGCCTCACTTAGCTCAAATTCATAAGCTATTTCACGAATTAAAGATGGAATTAGAACAACATTTAATTAAAGAAGAAACAGAAGATTTCCCATTAATTTTAGAATTTGAACAAAATCCAATTGAAGAAAACTATGTGAAATTACTTAAAGTAGTAGATGAGTTGGAAAATGAACATAACCACGCAGGCAACATTATTAAAGAGCTTCGTAAAGTTACAAATGACTTTACTCCTCCAGAAGGAGCTTGCGGTACTTATCGACTTGTTTACCAACGTCTTGAAGCATTAGAATCTGACTTAGTTGAACACATTCATTTAGAAAATAATATTTTATTTCCACGTGCCATTACGAGAGCATAAATAAATTGCAGGACATGAGTATACATACTTATGTCCTGTTTTTTCATTTGGTAAAAAATATACACATCCCTCTCGAATAAATCCGAATTTTAACAATTTGTGAATCATTATAAAAATGTGACAAATATCACATCTCCCCTTTTTTGGATTTTCTATAATAGAAATATAATCCTTTGTTCAACATTTCACAGAAAAAGGGGAAACGAAAATGAAAAAACGTTTAGTTATGATCGGAAATGGTATGGCTGGCATACGCTGTATAGAAGAAATATTAAAACATAATAGTGATTCATATGAGATTACTATTTTGGGAGATGAACCGCATCCAAACTACAACCGTATTATGCTCTCTCACGTTTTACAAGGCAAAACAAATATGCAAGATATCATTATGAATGAATATAGTTGGTACGAAGAGAATGAGATAACTTTATATACAAACGAAAGAGTTCAAAGTATTAACCGAGAAGCAAAAATCATTATCACAGAAAAAAATCGTACTCTTACATATGACAAACTCATTATCGCAACAGGTTCTAGTGCTTTTATTTTACCTGTTGAAGGTTCTACTCTTCCTGGTGTAACAGGATTTCGAACAATTGAAGATACACAATTTATGATAGACACCGCTAAAGAAAAGAAAAAGGCCGTTGTTATTGGTGGTGGGTTACTTGGTTTAGAAGCCGCAAGAGGTCTTATTGACTTAGGGATGGACGTACATGTTGTTCATTTAATGCCAAACTTAATGGAGCAGCAACTAGATACGAAAGCAGCTTCTCTATTACGCAAAGATTTGGAAGCGCAAGGCATGAAATTTCTAATGGAAAAGAAAACTGTAAAAATTCTTGGTACAGACCATGTTGAGGGCATTCAATTTGAAGATGGTGAAGTTGTAGATTGTGATTTAGTCGTAATGGCTGTCGGAATACGCCCAAATACGCAAATAGCAAAAGATGCTGGTTTAATTGTAAATCGCGGTATTGTAGTCAATGACTATATGCTAACAAATGATGAGTCCATTTATGCAGTTGGAGAATGTGCAGAGCATGACGGTATCGCATATGGACTTGTTGCTCCTCTTTATGAACAAGGTGCGATATTAGCAAAACATATAACAAATCTACAAACTGATGGATATTCGGGCAGTATCGTCGGTACGCAATTAAAAGTTGCTGGTTGTGATTTATTCTCTGCTGGTCAAATTTATGAAGATGATCAAACGAAAGCAATATCCATCTTTGATGAATGTAAACGTTCCTATAAAAAAGTATTAATTCGTGATAATAAAGTCGTCGGTATCGTTTTATATGGTGACACAGCTGACGGTACACGCCTCTTTAGCATGTTAAAGAAAGAAGAAGATATACAAGAATATACACCAGCTTCCATTCTTCACAAAGCTGGTGAAGAGAGTGAACTTGACGTTGCTACTATGAGTGCTGATGACACGATTTGCGGATGTAATGGTGTTACGAAAGGTACAATCGTTCACGCCATTTTAGAACAAGAGTTAACGACTTTTGAAGAAGTTAAAGGCTGTACGAAAGCCGCAGGGTCTTGTGGTAAATGTCGTCCGCTTGTGGAACAAGTTTTATCTCATACACTTGGAGATGCTTTTGATGCCTCAGCGCAATCTGCCGGTATGTGTGGATGTACACCTTTATCCCGTGATGAAGTCGTAGCGGCCATTCACGAGAAAGGCTTAAAATCTCCAAAAGAAGTACGAAATGTTCTTGGTTTTGCACATGAAGACGGCTGTTCGAAATGCCGCCCTGCTTTAAACTACTATTTACGTATGGCGATTCCAGAAGAATATGAAGATGATAAATCGTCCCGTTTCGTTAATGAAAGAATGAATGGTAACATCCAACACGATGGTACATTCTCTGTTATTCCACGTATGTACGGAGGCGTTACAACAGCAGATGATTTAATGAAAATTGCTGAAGTTGCGAAGAAGTATGATGTTCCACTTGTGAAAATTACCGGTGCAAGCCGAATTGGCTTATACGGTGTCAAGAAACAAGATTTACCTAACGTATGGGCTGACTTAAATATGACTTCTGGATATGCGTATTCAAAATCTCTTCGTAATGTAAAATCATGTGTTGGCTCTCGTTTTTGCCGTTTCGGTACGAAAGATTCATTAGGACTTGGTATGTTGCTTGAACAATCATTAGAAATGGTAGATACACCTCATAAAATGAAAATGGGTGTAACTGGTTGTCCGCGTAACTGTGCGGAAGTACTGACGAAAGATTTTGGCGTTGTTTGTGTCGAAAATGGATATCAACTTTATATTGGCGGAAATGGTGGTACAGAAGTACGTGAAGCTGATTTTGTAATGATTGTCCCTACTGAAGATGATGTCCTTCGCATCGCTACAGCTTACATGCAATATTATCGTGAAACTGGTATTTACGGAGAGCGTACTGCCTACTGGACAGAACGTTTAGGCTTCGATCACATAAAAGAAATACTGCAAGATGCAAATATGGTTACTACGTTAAATGAACGTTTCCAAAAAGCTTGTGGCACATATAAAGAAGCATGGGGACAAGCACTAGAAACGAAATCATTAAAAGCGATGTATGAAGTAGAAACTGTGAAATAAGGAGCTGTGACCTATATGATACAAACGAAAGAAAAAATAAAAGTTATGCGTGCAGAAGACCTTCCTATTCAAATCGGTAAAGAGGTGCAAATGAAAGGTATGTCTTTCGCCCTATTCCGCCTTTCAAATGGCGATATTCGAGCTGTAGAAAATCGTTGTCCTCATAAAAACGGGCCATTAGCGGAAGGTATTGTATCTGGAGAATTCGTTTTTTGTCCACTACATGATTGGAAAATTTCACTACTAACAGGTGAAGTTCAAAAACCTGATGACGGTTGTATTCAAACGTATGAAGTAGAAGTTATTGACGGAGATATTTATATATACATGTAATTTACAAAAGGAAGCCTCCCCTGGCTTCCTTTTAAATAAAAATAGACGAGGTGCGAATATGAACGGATATGTATATTTAGTTGGTGCAGGACCAGGTGATGAAGGGCTTATTACAAAAAAAGCGATAGAGTGCTTAAATCGTGCAGATATCGTCTTATATGACCGCTTATTAAACCCTTCCTTTCTTAATTATACAAAAGAAACATGTGAACTTATTTATTGCGGAAAAATGCCAAAGAATCATACTATGCGTCAAGAAATGATTAACTCACACCTCCTTCAATTTGCGAAAGAAGGAAAAATCGTAGTCCGCTTAAAAGGCGGAGATCCATCTATTTTTGGCCGTGTTGGTGAAGAAGCAGAAACTTTAGCATCAGCAAATATTCCATATGAAATTGTACCAGGTATTACATCTAGCATCGCCGCTAGTATCTATGCAGGTATTCCCCTCACCCACCGTGACTACAGTAATAGTGTCACTTTATTAACCGGACATGCAAAAGGTCCTTTAAGCGATCATGGAAAATATAATTCATCTTACAATAGCGACACGATTGCCTACTACATGGGTATAAAAAACTTACCTACAATTTGTGAAAACTTACTACAAGCAGGAAAAAAAGAAGATACGCCAGTAGCAGTCATTGAATGGGGTACAACTGGTAAACAGCGCGTTGTCACAGGGACACTGTCTACCATTGTTTCTATTGTCAAAAACGAAAATATTTCTAATCCTTCTATGACAATTGTTGGTGATGTCGTTTCCTTACGTAATCAAATCTCTTGGAAAGAACGCAAGCCATTGCACAGCAAGAAAGTTTTATTTACATCTGCAACAAATAAAAAAAGCGCAATAAAGCAAATGTTACAAGAGTCCGGTGCAGAAATATATCAAATTCCAACTTTCAAAAAGAAAGAATACACATTAACCTCTGAACAAATCAATAAGATTTTTAACGTTGATCGTCTTGTATTTTGTTCCGCTGACAGTGTAGACATCTTAATGCAATCATGCAGTAAATATCATAAAGATATTCGTTCCTTACAGGCAGAACTTCAGTATATGAACCTTTCTATTCAAGAAAAGCTCATGCAATATGGATTGTTCAGTAAACCTGCGCAATTTTCTTCGAATTCAACGATTTATTTAGGACGAAACATTAACCGAATTGCTGTTATTCAAGAAAAAATTGGTGCTGGTTCCTATATGATGACTCATGAGTACACAATTGATCATCGCTTCGATGAAATTCATTCACGTATTCTTTCTGAATTCTCATGGGATAGCATTGTATTTGAAGGTCGTGCTTCTATTGATACGTTTCTAGCAGAAATAAAACGCCTTGGCTTTATCAATATTCTTACTCTCCCATTCTCGTATACCGACGTTCCAACTTTACACTATGCAAATAAAGTTGGGTTTCATAACGTAGATCATCAATTACAAGAAACTCTTATGAAGAAAGACATGGTGAGACAATGAAAGGAATTGTATATGTTGGACATGGGAGCCGGCTACAAGAAGGTAATGAACAATTCATTCAATTTATTCAATCTGTTATGAAAGAGCGAAACGAAAGAATTCAAAAAATAGCTTTTCTAGAACTAACGACACCTACTATTTCGGATGCAGTTACAGAAACGATAATAGAGGGAGTAACTGAAATAATGATTGTACCTGTTTTATTATTTGCAGCAGCTCACTATAAACGTGATATTCCTTTTGAAATAGAGCAACTACAAAAGAAATATCCACAAATAACATTTTCAGTTGTACCTCCTTTTAGTACACATCCACATATGGTGGAACTTGTAGTGAAAAGAATACGTGAAGCTATGTCAATGCAAAATAGTAGTATTTTACTCGTAGGACGAGGCAGTAGTGATACACAACCGATACATGAATTACAACAAATCAGAGCAGCTGTCGAACGAAAACTTGGTATGCCAGTATCCTGTTCCTTTTTAACGAAAGGAACTCCCTCTTTTGCTGCTGAGCTCAAGGCTATAACATCGACTGCGTCCCATGTATATGTCATGCCGTACCTTCTCTTTACCGGATTATTACTTCAAAAAATTAAATTGCATACAAAAAAATATGATCACGTTACGACTTGTAACTGTCTTCAGTTTGATACATACATGAAGTTAACATTATTAGAACGAATGGAGGAATGCATATATGTATAACATGTACCCTCTTATGTTTAATCTACAAAATAAAGTGGTCGTTATCATTGGTGGAGGTAAAATTGCATATCGAAAAGCGTCTGGATTAAAAAATACAGGTGCTTTCGTCACTGTTGTCAGCCCAGAAATTTGCGAGGAAATGAAGGAACTTTCTTATATTACTTGGAAGCAAAAAACTTTTAGTAATGATGATATTAAAGATGCTCATCTTATTTATGCAGCTACAAATCAACATGCTGTAAATATGATGGTCAAACAGGCCGCTCATGATTTCCAGTGGGTTAACGTTGTAAGTGGTAGTACAGCATCATCTTTTCACACACCTGGTGTCATTCGAAATGATGAATATGTTGTCACTATTTCAACTTCAGGTAAGGACCCATCGTTTACGAAGCGCATGAAGCAAGAATTAACATCTATACTTCCTAAACTTATAAAAAAACTTTCTCATACTCGCAAATTGTAATCTATCACTCAGCTAAAATAGTAATTAACTTTGAACAAACGTTTTTAGAGGCGTTTGTTCTTTTTGCTTTAGTTTCGTTTTTTAGGCTCAGACAAGCAATTGGACAAGAATCTGTGAAGAAAAATAACGGCAACAATTACGGACATAAAAAACAGTTGCTTGAGAGCAACTGCTTCAATACAGGTTTTATATTGGATATTCATTCAACCAAATTAGCGCATATTCATACTCATCAAAAAATCTCACAGATTCTTTCGTATTAGATTGTTGTAAATAATCCATTATCTCCCCCTCTTCAAGGAGAAATGCAATTGCCTTACTGTGATTCAAAATGGTTTCATTGAAAAACTTCTCTTTCCATACTTTTTGAACAGAAAAATGATTTGGCGTGTATCCTTTTCTATCCACCAACAATTTATATTTCCGCCCTTCGGAAATGAATTGCTGACAAACCTGCTCGAAACCATTAAACCATTCATACACATCATCTGTTTTTATATTACCAACTAGATGGGTAACAATTACATCTCCTGAAACTGTTGTGCTGATATTTTGTTTACTCAACTTAGAATCATCCCCCTTATTTACAATAATACGGAAAAACTACATGGAATCAATAAAGATAAAATTCTTACTTGACGCTCCCCATCACTATCAACCTAAGCTCATGTAACGTCAATTATAAGCGAGATTGTGTCTTTTTTCGCAAATCTATATGTAGATGCTTTAAAGATTTACATACGAAATAACCCGTAACGAGTTTCCTTTTTTTGAATTAAGCCACTTGATTATCAGACATAGTACAATTGTAAACGACACTCAATATATTTAAGACTGTTTTCTTCTCATATCGATGGGATTTCCGTCCATCATTTACCGCCTCAAATCTATTCGTTTTTGCACGTACATTCAAAACAAAATATATGACAAATAAATAACGACAGTTACTGTAATAATGCTGAAAAGTGTTGAAAATAAAACGATTTGTGCATGTAATTCAGGTTCTATTTGATACTCCATAGCAATGGTTGATGTATTTCTTGAAGTAGGAAAAGAACTTGCAATAAATAATGATTGTGCAACAATACCATCCATGTTTAGTAGATATATCATAGCAAGTGCTAATAATGGTCCCATCAGTAACCTTCCAATTAAAGCCCATGTTATGACTCGATGGAAAAAATTAAGCTTAATGTTGGATAATTGTGCCCCTAGCAATATGAGTGCTATTGCAACAAAACCATTCGCAAGCTGATTAAGAGGAATAAAGATAGAATTAGGTATTTGAATTGTAAAAGATTGAAAGAAAACCCCTAATACGAGTGCATGAAATACAGGCAGTCTTAGAAATGATTGAATAATACCTCCGATTGTTTTTGTTGCTGATAGTAAGTTATATATCCCATATGAATAAGTTAAAAGATTCTGGAAAATAATAATAAAAATTTGAATGGAAACCCCCACTGGATTGTTACTGAAAATCAATTGACTTACTGGTAACCCATAATTACCAGAATTCATTAACGAAATGCTATTTTTTAGAGCTGCACTTTCTCCTTTTTCTAACTTTAATATTTTTGAAATGAAATGACTTACTATGATCAGACTCAGACTATAAAGCATTAAATAGTATATTATCTGGAGCAACAAACCTGTTTCTATACGAATATCATATATATTCACAAATACAGCCGCTGGCATCAAGCAATAAGTAATAAGTGTAGATAGCTGCTTTAAGTTAAATTGAAACTTTCTTTGTAAGATTGCACCAATTAGCATCAATATTAATATTGGTAATATCACGTCTAATATAATAAAAACAAACATGTAAAACCTCATTCCAAATATATTATAGTTGGATGAAACTCTTTACTAAATATGGACCACATTTAATTCATCGGAAAACACCCTCAGTTCTTAATAATCAGAAAACTGAAATCAATAATATGAAAATGCTCATCAAAAATTCTTATTTCATTTCCCTCCCCTCTCTTTTCTTTAAAATATCAAATATAACTCATAAAGAAAATTATGGATTGTTTATACAAATTCATAATTTTATCTTATCAACCTAAACGGTATTTTTTATTTTAAGTATTCTTTTTCACAATATCCATTAGCCTTACCAAAAAATCTGGCCCTAGAGAAATCTGATACTGCAGTTACTATGCGAAGAATACTTACATCAATTCCATACTTGTCGCTTAAAACACCTAACATACCTGATACTTGTTTATCTTGAGTGGACTTATATTTTTTTCATCTAAACATCCCGATTCAATTAAATATTTGCATTCTAAAAATGAGTTCGATCTTTAGAATAGATTTAAGATTTCCTTCACTAATCTACCCTTTAATTGAATAACTTTTGACTTCTATATTTTAAAATAAAATTCCATAAACCTTCTGTTTTTCATTTTAAAAACACATTCTTTTAGAAAACGAGCGTTTGTTGAGATAGCAATAAAAACATGTTGAAGCCTATTACTAAAAAAACCATCCCAATATACTTTGGGACGGTTCTTTTTCCTTATTAATGATTCTTTAACATCACTAACAATTTCTCTTGGCTATACATCCACACTGTAATAATTAAACAAGCAAGTGCGACTTCTGATAACGCCATAAATCCAATTGCATAATGACCTGTTAATTGGAATAGTAATGTTAAAATTAGCGGTGGGAAGAATCCTCCTAGTCCACCTAAAGCTGATACGAGACCATTTACAATACCAGCTTGTTCTGAGAAATACATTGGAACGAGTTTAAAGATTGTACCATTACCTATACCTGCACAAAATGCGACTAGTAGGCAACCAAATGTATACACGTTCATGCTAGGCATAAATGATAAAATAATACCTGAAAGTGTTAAACCGATAAATACAAAGATTAATATTTTAAATGGATTAAACTTATCACCGAGCCAACCACCAATTGGGCGCATAATTGTTGCGAGTACGATGAATCCAGCTGTCCGCATACCTGCATCTACTTTCTCTAATCCGAAGTGAGATACTAAAAAGTTTGGTAAGTATACGGTAAATGCGACAAATGATCCGAATGTTAAAAAGTAAAAGATACATAAAAACCAAAGTTTTTCATTTTTATATACACCTTTTATTTGTTCCATTAATGGTGTATTCACCTTTTTCTCTTTACGATCGCCTAATAAAAAATTCATAAGTGCAAATGCTGCAAGTAAAACCAAATAACATTGTACTGTCGCTCTCCAGCCAACTGAAGTTGCGATAACAGGGGCTAAAAATGAAGTAATGGCTGTTCCGGCATTACCTACACCGTAAATACCATTTACAAAACCGTGACTCTCTTTCGGAAAGTATTTTGGTAAAGAAGTTACCCCTACAGAGAATACAGCACCACCGATTCCGACAAATAATCCACCAATAATTAAATCCATCATAGAATTGGCAACACTAATATAAAAGACAGGAAATAATAATAAAATAAAACTAATAAAGAATAATTTTCTTGCTCCGAAACGATTTGTCCAATAACCAATTGGAATGCGAAGAACAGAACCTAAAATAACCGGTACTGCTGTTACCATAGAAATTTGTCCCGCAGTTAATGAAATATCCGCTTTAATATAAGGCATTAATGATGATAAAATGACCCATACCATAAAACCGATAACTAGATTAGAAGTTTGTAAACTTAATTGAAAATTAGGACTTTTCATCCTGTTCCCTCCTATGTATGCATAGTTATATTCATTCTCTCCAGCCTAATCACGTCCTAACATGATTAGGCTGAAAAGAATCAACCACCACTTACTGGCGGAATCATTGCTACGACATCGCCAACTTGAATGATGTCATCCTCATTTGCATACTCTTCATTTATCGCGACCATAATCTCGTTTGAAATTGCTACATTATATTCCTTAATCAGAACTTCCTTCAGCTTCACAACTGTAATATTTTCACAATCTATGTGTAATGCTGGCTTACTTACTTCTTCTTGTAAATGTGCAAATAATAGTACTTCAATCATATACTCCTCTCCTTTCCAGGCTCACCATTTGCATATGTTACCTTCTCTAACTGATCACCTATCCATGACTCACCATCTTCCCAAAACTCTTTCTTCCAAATTGGAACAATTTGTTTAATACGCTCCATAATATATTCGTTCGCCTCATATGCAGCTTTCCGGTGTGGTGTAGAAACAGCGACAACAACAGCAAGATCAGAAATTTGTAATGTACCAATACGATGTGTAATAGCGACATATGTCCCCGGCCACGTCTCTCCTACTTCAGTGCCAATTCTCTCAAGCTGGTTCTCCGCCATTGTCTTATAAGCTACATACTCTAAACAAAGTGTACGTCGACCTTTCGTAAATTCTCTAACAGTACCAATAAAAGTAGTAACCGCACCACACTCACGACGAATTACTTTGTTTGTAACTTCTTCAATTGAAATAGGTGTATCAATTACTTCATAATACGTATGTGTCATCTTGCACCTCTGATCCTTATATAAGTTAGCAATCTCTTTTTCTATTACTTGTATGATCGAAGCGGCTCTTCCCACGGCCACTCACTTCCGACGTTCGATTCTAATAACAGTACCGAAACGGTTATTCCTGTTTCAAATCCTCTCGTTCCTCTCGGCAGAACGATAAATGCATTCGCTTCTGCAATTGAAGAAATTGCGCTAGATTTATCTAAACCGACTGGTGTAACTTGCAATTGCCCATCTACAATTTCTACTCTCCCTCTTACAAAACGAGTAAACGGATTTGCTTTCGAAATGTCTTTCTGTAAAATTGCCTCTGCACGATATATGTGCGGATCTTTCCTATGCAAGTATGTTCCAATGACAGGTCGAACATACAATTCACATCCGACATAACAAGCAGAAGGATTACCAGATAGACCAAATAATAGTTTTCCCTCTAACTCAGCTACAGTTGTCACACTTCCTGGTCGCATCGCTATTTTGTTAAAAAGTACATTAGCTTGTAATCTCTCATAAATAGCCGGTAAATAATCATAGTCTCCTACTGAAACGCCACCAGTTGTAATTAATATATCAACTTCTTTTATCGCTTTTTTTACAGTGTTATAACACGTCTCAAAATTGTCAGCGAATTGCCCATAATACTGTACAATTCCACCTGCTCGTTCAATTTGAGCAGCTACCATATAAGAGTTACTATTTCGAATCTTCCCTGGCTTTAATTGTTCATGTACTTCGAGCAGTTCACTTCCTGTCGTTACAATTCCAATGACTGGCTGTTTTACAACATATACCGTACTATAACCAAACGTAGCAAGAAGTGCTGCAACTCCAGGATTAATAACAGTCCCTTTTTTCACCAGAATGCTATTTTGTTTTACATCTTCTCCTTTAAAAGAAATGTTATCCCCAGCAACAAAGGAGCGTTTCAATTTCATATAAGTCTTTTCGTTTTCTTCAAATCCTTCCGTTAGCTCTAACATAACTACTGCATTACACCCCGCAGGAATTGCCGCACCTGTCATAATACGGACAGCTTGAAATGCTTTCACATCTTCTGTAAAAACAAAACCTGCTCCAATTTCACCAATCACTTCAAACAGAATGGGATTACTGCTACTTGCTTCTTTTGTGTCTTCTGCTCGAATCGCAAATCCGTCGTATGGAGAACGATTGAAATGCGGGACATCATGATCTGCAATAACATCTTCTCCAAGTGTTCTACCGTAGCTTTCTATAAGAGAAACCTTTTCTATTTCACCTTGGTAAGCATATTCCATTACACGTGCAACTGCTTCTGCCACTGGAATTGGTATACGTTTTTCTAACATTCTTTTTCACCTCGTTTTAATAAGGGACAACTCTCTTTCTGTTCATCCTATATATTTTGCGTATAATCGTTTTGCTATTTTCACATCATTTGTTCCATGAATAAATGCCCTACCGTCTGTAAATAAAACGAAACGATATTCATCAATTAGAAATGATAGTAAGTAAGGCGTTTTTTGGACAAGTACACTTTTTTGTAATCGTTTTTGAACTTCCTCTAAATGAAGAACACGTTTTACCCCTGAACGGATTTGAACCGTATTCCGTCCGCATAGCACTTCCATTTTCATCTGTGCTTCAAATGTTAAACTTGGGTACGTGCGTGTATTTCCACAAGATGGACATGTATTTTTCTTCTGTCTATTTACTTTTAATGAGAGATATTGATTGTTCCAAATATCAAATGATAACATTGTTCCTCTTAGCGCCTCGAAATCATCCACCAATATTTTCATCGCCTCTGTTACTTGATGAGCAACGACCATTTGTACAGCCGGTTGAATGATTCCTGCTGTATCGCATGTTGCACTGCCCATAGGATGATCCATTAAGCAGCGAAAACATGGTGTTTTCCCTGGAAGAATTGTATACGTTACACCGTAACTTCCAATACATCCACCGTATATCCAAGGTATATTTTCTTTTTGTGAAATGTCATTTATAAGTAGGCGCGTATCAAAATTGTCAGTCGCATCTAATATGAGATGCACTTCTTTTGTTAACTCTTTCATTTCTTGCAGTGTGACATCCGATACAACTGATACAATTTCCACTTCAGAATTAATCTTTCTTAAATGCTCTGCCGCTGCAATTGCTTTCGGTTTGCACTGCTGTGCATCTTCTTCTGTATATAACTGTTGCCGTTGTAAATTACTCCATTCGACGTAGTCACGGTCAGCAATTGTCAATTTCCCAATTCCCATTCTAACAAGAGCTTCTGCATTTGCAGCTCCTAGTGCACCCGCACCGATTAGGAGCACATGCTTTTCTCTTATTTTTCTTTGTCCCATTTCACCAATTCTAGAAAACAATACTTGTCTTGCATAACGCTCTTGCATAAGAACTCCGCCTTTCACTATCCACCAATGTAAGACATTTCAACTTTTGGACGTTTACTTGTACTTTCAACCGTTCTTTCATCTGAATATCGATCTGTTCTATATCGCCATGTATGTTGTAAAATTTTTAATAATGAGGCGTCAGAAATATTTTCTCGAAGAAGCGTTCGCAAATCCGTTCCTTTTGTTCCAAATAAACATGTAAAAAACTTACCGTCTGCCGAAATACGGGCTCTCGTACAAGAAGAACAAAATGATTCAGAAACAGAATTAATAAATCCAACTTCTGCATCGCTCCCTACATATCGATACATTTTCGCAACCTCTCCAAAGTAACGAGGTTTAACAGGCTCAATCGGATATACACGATTAATCTTCTCTATTAATTGTTCCTTCGTAATAACTTGTTCAAAGTTCCAGCCGTTTGTACTGCCCACATCCATAAACTCTATAAAACGGAGCTGAATTTCTTGTTCTTTAAAGTAACGAGCCATATGAAGAATTTGACTATCATTCATTCCTTTTTTTACGACCATATTTACCTTTACTTCTAACCCTGCGTTCTTCGCTTCTTCAATTCCTTTTAATACAGGTTTTGTGCTTACATTTCGTCCATTAATTTTTTTGAAGACATAATCCTCTATCGCATCCAAACTAATATTTACACGTTTTAATCCCGCTTCTTTTAACGCCTTTGCTTGTTTTGCTAAATGAATACCGTTTGTTGTGAGTCCAATATCTTTTAAGCCTTCTAGCTTTGCAAGTCTTGCAATTAACGTCGGTAAGTCTTTACGCAATAAAGGTTCACCGCCAGTAAGCCTAATTTTATTGACTCCCATACTTATAAATAATCTCGCTAATCTTTCTATTTCATCGAACGTTAATAAAAGCTCTTCCTTTAAAAAAGCGTAATCAGGTCCGAACACTTCAGCAGGCATACAGTATGTACACCTAAAATTACAACGATCAATAACTGAAATACGTAAATCTTGAAGTGGCCGTTCTAAAGAATCTTTCATGTTCTCATGCATCTATATCCCTTCTTTTCTGCTGCAATCCTTAGTAAGCTTTCAATTTTTTTATTTGCCTTCATTATAAAAAAGAAGCTACATATTCAATGTGACTTTTCTCACATTACTTTCCCCATTCAAAAATTCTTCACAAATCCGTTCGAATTTTGTTCACATCTTTAATCTCATCCACTTTGTCTATTGAATTTTTCAAACTAAAAACTGAAGATTTCTTCCCCTTACGGTCATTGAAATTTCAATTTATTTTTAAAATAGCTCTTGCATTTTCATCATACTTACACTCAAAATAGGAAATGTATTGCTTATAAGAAGAAAGGTGATCACTGTGGCAAACAGTATGACATTATCTCAAGATTTAAAAGAATTACTTGCATCTGTTGAATATAAAATGCAAATTAAAAAAGGTAGTTTTATTTTTCAAGAAGGTATGGAGGCAACAGAGCTCTATATCATCCACTCAGGAAAAGTACAAATTAGTAAATTAAGTGCTGACGGACAAGAATTGACACTCCGAATTTGTTCGGAATATGACATTATTGGAGAACTAACATTATTCACGGACAATGCGAAATACTTATTAAATTCAAAATGCCTTGAAGATGTTGAAGTAGGAGTTATAAAGCGTGAAGCGTTAGAAAAAGCATTACTCCAAAAACCAGCACTTGTATTTGAATTTATGAAATGGATTAGTGAACATTTAAGAAGAATGCAAACGAAGTTCCGAGATTTAGTATTACACGGCAAAAAAGGTGCCCTGTACTCTACTCTTATACGAATGACAAATAGTTACGGTGTATTAAAAGAAAATGGGATTCTCATCGATTTACCATTAACAAATCAAGAACTTGCTAATTTCTGTGCAACTTCACGTGAAAGTGTAAATCGAATGTTAAATGAATTAAAAAAGCAAGGTACAATTTCGATTCATAAAGGAAAGATTACAATCCACGATTTACAATTTTTAAAATGTGAAATTGCTTGTGAAGATTGCTCTGCTTCTGTTTGTAGCATTGATTAGCATCTTATTTAGATGCTAATCTTTTTTCAATTTAAACTACTTATTAACGGCTATTACCTATATAAACAAAAACGAGGCCTTCCATATTAGACCTCGTTTCGTTTTAGCTGCTAACTCCTATCTGTTTACAGCAGTATTATTTTTTCAACTCATTAGGAATACGTCTTCTGTAAATTACATAACTACGGCTTACATATTTAATTGGGGCACTAAATACATGTACTAGTCTTGTAAATGGCCACACTGCGAATAAACCCATCCCTGCAAGAATATGAATTTTAAACCATACTGGTACTTCCGTCATATATTCAACTTTCGGTTGGAAAATAAAGAGACTTCGGAACCAAGGGCCAATTGTTGTACGATAATCAAATCCTTTTGAATCGATATTTAAAAATGTTGAAGAAAGTCCTGCTAACATTACGATAAGTAATAAAATAAGCGCAATATAATCTCCCTTTGTACTCGTTGCAATGATACGTTTTACAGTTACGCGGCGGTACGTTAATATAATTAAACCGATGATAGAAGCAACACCTGCCGGAAGCCCGAAACTAATTGCCATTATGTGATACGTATGCTCAGAAATACCTATCGAACGGTATACAGCTTCTGGAATTAATATCCCCATAACATGACCGCCAATTACGAACATAATCCCAAAGTGGAATAATAGACTTCCGATTCGGAGCATTTTCTTTTCTAATAGTTCACTAGATTTTGATGTCCATCCAAATTGATCATAGTTGTATCTAAAAATATGTCCACCGATAAAGATTGCAAAAATGATATAGGGAAACAATACCCATAGAAATTGATTCATCATTTTAACAACTCTCCTTTCTAATTTGTCTGTACATCCCATGCTTCGATAGCGAGTAGAACAGCCGCAAGAATTGGTTCATACATACTACCTGCTTCTTTTAACTGAACGTGTAATGCTTGTATATTCTCCTTGTATTTATTCATAATTGGTTCACTGTCTTGCTCATTTGCATTTGCAAAAAACTCAAGAAAAAGTGGTAAATAATCAGGTAGTTCTTTATCCGTTACTTCAAAACCAGATTTTTTATAATGCTGCTTTAACTCTAATAATTCAATACCTCTTTCTCTTTGTTCACCAGTGTTCATATAAGTAAGATACATATTTGTTTTCTTACCAAAATCGAATGTATATACGTAACTATCAATGAGTTGATCATTCGTTTTATGTAGCGCTTGCTTTATAAAGGCTGTAAGTGATGCTTTAACTTCTTCCTTTTCTATCGTTTCAATCTCTTCTTGCAATTCAGTTACAGCTTCTCTCCACCCTAGTTCAGGATAGGAGAGAAGAAAAGAAGAACAAGAAAAAGCAGTTTGTAAACTTTGTTTCATCATTTTCCGCCCCCTTTATTTAAGAAATTGTCATACAAGAGCCTGGACCACCTGCGAATGCTAAACCACAGCTTCCTTGTTCGCTATATAAATCTGCCACTTGTTCACGGTGAGTGCCCGGAATGACGAAGCGATCTTTATATTTCGCAATAGCAAGAAGACGATACATATCTTCTACATCCTGTTTCGTTAAACCAAGTTCTTTTAATACAGCTTCATTTGGCTCTTTATTAATTTGCAGCGCTCTCATATGCGTTCGCATAACAGCCATTTTCTTCAATGTAAGACGAATGTGTGATTCATCTCCTGCAGTGAGTAAATTCGCTAAATATTGAATTGGAATACGCATATTATCGATAGCAGGGAAAATCTCTTCTGCTTGCCAGTTACTGCCTTTCCCTTCCACCATATTCATAATTGGGCTAAGCGGCGGAATATACCAAACCATCGGCATTGTACGGTACTCTGGATGAAGAGGCAGAGCAATTTTCCAATCGATAATCATTTTATAGATTGGTGACTCTTGTGCTGCTTTAATCCATTCTTCAGGAATGCCTTGTTTTTTCGCTTCAGCTGCTACTTCTGGATCATTTGGATCTAGGAAAACAGTAAGCTGAGATTCATATAAATCTTTTTCGTCTTCAACAGAAGCTGCTTCTTTTACTTTGTCAGCGTCATATAGCATTACCCCAATATACCTGATACGTCCCACACATGTTTCTGAACAAATTGTTGGCATACCAGCCTCAATACGTGGGAAACACATTGTACATTTTTCAGCTTTATTCGTTTGCCAGTTAAAATACACTTTTTTATATGGACAAGATGATACGCAGAACCTCCAAGCACGACATGCATTTTGATCTACAAGAACAATGCCGTCTTCTTCACGTTTATACATCGCACCAGATGGACAAGATGATACGCAAGACGGATTCATACAATGTTCACATATGCGTGGTAAATACATCATAAAGACGTTTTCAAAATCTGTTTTAATTTCTTCTTCCATTTTCTTTACGTTCGGATCTTGTAATCCTGTTATATGTCCACCAGCTAAATCATCTTCCCAGTTCGGACCCCATTCAATTTTGTCGATAAATTCGCCTGTAATTGCTGATTTCGGACGAGCAACTGGTTGATGCTTACGCTGCGGGCTATTTGTTAATGTTTCATAATCATAATTCCAAGGTTCAAAGTAATCATCAATTGTTGGTTGATCTGGATTGTGGAAAATGTTCATAAGACGTTTCATTTTCGAACCAGATTTCAGCTGAATTTCACCATTTTTCAATTCCCAGCCGCCTTTATATTTCTCCTGATCTTCCCATTGTTTCGGATAACCAATTCCAGGCTTCGTTTCTACGTTATTGAAGTACATATATTCCGCACCTGGACGATTTGTCCAGGTGTTTTTGCACGTTACGCTACAAGTATGACAGCCGATGCATTTATCTAGGTTCATTACCATTCCGACTTGCGCTTTAATCTTCAAGCCAATCTACCTCCTTCAGTTTACGGATTACAACATTTAAATCACGCTGGTTCCCAGTCGGACCATAATAGTTAAATCCATAGCTTAATTGGCCATATCCACCAATCATATGTGTTGGTTTAACATGGATACGGGTTGGACTATTATGCGTTCCCCCACGGGTGCTTGTTAATTTCGTACCAGGCACGTTAATGTGGCGATCTTGCGCATGGTGCATAAATGCCATTCCCCTCGGTATACGGTGCGTTACAACAGCACGCGCTACGACAACACCGTTACGGTTAAAGCACTCGATCCAATCATTATCAGCAACGCCAGCTTCTGCAGCGTCCTCTTTATTCATCCAAACAGTTGGACCACCTCTAAACAGCGTTAACATCGGTAATGAATCGAAATACATACTATGAATCGACCACTTATTATGCGGTGTTAAATAGTTTAGTGTAATCTCTTTCCCTTCTACTTCAGGGCGTGACTTACGGAACGGTTTATGTTGCAGAATTGGTTTAAATGTTGCCATCGTTTCACCAAATTCTTTCATCATGTCATGGTCTAAGTAGAAAGATTGTCGACCAGTTATCGTTCTCCAAGGAATAAGACGTTCCACATTTGTTGTAAACGGTGAGTAACGTCGTCCACCTTTTTCTGAACCTGTAAAGGCCGGAGAAGTAATTACTGTTTTCGGTTGTGCTGTAATTTGTTCGAATGTAAAGCATTCTTCTTCACGTTCTTCTGCTAAATCACGTAATTTTAGATCTGTTTGTTTTTCAAGTGCTTCCCATGCTTTTACTGCCATATGACCGTTTGTTGTAGAAGAAAGCGTTAATACCGCTTCAGCAGCATTGATTGCTTCTTTTATGTCTGGGCAACCTTTCGCAATAGTATCCGTTCGAACAACTCCTAATTTGCTCTTTAATTGCTCATACTCTTTTTCTGCTGACCAAGAGATCCCTTTCGTACCAATCGGTTGTTTTCCGGCATTTGGTCCAAGTGCTGTCATTTTGTCATAAATCGTTTTATAATCCCTTTCAACAACATGAATTTGTGGCATCGTTTTACCCGGGATTGGTTCACATTCACCTTTACTCCAATCTTTAATCTTGCCAAGTGGTTGCGCTAATTCTTGCGGTGTATCATGAAGAAGTGGTGTTGCAACAACTTCTTTCATTGGTTCAAGATCTATTTTCTTCGCTAAATCTGACACAGCTTTAGAGAGTGAAGTGAAAATATCCCAGTCAGAGCGTGCTTCCCACGGTGAACCGATTGCTGGATTAAATGGATGCACAAATGGATGCATATCTGTACTACTTAAATCATGTTTTTCGTACCAAGTTGAAGCAGGTAAGACGATATCAGAATACAGCGCTGTTCCAGCCATACGGAAATCTAAATTAATGAGTAAATCAAGCTTCCCTTCTGGTGCTTCTTCATGCCACTTAATTTCTTCTGGTCGTAATGAATCACTATCGTCATTCATTAATCCGTTTGTTGTATCTAATAAATGTTTTAAGAAATATTCATGCCCTTTACCAGAACTTGAAATTAAATTCGCACGCCACACGAATAAGTTGCGCGGGAAGTTGTTTTTATTATCAGGATCTTCAATCGCAAATTTCAGTTCTTTTTCTTTTAATTTTTGTGCAACATATTTTCCGATTTCTTCTTGCGTTGTTGCACCAGCAGCAACAGCTTCTTTATATAATTTAATTCCATTTTTCTCGAATGTTGGATAAGAAGGTAACCAGCCGAGTCGTGCTGCTAATACATTGTAATCACCGTGATGTTGATAACGTGAGTTACCTTCAATTGGTGATGCTAAATGTCCAACAGGTGTATCTTCATAGCGCCATTGATCTGTTACGAAATAGAAGAAAGACGTACCATTTTGTAATTTTGGTGGCCCTTGCCAATCTTTTGCCATCGCGATTGTTTGCCATCCTTCTGCAGGTCGTAACTTTTCTTGACCAACATAATGCGCCCATCCCCCGCCGTTTACTCCTTGTGCCCCAACTAGAAGAACAAGATTTAAAACTGCGCGATAAATCGTATCAGAATTAAACCAATGGTTAATACCAGCTCCAACAATAATCATCGAGCGACCATTTGTATCAGCGGCATTTTGTGCGAACTCACGAGCGATTTGAATAATTAGTTCTCGTTTCACCCCTGTCATTTTCTCTTGCCATGCAGGTGTAAACGGTACATCATCATTGAAGTCTTTCGGCTCTTGTCCGCCAAACCCTCGGTTCACCCCGTAATTTGCTAACGTTAAGTCGTATACAGTTGTAACGAACACTTCGCCTTCTTCTGTCATAACCTTTTTCACTGGAATTGTACGTTCTAATACTTTGTTTCCATCATCAGAGAAGTACGGAATTTGTACCGTTCCAATCGTTTCTTCCATTCCAAGTAAAGAAAGACGTGGATCAATCTTTTCACCTGTTTCTTCATCTTCTAAACGCAAGTTCCATTTCTTTTCGTTATCCCAACGTGAGCCCATTGTGCCTTGAGGTGTTGCAAAATCATTCGTGTTCTCGTTCCAAAGAACAGGTTTCCATTCTCCTAACTTCGTTTCGCGTCCAATATCAGCAGCGTTTAAGAAACGATCAGCAACGAATTGATCTCCTTTTTGTTTCAATGTGACAAAGAAAGGAAAATCAGTATATTGCTTCGCATACTTTGTGAAATATTCCACTTGATTATCTACGTAAAATTCTTGTAAGATCACATGCCCCATTGCCATCGCAAGTGCACCATCTGTACCTTGTTTCACACTAATCCAATCATCCGCAAACTTTGTAGATTCAGCGAAGTCAGGACTGACAGAAACGACTTTCGTTCCTTTATATCGAACCTCTGCTAAAAAGTGAGCATCTGGTGTTCTCGTCATCGGTACATTTGAACCCCATGTCATAATGTAACCAGAGTTATACCAGTCACTACTTTCTGGTACATCTGTTTGATCGCCCCAAATTTGCGGAGAAGCTGGTGGTAAATCTGCGTACCAATCATAGAAACTAAGCATCGGCCCACCCATAAGTTGCATAAAACGACTACCAGCAGCATGACTTAACATCGACATAGCTGGAATTGGTGAAAAGCCAACATTTCGATCTGGCCCGTATTTAATTACTGTATAAAGTAGAGAAGCTGAAACGAGTTGTAATACTTCATCCCAATTCGCACGAATAAATCCACCTTTACCACGCGCCTGCTTATACTTACGTGCTTTTTCAGGGTTTTCCACAATACTTTTCCAAGCATCTAGTGGTGACTCGTTATTTTGTAGTTCATCTTGCCACATACTCCAAAGAACACCACGTACATACGGATATTTCACACGAAGTGGACTATAAATGTACCAAGAAAAACTTGCTCCACGTGGGCATCCTCGCGGTTCAAAATCTGGCATATCAGGACCTGTCGTTGGATAGTTAAGCTCCTGCCCTTCCCACGTCACAATTCCATCTTTCACATATATATTCCAGCTACATGAACCAGTACAGTTCACGCCGTGTGTAGAACGAATTACTTTATCATGCTGCCAACGCTTTCTGTACACATTTTCCCATTCGCGATCTTCATATGTTTCTTGTGTATGATTATCGTTATAACGATCTATTGGTGAAAAATATTTTAAACGTCTCATTAGTGCTGAAGTTTTTTTCTTCATACTGTTCACTCCTTTAATACGTCTCTCTTACATACCCTTACTATAAGAGAGGTTGTAAAATACAGATGTGACATTTCGCACAGTTCAAGAGATTGTCAAAAATTCAGTAGAAAATAAGTTTGTGAGAAAATCTTGTGTTCCGTTGTGAAGATTATGGTTAATCTTAATTATTAGGAGAATGGTATTTTGAGGTATCGACTATTTTGCAAAAGAAAAAGAGTTTTGATATTATTTCAAAACTGCCATAAGGAAAAGAGTATAAATTGTATGTAAAAAATTTTTTCCCAATGTTATTATTTTATATCGAGTCTGATTTTACATAAAACTACAAATCATTATTTACTGTATTGCCCTTAGTTACGGAAACAATTATACTAGATGTAATCGAAATAAATAATCTGAATATTCTCAGAATTTAAGGTAAAAGTTTTACTATCTACAAATAGAATTAGAAATATGTCCACTAAATAGATTAGAAAACGATAATAACATTAGGAGGATTACGATGCCCCAGCTTGATTCATTACATCCCACTGTAGAAAAAATAATCAATAATATTGAAAAAATAATGGTCGGAAAACGAAAAGAAACGATCTTAGCTTTGACAGCTCTCTTAGCTGACGGTCATGTGCTATTAGAAGATGTTCCTGGTGTCGGGAAAACAATGCTAGTACGTGCTCTTTCTAAATCCATTGATGCTGATTATAAGCGAATTCAATTTACACCTGATTTATTGCCGTCAGATGTAACAGGAGTTTCTATTTATAATCCGAAAGAGCTCCAATTTGAGTTCAAGCCTGGACCAATTATGGGGAATTTTGTACTTGCTGATGAAATTAATCGTACATCTCCAAAGACACAATCTGCTTTACTTGAATGTATGGAAGAAGGCAATATTACAATCGATGGCATTACAAGGCCTTTACCAAAGCCGTTCTTTGTCATGGCTACACAAAATCCGGTCGAATATGAAGGAACATATTCTCTACCAGAAGCTCAGCTCGATCGTTTCTTATTGAAACTAAAAATGGGATATCCTACACCAGAAGAAGAATTTGAAATTTTAAACCGGATGGAAAAAACAAATCCACTCTCTCAATTACAGACCATTACTACAATAGAAGAATTAATTTATTTACAACAAAGCGTACGGGTAGTAAGTATGGACAAAGCAATTAAGCATTACATTGTAAAACTTGTTAATCAGACTCGTACGTACAGTTCTATACAGCTAGGTGCAAGTCCACGTGGCTCAATTGCTTTAATGAAAGCTTCACAAGCTTATGCATTTATCCATGGCAGAAATTATGTTATTCCAGACGATGTTAAATTTTTAGCTCCTTACGTTTTAGCACATAGACTCATTTTAAAAATGGAAGCAAAATTTGAAGGAATAACTGGAGAACAAGTTATCGCAAAAATCGTTGCACGAACTACTGTGCCGACTCAAAGGACGATGAACCCTTGATGAAACGAATACTGCGAGCGCTATATCACGTTACGAAGTTATTGCTACTCCCTTTATGTCTAGTCTTAACATTTGTGTACGCTATGTTTCAAGGAGGGTTTGTAAGTTGGTTTTTGTTTTACAGCACAATTCCCATTGCTCTTTATTCACTACTACTCCCCTTTTACGCTTTACGGGACGCTGAAGTAAGACGAATAACAAACCAAAATGGATATGTAGTAGGAGAACAATTTATAAGCACGATTACAATAAAAAGAAAATTTCCTTTTCCCTTACTTTATTTAGTTATAGAAGATGAACTGCCACCACAATTTATAAGTTGTAAACAAACAAAGATGAATAAGGTAGTACTCTTCCCAGGATTGAAACGAAATATTTCGTTTCAATATGTTATTGACACAATCTCTAGAGGCGAGCACACTTTTTCAAGCGTTCGTGTAAAAACTGGCGATTTATTCGGCATGATAGAGAAAGAAGTAACTTTTTCAGTTCCAGATACATTTTTAGTCTATCCCCAGTATGTAGATATAGCATATCGACAATTGGAAAATCATTTCGAACAAGGAGCGCTTTCAGCAAATATAAATTCAGCAAAAGACTCTACAATCTCTGTCGGTGTCAGAGACTATAAACCTGGTGATCGCTTTTCATGGATTGATTGGAAAGCAACTGCACGAACAAACACTATTATGACAAAAGAGTTTGAACAACAGCGCAGCCATAATGTCATGATATTCATAGACAGAACCGAGTCTCCTCTATTCGAATCAGTCGTCACATTTACTGCCTCTATCGTAAGGACTGTCTTGAAACAAAATTTACCAGCATCATTCGTGTCTATCGGAAAAGAACAAACTATTTTCCCTTTAGACAATGGAGATACGCAGTTACAACAAATCCTTTGTCATTTAGCAAAAGTGCAAGCAGACAGTGTATTCCCGCTCTCCCAGAGTGTAGACATGGAACTAAGAAAAATTTATGAGCCCGTCACGGTTATACTCGTGACCAGTAATCTTTCTCCCGATATTCAAAAGGCGGCTGATTGTGCTGCTATAAGAAATAGAAAATGTATGGTTTTTGTCGTGAAAGAAAAAGCGAATCAACTTTCACACCGAGAAATCAGTATAATAGAAACTCTAAAAAAACGACAAATATTTGTAAACACGGTTTATGAAAACCGGTATACAAACGTGTTTTTTGAGGTGAGCAAATGATAACATTACAAACAAAATACAAGTGGGATACGAACAGATTCTTTATGCATGCATGTGTATTTCTTCTTTTACTAGAATGGCTAAGACCTCTTATAGGTATTACAAATGTAGGTAGATTAGATATTTTCGTAACATTTATAGGAATTTGCTTCGCTCTCTCTTTTTTTCAAACGAGGTGGCAGATTCCAATAAAAATTGTCACAGTCCTATTTATCATTCATTCCCTATATTATAAAAATGCTTTTATAAATCCATCTTGGCTAACAGCATTCTTTTCTGATATGTTTCGAAATTCCTCCCTGTTTTTCCAAGGGAATTTACTAGATATTTCTCCAGTTTTTCCGACGGTTTTATTTTTTCTCTCATTTTGGTTTTTGAGTTCTTTTACTTCATTTTGGATTATTCATAAAAAACGTGGGTTTCTATTTCTTGTATTGACTATTATTTATATCGCAACTTTTCATAACTTACATTTATACAATGCAAACTACGCTATTATTCGTACTGTTGTCATCGGCTTTTTTATGCTTAGTCTTCTTCAAGTAGAACGAATAAAAGAACGTGAACACTTACAAAATTATGCTAGGGAAATCTCAAAATTACTTAGACCACTTACAATATTTATTGCATTATTAGCAACCATCGCATACTTTGCTCCAAAATTTGGCCCTCAATGGCCAAACTCAATGGATTTTTTAAAATTCAACACATCTGAAGCAAGTAAAGAACAAAAAGTTTCTACAATTGGGTATGGTTTAGATGACTCGCGATTAGGTGGTCCTTTTAAGGCGGATCCTACAATTGTTTTCACAGCACAAGCGCAAAACAAACAATATTGGAGAGTAGAAACAAAAGATTTTTATACAGGAAAAGGCTGGGAAATTTCTGAAAATCCGAAAAAGGTTTCTTTTAAAAATAAAAACGACGTCGTAAGCTGGTATGAACAAAATACAAAAACGGAAACTACTGAGGCAACAATTACCATGCAAAAAAGTTACCCTCACCTTACCTATCCAGCAGGATTAGTAACAGTTGAAGCTTCTTCTGATGTATCATACAGTGTTGACCCGTTTTCAGAAAAAATTTATACAATGAATGGAGACTCTTCTACTACTTTACATTCGTATAAATTAACATATGAGATCCCTGAGTTTTCCATAAAAAACTTGAAAGCTGTAAAAACAAATGAAGGTCAAGAAACAAATCCTTATTTTATGACAAAGTACACACAACTTCCCGAGTCATTACCACAGCGCGTAAAAGACTTGGCTATCAATCTTACAAATGATAAAGACAACCGATATGATAAAGTATTAGCTATTGAAAATTACTTCACAGACAACTCTTTTACATACGAATCAACGAATGTCTCATTCCCTGCCAAAAGCCAAGATTATGTAGATCAATTCCTTTTCGATACAAAAAGCGGCTACTGTAATAATTTTTCGACGTCTATGATTGTACTACTTCGTTCTGCCGGGATTCCAGCTCGCTGGGTGAAAGGCTATACAGAAGGAACTCTTGACAATACACTTGCCTCTGCAGAAGGTGAGGATGTTTATACAATCACGAACGATAACGCACACTCTTGGGTCGAAGTATATTTCCCAGAATACGGATGGATTCCATTCGAACCGACAAAAGG
This sequence comes from Bacillus sp. CCB-MMP212, assembly GCF_022748145.1. Lineage (NCBI taxonomy): Bacteria > Bacillati > Bacillota > Bacilli > Caryophanales > Bacillaceae > Bacillus > Bacillus sp. CCB-MMP212. The sequence goes on from NZ_JALDQE010000001.1 coordinate 288,492, forward strand.
ATTTACTAATCCCTATAATTTTATAAATAATACGCCTGCTCCTATTTCACAAAATAGCGAAGCAAATAATTCTAATAACGAGCAAATACAACAACGAAATAATGAAGCAAAACTTAAAAGTTTAATTGAAAATACAGAAGAAGCTTCTACTAAAAAGGTCACAAATTCTAAAACTAGTTTTTCTTGGTGGTACGTATTCCTCTCTACGATACTAATTAGTATTATAGGATACATTCTCTTCACCACTAGAATGAAATGGATGACATTTCTTATTATTCATTTCTATAAATACCGAAAAGATGATGCTGTTTATCAAAAAGCTTACGGTGCACTTTTAAAACAATTTGCGAGAATTGGCATACCACGGGGTGAAAGTCAAACATTCCGAGAATACGCTCTCCATATCGATACACTTTACAACTCGACCGATATGCAACAACTTACTGCCAGTTATGAGAACGCTATGTATCAACAGGGGCAGGCTACGGTAGAATGGAAGAAATCCGTACACTTATGGGAAGTACTTATGAAAAAAACAGCTTCTCCACCTAAATCAGATGGCTTTGATACAGTTATTTAATCTTGAAAATTTGAGTTTAAAGAAAACGTCTCAAAGAACTACATTGTTCTTTGAGACGTTTTTTAATAAAGTGAAACTCCTACTTATTCCCCAAGCACCTTCTCAATCTCAACCTCTAAATCTACCGGCTTCGTCTGCGGAGCAAAACGCCCTACTACTTTCCCGTCTTTTCCGATTAAAAACTTCGTAAAATTCCATTTCACTGCTTTCATACCAAGTAAACCTGGTGCTTGTTCTGTCATGTATGTATATAGAGGGTGAGCCTTATCACCTTTCACATCAACCTTTGCAAACATCGGGAAGTTTACACCGTAGTTTAATTCACAAAAACTAGTAATGTCCGCTTCTGTACCTGGTTCTTGTCCCCCGAATTGGTTACAAGGAAATCCGAGTATTTCGAGTCCTTGGTCTTTATATTTATCATATACCTCTTGTAATCCTTTATATTGTGGTGTGAAACCACATTTGCTAGCTACATTGACAATAAGAAGTGCTTTTCCTTCGTAATCTTTTAACGATTTTTCTTCACCTGTAATTGTTTTAGCTGAAAAATCATAAACTGTCATTGTCTTTGCCCCTCTCTTCACTATCATTCTATGTTTATACTATACTACATTCGTGAATATACAGCTCTTATTACGTACTTATAAGTTGTAATGATAACGCTTTATTTCTGTTCGAAAATTCGACACAAACTACTAGACTTTTATGATGGAAAGTTTTACAATTGAAATGTGAACAAAATGTGACAGTTTATATTCCATTATAAAAGAAAAGGATGGTGTTCATTATGAAAACTGCACAACATGAAACGATTTCAAATCGCGAGTTTTATTTCGTACTATATATGATGTTATTGTATGTTACTGGCTGGGTAATCGATGTAAATGGTTTATTCTTAAGCTCCTACTTTAATTTAGCAGGAGAGATTATGCTTCCATTAGTTGGCGGGATTGTTGGACTGTTCATTATGTCTATTAATAAACAACAAACGAAATAATAGTATTACAAAAAGGCAGAAGACGAGCTTCGTTTTCTGCCTTTTTTCTATTTTAGCGTATAATAAAAACATGCAGTATATAAGGAGTGGTAACTATGAAAAAAGTAGAGCAATTATCTTCTCACCTATATCTTATTGATGATTTCGATTTACAGCATAATGAACGAACAGGTACGTACGTTTTATTAGGTGACGATATTACTTTAATTGAAACTTGTGCAGCCCCTTCTCTTCCGTATATTTTAGAAGGCTTACAACAATTACATATTGATTTAAACGATGTTAAAAACATTATCGTTACACATGTGCATTTAGATCACGCTGGCGCAGCTGGTTTAATGATGGAAAAGTGCCCAAATGCTACGTTATATGTGCATTCTCGTGGTGCTCGTCATATGATTGATCCAACAAAACTTATTTTAGGTGCAAAAGCTGTCTACAAAGAAGATTTCGATAAACTCTTTGATCCAATTCTTCCAATTGAAGAAGAACGTGTTCATATTGTACAACATGGTGATACGTTAAAAATTGCAAAAGACCGCACCCTTACATTTTATGATACACCAGGACATGCGAAGCACCATATTAGCATTCATGATTCATTAACAAACGGGATTTTTACTGGCGATACAATTGGAATTTATTATAGAGAACTCGCAGACGTTGATGTAGAGTTATATCTACCATCAACGTCCCCTTCACAATTCCAACCAGATGCGATGATTACTTCTAAAAATCACATTCAAAGTATGAATGTAGATACTATTTATTTCGGTCATTACGGCGCATCCTCTCATGTTACAGAAGTATATAAGCAACTGGAATATTGGCTACCTATTTTCGTTCATACTGGTAAGGAAGTCTTTGAAAAGTATAATGATTTCGATGAAGTAACTAAAGCTTTACAAACTTTGTTAATGGATAAAATCTCTTCTCATCTTACAAAGTTAAACGTTCCATCAGATCATTCCGTTTATAATATTTTACATCTAGATATAGAAATTAGCGCAATGGGCATTATTGATTATTTCACGAAGCAAGAAAAAGCAAACTCCACTATTAACTAACAGTAAAAGAAGAGATATACAACAGTAGTTATTGTATATCTCTTCTTTTTTTGAATATATTTTGAGTAAAGGATGGTGGAATATAATGCAAAAATTGATGCTATACCTCTGCTTCACATTATTTATCGTCTTATTATTATTTGTCGGAGTGAAAATTCAATTTTATTTAGATACAGACGCTCAAGTGAACTTTAACGTTTATCCAAGATTATTCTACTTTACACTCTTCCCTCTTATAGTTGGTATTTTATTACGATTCCTTCAATCTGTTAATCGCGAAACGAGTAAACAAAACTGGAGCTTTCAACCGGATAAGTTTATCGCTATTACAGTGCCTACAATATTAATTTCCTTTTCCCCTGCACTACTCTTTTCACCACTTGGCGAATACCTACCTTATTTAGCTAATGTTATTCTTATAAATACAACTTTTGTTACGATAATTAGTTTAATAGCTGGTTATTCCCTTTTAGATTGTTTTATACAAAAGGACAATGCAACGATGAAAAAATATAATTGAATGCTCTATTTTCTTTTAATAAAGAAAGCTCAAAGCTAAAGCTTTGAGCTTTTTTACTTATCTCACCTTTTCATCTACATACTCCATAAACTGCTCCGCTTTAATAAATCTTTCTTTGTACGCCTCAGGTACTTCTTCTATTTTTATTGCACCAGTTGATTTTGTCTTCACTCGTACTATTTCATGTGTCATTAAAGCTTCCATATAGCGATCAAACTCTTCTTGCGTTAATACTTCTTTACTAGATTTATGGCCATTTAATTTATCAAAATACGGATGAAGCTCCATTACTACCTTTTTCAATTCCTCTTTTTTAGCTGGTGATAATTGATCATAATCTATATTACCATTCGAATCTCCGTACGCAAGCTTTGCATTTGTTAATTTTTTTAGTTCTTTTGTAAACTCCTCATATTCCTTCGTGCCCATTTCATCTTTCGCTTCTGATAACTTTGCATTAAAACGCATATACGCTTCTAACGTCATCGCTCCGGCGTGTTTTTTTAAATTCTCAAATGATCCGTATATACCATCCGCCATAATAGATTGATATGTAAAACCGGTCGTAGGGATTAAAAATGCTGCTGCAAGCACTCCGGCGATAAGACGTTTCTTCACCTTATTTCCCCCGCGATTCATTTTGATTTGAACAATTACTTTTTCTTTTAACTCCGGCGGGGCAACAATCCCCTTCGCTTCTTCTCGTATAGATTCTCTAACTCTACAATCTAAACTCATTTCACATTCCCTACCTCTCCTAAAAAGATTTCTTCTACTTGCTCTTTTTGACGTAGTTTCTTTAATGCCGCATGAATTCTAGACTTCACTGTACCAATTGGAATATGTAATATTTGTGCTACTTCTTCTTGTGAATATTCGTATAAGTATCTTAAGATAATAACTTGTTTCAATTTATACGGTAATTTATGAATGAGTTCGATTAGTTTTTGGTTTGATATTTTACTTACAACATCGTTAGAAAAATCAATTTGCACTGGCTTTCTTTGCTCTTCTGCTTTTTTCATAATTCGTAGTCGCATCCACCTCTTTCTTCTATAAGAATGAATTTGTTTAATCGCAAGCCCAATTAGCCAAGGGCGAAATGGCTTCTCGCTATCATATTTACGAAGCGATTCATATAGCTGTATGTATACTTCTTGAACGACATCATCTACATCCGTTTTATCTTCAATTAAAAAATGTGCTGTTTTATATACTTCTTGAATCGTTACATCATACAATTCGCTATACGCTTCTTTATTTCCTGATAAAGTTAATCGAATTAAATGTGCGTAATCTATTTCAGCCTTCATATTCCAGCCCTCCTTTGTCTTACACTATATATTGGCAAGTAATTCATATTTCGTTCGATTTTTCCGAAAAAATTTTTTATATAAATTAATATTATGATCCAATGAGTTCATAAGCTTCACTTATAACCACACATAACTATTATATAATTTTCCAATTTCTGATAAAGATTTAAAATGATTTATATAGTCAAATTTAGGAGGATATATGATGAAAGCTATCGTTGTAACGTCGTTCGGTGGTCCTGAAGTGATGAAATATACAGATTTGGATATACCAGCTATTTCAGAAGATCAAGTTTTAATTCGCGTTGTTGCTACTAGTGTAAATTTCGCTGATATTAAATCACGTTATGGCAAAAAAGGAAATAAAGCACTACCTTTTATTCCAGGTATAGATGCCACTGGTATTGTAGAACGCGTCGGTTCTCATGTGAAAAATATTCAACCTGGACAGCGTGTCATTGCTTTTCCTCAAAATGGATCTTACGCAGAGTACGTTGTTTCAAATGAAAATCTCACTTTCGTTTTACCCCATGAAGTCGACTTTCAAACCGCAGCTGCTTGTCCGATCGTATCTTTCACAAGCTATAATTTACTCGTGAATGTTGCAAGGCTTCAACAAAATGAATCCGTGCTGATTCATGCAGCTGCTGGCGGAATTGGTACTACCGCGATTCAACTTGCAAAACGATTAGGGGCTGGAACAGTTATCGGTACTGTCGGAAGTGAAACGAAAAAAGAAATCGCTTTAGATGCTGGAGCTGATTATGTTATTTGTCATCAAGATGAAGATTTTGTAGAGAAAGTCAATGAGCTGACAAACGGAGAAGGAGTGAATATAATTTTGGACTCTATTTCTGGAACTGTCTCTGAAAGAAGTTTAAACTGCCTAGCTTATTACGGTCGCCTCGTTCATTTCGGTAATGCAAGCGGTAAAATTGGCAATTTCAAAACGAAAGATTTACACGCAAGTTGCCGCTCTATACTAGGCTTTAGCTTTGGCACTACACGGAAAAAACGTCCTGAACTACTCCAAGAAACGGCAAATGAAGTTTTCCGTTATTTGCGTGACGGAAGTTTGCAAATGAAAGCTACAAAATCTTTTCCCCTTCAAGATGCAGGGAAAGCACATGAATGGGTCGAAAGTAGAAAAAGTACAGGGAAAGTAATACTAACTGTTCAGTCTTCTTCCTGAAATGAATACTTGAAACAGAGGTGGCATTCATGGGATCACGAATTATGCATGTTATTATCGCTAACGGTATTGCTGAGAAACTATGTATTCAAGATAAAACTTCTTTCTTACTTGGAGGGGTAGCCCCTGATGCGGTTCATTCAGCAGAAGAAAAAGGAACTTCACACTTTTACGCTGGTACAACGAAGAACTATACGAGAAGAATAGATTATGATTCATTCTTTCATAAATACGAAGCACATATAGATTCCCCCTTTATTTTAGGCTATTATACCCACCTCATTGCCGATGATAATTGGCTAAGTGGCTTTTTTCTACCATGGCTAAAAAATAGAATAGAGAATGACGAAACCATCGCACCCCTGTACTATAACGATTTTAAACTGTTAAATGCAAAGTTGCTTCATCATTACGATCAAGAACAACAGCTCTTCTCTCTTCTCAATCAAGAGGCTCACATTGTGGATATTGAAGAGGTTTCTAAAGAAAACGTTTTAGCTTTTCGAAAGTATCTTTTTGAAGATATGTTGTATCCTGAGCAACATTTGCATGAAGACTTACAGGTGTTTACGTTTAATCAAATTGTCGGTTACATTGAAACCGCTATTGAAAAAGGTGTATTTTTTATTACACAACTCTCTCATGAAAAATCCACTTCAAAGATTTAATCCCCCTCAATATATTTGAGGGGGATTTTCACATAGCAATATTATTATTGATTCTTCTCCATAACCGCAAAATAATTCCCTTCACTATCAGCAAAGTTAAACACTTTACCAGAAGGCATAGTTACCATTTCTCCAACAGTAACTTTTTTATTTTTTAAACCTGCATATAATTGATCCAGATTTTCTGAGAAGAACATTAAGGACGGTGTACCAAGATTTAATTCTGGGCTCATTTTCGAAATAACTTCTTTATTATGTAATATAATGCTCGTTTCAGCACCGTTAGTTGGAGCAATTTCAATCCATCTCATTCCTTGCTTGTTATCTTCCTCCGCAACTACATGAAACCCTACCTTTTCCGTCCAAAAATTTACTGCCTCATCTTGATTATTTACATATAACATAATTTGTCCTACTTTATGAATCATTTCTATTCCTCCTATTGTTTTTTTACATTCTATGTAGCTTTCTACAGCTGGTATCGTTATTCCTTTTGAGTTGGTATGTACTTCTTTGCAAAATTTATCGACTGACTCATCCCATCCAGTTCGTCAAAATAATTGTTTCTTTCAATCATGTTATATCCGTCGAATCCAATTTCATCTAATACTTTGAAGAATATATCGAAATCCACTTCACCATTTCCTACTGCTACTTCTATATACTTACTTGAACTATTACTTTTCACTTCTTTACAATCTTTAATATGAGTTTGTACTATATAATCTTTTAATAGTAATAAACCTTCTAACGGATTTTCATTTACATCACTTATTAAATTTGCTGGGTCAAAGTTAACAGCTAGTCCTTTCGAGTTTGCATTTTCTAAAAATCGTTTTAATACTATTGCTTTTTCAGATCCTGTCTCAATAGCAAAGACTCCCCCAAATTTGAATGCTAATTCTCCTATCTCATAACAAACCCGTATCATTTTATCATAGCACTCACTTTTTTCATCATCTGGAACTTTCCCAATATGAGCTGTTATGATCTTTGCTCCCAGCTCCAAACCTCTGTCAGTAATATATTTAATCTGATTTATTGTACTGTCAACTTCTGTTCCTGTAATTCCATTTTCTCCAAAACTAATTGCTAATGATGGAATCTTTATTCCATTAAAAGATAAGCTTTTCTTTAAAGCAGTCCATTCTACCACTGGAATATTAGCTAAGTTGAAGTTTTTATTCATAGCATATAATTGAATATATTCTAAATCCCATTCCCTTGCTTTTTGTATTCCTTCGTTTACTTCAATATGTTTCGTATTCAAAAACATTCCTAATTTCCTATCCATATATGAACCTTCTTTTTATCATTTCGCATCAGTTTAATATTCGACTTTTTTTATATTACTTCCTTGTACATATGTTGATTAAAAAAGTGATAATAGATACATTTCAATAATCATTAATAAAACTCCTTGTATTATTCAATTGCAAATAAAAAAGACGTAACTACAAATAGTTACGCCTTCCCCATTATTTATCTAGGCTTTTTCTTCCCAGTAAATGCTGGTTTCTTTTTCTTAGGTGCTGGTGGCTTCGATTCTACAAATGTTCCTTTGAACATTTCTTGCTTCGTAAATACGATGCCTAGTTTTTTCGCAAATTGTAGTAATTTGCGCTCTTCTTGTGGAGTTACAAGAGATACGACAGTTCCTTCTTTACCCATACGTCCAGTACGTCCTGAGCGGTGAATGTATTGGTCTACTGTGTCTGGTAATTCTAAGTGAATTACATGTGTTAAATCATCAATATCAATACCGCGTGCTGCAATATCAGTAGCAAGTAGGATTTCTAATTTTCCACCGCGGAAAGCACGCATCGTTGCTTCACGCTCTTGTTTACTTGCTTCTGCATGAAGAGCCGCTGCTTTCATTTTACGGAATTTCAATTTCTGAGTAATTTCATCTAAACGGAATGGATCGTTTAAGAAAGCAACTGCTTTTACATCGCCCATATGCATAATTCTTCTTACGTAATCATTTTTTTCGCGTCGCTCACAAATGATATACGTATGCTCAACTAAGCTTTTTGATTCTGCACGTGTTACACGTACTAATTGTGGTTCAACTGCTAAATCACGTGCCGCATCTTCTGCCGCTTTTGTCATTGTCGCCGAGAAGAATACTAATTGACGATCGCGCATCGTTGATTTAATTACATCTTGCACTGCACCCATCATTTTTTGCTTTACAATTTGATCAAACTCATCAAATACAATTGTTTTTACTTCATGCATTTTTAGCTTTTTCATACGAATTAATTCTAAGATACGGCCTGGTGAACCGACAATTACTCTTGGGTGTTTCTTTAATTTTTCAACTTGGCGCTTAATATCTGCACCACCAATTAAAGATGCACCTGAAATTTCAGTTCCTGCTGTAAATTTTTGAACCTCTTCATGAATTTGCATTACAAGTTCACGCGTTGGAGCTAAAATAACAACTTGTGGCTGTTTTACTTCAGGATTAATTTTATGTAAAAGGGGTAATAAGTACGCTAATGTTTTTCCTGTTCCAGTTGGAGATTCAGCTATAACGTCTTGTCCTTCTAAAATAGTTGGAATCGCTTGTTTTTGAATTTCAGTTAATTCTTTAAAACCAGCCTTCTCCCAAGCTTCTTGTAAAAATGGTTGCATATCTTTTATCATTTGTTTTTCTCCTTTATCTCTATTTTTGAAGAAAATGCTGTATTGTTCGCACCGTTTCTATCATGTGTGAAATAACAGCTATTAAATCATCAACATGGTCTTCTGTAATCGCTTTTTGAAATAGAACCTCTACCTTATTATGATATGAAATCGCTTGCTTATTATATTCGTATGAAACTTTCTGCATAATCATTCTTTCTTTTCCCCATATAGAACGCATTAAAGTTTCAATTTCTTCGCATCCTACTTCTGGTTGTTCTAACGGGAATGAAAATGCTAGCTTCATTTCACAACCTGGTGTAAACTGAGGCACTTCTAGTATTTCACCAGACAAGTTCTTTGCATCCACAGATAATGAAAATGTTGCTTCTACTAATGGTTCGAACGGTTCTGTTAATTGAAATGAGATATGATATATACGACTTAATGAGGCAAGGTCCATCATATCTTTTCGATCTGTTACAAGAATATCTCCATGTAGATCAAAATCATACACAGCACCTTCTACGATTACTTTTAAATTGTCAAAAGCAGTTGGATCAAACATAATTTCCTCCAAAAAACAGGCGCCTTTCGATGGAAAGGCGCCACTTGATGTATATATAGTTTACAGATAAACGAGATGAATTACAACCTTTTAGAATAAACCTACTGCTTTTCCATCTTCATTTACATCCATTTGAAGTGCTGCTGGTTGTTTTGGAAGACCTGGCATTGTTAACATTGTACCTGTTAACGCAACGATAAAGCCTGCACCGATAGATGGTTTTAACTCACGAATTGTAACGATAAAGTCAGATGGACGACCTAATTTTGTTGCATCGTCAGAAAGAGAGTATTGTGTTTTCGCCATACAAACTGGTAGGTTACTCCAACCTTCTCCTTCATATTGAGCTAATTGCTTACGTGCTTTCGGAGCAAATTCAATATCTTTTGCGCCATACACTTTTTGAGCAATTGTACGAATTTTTTCTTCTAATGGTAATTCTAATTCATAAAGTGGTGCGTAGTTGTTTTCACCTTTTTCGATTTCTTTTAGTACTTTTTCAGCAAGGTCAACTCCGCCTTGGCCACCCTTCTCCCAAACTTCTGTTAAGGATACTGCATAGCCACGCTCATTACACCACTCTTGTAAGTATGTAACTTCTGCATCTGTATCTGTAATGAATTTATTAATTGCAATTACGAAAGGCACACCAAAGCTTTGAATTGTTTCAACATGCTTCTGTAAGTTTTCCATACCTTTTGCTAATGCATCTACATTTTCTTCTTTTAATTGATCTTTTGCTACGCCACCATGCATTTTAAGCGCACGAATCGTCGCAACAATAACAACTGCTTCTGGTTTAATGCCAGCTGCACGAGCTTTAATATCTAAAAACTTCTCAGCGCCTAAATCAGCACCAAATCCAGCTTCTGTAATAACATAATCACCTAATTTTGCTGCCATTGTCGTAGCGATAACACTGTTACAACCGTGAGCAATATTCGCAAATGGTCCGCCATGAATAATAGCTGGTGTATTTTCTAATGTTTGTACTAAGTTTGGTTTTAATGCGTCTTTTAATAATAGCGTTAACGCACCTTCTACACCTAAATCTTTAACCGTTACAGGTTGATTTGCAAAGTTATAAGCAACTACGATGCGAGATAGACGCGCTTTTAAGTCTTGAATATCTGTTGCAAGGCAGAATACGGCCATAATTTCAGATGCGACTGTAATGTCAAAACCGTCTTCACGTGGTACACCTTGTACAGGTCCACCAAGACCAATTACTACGTTACGAAGGGCACGATCATTTAAGTCAACACAGCGTTTCCAAACAATTTTACGCGTATCAATTCCAAGTGTGTTTCCTTGTTGGATATGATTATCAATAAACGCTGCTAATGCGTTATTGGCAGTTGTGATCGCATGGATATCTCCAGTAAAGTGAAGGTTAATGTCTTCCATTGGTACGACTTGTGAAAAACCGCCACCTGCTGCTCCACCTTTTAATCCCATCGTCGGTCCAAGAGATGGTTCACGAAGTGCAATTACTGTTTTCTTACCAATTTTGTTAAAAGCTTGACCTAAACCAACTGTTACTGTTGATTTACCTTCTCCAGCTGGAGTTGGGTTAATTGCTGTTACTAAAACAACTTTACCGTCTTTCTCATCTTGTAAGCGCTTAAAAATATCAAGAGATAACTTACCTTTATAATGCCCGTATGGCTCTAATTCATCTTCTAAAATATTTAAATCAGCTGCAATTTCTTGAATCTTCTTCATACTCGCTTCTTGTGCGATTTCAATATCGGATTTCACTGTTGTAGTAGTTGTCATATACCCTAGTCCCCCTTTAATTGGTTCTGATGATATTGTATCAGTTTTTTGTATTTTCTGCACTTATTTACCTCCTAAAAATTCTTTCATTTCTTTATACGTTTTTTAACATAAATACCCATAAGAATGTTAACGATTGTTGTAACTCTGTAGGTAGTTGACCTAACATCTTCTCATTTACTCCGCGCTTATATACGCCGATGCCATCTATAACTTTAAAACCTTGTTCTTTCGCTAACTGTTCAAATTCCCAAGGCATCATCGTATTACAAACAACGTCTTTTCCATACAAGCGAGGATAACTGTTCTCTCGTGGCTTTGCTGTCGGTCCTAAAATTGCAATACATGCATATCCATCTTTCTTTAACACACGCTTTATTTCATTTAACGCTCGTAATGGCTCTTCCGTCCATTCTAAAGAATTAATTGCCATAATTGATTCAAATTGCTCATTTTCAAATGGTAATGCAGAAAGATCTCCTTTTATAAAAGATAAATTTGGTCCTTCTCCGCGCTCCTTACCTTTTTGAATCATCACTTCCGATAAATCTACTCCCACTGCTTTATAGCCTGCGCTACTTAATTTATATGTACCGTACCCATCACCACAACCAACATCGAGCACTTGTGCTTCTTTCTTTACGTATTGTTCAAAAAACGGAATAATTGTGCTCCTACTCCCGCTATCCCACATTTCCTGACTATTTTTATTCCAAAACTCCGCACTACTATCCCATTTCTTCTCTGCTGATTCATGCCAATTAAATGTTGTCATACATTCCCCTACCTTCACGTATTATCGTTCATTTCATTCTACATCATTTTCCAAAATTCCTGTTTTATCCTGCTTGCAGTAAGACACCTACCTCAAAATTCAATGGATGCGGACCAGTTAATGGGAGAGAACTGCTCATAAAAATCCAATTGTTGCTGGCTGATAATCAGTCGTGATGGAAAAAATCCCGCACTTTATCTTCAATAGGAAATGGATATGTTAACGATGGAATACGTATTCTCCATTTTTTGCTTTACTTGGGTTTAACTCATACTCATGCTCTTCTCATTTTGAAAGATACTATAGATACACCCAATTGAAAGAGAGGGATGTACATGCGAAGAAAGAGAAATCATCATTTTAAAAGTGGTGAAAAAAACGAAGAGTATGCTGCTGAAATATCACCAGCTGGCATTCCAATTAGACATAAGCGTAAAGAAATTGCAAATGAGATAGAAGGTACAAATACCGGCGCAATGGTAGGCTATGTCGCTTTATTTCTTTCGTTATTCTCCATTGCTTTTTATCCAGTTACGCTCGGCTCCCTAGCAATTTTAGTTGGCCTATTAGCTGTCAATTTCGGAGCAAGAACACTTGGATATACAGCAATTGGTTTTGGTAGTTTTTCTGTTTTATTTACTTTACTTTATCCGCTTGCTTTGTCAGCGTTTTAAAAAAACACACCAAGTTATACTTGGTGTGTTCATTCATGATACAACATAATATGACCGCATCCACAACAATGTTTCGCTGTAATTTCTTGAAACACTGGATAATTTTCTTCATCTCGATGCTCAATAAATACTTTTTCAAACCGATACATGTTTGGTGCATATGCCCAATCTTGTTTCGTACGTGCATATAATGTTGAGGAAAAAAACTCCTCACCACCGCAAACGATACATGTGTTCTTCATCGCTATCCCTCCTATGCTTGTCTTACTTCATCTATATGAACATAAGCATAAAAAAAAGACCTTCTATTACTAGAAAGTCTTCTCTGAAACAAAAAGAAATGTACCAAACATTCCTACTCCGCTATATTCTTTTGAAACACCAGCTTCTGTTTTAAATGTTTGCTTTACAGTCATAAAGAATACACCATTTCGTGCATCTGTACTTTCAAATTGTAGTTTTTCTTTTTTACCATCTACATTTTGCGTGCATTCAAAACTACTCTCATTACAATTCAACGCATACTTATCCTCTACATACACTTTAAAATCTGATTCTTTCGGACAAGTTATAAGTAATATTGCCACGAGAATAATACTTACAATACCCACAATTGTATAATATTTCTTCATTTGTACTCCTTTCAAATGACAAGAAAACTTGACTTCATGCGCCAAGTTTTCTTAGTCAACAACCCATTGCCACTCTTGTTCTTTCTTATCAAAAATGAGCCAACCTGTTTCTGTTGCTTCCTCTTTCAATTCATCGATATTATCTAGCACCTCATCCGTACTTTCATACGAACCAACTACATATACCGGAATTTCAAGACCTCTTCTTGACTCAATTTTTCCTGCTAGATCAATGTAAAGACCATCTTCCATTAGTGGAATAAGTCCCATGATCAATTCTTTTGAAATTGCTGGGAAAATTTTTGATTTTTGGAAGAAAGAAAAACGTTTCTTACCGAAAGCACCGAGTTTATACGGAATGACTTTACTTAACATTCCTACAAAGTCAGCAATTCTACGATAATACACTTTGTTGTACCAGCCGTCATCATGTGAAAAATAAACAAATCTATTTTTCAGTAACGGAAAGAATGTTCTTGCAAGTGGTTCTTTTTTGTGAGCCAAATATAATAATTCTGCAATTTCCTTCGGCTCTAATTCATCTAAATCGCTTGCATCATCAAAATCTACCCAACAAAATTCATCAAATTCATCAATCTCTGCTTGAATTAACTTATGTATATTTTCTTCCTCAACATATTCAAATAAAGTATGATAATGAAAATCCGTCCATTCAAAGTTGTGCTTCAAAAGCAACACTTGATGAAGCGGTGAAGGGATGTTACTCGCAAACTCTTTAAACGTAATTCCTGATGTAATAAAACAATGACCTCGACGATTACCATTAATATATATCATATTCTTTACTTGGTCAGATCCTCCAGACAAAGCACCTAGCCACCTTCGTTTTATATGTTTCAATTCTATAGCATATTTTAACATGAAAAATTTTAGAAACATAGAAAAAACTTCAAAAACTATTTACAATTTCATGTGTTTTATTACATAGTGATTACAAGAAAAAACGCCTGCTCATAAGCAGGCGTTTTTAAAGGATTTCATCAGGGTTTTGAGGATGATGATTTCCCTCTTTCTTATCATCTTTTTGGAACATCGATTGAATTTTATCAATTGTTTGTGGAGCTAATTCAATCATTTTTTCTGCTAAATGTGTCGCATTTTGTAGATGAAGAATGTTTACGCCATCTTTGTTTACCACAAGAAATGCTACTGGTGTAATCGAAACGCCACCCGCGCTACCGCCACCAAATGCAGGGTTACCGTTCGCTCTTTGTCCATCATTCGTTTGGAAATCAGAACCTCCTGCTCCAAAACCGAACGCTACTTTAGAAACCGTTAACACCACACCACCGTCAGCCGTTTGAACAGGCTCTCCAACAATCGTATTTACATCAACCATTTCTTTTAAATTTTCCATTGCTGCTTTCATTAACCCTTGAATTGGATGATCCACCGTTCATAACCTCCTTTGTCATATCTTTCCTAGTTTTTCCGAAAGTTTGTGAACTAAACATAAAATTTTATATTGATTTCAAAAAACTTAAGTTGTAATATTTAGAAAAATAAAAAAAGAGGTCGATTCGTTATGATGCGAAAATTAACAAAGAAAGATCATGAACAAGTATTCGCTTACCTAAAAGAAGAAGCAGCCCTTAACTTGTTTATTATTGGAGATATTGAAGCTTTCGGTTATGACACAGATTTTCAAGAATTATGGGGAGTATTTAAAGAGAATGGAACATTAAAATCAATTCTACTCCGATTCCACGATTCATTTATACCCTATAGTAAAGAAGAATTTATTACCACTGATTATGAGGCACTTCTTTCCGCATATAAGCCACTTAAACTCTCTGGTAAGTCAACTATCGTAGAACGATTTGAAACTGCTTCAAATATACAACTAGGTAATAAAAATGAAATGTATTTTTGCGAATGTCTAAATGACAACAACTTACCTAGCACACCAATTCATGAAACAATTAAACTTGCCTCACTCGATGATATAGAACGAATTATGAAATTACGAAGTGACATCGCTGAATTTCCGACTACCAATGAATCAGAGAAAATATTAAGGCAGGCTATCGAAACAAATACAGGACGCACATACTATATTGAAAAAGATGACGTGATCATCGCATCCGCCTCTACTTCCGCTGAAAATTCATTATCCGCTATGGTAGGACAGGCGAGTTAATTCACCCGAGGCAGGACAAGCCTCACAAGGTCAAGCTGAATGGTTGTCTATGACAGAAACAATATTCTCACAAGAGACCACTTTCTAGGTTACTCACAGGTAGCCTATGGAGGTGGTTTTTTTTGTGCGTACTCAAGGGGGAAGCTAAATGGCACTACTTAGATTTATGATTAAGGATTACCTAGAGGATAAAGAACTCAGTGGGCTAGCTCCTAGGACAATACAGAGCTACGGAGATACACTCAATGAGTTTTCTCGCTGGCTCGTTGCTGAGAAGGAGATCATTAACATCGAGGATATTACTCCGCAAGTTATAAAGGGCTACCTCCTCTACTGTTCCAAGGAGAGAGGAAACACAGTAGTTACTCGTAATGGTAAGCTCCAGCACTTGAAAACATTTTTTAGATACCTAGAGGATGAGGACATTATAGAGATTCGTAGCAATCCCACTAACAAGATTAAGCCTGCTAAGACGGACAAGGCCATCAAGGTGTACTCCGATGAACAAATAAAGCAAATGCTTAGATACTACAGGAGGATGCGCTCTCGAGAAAACACGTTGTATAGCTACAGAGGTCATACCGTGATAGTCGTCCTCGCTGGTACAGGCATAAGACTAGGCGAGCTGGTATCCATGAGGTGGGATTCCGTAGATCTACTCAATAAGACTATCACTATCTTCGGGAAGAATCGTAAGAGCCTGTCTACTCCGTTAACGGATAAGGTGGCTCGTGAGCTGTACGAGTGGAGATTATTCTGTGAGAAGTACTACATTAAGTTGCCTGCTCATGTGTTTAATGACCACAGAGGTAGCCCACTCACGGTGAATGCTGTCAAGTTAATGTTCACTAGGCTATCTTTACGCATGGGTTTCAAAACTACAGCTCACATGTTTAGACATACCTATGCGAGCAACTGTTTAAGAGCTGGCATGGATATATACACATTGAGTAAACTTATGCATCACTCCCAGATAAGAACTACTGAAGTTTACCTACATGCTTTCGGTAACTCGTTAGCTGAATCCAATGATAAGTATAACCCTCTCAATAGGTTTGACCTATAAGTAAATACAAAAGAGCCCTGCTCTAGTTTGGCGGCCAGACAGGACTCTTTCACAAAATAACTATGGAGCTATTTGCTTATATTGTACTATCCTAAGGTACACTCTGCAAGTAACTCCTATTAAGGAGATTGTTTACTATGAAGGAGCTACGAAAATACCAATCTTTTAATTCAATTACTGAGATGGACAATTCTATTAGTGAATACCTGTCAGCGTACAAACTTAAAGAATCAGAGTACACAGTGTTATGGAAGCTTGCTTGTTACTCATGCAAATTCATAGGAGTTAGCTACCTCAAAGTAGACTCTATAGCTGACCTCACAGGATACTCTAAACGCACTATACAGCGTGCTCTAAAGGTTTTATCTGAGCTAGGAATCATTACTCGCATCAACCAATTCAAGCCTGTTAAGGGTGGCTATAGCGCTTCAATAACAGTGATCAATCCCTATGAGAGTCACCTTGCTAAGTCACCTTGTGAGGAATCTGCAGAGCCTACTCCTGAGTACATTGAGGAGCATCCTTCTCGTACAGATACAATTACTTACAAAACTAAAAGCTCTAAAGATAATACATACGTAGACGATCTAGGCATAGATGACTTAATTGCTGCTGATGTTCCTACTGAGTTCGCTAGCTTGGCTATCTCCTTCTTTGATGCAACTAAAGTGTACAAGTTATGGAGCCGTGTTCAATTAGCAGCACGTAAACATGCACCTGACTTGGCGGAACTAACAGAGATCGCCGTCTCATCAATACGAGCTAGTGTGCTGGCATCTAAGGTTAAGCATGTGCGTGACTTCACTGGGTACTTCTACGGAGTTGTGACTCAGAAGCTAACACAAGCACAGCGTTCTCTTAAGTGTCGTCTGTTTAATTTCCTTCAGTAGGATTACTATGAGTAATAGTTCTTTCTATGTGGTTGCTGTCCTATCTCAGTTTACACTAGAGGTGGAGCTATCTGGTATATGCTCGATTGGATACTGGGTAGGCATTCAATCTGGTTCCTGTCCTACCTCTATGGGTACAATCTATAGGTGACTTAGTAAAACTAAGTGAGCTGGCATCTCATCAGGCATATGCTCGATTGATTACCCGTTAAGATTTGTAACGGCAAAGAATGACCTCTCAGATTCCCTTGTATGAGATTCTGCGAAGTATACACTAGTGTTTGTACCTAAACAGGTTAACTTGCCTGTACAGTCTTCGTGTGAACTCTGTGAGGAAAATACGTCTTCCGAGCTCTAATGGTACCCAGACAGCTACTGTATATCGAGTGCGAAAAAAAAGTTTAACAAAAGGGTTGCGCAACTTCTCGAAGGCGTGTTAAGATGATTTCAAGCAAGGGAGGTGACAAACTTGCAAGAGAAACAACTGAGATACTTCACTAAGATTATGGACGCCTACTCCCTAGATTCAATCGAAGAGGCACAGAGGTTCTACAAACTGTTCAGCGCCCTCAAGTTATTACCACCGAGTAAACGCAAGGAACTAGTAGACCTATCTTTTGAGCGTATCAATGCAGGCAAATCCATTGTGGATAAGTAAACACAAATAGCCCTACCTAGCGAACACCCTGAGAAAGTGGCTAGATAAGGCTATGCAATTCAGTCGAACCAATACAGGCTCTCCCTCCATAGTAGCATGAGTAGGAATAGCTGTAAAGGTTCGACCTCAATAGGAGGCGATCTCATGAACGAAGAACTAAGAGAAGCCATCGTTGTTGTTAGTGGCTCTACAGCTTTCTTGTTTGGAGCTGGATACTTAGTCTGTTACTTAATCGTTAACTTCTAAGCTTCACCTATCTCATAAAACACTAGGAGGAATATCAATGAATACAACTGTACAGGTAACTAAAGAGGATATTGTTATGCACGAGATCGACACATTAGTATCTCATTATCAGGATGCACTATCTCGTATCACTGATAATGAGTGTGTCGTAGATACATTCCAACTAGGCATCATATATGTAGTAGTCCTGAGAGCAGGACGAATCTTCAAGACTCTTAACTTCAATCTACAAGAGTTGAATGAGGAGGCAAACTAATGGCATATACTGTATTGACTGTCTTAGGAATAATCGGAATGACTGTGGCTATGGTGGTTATGGATTTAGAAGAAGACCAAACTAAGGAGGAACTCAAATGAACTTATTCAAACGAGTACTAGCATGGGAGAAATGTGAAAGAGAGAACCTATTCAGCCAGCTCAAGGGTGACATACAAACCCATAAAGACAGACTTGTTAGTGGTGCTGAGTTCTATTTAGATGGTGAACGCTGGATAGTAACTGGTATGTCCGATCTCAAGGTGGTTTGGAGCTACAGAGAAGCAGACAGACGTGCTCATACAATGACCAATCAATTGACAGGTGAGAAAGCTAAGTTGAACATGAACCACATAAGTAAGATTAGAAAAGTTACGTACAACCGAGTGACTAATGAGGTAACAAGCCGTTGAGTATTAACACTAAACTCACTATCTCGTATCACTAATAAAGTTTGCAAAGTAGATACATTCCAACTAGGCCTTACGTATGTAGTTATCTTACGAGCTGGCAGAATCTCTAAAACTCTTAGTTTTAATTTAAACGAATTAACTGAGGAGGAATACCAATGAAAAAACGAATGGTTGTTTTCCTATCCAGTATTATCCTGCTGAGCGCCTGCAACAGTTCAACAATCTCCGAAGATGAGTATAACTCTCTAGAGGAAGGGATGACGCTCTCAGAGGTTGCAGATCTCGTGGGCGGTAACGGAGAGCGTACCAACTCTAATGGCTACACCAACGTAACTTATGATGGTGACGGTGAGGAAACTGGTGAGATTGACTTTGCAGTAATGGTATTCGAAAAGGGTAAACTAAGAGTATGGGATCGAGAAGATAATAACTAAGGGGGATAAACTAAAATCTCTAGAACACTCCCCTCCGAGCTGGCTCTCATTGAGTCGGCTCTTTTGTTTTCTTCCTCAGGGTTATCATTACGGTAATTGAAATTATAACTTGTGCTCATGTAAATACCCTTTATGAGATTGGCCTACTGGGGTTACACCCGATGTTACCAATGTGCATTCTCTCTGTAAACCTACCTTCCCCAGAGACACCTACCCCTACGGCCATAAAAATAGGTAGCTCCTCGGGATAGAAGCTACCTCAGTTAACCAAACAGCCATATGAAAGCTACCCAAAAGACAGTATTAAAGAGCGCGCCTACCAAGACTCCTCTGTGGAGATCACTCATCGACATTACCTCCTCTTATAGACTCATCACTAAAGCGTACAAAAAGCCTAACAGGAATACCGCTATAGCTAACTTGTCCATCTCATCACACTCCTATAGCTAGCTCATAGAGAACGACTACAGCAGCAAACAATATAGCTCCTCCAAACCAAACAGCACCAGCTAGCAGGAACATCCCACCATAGATATACAAGTAGGACTTAACTACATCCCACTTGTTATCCGGAGGAAAGCCTAGCTTCTTGAGGTAGCCATTGTTCATCTTGCACCTTATTTCATCTATCTCTTTTATCTCTTTGAGGTCATTATGATATTTATCTATCTTGCTTTCTAACTCGGATAGCTCCTTAGCTCGCCTCTCGTGCTTCTTATCTTCCTCTTGGAGCAGGCTATTGAATCGGTCTTCTAGTCTTACCACATTAGATCACTTCCTCTGATTGAATTAGGCTCATTAGTTCATCTCTTACAGGACTACATCTAACACAGCGTAGAAGTTACCGAAGGCTCCTAGTACCACTCGTTGGCCAGATATCTTTCCTCTCAGAGCTTGCCTTCCCCACTCAGTCAACTTGACTTCAACCACCGTAGGCATTCCCCCAAAGGTATCTAAGTCCACTAGGATACTTGTCTTAGTAGAGTCGGACGTTAGAGTCTCTGCTGTGTGGGCTACGATAATGTTGTGATCTCTGTTGCTGTTTCTTAGCTTAGTAGACAGGTTGTTAATAAACTCTAATTCTTGCTGTCTCATATTCGTCATATCTTAATCACCTTCCTAGCAATATGTGTCATTACTCCTCCGTTAGTCAGATCCATAGACCATCCTGTCTCAGTGTATACATCGTCTACAGCTAATGGAGTATACTTAATCTTCATAGCATTAAAGTGAGTATGACCAGGCATTAGAGCCGTCTTAAATTCCATCTTGCCATAAGCCTGACTAGCTTCTACAGCTACACGAGTACAATACTGGTCAAGGTTACCCTGATCGTCTATGTTGTCTACTTCTCTGTAGTCTACAATATAGCGCCCTACGTTAGGTATGCTCGTTAGGCTTCCCTCGTTAGTGTTATAGAATCTAGAGTAATAGCGAACTCCCTCAGTGTCAGCCTGTTGGGTACACACAAATACGTTAGGTGTATTGTAGATGTCGTACTCTTCCTCAGCTTCTATATAGGTTACTGACAAGTTGTCGTCCTCATAAGTCTTAGTAACTGGTCTCTCAGCAGGCTTCACATAGGGGAGACAGTGAATGACTCCTTCCTCATCTACATGTAATGCTTGGTAGCCAATACAACTAGCTAGGTCATTCAATACCTTGAGCCAACTCTCACCAGCTTGGTATATACGAGGTTTACCTGTTGAGGACTTATTGCTTAGAGGGACATCCACCTTAGCCGCTGGGAAGTTGTATCCAAACTTAACAGCTACTTGTGTATCTACTCCTGTGAGGATATCCTTAATCACTTTTGACCAACCGTAAGTTGTATCAGGCTTAAGAGTGAATGGATGAACTACCTTAGCTTGATCTAACAGAGATAGTAAATCGTATCCTTGTACATCTCTAAAGACACTGACTCCATTGTCAACACGTTTAGGACTATTCATCATGAAGATTCCTAGAGGTGCCTCCTGCCAAGTTCCTCCTTGGTTCCATCTTATATAAGGCTTAATGAAATTCTTCCTGTAGTCGATTGTATCTTTGAGAGGTGGTTTACTCTGTTCTTCATAGAGTACCTCAATCTTAATCATACTAGCTCGTGGATAATCATCAGACATACTGAGACGGTTAAACTCCCAGTTTAGTTCTACGAGGATATCCTTTGCAGTCGTACCGTTAGGGATACCTGCTAGGGTTTGTCCACTATTGTATACCTGCCAGCTAGACCATGCTCCAGTGCCTACCTTCGTTCTCGCAAAGAGTCGGCTTGTAGGGACATTGACTCCAGAGGCAGGATTCCTTTGGCCTACTACTTGGTCATAGATTAACTTAGCTGATTTAAACTTGGGAGCTACTCCATTAGTTACCTTAGTGTTGTCTATCTTGAACTGTGGAGAGTAGGCATTCTGCAAGAACGTGAAAGGTTGCCCTCCTCCTTCGCGAACCCAAGCGCTATCAATCCACATCTCATAGATTGCTCCTCCGTCCTCATAGCCAATAGCCATGTGAATGAAAGGACTATCACTGGAGAATCCACTAGGCATTGTCCAACTCCCAATCCACAACTTCCATCCGTTACCTAGCACGGTGCTAGTGTGATTAGTCGATAAGTGTTTACCTCCCCAGTCATTCGTCGAGCTGGAGCTACTAGGCACAAACCAAACGTTAGGTGAGTTGACTGTATCTTCTGCGCCTCCTCGTCTCATCTTAGAGACAAACGCATAATAGTAAGTCCTACCTACTACTCTCGATAGCTTCTTCTCAGAGTGGATACCAAAGTATTTAAAAGATGTATCGTTCTTGTACATACCCATAGCGTTGTTAATAACCCCTTGAGCATATGGATCATAAGTGATGTTATTTAAGCCTGTTGGTCTAAACGCTCTCCAACCCCACCTATATTGTCCACCTATAATTTCCCCCTCGAAGTCACCATTCCAGTCTTCCATTACTTCTTTCCTTGGAATGAGCTGGTCACCTTGGAGAACTGTGTTATACTCTTTTGTCCAGCTCCTCATAGGGAAATCTAGTGTAGTGAATGTATCTCCTGTGGTGATCGCACTGTATGTATCCGGTAGCGTCTCTTCTCGGAAACGGAAGTCTGCCGTGCGGTGTATGTTAGCGAAGGCTGAGTAGTTAACTGTAGCTGACTCTATATTGTTTAACTCTCTGATTACATTGAAGTTTGTATCTAGGAGTTCGTACCTAAAGTCCGTCTCCCTTATGCCATCTTTAAACCTTAAATCAGAAGCCATATTAGTTCCCTCCCTCTAGGATTACTAGTTCTTTGTTTAATTCAAATTGCTTTCTTGACACCTTACAAGTACGAACACTGTTGAGTGTACCCCCTAGCGGTTCGATAGCTTCTCTTACTAACCTCTCTGTATTCCCTCTCAGTTGTACTGCGGCTAATACAGGGTTACCTGACATAGCTACACACTGTTGAGTTTCCATATGCTCACCGTTCTCAATAAAGTTGACATTCACTTGGTAATAGTTCATTAGATGATACCCCTTTTCTGTAAGTTTAGTTTCATCTTGCCTTCTCTAGAGAGCGAATGCCTTTTATACTCTATCTCGCTGATCTCTCTAGGCTCTACACTCTGAAGCACCAATTGAGTTAGCTTGCTTGCTCCCTCGTAAGCACCCCTAATAGCCTCACCTGTAGCCTTCATTACCTCTGTTATGTTATCCTTCGTAGAACACATATGACTCACAGTGTATAACTCTTGGTTCTGACTGTAGGCTACCTCTATAGAAAAGTATTTCATTGTCATTAATCATCCTCCTTAGAAAAACTAGGGAGCCGAAGCTCCTCTAGTATTGTCTGATAGCTTGGTTTAAGCTACCATAGTTCATTCCTACATAGCCTTGCTCGTTAGCTGTCTGTGTTACCTTCTGCTCTACAGTTGCCTTGAGTTGTTCTCCATTAACGTCTACCTCACCAGAGATAGTGTGCTCATGTTTATGGCTGATCGTCAGTGTAGTTTTGCCTCCTGTGAATTGCTCTAAGCCTGTGCCTGCTAGTGCAACATTAGCTTCTTTGGCTACTCCTGAGAAGGCAGATCCTACTGCTCGTTGCATCGAACTCACTTGAGTTAATGCCGCTTCATACCACGTAGGGAAGAACGCTTCACCTGATTTATCTAAGTCACTAAGTGGCCCTTTCTTTGCAGGGGAGAACGGTAAGTAAGCTCGGATAGCAGCCATACCATCAGAGACAGCGTTCTTAGCTTTCTGGATACCACTCTTAACGCCATCAGTGAACGCACTCAATAGTCCCTTACCAGCATCCTTGAATGTTCCTAAGAACTCCTTCACTTGTTTAACCATGTTGTTAACACCTTTGTAGACTGAGTCCATAGACTTGTTAAATCCATCTACTACAGCATCCTTAAAGCGAGCTAGCATGTCTGTACCAGCTTGTTTGAAACTACTTATCTTATCCTTAGCAGCTTGAACCATATCGTTAAACTTCTGTTTAGTGTCGCTCAGTAGACTTTGTAGCTTGTTAACTGCATCAGTCTTAAGCTGATTGAATTTATCTACTACAGCTTGCTTCATATTGGACACTTTCTCCTTAGCATCGTTAACTAAACTACTCCATTTGTTAGCGTTGTCTTGAAGGAGGTTCTGTATCTTCTGGATAGCCGCCTGCTTAAGCTCCTCGTACTTAGCGACTACTTTGTCTTTCATCTCTTGAGCTTTATTTTTTGCGTTCTCTACCGTGTCATTCCATTTCTGTTTTGTATCATCAAACCATTTCTTAACAGCTTGAATCATCTTGTCGTGAGCATCTCCAATAGCCTTAGTCATTCCGTTCCAAGCATCCTTAACCTTGTCCCATAACTCTTGAGCGTACTTCTTAATCTCATCCCAGTTTTGATACAAGAGAACGCCAATAGCAATCACTGCTGCAATAGCTGCTACTACCCAGAACCAAGGAGAAGCCAACAGTGTCATACTCAACCGACCTAGCAACTTGATAGCGTCAAGTATCCATGAGCCAAACAATTTACCTATCTCGATTACCTTATTGATAGCCTTTCCTGTATCATCAATCCATGTAGCTACACTAATAAGAATGCTGAATGTTTTGAACCCTGCCCAGAGAGCAGCTACTAGAGGGATTAGCCAATTAGCATTATCCACTACGAACTGGATAGCATCACTCACTAGACCTAAAGCAGTATCAAGAGCGCCTGACTCCCTAGCCCACTCCATGAATCTATTAGCTAACTCGAATACTTGTATAGATACCGGCGCTAACGCTTGGATGATATCCCACAGAGTTAATACTAAGTTGCCTATGAATTGCATAATGACTGGCGTACTCGTCTTAACAAAGTTAACGAAGTCTTGGAAGGCTGTGCTCGATTGTAACCCCGCTGCCCAGTTAGCGAACTTCTGAGTCAGATCTACCATGCCATTCCCTAAGTCCATACCTAGAGGAGTGAATGCTATCATGATGTCGCTGAATCCTTTGAGGATATTACCAGCAGATTTCATTACCATTTCGAACATTGGTACCGCGAAGGTGTTCATATGCTCGAAGAACTTATCAGCTTTACCTTGAGTGATACCTTCGTTCATTTTTCCTATCATATTTGAGAAGGACTGTCCGACTCCTTGGAAAGAAGGGAACAATTTAGTCATTGTCAATCGAAGAAAATCTGTGGAGTTAGCTATGAGGTTTAACGTAGTAGGAGCCATTTGATTTTCCATCTCTCGCCAAGCATCACTGAGGTTGTTAATAGCTACTACAGCTTTCTTTTCTTCCTCGGTGAGATCTTCCATGATAGCCTGCACCAGAGCCATCTGTTTGGCATAACCTTTGGTGTCACCTGCTATCAGGGCTGCGTTAGCCTTGAGTTGGGCTTCCTCTAATTGGTTTGCTGTCTCTACGGTTTTACTTATCGTAGTAAACGCTAGAGCACCAAACCCAGCTGCAGCTATACCGGCAGTACCGAATAGAGAGGCGATTGCTCCTAGACCACCTAACAGAGCTGGAGTCATTGCGCTTGTTGCTATCGTGATACCGCCTATGATGGCTGCCATCTTCTTAGCCTCCGAAGAGGTTTGTCTAAACTGACTGCTAGCTCTATCTTGAGCTTGAATTATAATATCAATTACTGAGGCCACTTAGTAATCACATCCTTATGTTTATGAGAACGACAAATAAGCCTACCTGCAAAGTAGGTTAGAGAGATCCGTCCTCACTAGTTCTTAGTTATCAAACAGTTGGTTATAGATGTTCACATTGTTAGCATTGCTAGCGTTCTCCCTAGACTTACGGAACTTACGAGACATTCCAAGGTCATCCATCAATCTAATCAGGCGTCCCTCGAAGTCAACCATTGAGACCTTCTCATTGACCGCATAATCCATAGACTTGCCATTCTTGCGCCAGCTCTTAATTGTATTCATGAGAGCTAGGTCAATCTTAGAAATGTCTAGTGGGTCTAAGTCCTCATAGTTATTCTTGTACCATTCCATCATATCGCTATACCAGTCCTTCTCCTCTTGAGTGAGAGTTGCTAAGAAGTCTTTTGAGTACAACCCATGAATAGGCTCTCTACCCTTCTCTAAATTAATATCCCTCATTCGTTTTCCCTCCTCTGTAGTTGCTCCTGTGCTTCTGCCTCCATGGACAATACAACGACCGTTCTTGTGAGATGGCGTCGTAGAACAAACACGACCACTCCCAGTCACAGCTCCACAGATAGTCATTTCAGCCTTCAACACCTTCTTAATTTCTTTCATCTCGTCAGAATCTCTCAGGAGTTCACCGCTACGTATCCTATCTCTGATATCGTTTATGTACTCTCTGAGTCCTGCTTTTAGTTTCCTTGGGTTAGCCATCTTACTTCCTCTTTTGACCTAAACCCAGTGAGGCCACGTATTTGTCGTACTCTGCTTGTTCCTGTGGAGTCATCTTACTAGGAGCTTTCTTCTTGCCAATGCTAATGAGATAGTTATCGTACTCCTCTTGGTGTTCCTTGTTAAGTTTATCCTTCTTGTTCTTCTCATGAGTCGCCTTCTCTTCAGCTAATTTCTTCTCAGCCTTGTTTAACTTCTGAGCGAACTCCTCGAATCGTCTTTCCATTCTCAATTGCATATCTTTCATTTGTTGCTTTGCATTCATATTAGTTTCCTCCTCGCTTGTATACTTATCAGAAAGCCACCTGTTGTGTTGTGGCCGTTTGTCTGTTGTGTAGATCTCCGGTGGAGACAATTCACCGAGCTGGCTTCCTCCACCTGTGTAGTCTGGTTTCAGCGGTTACCAACTCAGCATCCATCTCTAGGTAATGCTATATAATATCCTGCCTCGCTTAGATACGAGATAGGTTAATCAATGTTTGATGATATAACTCAATGCCATTCTTTTCGAATATACTCTTAATAGCTCCCTCAATCTCTCGAGCAATAGTCTCAGCTTGCTCTTCTGCTTGTTTGAAATCTTCATCGTTCATACGCACTATCTCATTGAAGTCTTCATTTTGATTTTCATCTCGTAGACTAGCTATAGGAGCTAGGCTCTGTGTGTTTCCAAAGCCGTACTCTGTAGCTAAATCTTTAGACTCTACTGGTACTGATTTAAACTTAAAGACATCTTCCTCTATTCCTAATGCTTTATTGATACGAGCTGGAGCGACCACTGATAGGCGAGCCTTTACGTTATGCTTACGAGCTAAGTCTCCACGAGATCGGAACGTTTCTCTGATAGCTAACTGTTTCTTCTCAGCTACCTCCACTAACTTCTCTTGTGTAGACTCGATCTCCTTAGCTAAATCATCTAGCTTGCTTTGAGCTTTCTTTTGTTGAGCTAGAGCTTGTTTGTCATTCTCATCAATTACTAAGTTAGCCTCCACTACAGATAGAGCTTGTTGGATTTTAGCCTGATTAGATTGTGCCTGAGCTAGTTGGCCTTGTAGGTCTGACTCTTGAGCTTGCACCTTAGCCAATTCCTTATCAGCGTTCTCCTGAGACTTAACCTTTGTGTTTACACCTAATAAGTTTTTAATTGAGTTCATCATTTGTCATTTCTCCTTTGCCTCGTTAGGCTTTGTATTTGGCGTCCTCACTGGACAAGATGTGTAGCAAGTGTTACTATAGAGTTGGGATAGTCTAGGCTCATTCTCTGAGAATACCTACTGGGTCTACCTCTCTTAGATACTCTGCTGTGCGATCCAATAGTACACCTACATTGTAGAAGCTCATATATTTCTCGTTGATTCCGTCTCTGTGTGTAACCTCTCCTGAGATATCCTTACAGCCATTATCAAAAGTCATTACCTCTTCGAACTTGATTGACTTCTTAGGCTTATTCTTGTTAGCCATATTTACTCCAATGAAGTAGCTGTTAGTGTATTCGCCTCGCTGGACACTGATGTATCCTTTCTCTGCTAACTCCTTGATGTGATACTTAACAGTTCTAAGTGAGTATCCTGTCTGTTGAGCTAGGTCATCATATGTGATTTGCCCTCCTAGTGTTGCTACTAGCTTCACAGCTTCGAAGGTTACTAGTACTTTATCCTTAACAGTTACGTCCTTGAAGAACTCTTCTGTCTCGGTTAACTCCTGTTTAGACATTTCTTCATTATCTGTTGGGATTACTTCTTGTAAGAATTCTTCGTACTCCTCCTGAGTTGAAATCCCTGTGTAGCCATTCTCCTTACGCCATTCTAAATAGCTTGTCCAAGTCTTGTCCAATTAGATCACCTCCATATGTTGTTGTTTTAATAGTGTGTACTCACACTCGTCTACCTCTCTACAGTCAATACTAACTAGGCTAGTAATACCTGAGTCATATAATCTCATGTAGGCTGCTGTCAGGTTAGCTTTGTGCTCTATTTGTTTGCCATCTCCGCAAGATGCAATATGATGAGTCAGGAGCACTGTAGGTAACCCTTCAAAGCACCATCTCACAGTGTAATGCAAATAAGCTTTCTTCATTTACTTCACCCCTAGTTTTCTGAAATGGTCCCTCATTCGCTCTTCTCTGTTAGCGTCTAGCTGCTTAGCTTTAATCTCCATTAGTTTGAAATCTACATCGCTGTTCTTCTTAGGGATAAACATCTTGAATACTTTTCTCATTAGTCATCCTCTCCTTGACTTATACTGTTAGTGCTGGCTCCTTGTTACCTTACTGCTTTAACTTTACTATCTCGTTAATATCTTGAATCCCAAAAGCTCGAGCTATTTTGCCGATGCTACCAAGTGTGGCTACTTTATTCGTTCTCATACGAGTCAGGTTAGATCGTTCAATACCAGTCCGTCTCGATAGTTCAGCTAAGTTGATTCGATGCTTATCAAGTAACCCTTGGATATCAATGTAGCATTCCATTTCGTGTCCTCCTCTACAGTTTCTTTTCTATGTGTTGCAGCTAATTGGTGTTATTACCAGAGTCATATCCTATAAGTCCCATGTAGAAATAAAAGGAGCCAGCTCAGTAGTTAAACCAAGCTGGATATGATTGAGCCATTCAGAGAATGACCAATGACTTAATTAGTTGAGGCTCCCCAGCCTCATTCTACACGGAGGAACTTGCATAGGAGGTGCAATGTAGTTCCCGAATAGTTACGACTAAAAGGGGAAGTCATAACCATTAGACAAATACATTTTTGCTACCTCGTTTATCCTTCTATTTATAAAGTAGCTAAGTAGTAGTCCTCTTTTGTTCCTATACTATATAGTACGGTTGCTGTGCTGTCTTACTAATATAGTAGCTTCTCTATGGGGTGTTACTTATATAGTAGAGGTTCACCCCTCATTAGCCTTACACTTATATAGTAGCCCTGAGTTGCTATCTCATTTGTTCCCTTACATATATAGTAAGGAAACTGCAACTACCTCGTTTATCCTTCTACTCATATAGTAGAACTTTCGGGACATCCTCCTTAGCCAGCACCTCTAAGCTATCCTCCAATAGCATTTCCTCCCTCATCCCTACCCCTAGAGACAGCCTAAAAAGATGTACACTTTCTTGCACTCCGTACCTAATTCGGCTACCTCTAAACGGCTGTATCCCTTGGTGCCACTAGGGTTTACCCCTATATCCGGCTATCTCAAAGTAAGTCTATACGTGTGCTACTCTGGAGACAGACTATAGAGAATACCTAGAGAGAATTACTATATAGACAAAACTAATTAGAATACCTGTTAGTTAATTATTTAGATATTTAAAAGTCTACTAGAGGAGTAAGTCTCTAGAGAATAATCTTTAAAGACTTGTCTATCTCATTACAGAGATGGAATATCTTTAAAGGCTTGTCTCTAGAGAATAACTAATTAGTTCCCGTCTCCTATAGTTCTTTTGTTTTTAAATATTTAAATACCTAAAACCTAGAGAAGGATAACTAATTAGAATTACTTAAAGACGTCTCTAGAGAATAACCAATAGTCTGTCTCTATAACTACTAGGAATATGTAACTTAGGCTGGCTATATGGTACTTCGAGATAGGATTCTGTCATGTTGGTGCTGAGGAGAATAGCAACTCAGGGCTACTATATTAGTAGACGAGTTAGGAAACGGCACAGGGGAAGTACTATATATATGTAAGGGTTAAACGAGGTAGACAACTACCACGGTGCTACTTTAGTTATAGAACCAGCTAAGAACTGGCTATTTTATTTACCCAAATAGGCATTGACATTAATGTGTATACCTAAAAGGAGGAAGCTAATATGAACATTGAAAACAAGAGAGTGCTAGAGAGGTTTAACACTTATGTGGAATTTAATGGAGTGTCTATGGCGTTTGTGTCTAAGAAGCTCGGACTCAACACGAACAACGTCTATAAGTGGAGAGCTGATAAGATGCAGTACGGGAAAGAAACCTTGAGTCGGATCACTGAGTATTTAGATTCTAAGGAGAGGTAGACATATAAGAATAAAGAAGGGTTTCACATAGCAAAACAGGGTTGAGCCTTAGAGCCACAAGGGATTGAGCCTGTTTTTATCGACGCATTTTTTGACCCTTATTTGGATAATCGACGCATTTTTTGACCCATCTATAAATCACGATACTAGGAGGAACAGACAAATGATTACAATTAAGGAAGCTAAGCAGGTATTAAACGAGGCAGGATACGACACTTTATCGCCAGCTCAACAGGAGGCTAGAAAGGAGTTCGCTAAAATCGAGAAGGACAAGCACCACTACAGCAGAATGATTCTCGATAGGTACGATGCCATTAAGGAAAACCTAACACTACAGCAACACGGACTCCTACTCTACTTAGCAACTTGCATGAGTATCGGCCATGAAGGTTTCTTGTGTGACGACAGAGGAGATCGCATCAGTGTTAAATCCCTGGTGAATAAGCTAGGAAAGACTCGATCTCAGATTAATAAAGTACTATCAGAGTTGGAAGCTAACGGAGTAATCACACGAGTGACCGAAGGGAAAACAACTTATGTAGATATGAACGATGCAGTTTACATTTGCGGCAAGCTAGAAGGCGAATACAAAACAGTGAAATTATTCAAGACTCACCTCCACGAGAAGGCAAAGGACTTACCACTTAATACTCTAGGATTGTTCGCCTTGTTGCTAACTCAGATGAACTGGAAGACAAACCTAGTAGTCGAGAATCCCAACGAGGCAGACGCTAGTAAGCTTATTCTACTTAAGCGATCTCACTTGATTGACACTCTAGGAATCTCAAAGAACACCGTTAAGAAATTAATGGACGAGCTCAACAGAGCTAGGCTAATCGTTGAAGTTAAATCAATCACAGAGGCTATCTGTTTAGATCCAAAAGCTGTGAGCAGGCAAGCTAAGAAGATTACTTTTGAAGAGCTACTGGACAATATCGAAAAGGCTTCTCTCTCTCGTAACAACTTTAAGAAATAACCCCTACCAAATAAACCTCGTGTTAACCCACACTAAACAAGACCTGCCTCTCAGGTCGAAGGAGACTACAATGACAAATGAATTATTCGAGTTATGGATGCCAGTTAAAGGATACAAAGGATTATACGAAGTAAGCGACCTCGGTAGAATCAAACGATTAGAACGATATGTAATCAATGAGTACGGTAACGAAGAGATCCTAGAGGAGCGCATCCTCAATCAGTACAACGGAGAATACAAAACCGTCTCCCTCTACAGAGACGGCAAACAAGACTGGATAAGTGTACACAGGATAGTCGCACAAGCCTTTATAGATAACCCTCATGGTAAACCTTGTGTGAACCACAGAGACTTAGACAAATGGAATAATGATGTAAGGAATCTAGAGTGGGTAACTCACAAGGAGAACACCCTACACTGGATGCAAGCAAGATCCTCTAAAATAATAGCTTCATAGGCTCACCCCTTGAGCCACCACTGATAAGCCGTCCTCTCTAAGAGGGTGGCTTAAACTTCAGAGGTAGTTAAACTAACTCTCTAAAACTAAGATGGTTGCCAAAAACAACTATCTAAAACCCCAAGGAGGAATACCAATGAAACTAAACCTAAGCATGTTGCCAATCAGCAGCCAAGTGAGACAGACGATTGAGAAAGCCTACACAGGTACAAGTCAAATGGAGATGCTGTCCCCTGAGACTTGCCTCGATGTCCTAGCTGAAATGATCTACTATGGTAAGCCGACTACAGAGCCAGCACTCAAGAGTATGCGCCCTCAATTGTACATTGCTATCGTAGCCCACTGGGGTTCTGTAGAGACAGCCATCTCGCAAGTACAGACTCCTAAGGTGAAGGTGAAGAGTTTGGCTAAACAGGAAAGAGAACACAATAAGTATTTGCTTGGAGTATGCTAAGGAGTTAGCCTAATGGGGTTAGCTCCTTTTCTTTTGTCTACCTCGTGCATACAATTTATGCATCAGGTCTAGTGAGCTGACAGCGATAGTATCGCCTTCAGGGGGGCGCTTTAACCGACACCCTTTGGAGCTGGCTTATGCATTACATAACTCAGGTATACCTGCTACACAGTTTATGCGTATGAGGTGACTATGTTTCTACCTCCCTTCCTCAAAGGAAGTGAGTAAATGAGTTAGCGGTCTCATCAACGATAAACTAACAGTCATCCCATAGAGAACGCATCCATTGAGGTACAACTGCATAGCATCCTCTCCCCTATCCTTCTCTCTAGTAAACCACCACTCTCTCATGATACTAAACTGTGACTTAGTAGAGTTCGTCCTCTCAAAGAACTGCTGTAGCCCTCTATCTGTCAGGACTCTAAGCTTGTAACCAGCAGGCATTTGTATGTATCCCTGCTCAGTGTCGTCTACCTTGGATAGCAGATCAGTCATGCTCCTGTACCCTATCCTACTCATGATTATATCTTTAGCTATGTAGTTACCTTGGTGAGTACGGATACTGCCTAGTGGTGTCTCTATGGTCGTGAACATATTATCCCCTCCTCTTTGGTTATCATTATAGGTGAGGACTGGGAGCCACCTCAATAGTAATTCTATATATTGCATATAGGTAATACTGGGGTATGACTGGTGAGCTAACCTCGATTGTCCGACTCTACAATTCTAAAAAAAAATCTAATGTGGTAATCCGGTGAGCTGGCAATCTCTATAGACTTGTCGCGTCTGTGACGCACTGCGTCGGTAGGTACGCTGAGGTGTTGTCTAGAGGGGATTGTCTAGGGAGGTAAATACTAGGGGGTCGATTTTCCTGTATGATTTCTCCTCTGTAAAGTCACTACCGATACGTACACACACCCCTATGGTTATATTTGTAGGGGTACCCCTAGGTGGTGGTGGCTGGTGAGAACGGTGGCTACTGAGCTGGCTGACTCATAGCACTGCTCCTTAGTCCACACTGTAGGCACACACCCTTAGACACGCCTAGCATGATCACACTGAGGAGGCAAGGCACTAGTAGCACAACAAACATATAAACCTCCCTCTTAGATACACTACATAGCAACGTATACTGTCTCGTGTGTAGCCTAGCAGGCATAGCACTGTAGCCATACACATAGGTGTATACTGGTGAGGTAGCAGCACTGTATGTATACACTGGTGAGGCAGGACTAACAGGTAGCACTATATGTACCCATCTCACAGGAGCCTCTGTGTAGGCGTATACTAACAAGACAGTCTAACAGTCCTACTCATATAGATACCATCTCATACAGAGGAATCTGAGGAGCCTCACGGGTACATCTGTATGCGTACCACTGTAGGTAAGACTGGTGAGGCAGGATTAAGAGTTGGCTAGCTCGTTGTAACTACAAAAGTTACTACCCATAAGATTTCTTATGTAAACTAGCAGGATAGCTCAGCAGGTATGCTCTAGGGTATCTGCCCCCTTGGTATGTCTATGTTGGTACCAGCTCTACTAGTCCTTTGAATAAATTACTGTATGAGGTAGCGGTCTCTACAGGTATTCACCTAGTGTATATATACTCAGTCGTATTCACTGCGAGGTGGTGCTAGATAGCATAGCTATAGGGTCTCCGTCTCTGTTGGTTATGCACTTCTCTGTAGGTTCACCTCTGTAGTCGTACTCTGTGGTTAGTGGTGAGGAGGCATACTCTGGAGGGGTACTAGTAGGCTGACTCAAGGGTGATTACTTTCAGAGTCATATGACCTTATAGTTCCTAGATTGGATATCCCAACAGGCGCCGCATCGAGGGGGAGGTTTTGCTATTTAGTATCACCTAACAGTTACTTTAATTGGTTAGAGATTGCACCTTGCTTACTTCTTTTTAGGTACATCACTCCACAGGAAGAACCAACTCCCTATAGCTACTACCAAGAATGCCACCGAGCCAACAACCCACTTGTTCATCAAGAATTCTTCCATTAGATTACCTCCCAAGTTTTATCGTCCTCATAGTACTTAATACGAGTATAGCTTGCAACCCATCTAGGATTAATCCCGTGAGTTAGACCATCTAGTTTATTCTTAGCGTAAATTAATTTAGCTCTCTGAATAATAGCCATCTCTACGGCTCCACCATTAGCACCTACACAGATAAACTCTTTGCCTTGTAACTCAAAGTGGACACCTAGCTTAAACTTACGTTTCTTTTCTTTCTTTTTAAATAGTCCAAACATTTCGTTCCCCCCTTAGTTCTCATAAATAGTTATTCTATTCGCTCTCAAGGTTTTCCTATCATTCTTCTTGTAATGTCTACCTCACAAGTGTCCCCTGAATAATTTACCTCTGATAGTTATTGACTCACAAGTCTGTAACCTCTATAATTTTCCTAAACGAATAACTAAAAGAGTGGTCACTCATAGATAAAACCTCATCAGGCTTAACCTCCGCCTCTACTTCCGCTGAAAATTCATTATCCGCTATGGTAGTTGGTGTATGTACACACCCGAATTATCGCGGAAGCGGATACGCTTCGCTCATATTACAAAAAATGATCCAAGACTTTACGAAAGAAGGCCGAACACTTTGTTTATTTTATAACAATCCAGCTGCTGGACGAATTTATAAACGACTAGGATTTAAAGACATTGGAATGTGGACGATGTATCGATAATTAAAAGCCGATTTAAAATCGGCTTTTATACATACTGTGCTATTCCAGCTTCAAAGGCTTTCTTATCATTATTTAGTACACCAAATAATGCTTCTTGAAGAGCAAATGTACTTTTGTAAAAATACATTCGTTCCCTTACTGCTTCTAAATTAGGATAATGTGCTGCAAATAGTTGTAAAAACTCTCCTCCATAACTAGCTAATATACCTGCAAAATCATAAGCAGGATCTCCAATGCTCGCACCACCAAAATCTATGACCCCTGAAATATCCTTTTTTGTTGCACTATATAAGATGTTTGTCATGCCAAAATCCCCATGAACAAGACTCGGTGTAAAATTAAAATGGCTCTCTTCATTTAAATACGTTTCAAAAGATAATGAAACTTCTCTTTTTGCCTCTTCTCTCATGTATGGATAAACATAATCTTTTAATTGACTATATAAACTATTTGTTTCTGCATATATATCCGCACTATCATTTTGCATAATACCTTCAAATGTGGATAACGGAATTTCATGCAATTCTTTTAAAAATCCCGCCAATGTGCACGCAAGTTTCTGTAATTGCTTTTCATCATTTATTCCCGTAAAAGTATTTTTCCAAAACGGTTCCCCTTCAATCATTTCATATCCTGCAAATACTTTTCCTAGCACTTCATCTTGCAATCTTTGATAACTTGGATCAGGAATTTGGATCGTAATAAATGGTCGTATTTTCTCCAGTAACTTTGTTTCTACTCGAAGTTTTTGAATACCTTTTTCATATTTCGGAAAACGAAATACTATATTATCATTTATAATTAAAACATCATTATTTTGGCCAATTTCATTTACATGTGCCAATTTTATTTGTAGTTCAGGATACACACTTTGTAAATACGCTACATACTCATTTTCTTTTCTCATGCTTTCTCGCTTCCCTCATTCAGACTATTATACTCACTTCAAAGTCATAATTACCTGCCTTTCAACAAACCCAAACTCTTCGTACATCTCTTTTGCAAAATTCCCAGTAAATACATTCGGCCTAATTTCTGAATATTTCTCCTTTAATTCCTTAATACCAGCTTCCATCAGTTCTCGCGATAATCCTCTCCCGCGATATTCTGGGAAAACGTACAATTCATATATAAATCCAAGTTTTTCACGAGAAAAATAGTCTGTATTTTCCCCTATTAATATCCATCCCATTACTTTATTTGCTTCTTTAACGATTAAATAATATGCTCCTTTTTCTACAATCGGCTTTGTAATTTCAATCGCTTTCTCGGTACTTAATTGACAATTCCCTCTCGTCCCTTCAAAAAGCGATTGCGCCGCATATTTTAATATTTCATTGGTATCTTCTTGATTCGCCTTAATTATCATTTTTCACAACTCCCCTTGAATAATAGGCATTACTATCCCTTGTTCAAGATTCTCCGCTTCCATAACAATTGCCGTTAATCCTTGTTCTGTACTTGTTTCATGGAGCTCTCCCTTCTCCCAAAACACAGCTTGTCCCGCCTCTACCTTTATCTTTTTTTTATTTGCCCCACATACATATCCTGCTCCGTCCACAATAAGAAGCAGTTGAGATACAACTGCTTCATGATTACCGATG
Organism: Bacillus sp. CCB-MMP212; assembly: GCF_022748145.1. NCBI lineage: Bacteria > Bacillati > Bacillota > Bacilli > Caryophanales > Bacillaceae > Bacillus > Bacillus sp. CCB-MMP212. The sequence continues at coordinate 325,096 of NZ_JALDQE010000001.1, forward strand.
ATTCCATTCTCGTGTAAATGCATAGCACCGATATGTACATTTCCTTGATGGTTTACTATTTTCGACATTATGAAATTAGATTGAAATACTGATATGTGCTTTCCTACTTTTTCACTAAAATCAAAAATTTTCATTGCTAGTCCTCCTTATACGTATAAAACCATCCTTACTGTCTGCATCATATGTCCTTCAAAGTCTTCTTCAAATTGCTCTAATTCAGCAAAACCTTTCGCTTCATAAAAGCGTTTTCCTTTTTCATTTGCTGCTTCTACATGTATGTACAATTTACGTATCCCATTTAATTCCTTAATCCCTCTTTGTAATAAAGCACTTCCGATCCCTTTTCCTTGCTGATCTGGTAACAAATAAATCGCACCTAATTCCGCTTCATTTTGTAGTCTAACAGGTGAAAAGTTAGCAAATCCTATTACTTCTCCCTCTTCTTCCGCAACGAATAAATGTGTATTTTTAAGACGATATTTCATTTTTTCATCAGAATATGCCTCGTCTAAAAAACTGTCTTGAATTTCTCTTGGAATAATGCCTTCATATGTATCATGCCAAGCTATTTTCGCTACTGATTGTACAGCCTGAATATCTTCTTGCTTCATTTCTCTAATTATATATGTCATCTCGATGTCTCCATTCTCTTTAAATTATATTCTGCTAATATACTAGAAGAAATGGCAGAACCATTTTTATAATTCACCTTAATTAATTTTAATTTCTCAATTGAAGCTGTTGCAAAATCAAATTTTTCATAAATATATTCCATTACACTTAAAAACTGCTTTGTATGTAATCTATTTGCAACCGTACAATGCGGAACCCATTTTCCCGGTACGTAATATGAATTTGGATTGTCATGAAAATTTTTAAAATAATCATGATAAGAATGATGAAGTTTTAACAATTCATCGGTAACAATCGGTGCTAGAAAGACCGTTCCATTAGTAGGAAAAATTCCAACAGAAGGAAAAGTTACTGCGTCCATATTTTCTTGAATAGCTACAAACTCCCCTAGTTTCTCCGTATACAAATGAACATCTAACTCATTATAATCCGCAATCGTAATATGAGGTTCTACTCCAGCTAATTGATTTGTTCCCATCATATTCGTTAATTCATTTTGCAGTTCTGTAATTTTATTAGTAAATACACGATCAAATGTAGCAATAATAGCGTACAATCTTTCTCACCCCTTCGTTACACATAGTGCTTCCCATTCTTCACGAATCATTCCCATTCGAATAGAATCATAGTATGTTCCTTTATAATAACGACACTTTCGCATTCTACCTTCTAAGCTCATTCCTATTTTCTCCGCTACTTTCATCATTCGTTCATTGCCAGACCAAGTCGTGATTCCTACTCTACCAATCTCCATTTTTTCAAATAGCAAATCTCTATATAATGTCAATGTTTCTGTACCGTATCCACCATTCCAGTATGTTGGGTCATAAATCACAAGCCCCATCTCTAACCAACGCGTCGGTTTATATTCCCAATAAAACCCGACTGTCCCAATGATTTGACCGTTATTTTCTATAATTAAATTTGACAGTGGTTCTTCTTTCAAACGAGTTTGCATCTTCTCTTTATAGGAAGAGTATTCTTGCATTGAGAACGGGAAATATGGCGCATCCCATTTCTTCCACTCTGGGCTTTCTTCTTTAAATATGATATTCCATAATGTTTCTATATCCGATTCTTCTATTGTACGAATTGTAACTTTCTTCCCCTTTAATACAACGTTTTGCATAATTCCCTCCTGCATTCACCTTTATTTCATATATAATTATAATGTTTTTTCAGAAAAATCAAAACTAATATCATATATTATATTGTATAATTTTGTTATAAGATACCAATTATTGATTTAGAAAACTGGTGATTCAATGAATAATCAATTTAGTATTGCTTTATTTCTCACTATTATTACGACAAATATTATTCTATATTTCTTCTTACCATCAAATATTGTTACGAAATGGGACTTCAATGGAACGCCTACATCAACAATGGATAAAAGCACTTTTGTAATCGTAAATATAATTATATGTTCCTTCTTATTCTTTGTATTTTTAGCTTTATCTAAAGCAGCGAGTAACCAGAAATTTCTCCATTGGATCGGCAACACAATGTTACTATTCTTATTTTTTGTCGATATTGTCATTGCCCTCATCGCTCTTGGCTTTTCACTTCCTCTTGATCATTTCATATTTTTAGCATTAGGGCTTTTATTTATATTAATAGGTTATTTCAGTTCCAAAATTGATACGACTAAATCAACCGTTTCATTAGAATGGAATGATAAGCACCTCGAAAAAAGAGCTTCAAATATTAGTAGTATTTCAATGATGATAGCAGGTATTTTTTTAGCGATACTTCCTTTTAGCGTTTCTGCTTCCTATAGAGGTTATGGCATACTAGCAATTCTTTTAGGAATGACGCTTATCATTCTACCGAGTACGATTTATTTACTTATTAAAGACAGCAAGCAGTCCACTAATTTAAAAGGTTAATTGAAGTACGAAGGCGCAAAATAGGCAATAAAAAATAGGAGGTTACATCCCTCCTATTTCAGCTCAAGCAAAATGCCTTTCTCTATCCACCCCTCTACACCATCTTTTTTAATTAAATCATATCCTGAACAACTACCATCAATGAGAGAAACGATCTCTCCTTTTCTAACGCTTATTTGCGCACAAGAAATATCAGTTTTCACTGTATATTCACCTGACTCAAGTTGTTTCATGTATTCATTTTTTACAGTGAGTAATTTATTTGTTTCCTTTTGTTTACATATTGTGTAATCTTGCATCTTCTCGATAGGCTCTATGTAATAATACGGATATGTCACTCCGCCCTGCATTTCTGAATTCGCATTAAAATCCGCTATTACTTCGTACCCTGGAAAATAGTCTACATATGTATAAGAAAACGTATCGCCCGTTTGTTTCCTCTGAATGATAAATGCATTTAATTGTCCTGCTTCTTTAATTGCATTTCCTCCATCTATTGCAATAATTTTTTTCTCCTCATCAATAACTGGATTGTTAGACGGTGCTTCTTCAGAATAGTTCACGACAGGCCAATGACCAACTATTACATACTTATTTGCTTTATGTGATTTATTAAAAAACTCTGGCATTGCTATCGCATTTTTGCGCTCTGTTTCTTTCCAATCTACTCTATCTTCTAGCCCGGCATGCACAAAAATATAATCTTCTGTTTCAATCGCTGTCGGTAACTCCGTTAGCCAATGTATTTCTTGTGAAAATTCACTTTGCAATGCTTCTCTCACTTCACGAATTGAAGTGCCTTCATGAACTGAAAAATCCAATTGCTCTAGCCATTCATTAAAAATCGAATGCTTTCTCGTACATAAATAATTAATAAGACGAGGATTTTCATTTAGAAGAGCATCAACTAAAACTTCACAATTTCCTTCAACAACGTGAACCTTTGAATTGTTCTTTACAAGGTTCATAACATAGTTTACTACGCCTACGCTATCTCGTCCTTTCTCGCAAAGATCTCCATTAATAATTAAATAATCTTCATCTTTAAAGTTAACTTTATGTAGTGCTTCTTTTAAAAGATTTAATTCTCCATGAATATCAGATATGACGATAACTCTAGCATCATTAGGGATTGATAGTTTCTTTATTTTCTTCAAGTATAAGCGCTCCAATCATTCTCTTTATTAAATTAAAATAATTCGACAAAATACACTATATAACCTTTTCAAATACATATACCATAACTTACAACCTATTTACGGTTTAATAATAACTTAAAAAATAAGAAGAAGCTGTTCCCAACTTTTGCGGGACAACTTCTTCTTATTTTTTATAATTCTTTATGAAAAGAATAACTCACTTTATCATACCCTTCTCTTTCATAAAAACGATGCGCATCAATTCTTGCAAATGCTGATGTGAGGACGATAGATTCACATCCGTTTTCCTTTCCCCAGTTCTCTATATACGAAAGTAATACATTTCCATGTCCTTTTGAACGATGTGCGTCTGCCGTTACAAGGTCATATACGAAAACGTGCTTCTTATTATAAAAGTTCGTACAAATCGCTACACCTGCAAGGCTAACAACTTCATCCTCCTCATTACGCAGCGAAAATAGTTTATAATTTTCTTCTTTCATATTTCGAAATAAAGAGCTTGTTTCCTCTTTTGAAAGTTTCGTTCTTAATTGCTGTAAAACAGGTAATACTTCATGTAATTGCTCTTCTGTTACTACTTCTTTAACATTCATTTTTAACTCTCCTCTAACTATTTATTTAATTTTCTAAATGTTATATCATTATTATAGAAAGTAACTGCCCTTTACTTAAGTGACAGTTTAAGTATTTATTATAAGGCCAGTTTTAAAGGAGAGTTTTATATGGATTTTACTATCCCATTGCAATTACAAAGTAACACACCTATTTACTTGCAAATTTACGACTATATAAAAGCTGAAATTATACAAGGGAGTATTTCTGTTGGCACACGTCTACCCTCACACAGAAATTTAGCATCACAACTTAATATTAGCCGCATCACTGTTGAATCAGCTTATCAACAATTATTAGCTGAAGGTTATGTAGAAAGTAAACCGAAACGTGGTATTTTTGTAGCAAATTTCGATATTGACGTTATCCCAAATAAAAAACGAAATGCAGCAAAGAAGACGAACAATTTGATAGACGAACAATTTGAATATGATTGTAGCCAAGGGCTTATTGATCAAAATGCATTTCCGATTACAAATTGGAAACGAGCATTACAAGAATCCATACTTACATACGAAAATGCACTATTTGCCAAAGAAGATCCTCAAGGTGAATTCGCTCTTCGAGAGCATATATCAACATATTTATATCATTCTCGCGGTGTACATTCTTCACCTGATCAAATTGTGATCGGCGCCGGAACACAGCCACTTCTCTGGCTACTACTTCAACTGCTTGGCCCTACAAAAGAATACGGCATTGAAAACCCTGGATTTCACCGTATACACGCAATTATTAAAAGCTGTGATAGACAAATTCATCCCATACCATTGGATGAAAAAGGGATTGATATTTCTAGTTTATACAATACAAATGCCAATGTCGCATACGTTACACCATCACACCAATTTCCACTCGGGATTATTATGCCTTTATCTAGAAGAACAGAATTGTTAAAGTGGGCTAATGATTGCAATGGATACATTATTGAAGATGACTATGACGGAGAGTTTCGCTACGCTGGTAAGCCAATTCCTTCTTTACAAAGTCTTGATTCAAATGAACGCGTTATTTATATGGGAACTTTCTCAAAATCTTTTTTACCTTCTTTACGAATGGGATATGTTGTTTTACCACCACATCTTTTTAAAACATATCAAGAACTGCATGGAATTTTCAAACAAACAGTCGCTACAATACAACAACTTGCTTTTGCTAACTTTATACAAAGCGGGAATTGGGAACGTCATCTTAACCGGAGTCGTACACTATATAAAAGAAAACATCATGCGTTAGTAAAATCCATTATGAAAGAAATGGGGGCTAATGTTCAAATTCTTGGCGAACAGTCCGGACTTCATATTGTTTTATGTGTCCATAACAGTATGAATGAAAACGAACTGATTGAATCCGCTAAAAAACAAAGCGTTAAATTATACCCGCTTTCTCCATATGATTTCGTGAATGATTTACGTAAGGAATCATACGTATTACTCGGTTTTGGTAGCATTCCAGAAAATAAAATTGAAACGTTGGCTATATTATTGAAAAACGCTTGGTTCCCTAGTTGCAAGGAAACTTGTTAACAGTGGGTTTAACTTGTAACATACTAACAATTCAACAAAATAAAAAAGAAGGCTGTTCCAAAATAACTTTTTGGACAGCCTTCTGCTAGTTATTCACCTGACCTAGCTTTCCTTCCCGGACGTTTCACACCAGTCGTTTCTGTTGAATAAGAAGCTTCAATTATAGCGGTTGGATCTACAGAGAGAACGAGATCTTTCATTTTCGGATAAATGAATCGGTTTGTAATACAATAAATGATTCTCTTATGCTCCCCTAAAAAACCACCTTCTCCATGTAGATACGTAACAGATAGTTGCAATTCTTTCATAAGTAAATCGCCTATTTCTTTATTCTTACCAGAAATAATCATAACGCTCTTACCTTGATTTATACCATCTAATATAAAATCAATCATTTTCGTAACAATATAGAAAATGGCTAATGAGAACATCGCTTGTTCGATTGAAAATAAAATGGCAACAAAGATGAAAATAACTGCATTTACTGCAAGTAAAAATGTACTAATCGGTACATTAAAGTGTTTATTCATCCAAACTGCTAACATTTCCGAACCGTCAATTGCTCCACCCATTTTAACAACAATCCCAACACCAATTCCGAACAGCACTCCACCATAAAGTACAATTAATAACTCAGAAGTCGTAATTGCTGGAAATGGTTTTAAATAAATTAATCCGAGTGTTGTAACTACATTCGCATAAGATGTACGGATAAAAAATTTCTTTCCCATTACTTTTGCAGTAAATAATAAAATTGGGATATTAATTCCTAAGAACACACCATAAAGCGGCAATCCTGCGACTTTATTTGCCATAATAGCAATAGCCGTTACCCCGCCATCTACTAATCCATTAGGTGCTAAAATAAGCTCTAATGAACCTGCTACTATAATTGAGCCAATTGTTAATAATACGTATTCAAATACTTTCTTCATTCATTACCCCCAAAACTTATATATTTTCTTAGTATTATTTTAACGTAATTTTACTACTAATTCAAAGGTATCGATTTATATACAAAAAAGTTTCACCTTTATCGCTATTTTTATGTAACACGTAATACTAGAAACACACTTACAAATTAAAAGTAAGTGTGTTTCTAACATCTATTTAATCTTTACGTACGGCTTCATTTTTAATTCAAATATTTCCTCAACTGCCCTTTGATATCCACCAGCATTTCTAAGCGACTCTCCCACTTTACGACTATTTTCCTTAAACGTCACATCATCCATTACTTTCTTTACAGTCTCACGTAACAATTCAGAAGTTAACTCGTTACGATTAAGTGTTATGCCTGCCCCTACTTCAATCAATCGTTTTGCAACGAATGGCTGATCTCCTGTTACCGGAATTACAACTAATGGAACACCGTAATATAACGCTTCACTCGAACTATTCATACCACCATGTGTCACGAATACATCAGCATGCTGTAAAACTTCTAATTGCGGGACATAATTATACAACTTAAAGTTTTTCGGGATATTTTCAAATTGACTTATATTTATCTTCTTACCAACGACTAATACGACTGTCGCATCTACATCTTTAAACGCTTCAAAACATTTTTCATACAAAGCAGGTTGTTCATTAAAAACTGTTCCCATAGAAATGAAAATCACTTTTTCATTTTTTAAATCTTCGGTAGGAAAACTCCCCACTTCTTTTCGAGTAGCAACTGATGGACCTACAAATTTATACGATTCATCAAATAAATCTGAACGCGGCTGATATTCTTTTGAAGTATATACAATCGTAATATCACCAGGATGGTTCATAATATCATACATACTATTACATTTCATTCCATACTGCTTATTCCATCTTTCCATTCCCGCTAAACAAGATTGATATAATGGATTCATTTCGTCTACTTGTCTCGATTCTTGCCCATCATGAAAATTAATGTACTGATTAACAGCAAACGTTGTACAAGATGAAACGCTTGGTAATTGTAAAATATTCGCTATAATACGTCCTACTGGAAAATGATTATCATATATTAAATAATCATATTTTTCCTCTTTTGTTTCTTCTACAATTTGAGTAACAATACGCTCTGATGCTTCAATCATATGAGATAGCATCGTCAAAGGGCTCCCACCTTCATTTACTCGTTCCATAATATTAATTTGAGAGAGAAAATTCTCAAACACTCGGAATTCTGCACCTGTTGCTTCAATCTTCTTTCTATAATCTTCAATACAATACGAAACAACTGTTTCTCCTCGTTGGATTAACTCACTTACAATAGCTAAAGTCGGATTAATATGACCTTCCCCAGGGAAATTTATTACGAGTACATTTGCCATAATATTCTCTCCTATCCAGTCAATCTTATAAAGTTAACAATTAATTATATTAATTAATTTAAGTCTATTATAAATGAATGCATTCTACTTCTTCATGCTTTTCTCTTCATTTTATTATTGAGAAATATTTTCTATAGTCTACATTATTGTGATTCACAATCTTATAAATGAATGCTTAATTTTACTTTTACTCTTCATAGATTTAAAGATATGAGTCTTACATTCAAGTCTTACTACTATATTTTTTTAGACAATTCACACAAAAATGTAGAAATATAATGTTTTTAATGAATTTTCGCTATAAATGTAACTATGCTTTCAATCTTTTTATCTTTATCCTCATAACACATCATCTGTTATATAATAAATTTATAGAATTTACAGAAAAGGGAGTCTTTTCATGCTACAACAACTATTCAATTCAACTATTCTATCCGTTCAGGCCTTGCACCCAGGTTATGAAGATCATGCAAGTGATGTTTTTCTCGTTCAAACAGAAGATACAGAAGTTATCGTTCGTACTTCTAAAATGAATGAAGAACCAAATAATGATTTTTGGTGGGGATGTAAAAATCTATTTGGAATTGATCCAAGGAACGTCCATCATTTAGAAACTGTACATACATTGCTACAAGAACATACGAATCTTCCTATCCCAACAATATTAGAAAAACATGTTTTAAATGGCCGTGAATTTGTGGTGGTCGAAAAGTTAGTAGGTAACACAGTTCAATCTTTTATCGAGCAACCAGATTCTATTTTATTTAGCCTAGGAAAAGGACTTGCAGAAATACATAAGTTTAAAGCTGATTTTATAGGAAATCCGTCAGGCACGTTCCAAGTTCCACTAGATGAATTCCAATCACATATTTTAAACGTGAGTAAAGAGCTTGTGAATATGTTTTATTCCGATGATGAAAGCATACAAAATGCTTTTCCTACCTTTGAATCACAGCTTTCTTCCCTGTCCGTACCAAAAGAAGCTACACTCGTCTTACTTGATATGGACCCTACCCAATTTTTATATGACGGTACAACTATTACGGGTTTAGTAGATACTGAAGCTTACGCGGTTGCCCCGCGAGAGTTTGATTTTATCGGACTAGAATATGTACTTACCGAAAAAGAAGCACATGCCTTTAAAAGTGGTTACGAAACAATTATGCCTATTCCTCATCTTGAAGAATGTAGACGACCATATCGTTATTTATACCGACTGTTATCTGTGCAAGGTAGTGTGGAATTAAAGGAATGGTTAAGTCACCCATCCTATTTTTAAATACAATTGAGAGGGAGTATACAATGGATATTCAGAAAAAGCGTTCTGTAACAGAAAGTGAAATACAGCAAATGAAGGATTTGGCTTATATTTGCGGGCAACAAGACAATCTTGATTACTCTTCAGATTTACATATCAACTTTTTAAAAAATCGAAATGAAGATCATATAAACGATTTTCTTCTTTATAACGGTACTCAATTAATTGGCACTTTAAATATGTATGATTTCGAAAGACCAACAAAGCTTGAACTAATAGGCTTTGTACATCCTCATTTTAGAAAACAACGTTTCGGAACTACCCTTTTACAAACTGCAATGAAAGAAATACAAAATAGAGAGGCAGATGAAGCTCTTCTTATTATCAATGGGGATTCTATTTCTGGGAATGAATTTGTAAAACATATGAAGTTACCGTATTTATATAGTGAATATAGTATGGAGTTCAAAACAAACGAAATTCAAAAAACAACAGAAAGTAATATACAGCTTACTCTTGCAGCTTCAGAATCACTTCTTGACCTTATTGAAATTTCTAGTAAAGCTTTTGGTGATTCAGTAGACAATACGGCTACATGGTTACAAAAAATGATGACTTCACCTTCTCATAAAGTTTACAGTGCTCTTATTAACGAAAAAGCTATTGGAACAATTACAGTTACTGAGCAAGAACAATCTACTACACTATCAGGATTCGCCGTTCATCCTTCTTATCAAGGTAAAGGATATGGAAAAGATATTCTTAGTTATATGGTACATACCCTTATTACAGAAGGAACTTCAACAATTGAATTAGACGTCGAAACGAAAAATAACCATGCTTTAAAACTATATACACAATGTGGTTTTAAAATTAAAACGAAGCATGACTATTATAATTTAATGAATAGCACGGAGAATATTTATGTCTAAAAAACTTATTTATTCTGATTACGATATTTTCGCATCTATTTATAATAAACATTGGGGACATTTTGCCGAACACTCCTATCTTGCTTTTGAAAAACTCGTTTTACAATATGCACAACCACATTCTCATATTTTAGATCTTTGTTGCGGGACTGGTCATCTTACTAGGAAACTACTTGATAACAATTTTGTAGTAACTGGTATAGATGGTTCTACTCAAATGATTGAATATGCACGTGAAAATGCGCCAGATGCAACCTTTTTCGTCGATGACGCTCGCTATTTCAATATAAATGAGCAATTCCACTACGTCATCTCTGCCGGTGATAGTTTAAACCATATTATGAATTTAGATGAACTAAAAAGTGTGTTTCACAACGTTTACTCCGTATTACATAACGAGGGTATATTCGCATTTGATATGAATATGGAAAAAGGATTTCTTGAAAACTGGATTGCTTCGTTTCATATTTCAGAGAAAGAATATGTTTGTACGATTGACTCTACATTTGATAATAAAAACAAAAAAGCAGAAATGAATTTCATATTATTTACACGTGATACAAATGATATTTGGAAAAGAAGTGACTTTTCTTTTAAAGAAACATGTTACACTAAAGACGAAATTACTCATGCATTACAATCTGTAGGTTTTAAAAATATTCAATCGTACGGTACAAATAGAGCATTTTTCACTTGCCAAAAATAAAAAAACTGAATCTAAATGATTCAGTTTTTTCTTAATATATTTACAACTGCAGTTGTTTCGTCATTTTCTTTATAAACACGCGGAATTCTTCTATCTAGCATACATGTAACTTCATAGTTTATTGTACTTAACATATCCGCTATTTCTTCTACTGTGATATTTTCTTCACCTTGTTTACCGTAGAATACTACTTCGTCTCCTACTTGTACTGGCATCGCTTTTGAAACATCCAACATTAACTGATCCATACAAACACGGCCAATTACAGGTACTCGAACCCCGTTAATTAACGCATAGCCTTTATTAGATAATTGACGATTATAACCATCAGCATAACCAATTGGTACAGTCGCAATCCATTCTTCACCAGTTGTTACATACGTATTCCCATAACTTACACCACGATTTTTCTTCGCATGTTTAATATGAGCCACTTTTGATTTTAACGACAACGCAGGCTGTAAAGAAACGACTGAATGATCCACCTCTTTTGATGGATACATACCGTACACTCCTATTCCAACGCGCACCATATTTTGAAATGTGTTACTTAATTCCATTGATCCTGCACTATTTGAACTATGAATATATGGTATTTGAATTCCTAATTCTTTCGCTGTATTAACAGCTTTTTCAAATAAACTTGTTTGCATATTCGTATATGATTTATCGATTTCATCTGCCGTAGAGTAATGCGTAAATATCCCTACTACTTCTATATACTCCATACGGTTTAATTCTTCTAAAAATGGTTTAACTTCTTCTTCTTGTAAACCGATACGACTCATTCCCGTATCAATTTTCACTTGAATTTGTACTTTCTTTTGAAGACGGTTTGCAATTTCATTTATACCATGTAAATCTTCTACTCTATAAACAGTCATCATAACGTCATATTGAATTACATCTTCTACAGCCGCTACTGGTGTGTATCCTAAAATTAAAATCGGCACAGTAATTCCTGCTTCTCTTAATTCTATTGCTTCATCTACAAATGCAACTGCAAGTTGATTTATTCCAGCTTCAATTGCAGCTTTGGCAACTTCAACTGCCCCATGGCCATACCCATTCGCTTTTACAGCAGCCATCATCTTAATTTCTTCATCATTTACATGTTTTTTAAATTCTTTTACATTATGTTTTACAGCATTTAAGTCAATTTCTACAATTGTATCTCTTCCATATTTCAAACTCATTGGTCTAACTCCTAACTCAATAATTGCATTCCATTCTATTTCACGTTTCATATGACCTTTTACAATATAATACTTTTCATTATGCTAGTCAAACTACTAGAATTTTCGGAATTTTGAGTATGATATAATATCCTCAAGAAACTATTATATACGGAGACGAGGAGAATTACAATGTTTGTTCAATCTGCATTACATCAACTAAAAGTTGCTATTGATACTTCTATTTATATGCTTAACCAATATAGTGAAAACGATTTAAAAATACAACCGATTCACTCAAAACGATCATTATTTGAAATGTGTACACATCTTTCTCTTATTTGTCATGCTGATTTGCTCATTTTAAATGGTATTCCAGAAAAAGAATTACATACCTTTTATATAGAACATACGCCCGTAACAGTTGCTCAAATGCAACAAACGATGATTGAAGGATACAACCTTCTCTCCAAAACATTTCTTTCCTACTCCCAAATAGAATTAGCAGAAGTTATGACTGCCTATTGGGGTATTTCTTATTCGCGCTTTGAATGGTTACTTGAAATCGTTGCACACTTTTATCATCATCGTGGACAAATTCATCTTTTATTATGTGAGCATATGAAAGATCCTCGCATTCCTTTATTTGAGTGATTTTCCACTTATTCATTAATTATAAATAGAGAAGCTACAAAACCAATAAAAAGTAGCATTCCTAATAAAATAAATGTTTGAGCATACCCTCCTATTTTCATTAGATAAATAGAAATGATAGGTCCTATACTAGTACCTAAAAATAAAATAAAAGTATAAATAGATACTGCTATTCCCCTCGCTTTCCCTCCTAATTGACCTACAAGAGAAACTAAAGACGGAACGGATATAGCAATACCTATTACAAAACAGACACTCATCATTACAAGTAGAGATAGATACGAAACAAAGCCCATTGAACTTAGACTAAAAATAGCGATCAACAATCCTCCCTGAAGAACTTTTCTTACTTTAAACCTCTTCGTTAAACGACCTGCAAGCGGTGATAGCAACATACCAAATAGCCCCGCTAAGCGAAAATAAAGAATTTGTTCTGCAGTTAAATTGTAAGTAGGAGAGCTCAAATAATTCCCTAAAACAGTATACATATTAACAAAAGCCATTAATAAAACAAATGCAATTATATAGCTTAATACTAAGCTTTTATTTGTAAAAACTTTACCCATCTGTTTAATTGGCCCCAAAATATCAGTATAGGATTGAGACGTCTCTCCTTTCGGAAGAAAATAATAAACCCATATAGCAGTACTTATATAGACAATGCTAAGAAGAAAGAAAACCATATGCCATCCAAAATGCTGACTAACAGCAGTACTTATTACCTGCCCTACAATTCCAGCTACTAAAAAACCAGTACTAACAAATCCTATTGTTGTAACCCTTCTTTCTACTGGGAACATTTCTACAACGTAGGCTAGCGCTACTGGAGAAAATGTAGCTGCTGCTATCCCTTGTATACCTCTAAAAATAACAAGCCAAAATAAACTATCTACAAACCCTAAGCAAAAAGAAACAATCGACAGTGCAAGCAATCCAATAAAAATCACTTTTTTTCGTCCATATTTATCAGAAATTGCCCCAAATAACAAACACCCTATAGCAAAGCCAACAGAAAATATACTTCCTGTAGCTGCCGATTGTGCTAATGACGTATTAAAAATGTTTGAAAATAGAGAGATTAAAGGTATTGTTACATATAGGCTAGACATAACTACCATACCCGACCAACATAATACTGCTGTCATTATTGTATAATTCTTTTCACTATTTACTTCCTTTCCTATTTCCATCATAAACTCTCTCCCTTATTACGATTTGTTTTTATTAGTTTAAACTCTCTAAATTACTAAAATAGCATTCCTTTAACTCTTATTTATTTTAATTACATAGCAAAAATTATCACCGTTCATAAAGTTAGTTAAGCATATAATAAGGTAAGCTAATTATATGTCCAAATAAATAAGTTGATCTTCATAATCAACTTATTTACCTACCTTCTCCTAATTTCACCTGCATAGTTGTTTGCATTTTATTTAATAGCTTTTCTAAAACTTGACGCTCTTCTTGATTAAAGCCATCAACTAACGAAGCGCAAGATAACCAAAAAGTTGGTAAAGAATGTGTAACTAGTTCTTTTCCTTTCGGAGTAATTTTCACCTTTAATCTTCTTCGATCTTCAGAATGGTGGAATCTTACGATTAACTCTCGTTTCTCCATCCAATCTAATAAGCCAGTGACAGAAGCACGTGTAATCCCTAATCGACTCGCAATATCCGAAGGACTCATGTTCACCTCTTCCCCATTCGCTTCCATTTCACGCAAAATAAACAATAGTAAAAAATCTAATTTACTCTCTGAAATACCAAGCGGAGCTAAATCTACGTCAACCGCATCAAGAACATTATCAGACGTCCATAACATTAACAAACCAAGTTTTGCTGCGATTGGATCCGTTTCCGCTGACGCTGTCTTTTTGATTAACTCTGCGTACGGCTCAATCCCTAAAGGAAGAGAATCTTTTCTTGAATCCATTCATCTTCACTCTCCTTTCTCATTAAATAATTAGCTTACCTAATTACTTTCTCATTATACTCATATTTTTCCTTTTATTGCAAGCACATTGTTGAACAAAAAAATCCTATTATTAAAACAGGATTTTTCACACTGACTAGCTATCAGTTTTAAATAATGTGCAACTTCTTTAAGGCATAATAAATTCCGCCTTCACTCGCCTTCGTTGTAACGAAATCAGCCCTTCTCTTCAACTCCTCTCCACCATTTCCCATCGCAACTCCTAATCCTACATACTGCAACATCTCAATATCATTTCCACCATCACCAAAAGCAATGGCTTCTGATTTACTAATATTTAAATGTTCCAATACTTTTTGAATTGCAGTTAGCTTCGATACTTTACTATCTTCCAATACATTCATAACGTAACCATGAAAACGGTCAAACGTAAGTGCTGGATATCTTTCAATGAATTTTTGAGCTTCTGCTTCATCAGCATACAGACATATGCAATACATCTCATCTGACAAGTTTTTAACTTTGTCAGGATACCGCTCTAAATTTAAAGTTTCATTTAACGCTCGTATGACACGTTCATCTTTGGAGGCAATATCATTCATTGCAAATTCTTCTGTAAAGTAAGAAACACTGTGACCATGTAATTCAGCAAAATTTGAAATATCATGAACGATTTCGCTTGAAAGTACTGATTTATGTATAACTTTTTCCCCACATTTTATATGTGCACCATTTGCAGAAATATACGTTTTTATGCCTAGCCCCTTAAATTGTGAGCATAAACTATATGGTCTCCCTGTTGTAACAACTACGTGAATCCCCTTATCTATTAATCTTTGTACCGCTTCTTTTGTACTTTCGTGCATACTTCTATCAATCTCGCTTAAAAGCGTACCGTCAACATCAAAAAATGCAACTTTGTACATAAGTCTTTACATCCCGTCCAAATGATTCGTATCATTAATGAAATGCACCGTTTTTTGTTCACCCTCAATTTCAATTAAACTTATTCCCGTATCTCCCATTTTGAAATAGTAGTCCATTGAAATTGGCATATTGAAAAATGCACGTAATAGACTATTAATTACGCCTCCATGGGCAACAATCGCAATTCGATCATATGTATTCTCTGTCACAATTTTAGAAAAAATCCCTTCTATTCTCATTCGAAACTCAATAAATGACTCTCCGTTTTCAAAACGGTCATGAAGAAATTTTGGCTCTGGATATTTCTTTGCTTCTTCAAATGATAAGCCAGCTTGTATTCCATTATTAAACTCCATTAATTCCTCTTCTAATTGAATTGGACAACCAATTGCTTCTGCTAATGTTTCACCCGTTTCGCGAGCGCGTTTTAATGTGCTTGCCCAAATGAAATCTGGTGCAAAATCTTTTTTCACTTTCTGTACAAGTCTTTGTACTTGTCGTCTCCCTTTGTCAGTCAACTCAAAATCAGCTCGTCCTTCATGCACATGTAAGATATCAGCTTCTGATTCTCCGTGGCGTATTAGTATTATTTGCATGTTTCTCTCCCCCTTTATTTAACATTCACAAAATTCTATTATATCACATTTTAAGATTTCAAAATAAAAAGGAACGGTCTCCCGTCCCTCATCCATTCACTTTTTCCGCATCATTCCAATAATATTTACTAAACGCTTCTGTTAACACATCAATTGTGTTATATAATTCATCTAACGTATTATCAACACCACCAACTTCAATTAACATCGCATTTTTCGATAGATCTTGGTTATAAACGCCATTTCCATCTTTTTTATACTTCGGAAAAATCCCTCTACTTAATCCATAATAGTTTTCATCTAAATAACTATTGATCGCTCTTGCAATTTTTTCATTTTCAGCACGGCCTTCATTTTCCATCCCAATAATAAAATATAATCTTGCATACGATTTTCCATTAATTACTTTTGTTGTTACTTTCTTACGCTGATCATCACGATGTATATCAATCGGAAACGCAATTTTATTATTTTGTGCTAATGCTCCTTTTACATATTCATGAGATGCTTTATATGACTGATACCATACCCACTTTTTACTCGCTAATAAATCACCCATATTCGTTTTATCGTGAATTACTGGAATTCCTTGCCCCTCAAGTTGTTCCTTCATACGTTTTCCTAGTAAGGACACATTTACATCTGGGCTAGATGGATCAGTTGCCCCTGGTAATAATGGAAAGAAGGATTCCCAGCTATGTGTATGATAAATATATACTGCACTTTCACCTTTTTTCGCTCCGTTCTTTTTCTGAACCGGATTATTCTTTTCCGCTTCTGTAACTTTATCTTTTGCTACTTCCCGTTCTTTCGTTACTTCTTCAATCGGTACACTAGATTCATTTGGGATATTCGTCAAGTTTGTCCCTTCCCCAGCTACGATAATATTAGAATAATACTTTGACATACCAGGTACTTCTTTACCGACGAATGTTCTTAAATCTTTAATTTTCAAATCTGTCGCAATAGAGAACATTAAATTCCCAACTGACTCTCTTTTATTCTGCTTAAAATAATCAAATCCGTAATAGTGATTCTCACTTTCTATCATTTGAACAAAACCTTGCATCGATACTTTTCCAAACCATTGATTTGCATAATTCGATTTCATTGTATGTAAAAGTGACGTCAAAATCGACGCTATTATAATTACTATTAGCGCATATAAAAGGAGTAACGAAATTAATTTCTTCCCATGTATTCGAGTTGCATACTTTTTCACTGCATCACCTTCTTTATACATGGATATGTACAAGCTTTTCGGAATATACGCACAAAAAAAGAGAAATGGTATCCCATTTCTCTTCCTCACTTTTATTGTTCTTTTCCTGTATCATTTGAAGGTAGTTTCTTCGCTTGTTTTTCTTTAAATATTTCTCCAATTGCCCCAAGAGTACCAAGTGTTTCAATTGCATTAGACGGAATAAAGACTTTATTTGCTGGTCCTTTTGCAACTTCAGCTAATGATTCGAATGATTTGTAAGCAAGTATGCGCTCATCCAAATTCGCTTCACGAAGCAATTCAATACGGTTTTGTTCTGCTTTTGCGATTTCTTCAATTGCTCGCGCTTCCCCTTGTGCCTCTAATTCTTTTGCTTCTCTTATACCTTCAGCTTCGCGAATACGCGCTTCTTTATCCCCTTCAGCCATCAAGATTTTACTTTGCTTTTCCCCTTCAGCACGAAGAACTTTATCTTGTTTTGCTGCTTCAGCTTCTAAAATAATTGCACGTTTATTACGCTCAGCCTTCATTTGTTTTTCCATTGATGCTTGCACATCTTTTGGCGGGTTAATATCAACAACTTCGACACGTTCAATACGTACGCCCCATTTTTCTGTTGCTTCATCAAGCGCTAAGCGGATTTCTGTTGAAATTTTTTCACGACCAGATAACGTTTCATCCAGTTCCATTTTACCGATAATTTGACGCATCGTTGCTGAAGTAATATTACGAACACCATATTCATAGTTTGAAATACCATATGTCGCAAGTTCTGGTTCAACAATTTGATAGAAAATAATTGTATCTATTTCTACTTGAACATTATCTTTCGTAATTACTTTTTGCGGTGGTACATTCGTTTGTTGAATACGTAAGTCGTGATATACACGAACACGATCTACAATTGGGATTAAAATATTTAATCCTGGGTGCATGATGCGTTGAAACTTACCAAATCTTTCAACAACCCCAACTTTTTGCTGAGGAATAATTTTAATTGTTAATGCGATAAATGTAACTACAATTAGTGCGAATATAATCGTTAACGTTAATGCTACCATATTTATTCACTCTCCTTTTTTACTTGTAATATAGTACTATGCCTCTTTATAACAACGACTTTTTCTCCAGCATCAATTGAAGAATCTGCAATAGCTGTCCAAGTATCTCCATCCACCTTTACAATACCATTCGCTTCATTTGTAATCGCTTGCATAACAATCCCTTTTTTACCAACAAGCATATCTACTGTATCCGTAAAACCTTTTGCTTCTCGAAAGTTTTTTGAAATTCTTTTCGTAAAGAATGTCAAAGTTAAACTTACAATTGCGCCAACAGTAACTTGTAACAGTAGTGCATCAGGAGCAAACAAAGCAATAAGACCTCCGACAACAGCTCCAATTCCAAGCCAAAGCATGTAAAATGTAATCGACAACATTTCTGCAATAAATAAAATACCAGCTATTATAAACCAAATTACCCAAGCAGCCATATGCAACCCTCACTTTCTTTCTCATTTTCTATATGTATATGAAGAAAAGAATGGTTTATCCGCCCTTTCTTACACTTGGGCGTTTGCTACAAGCTATTGTACATACTCACTGTTACAATGATTATTAATATAATACTATATCAATATATTCTTCATTATACATGAAAATTCCTTTCAAAAAGTGACAAAAAATTAAATTCTTTAAAAATTTCATTTTTTAAATTACAATTATTCTAATTACTAAATACTATTTTTATAGAGGTGTTATTCTTATTGAGAAACCTGTCACTAACCTACTACTTAGGTTCCAAAACATGCATTACTCTCGCTGACATCGTATATGTAATGATTATTACAACTCATATTTATATAGCAACTAAATCAGCTACTATTACTGCTCTTTTTCCATTATTACAAGTTATCACAAATCTAATTGCTAACATCTCTGCACCACTAATAATAAATCGTTTTCCGTCTTATACGTTGTTATATACGCTACAATGGCTAAAAACAGTCTTTTTACTATTATTAATGATTTTGTTTCCGGTCTTATCCACAAACATTATAGCTCTATTAACTTTTATTTTTTTCATTTCATTATGTAGTGGATGGAGCGCTCCATTACTATACAGCATTCTTCCGCGCCTTACACCGAAAGAAAAATTAGTAAAAGTAAATAGTATCTTTTCCTTTTCAACACAAATTGCGCAAGCCGCCGCTTATTCATTTACGAGTGTTTTCGTTCTTCTCATTGGCGCTACATCTACACTCATGATTAATAACATGTTAATGATTTTTGGATGTATTGCATTACACTTTTCATTACGTACCATACATACTGAACGAATAGCAGATCCTCCCTCTTCAAAAAGTACTGCTTTATCGGAAGGTTGGAAACTCTTATTTCAAAATCCTTCTCTCCGTACCGTTACATATATGGACTTAATTGAAACTTTCGCCGGGACAATATGGATTGGTGCTATTACGATGGCATATGTTACGACTATCCTTCATAAAGGCGAGGAATGGTGGGGATATATTAATACAAGTTATTATGTTGGCACGTTAATCGGTGGTCTATTAGCATGGAAAATCAGTTCCTATATTCAAAACAATTTAATACGCTCCATGTCGATAGGCTCTCTTATGTTTAGCATTCTTACATTTTTATATGGTATGACAAGCAGCGGATTTATTGCGCTTTTTCTATGTGTTCTAATGGGACCATGCTATCAAATTAGAGATATTTCTCAAACGACTGTTTTACAATCAAGTGTCACCCCTTCTTTATTATCAAAAATGTATACAGCACATGGCGCCCTTCTTTCAACAGCTTCTGGTCTTTCTATGCTTAGCGTTGGCATTATTACTGATATGTTCGGTGTTCGTACAATTTATATCATCGCATCTATTCTTATTTTATGTTCCGCTTGTTTATCTTTTAGTTTATTAAAATATCATAAAACAGAGCAGAACGATATTTCACTTTAATCACTAAAACAAAAAGGACAGGCATTCCCTGTCCTTTTTATTTATTCTATTCATGACAAGTTTGGGATTTTTCTATGTTTTGTCGCCTGTTCAAAAGCGTAAGCTAGCTTAATTAACATCCCTTCACTAAAGGCAGTACTTGCAATCGTAATTCCAAAAGGTCTCCCGCTTTCCATATATCCTGCAGGTATTGCTATAGACGGATAACCCGCTTTCGCACATATAGTAGAAGCTATATAGGAAGGAAACAGTATCGCATCAAGATTATATTTTTCCAATGCAAAATCAATGCCTTGTTCTTGTGAAAAATATATATCTTCTAATCTTGCATTTAAATATTCTGGATTTCGTAACGTATTAGGAAAATCTTTTCTTCCCTCTAACTTAGTTTGTCCATATTTTAAAGCTCTTTCTGCTATGTTTTTATTAAACTCCATTAACTCCGAAATAGAATGTACCGGAATAGTAGAAGGTAATTTAGAAAGATAGTTATCTAAACTATGCTTCAGTTCATAAAGCGGCACTCCCCAACTCCATTCTCTATGAAAAGAAGGAATATTAATATTTTCTACTACTGTCGCTCCTTCATTACGTAATACTTGGATCGTTTCCTTAAACAAGATTTCATCATACTCACCATTTTCATAATAATCTTTTGGTGCATCGTTAAACACACCAATCTTCGCTCCATTTAAGCCATTAACATTAAGATATTTTGTATAATCCTGCTCTGCCCTACCTTCACTTCTATGAGTAGCAACATCTTTCTCATCTACTCCAATTAAACTCCCTAGCAAAATAGCAGCATCTGTTACCGTTCTAGCAAATGGTCCAGCTGTATCTTGCGAATAAGTAAATGGAATAATTCCTCTACGACTAATTAAACCGACAGTCGGTTTAATACCTACTACAGAATTTTGAACAGCGGGGCTCAAAATAGAAGCATCGGTTTCTGTCCCAATAGATACTACTGTAAAGTTAGCGGCAACTGCTATCGCAGATCCTGTACTAGATCCGCCAACAAACATATGGTCCTTTCCCGTTCCGTATGGATTGATTGTTTGACCACCTCTTGCACTATATCCAGCCCACATTTCAAAAGACATTGCATTTGCTAATTCTGTCATATTTGTTTTTCCTATTATTACTGCTCCGGCTTCTCGTAATTTTGTAACGAGAAATGCATCTTCACTGCTTATATTTTGTTCTAGAGCAATCGTACCTGCACTTGTATGCATGGAGTCATTCGTTTCAATATTGTCTTTAAGCAAAACAGGTATACCATGTAATGGACCCCTTATACCTTTTGTCTTTCTTTCATAATCTAACGCTTCTGCAATAAAAATAGCATCTGGATTGATTTCTAAAATAGAATTAATTTCCGGTCCGTCTTGGTCATACTTTGCGATTCTATGAAGATAATACATCACTAATTCCTTTGAAGTTAACTGCCCAGATTCCATTTCGGTTTGTATATCATGAATTGTTAATTCTTTTTTTAATACTGGATTAAACTGAATCTCCATTTATATTCTCCCTTATAGCAACTTTTTTGCGTATAACTCTTACTTTTTCATCTTTTCACCCCAACTATTCCAAACTAATATTCCTTTAAAGAAATTCAATTTATCTATTCAAAAAGCCTTTAATTTCCCGAAAAATAAAAAGAGTCTGAAACGAATGAACTTTCGCTTCAGACTCTTTTATTACTTTACATATATCTCATCCAATAAGTGTAAAAACTCTCCTTGTTTCCCTGCTAATTCAGGGCATTTTGCAATATTAACCCATTCGTAGCTAAACGCTAAACCTTGATCTTTCTCACCAGCACTTACTATATGTTCCCATGTATCTTTTACATCAGTTAGTAAAGTTACATGAAAAAAGTGACGTTTTTCATATTCCTGTTTTTCCTTCACATGTATAATGTAATCTGCTAAAAAACGCTCTATACATAAATGACGTAATCCGGATTCTTCCTGTACTTCACGCAATATAGCCGCTTCTAACGTTTCACCTTCATCAACCGTTCCCCCTGGCACTTGAATACCAGCTTCATGTATATCACGATGTTTAAAAACCAGTAATTGCATAACCCCCTCTTTTTCTCTTGTAATATATGCATGTACTTTTTTCTTATATAACATCGTCATTATACGTCTCTCCCCTCAATCATTTACTCTGTTACTTCTTCAAGCGTCAGTTGATTATCATACAAATATGTAGCTTGTGGATTTCCCACATACCTTACGTGCCATGGTTCATACCGATAGCCCGTAATCGTTTCTTTCGCTTTTGTGTATCGAATCACAAAACCAAATTTATGGGCATTTTCAGAAAGCCACTGACCTTCTTTCGTTTCCCCAAAAACCGTCTCTAACTGAAATTTAGCAGATTGAGACGTAATATCCATAGCTAATCCAGTTTGATGCTCACTTGTGCCAGGAACCGCGCTAGACATTGCTGTTTTTGCTTCCCCATCTTGTTTTTTATACATCGTATTTAATGCTTTTTGTCGATCAAAGGATCTAAATCCAGAAACTGCAAAAAGGAAAATACGCTCGTTGTTAGCTTGCTGGAACATTTCCTCAAGCGCCCTCGCTGCCTCTTTTCTCATCTTTTTCTTTTCTTGATCACCTTCACTAGAGTAGCGCACTTTCGGAATAACTAAATCTGGCGGTCTATAACCATCTGGTAAACGCCTACTTTTATTCACAAGTACAAGCATTGAATTCGGATTATTAATTACCGCAATATCCCCATCCATATTAGCAATCGTTTCTTTCGCTTTTGGAAATATACTATTTACACTTACTTCCCGCGCCTGCTTATCCTTATACATTTTATAATTGATTCCTGCTACTCCAACAATAATTATTGCAGCTACGATACCGAGTAGTGCCCATCTTTTTTTCATATAACGACCTCTTATTTTAATAATTTGGCCATTTCATACTCATCGATGTCCTTTCCATCGATAATAAGAGCAGCTTTTTTGACACCTTCTTTCTCAAATCCAGCTTTTTTATATAGTGCCTGAGCTCTTGTATTGTGGGCCATTACTGTTAATTCTAAACGCCATACATCATGTAATTTTGCCCACTTCTCAACCTCTTTAAACAATCTCGTCCCAATACCTCGCCCGTTATACTCTTGCAAAATACCAATTACAATGCTTGCCACATGCCTCTTTCTTTGAATGTTATTTCCATTCACTAATAAAAAACCTATTATTCTCTCATCTTCAACTGCTACAAATATTGTTGCATATTCATTTTCCATAAATCGATGGATCATTTTTTCTTGTTGCTCAGCTGTAGTTTTCCTTTCTCCTGGTTCATATAGCATAAACTTCGTTTCTTCATCTAATTGCTTACTTAATTGCAAAAATGATGCTGCATCTTCTACTTTGATCTCCCTAATCACCTAAATCACCCTATCAATTTCATAATATAAAAATTTTCCTTGTAAAAAGATTTTCTCTGCCATTTCAAAAATCCCTTTCTAATTCTCCTATTATAATTAGACAAATTTCGATATCGCTATAATAATTATTAATCATGTCCATTTTGTGACATCTTGCTATCCACATTTCAAACCAACACAAAAAACGTAAGCATTACACTTACGCTTTTCCAAGATTGAAGTGAGCTAATAATTATCGATAGATACCCTGGCTAATTCAAGTTTCACTTTATCCATTCACTTTTTCTGCCTGCCAAAAATATTCACCAAATGCTTTAGCAAGTGCATCAATTGATCGATTCAATTCTTCCTCCGTATTATCTACACCGCCAACTTCTATTAATATCGCTTGTCCTGATAAATCTTGATTATAGATTCCATTTCCTGTTTGAAAACCTTTTTGAATGACCCCACGACTCACTCCTGGATATTTCTTATTAATCGCCTCATGTAAAGCTGTCGCTAATTGTAAGTTTTTTTCATAATTTTTATTTCCTTTCCCTACTACAAATGCAAGCTTCGCATATGATTTATCTCCAATTGTTTTTGTCGTTACATTCTTTCGAGCACTATCACGATGCAAATCAAAAAAGTATTGAAGATCTTTATTTCCAGCCATAGCTTGCTGCACAATTTCTCGTGACATTTTATACGAACTATTACTGTTTAAACCCTTACTTATTAACTTTTGACCAACATCACTCTTATCGTTAGTAGCTCCAATCCCTTCACCTTCTAGTTGTTCACGGAAACGATCTCCTAATATAGAAATATTCGATACAGAACTCGTTGCTTTATTCGGATTCGGGTCATTCGTTAAGTTAAGTAAAGGTAAATAAGATTCCCAGCTATGTGTATGATAAATAAACGCAACTTGTCTTTTCCCGGTCGTTTGGGACGGCTGTTTTTTCTCTTTATTCGTATCTTGTTTAGGTGCTTGTCCAGTTCCACTAGTCCGTTCTTTCACTACTTCTTCAAGAGGTACACTCGACTCTATCGGTAAGTTAGAATAGTTTGTGCCCTCACCCGCAATAACAATTTCTGTATCGTACTTACCAAACCCGGGTAGCTCTTTCCCGACAAAACTGCGTACATCATTAAAGCGAATATTTGTAGCCATAGAAAAGAGAAAAGAAGAAATTGAAAAATCTTGATTCAACTTTCGATACTCCTGTGTAAAATAATGATTCTCTTTTCCAAGTACATACATGTAACCATTCATCGATAACTCATTTAACCAATTATATAAATACGTTGACTTCGTCTCTTTCATAGAGGTTACCATCATACTAATAAGAAAAAAAGTCGCTAGCACTGTAGTAATAACAAATAAAACTAACTTACGCATACTTGTAAACTTCATAAAAAAAAAGCCCCGATTCATACTATCACCTCTCTATTTCAAGTTATGTACAAGCCCTAGAGAATAGACCGTTAAAATTTCGGCTATATTGTTAATGAGGTGAAATGAATTGAAGCTATTAATAGGAATATTACCAATCGCTCTATCATTCATTTTTTATTTGTCCGCTAAGCATCCAAAAGTCTCTATTGTACTACATATTTCTGCGTACTTGGCACTGTATGTACTCGGTACAATTATTTCCATTAATATATACGATGTTTTAATACAAGATTTAGTTTTCATGACGAGCATTCATGGGATTTTACTGAATCCATTTTTCCTTATTGCAGGAGCGTATATAGGAACATACACGTTGTACCTACTTATGTCTCACATTATTATAAAAATAAAAAATGGAGCGTAATGAAATGCAACCAACATTTATCTGTCATACATGCAAAAAAAGAATTGTGAGAAAGAAAGATCTTATTACCGCCACATGGTACTTCCGCTTTTATTTATTTCACAGTGATTGTTTTAAACGACAGCAAGTGTTCCTCTCACGATTTATCCCAGTAAATACACTTTTCAATTTCTTTCTTATTATGTATGGACTTATTTTTGGCAGCATTCTTATGATTACAGAACCATCTATTATTTGGCTGATTTTCTTATTTCCCATTTTTTATCGGTTTCTTTCTTATTATTATATTGAACGTTTTTTCTCTACATAACGTGCAGACTGACCTCTCGGAATACTTAAACATTCCCACTCATTTTCTTTTAACATCTTCCCAATGTAAATAATCTGACCAATATGCAATGCATAATGAGAAATTTGCCTTTCAATTGCTTGCATGACAGTATGTGCTTCACCGCGAATGTATACCGTCTTCAATAAGTGCTCCGACGCTAAAGTATTCATCGTATTAAAAACATATTTCCATCCTTCTTGCCAAGCTATAAGGGCTTCTTCTTTTGAATGATAGCATCCCTCAAATTCACCATCTCGATTACGATCGGTTTTTTCACCATCAGACGTTAAAAAATCCGTCCATCTAGAACGCATATTACCGTGCAGATGCTTTATAATAATCGCTATACTATTTGTTTCTTCATGAGAATACCATTGTATTTGTTCATATGATAATTGAGAAAGTGCCCGTTCCCCTTGCTTCTTTGTTGCTTTAAAGTTCGAAATCGCACATTGTAAATATTCTCGTCCGATATCCATATTAGCCCCTACCTTCACCCTAGCTAATTTTCGTTCCATTTGGCAATTCCATATTAGGCTGAAGCAACACAACATCATCAGCTTCAGGAACGCCGCCAAGCACAAGCACTTCTGATTTGAATCCAGCTACACGCTTCGGTGGAAAGTTTACAACCGCAACGATTTGTTGACCGACTAAATCTTCTGGACTGTACCTTTTCGTAATTTGGGCACTTGACTGCTTTATCCCGATTTCTCCAAAATCTATTGCTAGTTTAATCGCTGGTACTCTCGCTTCTTTAAATTCCTCTGCATGTATTACAGTTCCAATTCTCAAATCCAAATTTAAAAAGTCTTCAAAATTAGCCATTTATCATTCCTCCCAATTATTACTTAGACAAAATACAAAAATCCCCTTCAAAAAAAGAAAGGTGCCTAAGCACCTTTCTTTTGTAATTCACTTGATTCATTTGATTTATAGAAGAAGAAACCGAGAATCCCGCCAATACATGATGGAATTAACCATCCAATTCCTTCGTTATATAACGGTAACATTTGTAGTACATTAGAAATCACGTCAATTTTAATTTTCGCACTTTCTAAACCGTTAAAGAAACTAATTAACAATGCACCTAAAATAGCTCCAATATAAATTGTATTACGCTTCCCAATCCACTTATGGAAATACGAAAGTACAATCAATACGATTGCAACTGGATAAATGATCATTAACACAGGTAATGTTACTGCGATTAATTGTGTTAAACCTAGGTTAGATACAATTAAACTAAATACACATACCATTGTTACAATCGTTTTATGCGAAAGTTTTGGGAATAAGTTTGTAAAGAAACCCGCACACGCCGATGTTAACCCAACAGAAGTTGTTAAACAAGCGAGTATAATAACAAGTCCTAATAAAACTTTACCACTCGTCCCATATAGCTCATTTACAACATTCGTTAAAATAAGACCACCGTTTTCTGAGACACCAAGTGATGTACTTGTTGAACCAAGATAAGCAAGTGATAAATAAATTAACGTTAAACCAAGTACAGCAATAATACCTGATACGACTGTTATTTTTGCAATTTGGCTACTCTCTTTTATCCCTTTAGAGCGAATAACTTGTACAACGACAATTCCAAATACGAGAGCACTAATTGCATCCATCGTTAAATACCCTTGAATAAATCCACCAAAGAAAGCATTTTCTTTGTAAGCAGCTAACGGCGCAGCCGGCTCTCCAATTGGATCAATAATTGCCTTTCCGACAATAACAGCGACAATTAATACTAATAATGGTGTAAGAAACTTTCCAAACCAATCCACTAATTTAGATGGATTTAATGATAAATACCACGTTATTCCGAAGAAAACTATCGTGAAAAGAAATAGCATGTACCACTCTGAAACCATTGCCTCTGATAAAAATGGCTTCATACCCATTTCAAACGAAACAGCTCCAGTACGAGGAATCGCGAAAAATGGTCCAATTGCTAAATAACTAATCAATGGGAAAATAAACGCAAATATAGGGTGGACTCTAGAAGATAGCGCTTTCAAGTCCCCCTCTACAAACGCGACAGCTGTTACAGCTAGTAGGGGTAATCCGACTCCCGTTACCAGGAATCCTATTGTAGCAATCCAAACATTCTCTCCTGCTTGTTGACCTAAAACTGGCGGGAAAATTAAATTTCCTGCTCCTAAAAATAATGCAAATAGCATCAAACCAATTGCTACCGTATCACCTGGCCTTAAACGTCCCTTCATGCTCTTCATTTGCATAGCACTTTTTCATTGTTTATCTCTATATTTTACAATATGCTATGCATCCTCCTCTCTGCTCAAGATGATAAAATATGCCCCTTACAAAGCAGTGTCTTTCTCCATAATTTCTCCATTCCCCTTATTTTTACTCTAATCATTAATACAATTGTTATTTTTGAATTTTGAGTTTTTTGAATTTTCAAATCATTAGAGTGTTATTACGTGGAGTATAGTTGTCAGACCTCTTTGTTTTTATCACACATATAGTAACATATTTAGTTGCAAAATAAAAACATATTTTCAAATTGATTTTTTTGAAAATCGAAATTATCTACATTTTTTATTCTCTTACACAAATATTGTTATAATCTCAACTATTATCTTGTCGTTATTTTAAAATAACTTTACACACGTAACATAACAAAAGCCATCCAAGATAATTAGATGGCTTTTGTATGTTACTCTATCGTTTCAACTTCACGTGGATTTTTCATCTCTTCCACATATACAACTCTAAATCCGTGATCTTCTAAATCTTTCAATAATGTCTCTAATTCACCGTCGTTAAACTCTTCTCCTAATGTAAACATAATTCTACGAACTAATAAGGCATCATTATCAAAAGTCATCAAACTTTGAATACCAGTGTATTTCTTTAAAACTGTCGATAACTTTTGGATTGCTCCATTATAGTCTTGCGTTCCAATCATGACAGAGTATTTACTAGAGTGAACGCCCCATGCATCCTCTAATAACTCAAAAACTTTTTTATGCGTTAAAATTCCAAGGAAAACCCCTTTTTCGTCAACTACTGATAAATAAGGCAATTTTTTTATTGTAAAAAATACTTTAAAGAAAGAAGAATCTTCTCTCACAAATCCCTCTTTATCGTTTAATAATTGCATTACACTCTCGTCAAGTGATCCTTTATATTCTAAAATATCTACTTTATATATATTCCCTAAAAATTTCTCTTTTTTTTCATCTAAAACTGGTACACAACGATACCCCGTTTTATTTAAATGCTCTAACGCTTCCCCTATCGTAATCGAACTTGAGCACAGTAAAACTTCCCTTTTTGGCACGTAATTCCCTTTAATCCTCATAAAAAGCCTCCTTATGTTAAAATACTTTCTGTGCCATAACTATATTATATTTTCAGAAAAAAATAAATAATTTATTTTATTTTTCTGAAAATTATTCATTTTCTTGTCATAATTTATTCATGAATCCTTCACTTGCACTTTCTTCCGCATCTAAAACCCTCCCTCTGAATTCTGAATCACTTCAATGTATCATTGTACGGACCTAATTGTTTTTTAGAAAAGTAATAATTTGTCTCCTTACTTTTCATTAACATATTTCCTTTTATAATTAAAAAATAGGTAGCTATTAGAAAGTAGATCACCCCAAATAACCAATCCAAATTTGTAGCCAGATTGTGTAAAAGAATATACCTCATATATACATAACCAATTGGAACATGTAGTAATACAACCGCACCTAATCCCGGATTATATATTGTTTTAGCTTTTATATTCGCAAAAATACCATGCCATATGAATTGAAAAAATCCCATTAAAATAGGTGCCAACCCAAGCCATATTATATTTTGAAAAAAAACCGGGAGTAAATAAAAAACATACGCAATCAAAATATTTATTACCATAGCAGATTGCGTATTTAATGGATAGCGGTCTGGTATATCACTTTTAAATATAACTACATTAAACAGACCAGCAAAATAACCTGGCCAACGATACTCTTCAAATTGATGCACTAAAATGGCCACAAAACTTAACCCTAACAGTACTTTTATTTCACTCATTTCTCCCAAATTCGCGACTAAAGAAACAACGACAACAATAGCGACAACTAACCCTATATCACACCAATGCTTTCTAAAGAAACTAGCCACCTCTATCACCCACTATCTCAATTTTTATAAAAATAACGTTCAAATAGGAAATCAATCTGTTTTTCTACAGATGGTACTTTTATATCTGCCCCTGATTCGAGAATTGGCATCATTAATGTGGGAAGAAAAATGGATCCAAATATTTGCACCGTCATCATCATTAAAATTTCCCGATCCGTTTCATTTGTTATCTCGCTCAAAATATTCTTCACTTTACTGAAACCTAGCCTCTTCAAAAAATCCCCATATTCGTATTGAGATGTAAATACCGTAGTGCCCATTGCAATAATCTTCCTAACTAACTCCGGATATTGCCGAATTACTAGTACATAATCCAATAAAAATATTTTTAATCTTTCTTTTGCTGGCACTGTAA
Source organism: Bacillus sp. CCB-MMP212 (assembly GCF_022748145.1). Classification (NCBI taxonomy): domain Bacteria; kingdom Bacillati; phylum Bacillota; class Bacilli; order Caryophanales; family Bacillaceae; genus Bacillus; species Bacillus sp. CCB-MMP212. The sequence goes on from NZ_JALDQE010000001.1 coordinate 355,706, forward strand.
TATTATCTAAAATAGAAAAAGTGCCTTGAAAGCTAATTAATAAAACTCTAATCGTCTCACTAATTAACTTTTCTTTTGAACCAAAATGGTAATTTACTAGCGCTATATTTATATCTGAAAATGCTGCAATTTTTCTTATCGTTACCTTTTCAAAACCTTCTTTTTTAATTAATTCCAATGTTGTATTTAAAATCTTTTTTTTCGTTGATACGTTTTCATTCCCTCCCAATTTATCTCCCCCTCTAGAATGTATCAGTTAAACAACGATTTAAACATCGTTTAATTTTATGGTATCACTTTCCAATTTTAAAAATCTATTTAATACTTTCGACATTTCCCTACATTCTCTTCATTCCACACAAAAAGCGTGAAAATGCAAAACTGTTCACGCTTTTTGTATTTGTACTGTTACATACCAGTTTCTGCTTTATATTCCACACATAAAATAGATTTCTAAATACAATTTTAAATTATCCATATGCCAATACATGAAGAAAAATATATTGTAACTTGCTCCAAAAACGGCTAAAATAAGAATAAGAATTTTCTGAATATTCCAAGAGTAGGTGGTTTATATGTCCTTATTACGCTCACATATATGTAAATTTATAATTGGTGTTATTGTTATTTTTGCCATAAGTCCTATTCCAGCTCTTTTTATTACACACAATTACTCTTATCAAAATGGATTTATTAGCATTTTTCAAAACTTCGCACAGCTTTCTTCTATATCAATTCCAAAGGTTGATTGGATGCATGAATCTATCTTTTTCTCAGCAAATCAAATGATACATACTTCTAATCATTCAACACCATTATTCCCTTACATATGGGAAATATATTTTATATCAATTGTTCGTTTTACTTTTACCCTTGCGATCGGATTTTTCATAAGTTTGGGTATCGGCCATTTATTTTTCAAAGTACCTAACTCGTTTAAAAAGTTTACTACTGTATTGAATTGGATACCTTACTCTTTTTGCACTGTAGTATTACAATGTTCAGTCTTATTACTACTTCTATACGTCGCACAATTTATAAACCTTCCTTACTACTCATCTTTTATCATCGTATGTAGTACTTCCATGATTATCGTTATGCAAGCAGTAAAAAAATGGATTCCTTTCTTGAAAAACACAAATGAATATGAAATAAAACATGATTCTTTTCTTGTAGATACATTGTTTTTGGCGCTTACTTCGAATCATAAATCAATTTTAGGTTCCATTATTCTTTCATTCGTTTTTATGGAATGCGTTTTTCATGCAAGTGGACTGTTACAATTTATCGTTCAATTTGGCGGGAATTCACCCATAATTGTTACAATTGGCTTATTACTACTCTATATCCCATATAGCATACTTTCTTTCCTTCAAACACTATGGACCACAAACTACTCCAAGCAACAGTCATACACTTTAACGAGAAGTGTTCCAAAACCTTAATTGAAATAACCCTCTATAATCTAAAAGTAGGGGGTTATTCCTTTTGTATAGCGGACAAAATAACAGCAAATTCAAAAACTATTACAGAAACATACCAATATTTACCCTTTTCCTTTGACTATTCTTTTCATTTGGATTTATTATAAAAGTATAACATAATTGCAGGAGGTGACATCTTTATTCCAAACCTTGGAATGGAGAACACGCTTGGACATATTAAATATTTTTCTCATCTTTGTACTTATTCTTATTTCTGGCTTTTTCGTTGCATCAGAATTCGCTGTTGTAAAAGTACGAAAAAGTCGAATTGACCAACTTGCAAATGAAGGTAATAAACAAGCTTTAGCTGCAAGAAGCGTCCTATCTAATTTAGATGTTTATTTATCAGCTTGTCAGCTCGGAATTACAATCACTTCTTTAGGGCTTGGTTGGCTTGGTGAACCGACTGTGGAACATATACTACGACCGCTCTTTGAAAAAATTAATATTACTGGAACAATGGCTAACACTTTATCTTTTGTTATTGCTTTTAGTGTTATTACATTTTTCCACGTTGTATTAGGTGAATTAGTTCCAAAGTCTTTCGCAATTCAAAAAGCAGAAGCAATCACACTCAAATTTGCAAGACCGCTTATTTTATTTGATAAAATTATGTATCCATTCATTTGGCTACTCAATAGTACAGCTATATTTTTCACAAAACTACTCGGATTAGAACCTGCGAAGGAAAGTGAACTTGCTCATTCTGAAGAGGAATTGCGACTCATTTTAGGTGAAAGTTTTAAAAGCGGTGAAATAAACCAAACCGAATATAAATATGTAAATAACATTTTTGAATTTGATGATCGAGTTGCGAAAGAAATTATGGTTCCTCGTACCGAAATGATTTGCTTGTCTACTGAAAATACGTTAGAAGAAAATATGGATATCGTCGCTACTGAAAAATATACACGCTATCCAATCATTGAAAAAGATAAAGATGATATCATTGGGATGATCAATACGAAAGAAGTATTCCATGATCAAACGAAAGGTATTTATAAACCACTTGAATCTTATATACATCCTGTTCTAACTGTATTTGAAACAGTTCCAATTCGTAAAACGTTAGTCCACCTTCAAAAAAATCGCGTTCAGATGGCAATCGTTATGGATGAATATGGTGGTACTGCCGGACTTTTAACGATGGAAGATATTCTTGAAGAAATCATTGGAGAAATTCAAGACGAATTCGATGCTGATGAATCACCTATGATTGAAAAGCGTACACCTAAGCTTACTGTTTTAGATGGAAAGGTGCTTATTTCTGAAGTAAATGATATGTTTGGCCTACATATTGATGATAGTGATTTAGATACAATCGGAGGATGGCTTCTCTCTCAAGCAGTTGACTTAAATATTGAAGCTGGCTATTCCATTGAATATGCTGGTTTTCAATTTAAAGTATTAGAACTTGATGGACATCAAGTCAAAAAAGTTGCTGTACATAAACTAGATATTAAAAAGGAGCTATAAAGTGACTGTTTTATTAACAATTTGTATCATTGCCTGTTTCGTTGTTTCATTTCTCGCCTTTATTTATCCAATTATCCCTGGCATACTAGCTGTCTGGGCTGGATATTTGATTTACCATTTCGGTATAAATGGAGGCGAATTAACAACTTCTTTTTGGATTATTCAAGTCATTTTCACTCTTTTCATTTTCGTTGCTGATTTTATTGCAAATGGATATTTCTTAAAAAAATACGGTAGTTCTAAATGGGGTGAACGTGTCGGAATGATTTCTATCATTGTCGGCTCGTTCTTCTTCCCACCATTCGGACTTATTATCATACCGTTCTTATCAGTATTTATAACAGAACTAGTACATAAAAAATCGCCAAAAGATGCTTTTCTAGTTGGAGTCGCTACTGTAGTTGGTTTTTTAAGCAGTACAGTAGCGAAAGCAATTCTCCAAATCATTATGATTATCATCTTCTTGTGTTATATCATCTTTTAACCATCCCGACTTCGGGATGGTTTTTTAATATGCAATACCTACTCGACTATTTTCATATATATTTTTCTTACATAGATCCCATGCAAAGTGTGCTGTATCACCCACTGTAATTTTTGATCCACCCTCTGGCAATATATCTTTTTCAGTTCGATATACCTCTGTCGCCTCACCATCTATTAAATGTGTCGGACAAACAACTGTCCAACATAAATTATTACTATTACTTAGTACCTTATATGCAGCCAAATGATCTTCCGCTGCCGTTGTCGTTTTCCTTTTTGATTCCGTTGATTGAAAACGATATAAATTTAGATCTGTTCTTGCTTGTAAAATACCAGCTGTTCCTATTGTTATGATCCTACGAATCCCATCTTCTTCCATTTTCTTTATAATTTGTGGCATACTCTTCGCTAATGTTCCATTTTGATCCGTTCCAAGTGCACTAATTACTATATCACTTCCTTCTATCGCTTTCTTTATATCATTTTCGTTCAATACATTCCCTTCTATCACTCTTAACCTTTCATGTTGTATCTCTATTCTATTTAAATCACGCGCTAATGCAGTCACTTCAGCTGAATCCTTTAATGCTAAATTAATTATGTTTGAACCTACTCGTCCTGTTGCTCCCAATATACATACTTTCATTTGTTTTCCCCCTCTTTCATTCTCTTTCTATTTTTCAATAATCTCAGTCAATTTACAACAAAAAAACTTCCTCATATATAAGAGGAAGCTTTATTATTACTTTATTTCTTTTCTTTAGAATCAGTAGACTTCTCGGTTCCGCTTGTTTCTTTATCCTTTTTGTCCTCTTGTTGTGTTGTTGTGTCGTCTTCTTTCTTCTTGTCCTCACCTTTACTACAACCTACCATTAATAAAGAACTTGCAAGTGCCATAGCAGTTAATGATTTAACCCATTTGTTCATTTGCGTTTCCTCCTTGTGATAGAATATGTACAACCTCATATTACTCTCTATTTTTAAAGGAGAGATTGAAAAACAGTAAATATACGGTAAATTTTTGTAAATTTTCCGATAACAAAACCTAATTTTAATTTATATATTTCATTTCCAATCGATACACAATAAAACTAGTTTTTTCTCTCAATGGACGTAAAAAAACTAAGGCGCATACCATTTCGCCTTAGTTTCTCATGCAAACTTTTCATTTTCATATAGATGTGTAATCTTATATTCCTTCTTCATAACATATTGCCACACACTATAAGCGTAACGGTTCATTTTCAGGAAACAATTTTCCAAAAATGAGCGAAACTCTGGGTTAGCAACTTCCACTGCAACTTGAGCAAACTTTAAAGCTAATCGTTTCAAATGCGCAATATAACTGGTTGCAATATGAATATCCCCTGTATATTTACTAACTGTTTCCTTTCCCATTTCATGCAAATCAAACTCCATTGTTTCACAGGTTATATGCTGCACATTCTCTCCTTCTTGAAAATTTACTTGTTCATTATATGCTTGTAACATATATGGTAAATGGTGCTGTAATAGATTTTTTAATTCTTCGTCTCTGACCTTTCCAGCATACTCTCCAACCTTATATATTAGCATATAACTATATTTCATTAATTCTTTCATACAGTCCATTAAAGCGCCTCCCTTCTCTTTTGTCCATATACTATAAATATGATGCTAAAACATTCGCTATTCTCGCTAAAAACCAATCCCATCTACTAATTTTCTCAAAATCTTCTTCAGAAAATCGTTTTGATTTATGAAAGTCTACCTGTAATCGACTCCATACTTCATCAACAACTGTTTTATCATATATGATACAGTTAGACTCACAATTTAAATAAAAACTTCTATTATCAAAATTCGCTGTCCCAATATCAACAATTTCTCCATCAATAATTGTTACTTTCCCATGAAAAAATCCATTTCGATATTGATAAATCTCCGCTCCAGCATGTAACATATCTTTCAAATATGGATAGGCAGCTTGTTTTAACAATATGGCATCACTTTTAAATGGCACGAGAATTTTCACATTAACACCACGATTTAATGCAGCTTTTAACTCTTTCACCATTTCTTTACTTGGTACAAAATATGGTGTAGCGATAATTAAAGACTTTTTAGCCTTTTTTAAAAGTGCCCCATACTTTTCCCATAAGCCTTTTCCATTTGAAAATAAATATTGATATTTCACATTCCCTAATGTAGGTATCCTTTCATGTATAGGCATTTTTTCTCCTGTATCTTCTTTCCAATCTTCGGCGAACTTTCTTTCCATATCCGCTGCACCCTCACCATGGATGCGCACGTGATAATCACGCCATGGCCCAAACTTTGGATTTTGTCCAAGGTACTCCTTTCCGATATTAAAACCACCGACGTATGATACCTTTCCATCTATCGTAACAATACGTCTATGATTCCGTTGATGCAAAGAATAGAAAACATTTTTCAGTTTCGGTTTTTTACTAAATGTAAACTTCACACCGTTTTCCTTTAATCGGCTAATTACCTTTTTCTTGAGCTTATATCCACCTATCCGATCGACTGACAATTTCACTTCTACTCCACTAGATGCTTTTTTCTCTAATAACTGTAAAAACTCTTCGCTTATTTCATCTTTTCCTACAATATAAAAATGGATATATATATACTTTTCTGCTTCGTTTATATCCTCAAATAATTTTCTATATAACTCTTCACCGTTCGTATATAGTTGAAATTCACCTAATCGAACTTGTCCTAATTCATATTCACTAGCCATTTCCTTCCCCATTTCCACATCGATGTTCATCCAAATGAATACACCTATTAAACAAAGGATTATAGCGAAAAAGTGCTTCATGGATAAATTCCTTTCTCCACTTACTGTTATTTCTATATCTTCCCTTTTTTATTACATTATCATTCAAGAAAATATGTCATTGCATGATATATGTCCATATCAAACAATAGCTCATTTGCATATTGTATGTTGTATCTTAAAATAAAAGGAGGAAATAACAATGGGCTTCGCACATGGTAATGGATTTGCGCTATTAGTCGTATTATTTATCCTCTTAATCATCGTCGGTGCTGCTTGCTTCTGCTAAGTAGCTACTGTCATATGATATGTGGATGAAAAAACTATAAAAGCGGACACCTATTTTTAGGTGTCCGCTTTTCATTTTAAAACCATTTCCGCCTGCTATTGTAACTTAAATGGCTAAACATTTATCTCAAAAGGTTAACAATGTAGCTACTTTCTTACTCTCTGCCTTACGTATATGACGCTGCTCTGCACGTAACACTGCAATACGATGTAATTCTTTCTCTTCTTCTGTTTCAGGGATAACACGCGGTACTGGAACTGGATTATTTCCCTTACTAAGTGCAACAAAAGTAACGAATGACGTTGCCGCTATACGCTTCTCACCTGAAATTAAATCTTCAGCCACTACCTTCACAAACACTTCCATCGAAGTTCTTCCCGTCCAAATTACGAAAGATTCATAACTAACACAATCTGAAGAACGAACAGGATGTAAGAAATCAACCCAGTCCATAGATGCTGTGACACATTCCTTTCTCGAATGTCTGGATGCTGAAATAGAAGCAACCATATCCATCTCCGCTAATATCTTCCCACCAAATAGCGTGTTATGATCATTTAAATCTGTTGGGAATACCCGGCTCGTTTTGAACACCCTTGACTCATTGGCTGTTTTCCCCTTTACTTCTGTCATTGTTATCACCCCTTTAATGATCTATCCCTAATATTTCAATAATCCCTATACCAAATGAACTACACATTTAATATTAGCAACATTCAGAACTTTTAGTCCACAAAAAAGAACCGATTTTATCAATCGGCTCCTCTAAATACATATTGTTCTTTCGGCTGTTCAACTTTATTCCATTTTGTTACTTCTAATACAGGAATATTCGCATGAAACGGCTGATAAAACTCAGTAGTTATCTCTCCTTCTACTTGAATCCAGTCATCATTATTCCACTCTACGCCTTCTGGTTTTTTCACTAACATACCATATACACCAGAATCCGCTACACAGTGTATAATACCGAAACGGAATAAGAAATATTGTTCTTTTTTAGAAGAATCATCTCTAAAAACAAACCCTTTAAAAGATAATTTTTTCCCAGTAAACTCGCCAGGATAATTATAAATTGTTTCCATACCCTTTAGGAAGTCTTCATCTTTCAAATTAATATTGTCTTTCGTAACAAACTCTTTCTTCCCTTTTTCCATTACACCGCGGTATCCTTCTTTCCCGTAATAAATGCTCGTATCAGGTCTTAGAAATTGTCTTGTCATAAATGGATCCTTACTTTCTGCTTGTGCAACAGGAAAATGAAATCCTTTCGCCTTAACAATATCTGAATCTAACGTTGCAATCGGGAAAAATAAGCCTGAGATAATTGGAAAACAAAACAAGGAGTACGAAAATGCTTTTTTCCACCATGTATTCTCATCTTTTGAATGATCATGTCCGCAATGGCTATGGTCACAACTGCAATCATTTTTCTCTTTTTCCTTTTGGTGCTCTTTTTGGAAAACGACGATAATTTGTACAATCGTTAAGAAACCTAAAATAATTGCTGCTGTTGTTGATAAATAGGCATACTTCATATTGATATACTTCGTAATGTTACCGGAAATATGAAGCTGCGCAATTAATATTGTAAAACCTAATAATATATATGCTCGAAACATAACCTACCACCCCATCGCATAAATGAGTAGTGAGCTTGCATAAACAACAAGAGTAACTGTAACTATAACAACAATTACAAATTTAGTTTTAAATGTCGCAAGCATCATAAACATATTTTTAATATCCACCATCGGTCCGTAAACGAGGAACGCGACAAGTGAAGCTGTTGAAAACGTACTTTGGAACGAAGAAGCGATAAATGCATCTGCCTCTGAACAAAGTGATAATATATAAGCAAGTCCCATCATAACAGCTGATGAAGAAAACGGACCTTGTCCAATAGCAAGAAGTGTTGAAGTTTGTACAAACGTTTGTACCGCTGCTGCAATTAACGCACCTAGTACTAAATATTTTCCCATTGAGAAGAATTCCTCAACAGCGTGTGTACATACATCCCACATTTTTTTACGCAGTGGACGCTTATTATTCACTTCTGGGAAGTGATCATCTCTTAATTGATGTTCTTTAAACATAAAGGATAATATAATTCCAACGATAATGGCTACGATAATCGCTACAATAGAACGATACCATACCATGTGCATACTACTCCCAAAGGCAACGTATGTTGCAAATAAAACAACTGGATTAATAATTGGACCAGTTAACATAAATGCAATCCCTGCGTATGGTGGAACGCCTTTTCCGATTAATCGTCTTACAATCGGAACAATTCCACATTCACAACCTGGAAACAACATGCCTAAAAAAGTAGCTAATAAAACAGACAGAAATCGGTTCTTCGGCATCCATTTAGCCACCATATCTTCTGTCACGAACATTTGAATGAATCCTGAAATAAATACACCAATTAGCACAAACGGAAGTGCTTCGATCAATATGGAGATAAAAATTGTATTCATTTGCAGGAATGCTTTCGGTAATTGAAACAATTCCATGATGTATTTCCTCCAACTTTTCATTAACAATATGTAATTTTAACCCCATTTCATTAATTGGACAAGGTTTATATGGCATACATACCCTTTATATACATTACATTGTACAAGTTATATTCTATTCAAAATTTGAGATTTCATAGCAAAAAAGCTGCTCTAGCGTAGTTATATAACTATGCTAGAGCAGCTTTTTTATCGTTAAAAGTAACGTTTCTTCCAAAAAACAAAAGCTAACGTGAAAGATAGTGTTACACATATGATGAGTACAATTACAAAACCGTGGGCTTCCCCTTCAAACGGAACCTTTACGTTCATTCCAAAGAAACTAGAAACCATCGTCGGTAAAGATAAAATGATTGTAATTGACGTTAACAGTTTCATAACACTATTTAAATTATTTGATATAACGGAGCTAAAAGTATTCATCATTCCACTTAAAATGTGACTATATATTTCCGCCATTTCAATAGCCTGCTTATTTTCAATTAATACATCTTCTAATAAATCTTGATCGTCTTCATACATTTTTAAAAATGTACTATTACGCATTAACTTTTGAATTACAATTTTATTAGCCTTTAATGACGTTGTAAAGTATACTAAACTTTTCTCAAGGCCTAATAATGTGAAGATCTCTTTATTTTTCATTGACTGATTTAATTGATGCTCTAAATCAATTGTTTTTCGATTTATTTGCTTTAAGTATCTTAAATAATAAGTAGAAATCGTATATAAGAGCTGAAGTGCAAAGCGCGTCTTTTTAAACGTATAAAATTCTTTAATACGTTGATTAATAAAACGTTCAAAAATTGGATTCTCTTCTAAGCAGATTGTAACAAAACAATCCGGCATCACAATCATACCTATTGGAATCGTGTCATAAATCGAATTTCCTTCTTCGTCATGTCTAACTGTCGGAATATCCACGATAATTAAAGTATTATTGTCTTCCTTTTCAATACGAGAGCGTTCTTCATCATCCAAAGGGTCTTTAATGAAATCTAAGTCTACATTTAAAGTTTGTACTAGATATTGAATTTCTTCTTCTGTTGGATGAAGTACATTAATCCAGCACCCCTTTTGCATTTCCTCAATCTCTTGTAGTTTTCCGTTTCGGTCTGTTAAATATATATTTAACATACTATCACCCCGATTCTTTTTACATGTAGGAATCTACCTCTCTTAAATCACAGTTTTTAAACCGCCATTCTCAGCATATGAAACATACGTTTAAATTTCAATAGAAAAATTATTTTGAAAACGTTTTTATAGGAAAAATATTATAAAGTGAAACTTTAATCAGTGGGTGGCTTCATCCCCCACTGATTATTAGCCCTCACAAATCGGGCTTTTACGGGCTACCCGCCCCCAACCAAACTTCTTTTCTTTCACTGAATTTTGAGGTGAGGGTCTCACTGCCCGTTAAAGCGGGATAAACATAGAAAAAGACAGAGTGCTCTCTGCCTTAAAAGCTTATGTTGCCTTTATAACATATTTAGAAAGCATCCACAAGTTAAACCCGACTGAAATCGTATAGCCAGCGTATGTTGAAATGATAAAACTTACATAATCGAAATACGGAAGCAATACAATATTTAAAACTATCTTCACAATAATTCCAATCACTAGTCCTAGCACCGTCTTCTGCTGTTGATTGATTCCTTGTAGCATAGCAGCCGTTACTGTAAAAAGAGAAAATAATATGCAAGCAGGAGCATAATACTGTAAAATGATTCTCCCCATCTCTGGATCATTTCCAGCACCGAATAAAAGAGTATATACAGGCTTGGCTAACACCATCATTCCAATTGCCGCCGGTACCGTAATCGCTACTACTAATACATTTGTTCTCGTAAAATGTTTGTACAATAGCTTCGTATTTCCTGCTGTGTAAGCTTTCGTCATCTCTGGTACGAGAGACATACTAAAAGCTGTCGCAACGGATACCGGGATGAGCACAACCATTTGAACAAGACCAATTATCGCATTAATTTTTTCCGCTTCTCCTTGCATATACCCTATTTGTATAAGTAGTTTATTAATTGTAAATGTATCAATCGTCTGATACAACGGAATTGCTAAGCCCACCACAACAAAAGGAATAGAATATGTAAAGAGCTCCTTATAAAGCGAGAAAAAAGATTTCGTTGTTTGTGGTATACTTGCCATTTCTTTTTTCTTTAAGTGCCTTCTCCTTCTCATATAATACGCACTTAAAACAGTTAATCCACCTACCGCTCCCATAAAGGCACCAAATGTTGAAATACCAACTGCTAGCGAGACAGATGCTTTTAAAATATATAAAACGACAAAGCTTCCTATTAAAATGGTTAAAACCCGAAAAAATTGCTCTACAACGACACTTAATGCAGAAGGCCCCATCGATTGGAATCCTTGAAAGAAGCCCCTTAATAAACTCATTACTGGCACAAGTATTAACGCAAAACTTACAATTCGAATATTAGTAGTAACCGCTCCTACACTATTCCCCGTTTGATCATTCCCATCGATGACAAGCTTAGCTAAATGCGGAGCTAGCATATATAACGTAAAACACGAAATGACTCCCATTATAAACATAAACACGATTCCACTTTTCAACACTCTCTTAACCGTATGATAATCATTCAGTTGATCATATTTTGATACCATTTTTGAAACTGCAAGTGGTAATCCCATTGTCGCAATGCTGAGCATAATGGTATAGGGACGATATGCATACGTGTATAAAACATACCCACTCGTACCGACCATTGCTGTAAATGGTATAACATATATAAATCCTAACATTTTTGATATCATCGTTGCCATCGTTAAAAATATCGTTCCACGTATAAACGGTGACCCTTTCATCACATTCCTCCGCTACGCTTTATTATTACACATTATGGACAACTCCTTTTTTTTAGAACCGGAAACAAATAAAAAAGCCAATGAAAAATCATTGACTTTAACGCGCAGCTTTTTTCTTTTTGAAATACTTTAAACCAAAGTATAGAGCAATAAAAAGAACAGCTCCTATAATTATGTAATGTGTGTAATCAGATGCATACTCTTTAATTTGTCGCCAATTCCCACCAAGTTTTTCACCTAAGTATATAAATAGAATTGACCACGGAATGATCGCTACAACCGTATAAAGTGTAAATAGTTTTAATGGCATCTTAGCTAGTCCTGCTGGAATAGAGATCGCATGACGTACTACTGGTATAAAGCGCGCAGAAAATATTACGCCTGCTCCATAACGTTTAAACCAACCTTCTGCTATGTCTAAATGATGTTTATTAATAAGTAGATATTTCCCGTATTTCTCTACAACCGGACGCCCTCCGTAGTATCCAAGCCAGTATAAAAAGATTTGTGCTAAAGTACCACCAATCGTTCCGGCGATAACTGCACCAACAAAACTAATTTTACCATTCGCTACTAAAAAGCCAGCATACGAAAGTACAATTTCACTTGGGATTACTTCAATCATTAAAGCAAGAGCTACTCCAAAGTAACCTAAGCTTGCAAAAAATTGCAATAACTGATCTATTATGTTTGCTAACATGTTCTTTTTTATCTCCTTTTTTCTTCACATACCATCCCATTATTACATAAAGGCTGCAATCTGCCAATATCTTCATTTTAACAATATGTACAATTCAAGCAGGATTAATCTATTAATTTCTCTTTCTGTGGGTCTTTCATGTAGGCAAACATCTCTTTAATTTGGTCTTCTGTATTTCTAGCAATTGATAAATTAGGCAATTCATTTTCACCAAAAAACTCCACCTCTTCTGTTTCAATGCTAGTTTTCTTTTCTCCACCAATAATCTCGCATCCAATGAAAATCTTATATACATGCGTCGCCGATGGAGATGGTTGATGTTTTTCTTTATCAAATATAGCTAGTAACTTAAAATGATCTACCTCATAACCAGTCTCTTCGAAAACTTCTTTTGCTGCAACTTCGGTTGGCGTATAACCGACATCAGCCCATCCACCTGGCAATGCCCATTTCCCATCGCTTTTTTCTTTCACAAATAATAACTTTTCATTTTGAAAAACAACCGCTCTTATATCAACTTTAGGTGTTTGATAGCCTGTCTCACTTGCAAATAATTTCTCTACGACTTCCCAATCTGTTTTCGTGTAATGTGACATCATTGAAATAGAAATATCTCGTAATTGCTGGAAACGCTCAATATCATACACATCCTTAGAATACGTTAAACCCGCTTGAGCTATAGATTGTATTTGTTTTACCCAATCAATCCATTTAATCGTCATATATCCGCATCCCCATTCTCTATCAAATATATTACTTCATTTTTATTGATACATCTTTATTATACAAAAAAAAGAGATTGATAACGTTTCAATCTCTTTCAAAATTAATCCAATTCATGTAAGTGGTCTTGTATATACTTTCTTCTCTTATTTATATATTCATAAATCATATCAGCCTCTTGATCAAATGTTTCTAATTTTTCTTTCATGTATGGATCTTGTAGTAAATATGGACGAATCAATTCACACAACCCTTCTACTTTCGGCCTCATAAACGAAACTGTAAATTGATCTTCTAATATTTCTTCTAAAATACTTCGATACTGCTTTCTAAATACAGGTATGTCTAGCAATCTTGCACTTAACGTATTATACCCTTGAATGCGAATATATTCATGATTAAGTGGTCTTCCTTGTACATCTCGCCCCCAAGTCGCATCATAATCCCACGGTATAACTTCAAATAAATTTGTTTCATCGTTATGATATAGTGCGTAGTTATGAACGAAACCATCAAAGTTTTGTGTAAAAATAACTCCTGCTAACCATCTTAAATATTTATCGACATGTAGAAACTTCCCAATCTCTTTTTCATAGGCTTCCCTCGTCAAAGTATTCGCTTGAAATACAAATTCACTCAGTTGTTCTTCACTATTTTTATTCGAATATTTAAATTCATAACCCGCAAAGAGCTCTGTCTTAACATCTTTATCTCGTTCACTCATTAATGAAAAATTCGCATCATCATCTATCGCATAATAAATAGAACCACTCGGTAATCCTCTATTTTTCAAAAAATTTTCATCAACCGATTCTAACTGTAAATACACACCTTGAATTTGACCATTAATTTTTATAAATACATGTTGTGATTTTGGCGAAAGTACACCAATATCATGAAAAAAATCTAAAGATAATTTATTTCGTATGAGAGACGGATCCATAAACTCCGAATTCAAATGAAACTCTTTCGCACCTTGAAATTTTTTAGGCTTATAAAACATAACATGATAAGACTTTTTCTCAAATTCGCGAATATGAGCCCCACGGTATACGATATCAATGTCATACTTCTTTTTTCCATAAGTTAATTTTGCTGGCACTGGACTATCTGACCAAATGTCCTTTTTCAATTCCACTAAGTACATTGGATGAACAAAAAAATCATATGAAGGCAGCATGTTTTCTCATCCCTTCTCAGTTCTCTTCATTCAATGTATGCGCCTTGTCTTGTCCATACATCCGCAATCATCTATTTATATAAAATTACACTCTTGTCCTGTTCAGAAAGATGCCTACATACATATCATGTTAAGGAAAAAGAATACCTTTTCACTTTAATACATGATAAGGAGGATTTCTATGAAACGTGATATTAGAAAAGCTGTCGAAGAAATCAAAAGTGCTGGGATGGAGGATTTCTTACACCAAGATCCAAGTACTTTTGAATGCGATGATGATAAATTCACTCATCATCATTGTACAACTGGATGTAAATGTACAACTGGGGGTAAATGTCCAAGAACAAGATGTACTCGCGTGAAACATTGTACGTTCGTTACAAAATGTACGCATGTAAAAAAATGGACATTTGTTACGAAATGTACACGTGTACGTGTTCAAAAATGGACGTTCGTTACGAAAGTCACGCGTAGAAAAGAATGCGTATTAGTTACAAAACGTACTCGCAGAAAACATTGTACATTCATTACAAAATGCATACGCTTTGAAAAGAAATTTTTCTGGACAAAACGAAGTTTCTGTAAAAAATGCGAATTCTTCCCTAACAGACACGGTCACTCTTGCGATGATTCATGTGATCATGGTAAAGACTGTCACGATAGCGGACACAAATGGAATGATTGCAAAGGCGGACATAAATTCCCATCTTGCAAAAATAAGAAATTCGATCACTTCTGGTATAAAAAACGTAACTGCTAGGTTTTATACCACCAAAAAGGGCCGCTTTGCGGCCTTTTTTCATTTATTGAAAGTGACTTATATCTGCAAATTGTTTCACTTTACCAATACCCTCTTCAAATTCTATTATGCTCAAACTGGCACTATGCATAAATGGATCATCCCACACATTTTCTATTTCAATTCCCGCGAAATGCCCTACAAGTAATTTTGCTGCTGCCGCATGAGAAACAATCAATATGTTTTGTCCTTTATGCCTCTCTAAAAGAAGCTGCATCCCTTCAATTACTCTTTCATAAACGGCCTCGAAATTTTCGCCTGATGTTGACTGAAAAAGATGTGGCTCATTCCAAAATAGATGTACTTCTTCTGGAAATTGCTTTTCTATATCCGCGATTGTTTGTCCTTCCCATATACCCATGTTGATTTCATAGAAATGCTCATCCGCTATAATGGGTATATCACGTTCCCCTTTTATTAACTCTGCCGTATGAAGTGTTCTTTCGCTCGGACTACTATAGATCGCATGGATTGGTAAATCTTTCATTCGATTCCCTAATTGTTTCGCCTGAACTATACCATTTTCAGTTAAAGCAGAATTTTTCCGTCCCTGCATTCGCTTCGCTACATTCCACTCTGTTTCACCATGCCTTGTTACATATATAGTTGTTTTCATTTCTTACTCCCCCTCACCATGTTGGTTGTAATTCCCACGGTTCAACTCTCCCTACAATCCACTCCGCTCGTTTACTTTCAATCCCTTTTATAACTCCATCAGCTATCTCTTCATGCGTAAGCCATCTCCCATATGTATCTTCTAAAATAAAACCTAAAATAATTCTATAATAAATACATCGCGTACTTCCTATTTTTTGTGCAGGCATACGTGATGCTTTACTACCTAAAATATGAAATAAACTATATGTTTTAGACGACAAATCTAGTTCTTTACAAATATTTGATAGTGCATGCTTTGCACTTGTGTGTACCCATGCAACAACTAATGTAATCGGGCCATTTTTCTTAATTGTACTTTTAATAGCTAGCTTTACATCTGCATCATTATGATAATCTAACGAAAGGCATGTAATATTTTCTGGTGCAGAACTCATTCGCTTAACATTTTCTAAATTCACTTCATCTCGCCCGATAATAGAAACATAAAATCCTTTCTCACAAAGCCACATAGAAACTTTCTTTAGCATTCCTGTTCCACCAATTACAAGTGCATGCAAATGCTATCCCTCCCTAATAAAATGTCATATGAGGTTTCTCATCCCTATAATAATTTAAACGGTCTTGCAGTGTCCCTGAGTGAAACTCAAATTTATGACCGTCAGGATCAACAAAGTATATAGATTCACAATCTCTGATATCACGTTCTCTTCCTTGTAAAATATGAACATCATTTTCTTCTAATCGCTGTATTAAACATTTAAAGTCTTCTCGTTCAACAGAAAATGCAATGTGCGTATAGGATTGATGAATCTCATTTCTCGGAATATGCGTCTCTTCATTAAGCGCTATCCATACTCCACATATATTAAAATAAGCCAATTTTCTTCCTTTAACTAATAATTCTCCTTCTAATACTTTTTCATAAAACATAATAGAGTTTTCTAAATTAGATACCGAAAAACAAATATGATTGATTCCCCTTAACAACTATAATTCCTCCTTATACAAACAAAAGATGAGCGAAAATTCACTCATCTTTTATTATACTATTTTTTTGTAATATATGCCCATTTATAACTGAAGTCCCCACCAAACGTATGATTAGCAATACCTTTTACAAATGGCTTCTCTAAATAAGCTGTACTTTGTTGGTACGTAGGAGAAATTGCTGCGTCTTGACCAATTAAGATTTTTTCAGCTTCCGCAAGTGCATTCCAGCGTGCTTTATCATCTTTTAATAGCTCTCCTTTTGATTTCGCTACTAAATCATCATACTTCGGATTAGAATAATCCATTTCATTAAATGAGCTTCCAGTAACAAACATATCAATATAAGTCATTGGATCCGGATAATCAGGGCTCCATGCAGATAATGAGAATTCATATTGGAATTTCTTTTCTAAATCTAGCTTCTGCTTGTATGGTTGCTGTTTCAAATTCACTTTAATACCAGGCAAGTTTTTCTCTAGTTCTTCCTTAATAAAGTCGCCCACTTTTTTACGGCTACCGTTATCATCGTTTAGTAATTCAACCGTAATTGTATCTTGACCAAGCTCTTTCTTCGCTTCTTCCCATAATTTTTTTGCTTTCTCTGCATTATCTTTACTATCACGGAAGTTTTTATTTACAGAGCGGAAATCTTTTCCATCCGGACCTGTCGTAAATTTTTCAGGTACTAAGAAATATGCTGGCAATGAACCGTCATTTAAAATGACATCAGCAATTCCTTTTTTATCGTATGCTAAATCAATCGCTTCACGTACTTTTTGGTTTTTAAATGTTGCATTTTTTTGGTTAAAACGCAAGAAATATATGCGTGGATCTAACTTCGTTTTAAATTCATCTGGCTTATTCTTTTTATATTTATCAACAAATTCAGAAGTTAAAATAACTCGATCTGCTTGATCACTATCATATAAATTTACTCCTGTGCTTGTTTCCTTCACAATACTTACATTAATTTCGTCTAATTTTACAGTATCTTTATCCCAATAATTAGGATTTTTCTTCAACTGATAATTTTGTTCATGTTTCCATTGACTCATTGTAAATGGTCCATTATATAATAATTTATCTGCTTCTAATCCGTATTTATCTCCTTGCTCTTTCACATATTTTTCATTTAATGGGAAAAATGTAGGGAACGACGTAAGCTCAAGAAAATAAGGTGCTGGTTGCTCTAATTCTACTACCAACGTTTTATCATCCTTCGCTTTAACACCCAATTGATCTGCTGGTAATTCACCTTTATTTACTTTCTGTGCATTTTTCACATCAAATAAAATGAATGCATATTCTGCCGCTAATGCTTTATCTAATGTACGTTGCCATGCATATACAAAATCTTGTGCTCGAACTGGATCACCATTTGACCATTTCGCATCACGTAATTCAAATGTATATGTCTTTTTATCTTCACTAATCTTCACATCTTTTGCCATACCTGGTGTTGGTTTATTATCTTTATCTAGACGATATAAACCTTCCATTGCATTTACAAATACACGGAAAGATACAGAATCCGTTGATTTAGATGTATCCATTGAAGGAATTTCAGCTGTTTCTAGTAAATTTAAAACTTGTTTATCTGCCATTCCCTTATTCGATTCTTTCTTCGTTGTCGAAGCCTTCTCACCATTCCCACATCCCGCAACCAATACACTCGTCGTTAATGCAAGTGCAGCAATTGTTGTTGTCTTTCTCTTCATTCTTCCTTCCCCCAATCTATATGTATAAGTTAAATCCTATTTAATATATTTTATTATACAAAAGATTCTGATTATTTTAAATATTTATTTTTACAAACATAGAAAAAAGCGGTTAGAAATTTCTTTCCAACCGATTTTTTAAATAGCATTTACTTGTAATCCATCCTCTATATCAAATGGATTTTGAACTTTAAATATTTCTTCCATCAGCTTCAAAAACTCTTCTTCAGTTTTAGATTCACCATTAACCATAAGTGAGTATGGTTCCACTTCACCTAATTTATAATCGACAACAAATTGAATCTTCACCTTTTGTCTTGGCGTTCCGGTGTTATATCCTTGGAATTCTACTAATTCTAACCCTTCCGTTCCACGATAATATATCCAACCTGAATTTTGAAAATAATTTTCGAAAGATTCACCTATTGAAAAGAAAGGATATTCATAAAGCGAGCTGGTACGAACCTTTTGAATAACGTCTCGATCAGTCGGAAAAAAGAAATGACTAAAAAATATGCTAGCAACTGCTAAAATAGTAACAATTGTCGCTCCCATTTTGCTCGTTCCGCCACTATCATTGATTAGATAGTTTTCAACTGATTTATCTTTTATTTCTCTTGCTTTTATTCGGTATATACGTCTTTCCGCAAATTGATAGTATAATCCATTTGCAAAAATCCCCATTCCAAACAGAATAAAAATGAGTAATAAAAACGTCAGAGGCACCATATTAATGATTGGCAACGCTACATTAAATCCCATATAGTACGAAAATGCATCACAAGCTACTAATAACAGCATAAATAAAGCAGCTGGTATATAATATTTACGATATCCTAGCCAGCCTATATTGAAAATAGCAGCCCAACCATTCCAGCTCCACCTAGCAATCCGCTTATTCTCAAGCTCCCATTTCCTTTGATAATACGGATATTGTCTCCCTACATATACTTCCAGTTCTTTATCTATTAACGAGCTACCTTCATCTTGTTCATTATCCAAGTTTCGCTGACAACTTGCACAATTTAACTGTTCCTCCTCGCAAGGTTGCCCACAATTTATACATTTCAAAACAATCCCTCTTCCCATCCATACGTCATTTCAAAATACCTTCGTGTTTTAATAACCACTCTTTCCTCCATAAACCACCAGCATATCCAACAAGCTTTCCACTCTTTCCTATTACACGGTGACATGGAACAATTATTGAAATTGGATTCCGACTATTCGCCCCTCCTATTGCCCGTACAGCTTTTATATTTCCAACTTTCTCTGCAATATCTAAATATGAAGCACTTACGCCGTATGGAATAGTATAAAGTGCATCCCATACATTTTTTTGAAATGCTGTTCCCTCTGCAGACAGCGGGACCGTAAACTCTTTTCTTTTCCCTTTAAAATATTCATCTAACTCATTTATACATTGTTCTATCATTTCATTTTTATTTTCTTCTTGTCGTTCATCAACAAATATAACAGACGTAATTCCTTCTTGATTCGCTTTAATTTCAAGCAAACCTACTTCGCTTTCATAATAAGCCTGGTACATATGCCATCCTCCAATTCAGTTCATATTAGTCATTGTAACACGAATATACAAAATTTTTCGTATAAGCGTTTTATTAGAGAAACAAAAAAGAGAATGGTAAAATATAAGAAAATTCAATCAAGGAGGCTATTTGATGAATTCCAAGCTTTTTTCACCTTATACAATTAAGAACGTTACACTAAAAAATCGTATCGTTATGTCGCCTATGTGTATGTATTCGTCGGAAAACGAGGATGGCCAAGTAACAAATTTCCATCTCATTCATTATGGAACAAGAGCTGCCGGTCAAGTTGGTTTAGTTATGATTGAAGCAACAGCCGTGTTACCTGAAGGTCGAATTTCTAACAAAGACTTGGGCATTTGGGATGACAACCTAACTGAAGGCTTACATAAAACGACTACTTTTATACATGATAACGGCGCAAAAGCTGCCATTCAACTCGCTCACGCCGGAAGAAAAGCTGAATTAGATACGAATGCTTTCGCTCCTTCTGCAATTCCTTTTAATGATAAGATGAAAATACCAGTAGAAATGAATATACAGCAAATCAAAGAGACTATATTAGCTTTTCAGAGGGCCGCGTTACGTTCAAAACAAGCCGGATTTGATGTTATCGAATTACATGGCGCTCACGGTTACCTTATCAATGAATTCCTATCACCACTTACTAATAAACGAACGGATGAATACGGCGGCTCACCTGAAAACCGCTATCGTTTCTTACGCGAAATTATCGACTCTGTAAATGAAGTTTGGGACGGACCAATATTCGTTCGTATTTCAGCAAATGATTATCATCCTGACGGGCTAACAGTTCAAGATTATGTTCAGTATACAAAGTGGATGAAAGAACAGGGAATAGATTTAATCGATTGTAGTTCTGGTGCAGTTGTACCAGCACATATTGATGTGTATCCTGGTTACCAAGTACAATACGCCAAACATATTAAAGAGCATACTAAGATTGCAACTGGTGCAGTTGGATTGATTACGACTGGGTCACAAGCAGAACAAATTTTAAATAAGAACGAAGCAGATTTAATTTTCATCGGACGTGAATTACTTCGCAATCCGTACTTCCCAAGAATAGCGGCCAATGAACTTGGCTTTGAATTGCAAGAACCTCACCAATATAAGCGAGCACCAGGAAAAATTCATACGAATAAATAAAACCGAGAAGTCATTCTTCTCGGTTTTATTTATTCTATCGTTGTAATTTCATTTGAATTATAAGTATGGATACCCGATTCTTCTCGCAGCGCGGTTATATACATACCTTTCGCCACATCTTTAGCTGAAATTGGTTTATACTTTTTGAAAGCCCCTTTAAAAATAAAAGGAATAATACGAGATAACTTTTCAGCCATTCGTTCGCCGAAACGAAATTCTTGTCGGTTTCCTACTAATAATGATGGTCTAAAAATGTGAATACCACCGATCACTAACTTTTGCAATTCTTCTTCCATTTTTCCTTTCACTTGTGAATAAAAGAAAAATGATTTAGGATTCGCTCCCATAGAAGACACAACAAGGAAATTTTGCACCCCTTGTTTTTCAGCTAAACAAGCAGCTCGTAACGTATATTCATAATCTACTTTTTTAAAATTTGCTTTTGTTTTTGCTTTTTTTATTGTTGTTCCTAAGCAACTAAAAACATCATCCACAGCAAAGAACTCTTTATATTCCTCTAATACCGAAAAATCAACTTGTTTCTGCTGTAACTTCTCATGTTGCAATTGCATTGGCTCTCTTACAAAAATAGTAACCGAATCGTAGTAATCTGATTCAAGTAATAGACGCGTTATCTCTTGTCCAACTAAACCACTTGCACCAAGTATTAACGCTGTTCGCTTATTCATATATGCATATACCTCTTATTTTACTTTTCTCTCCTTCAGTAAAATACAACCTTTAGGAGTTTCCTGCTCTTATTTTACCACAAGTAAAACACTATGCGTACGCATAGTGCTTTACTCACTCTTTTTTCTCATCTCTCTCTTGTAATTTCGTTATTGTTGTAGCGTCCCCTAAATTACTTATTAATCTTCTTAAAAAAATTAATACGAAAGATAATGGCAATACTACCGCTAATATTAATAAAATAGCTTCCATTAAGTAACCCAAGCGCTCATCCCCCTCTTTACCTCCTTTTCAATATATGAAAACAGCGTTGTCACATATGCATGCATTTGCAAAAATAATACACCTATATTTGACAACTTTATAACAAAAACAAATCGGAATGATTATTATTTATTGCAACTTTATTAAAGATGTATTATACTAAGTTCGCAAACTAAAACGTAATTATTCCGTTTTGTATTAAAATGATATTTTTCTTCTATAATTGGGGAAAATATATCCGTAAAAAAGAAAAGAGGAGAACTTCATGCCTAAAAGATTGACTATATTTTCATTCTTACTTATTTTTACCTTAATTTTCGCTGGCTGCTCAAATAAAAAAGAAAGTAATGCCAAGAAAGATGGAAAGCTAACAGTTTATACAACGATTTTCCCACTTGCTGATTTCGCAAAGAAAATCGGTGGCGACTATGTAAATGTTGAAGCAATTTACCCACCTGGTGCAGATTCACATACATTTGAACCAAGTCAAAAACAAACAGTACAAGTTGCAAAAGCCAATTTATTCGTTTATAACGGCGCTGAATTAGAACCATTTGCTGAAAAAATGGAAAAAACATTACAAAAAGAAAATGTTAAAATTGTAAATGCATCTAAAGGTATTGAGCTTCGTGCTTCTACTGAAGAAGAGCATCATGATCATGGAGATGACCATAAAGAAGATGAACATCATCACGATAAAGATCCACATGTTTGGTTAGATCCTACTCTAGCAATGAAACAGGCAGAAAAAATTAAAAATGCACTTGTAGAATTACAACCTGAACATAAAAAAGAATTCGAAAAAAACTTTGCAGCACTTCAAACTAAATTTACTGATTTAGACGATCAATTTAAGGCAGCTGTAGCGAACGCAAAAACGAAAGAAATTTTAGTTTCTCATGCTGCCTATGGTTACTGGGAACAACGATACGGCCTAAAACAAATTCCTATCGCTGGAATTTCAGCTTCTGATGAGCCATCTCAAAAACAGCTTGCTGACATTACAAAAACAGTAAAAGAACATAATCTAAAATATATTTTATTCGAAACTTTCTCTACTCCAAAAGTAGCATCTGTTATTCAAAAAGAAACTGGTACAAAAGTTTTACGCTTAAATCACTTAGCTACTGTTTCTGAAGATGATGCAAAAAATAATAAAGATTACTTCACTTTAATGGAAGAAAACGTAAACACATTGAAAGAAGCAACAAACTAATACATTATATTTTCTAGGCAGCTGAATCTAGTATTCAGCTGCCTTTTTATGTATTTATCCTTGACTTGACCAAAATAACAAGTAAAATTATCCATATTAGCTTTAAAGCTATATTAATTTAGAAGGTGAGTTGGAATTATGAATCTTCACATTTGTGAAGTAACAGCAAAAAATTGGCGTTCAGTAGTTGCTTTAGACGTCGCAAAAGATCAGCAACAATTTATTGAAAGTAACGCGTTTTCTTTAGCAGAATCATTATATGAAGGAAACGGAACGTCAGTAGGTTTATATGATGGAGAAACACTTGTAGGTTATGCAATGTATGGATGGTATTCAGTAAAACATAAAAGTGTATGGCTCGATCGCTTTATGATTGACCAACAATATCAAGGAAAAGGATACGCAAAACGTTTCCTTCGCTTACTCATTCAATTCTTACAAGAAAAATTTGAATGCAAAATAATTTACTTAAGTTTACATCCAGCCAACAAACTTGCAATGGGACTGTATGAATCCTTTGGTTTCCGCTTAAATGGTGATATTGATGATGAAGGTCCAGTTGTGGGTGTTGTAATGGAGTTACTAATAGACGAAAATACAAGCCTGTGAAAACAGGCTTTTTATTATACATGTATCAATTTTTAGTTTCTTTCCCTTATTTAATTCTGTTTTGTAATCTAATAGAATGCTCATAAAAAATAAGCCTGCAATTTACGCAGACTTATTTCACACACTCCTCGAAATGTTCTTGGAACCACTCTTTATTAATATCTCTTCCGATAAAAACTACTTCACTTACTCGCTCTTCACCCTCTTGCCACTCTCTATCGTACGAAGCGGCAAATAACGTATGTACACCTTGGAAAACGATACGTTTATCTACTCCGTCTATCGATAAAATTCCTTTGTAACGATATAAATATTCCCCTAGCTCTTGAACGACAGCTGACATCCACTCATTAAGCTTTTGTAAATCCAGCGGACGTTCTTCACGTAATACAAATGATTTCACACCTTCTAAGTGGTTATGTTCTTTATGAGGGTAAATTTGCAACGTATCTTTCGTTTTAAACGTTTGAATTTGTAATAAAGATGGTATATCTACCTCACAGTTAGTCGCCTCGATTAACTTTGCAGTCGGGTTAATTCCTTGAAGTTCATGCAAAAGATTTTCTTTCTCACTCTCTTCAATTAAGTCTAATTTATTTACTAAAACGACATCAGCAAACGCAATTTGCTCTTTTGCTTCTAATCCTTTTTCAAAATGTTTATGTATATGATAACTATCTACCACCGTTACAACACCATTAATTTGGTATGCAGATTGAATGACTGGATCTAAAAAGAATGTTTGAATAATCGGCCCTGGATTTGCAAGGCCAGTCGTTTCAATTACTAAACCATCAAAATCCATTTTCCCTTCCGCTTTTACGTCCAGTAACTGTTTTAAAGCAACGAGTAAATCTTCACGTACAGTACAGCATAAACAGCCATTTGTCATTTCCATAATTTCTTCTTCCACATTCATAATCAACTGATTATCAATGCCAATTTGCCCTATTTCATTTACAATCACCGCTAATTTCTTACCGTGATTTTCTGATAAAATACGATTTAATAATGTCGTTTTCCCAGATCCAAGAAAACCAGTTAATATTGTTACTGGAATCATTTCGTACATCTCCTTCTAGCTATATGTTTCTACATTATAGCATATGAACACTCCCCCACTTAGCAAATCTTGAAGTGGGGGTTTCTAACGTTTCGACCTAACGGACGATTAACGTCAGGGGAGTTAACACATTAGCGAGCTGTTTCACGCCTAACCCCTCTATCCCATTTGTCCATGCATTTGGGATTACCTTTCGTAAAATGTTAGCCGCAGCATTTACATCTGCATGAATTAAAGTTTTATTTGCTGAACGATATATGCCGCGCTCTATTCGTTTTCCTGAAAAAGTTGTATTTTGGTCATTTTCTCCATACGTTGGAATGAAGTCGTTATCCAGAAAACTTGCTTTCGATGTATATGATTCTTCAGTTACAACAACTTGAATGCCTACAGCATTTGCTTTGTATGTAATCATTTGAATCAATAAACTATGTGGGATATGACAAAACGTTTGGTTATTTCTTTTTCCCATATTCGTTTCTTGTTTCCAACTTTTGTTTTGACCAATAACAATTTTACAAACTTCTTCTTGAGCTAGTTTTACGATATGGTGACTAACTTTATGGAAAACGTCTTTTATTTTCAAGTAACGTTTTTGATGAAGTTTTTCTATCCTTTTAGAAGTAAAAGGCCCTTCATTCGTTTGTTTTCCATTTCTAAGAACGCTTGTAAAATGACTCTTCATTTTGTTGTAATATTGATTTATGCTTTTGACATGTTTGCCCTTAACAAGGACAGGTTTCATACCTGTGTTTGTTACGATGGTTGCAAGGTTATCAATCCCTAAATCAATACTCATATAACGAGCATTCTCTTCAATCATTTGTTGTTCAGAAGGAACATCAATTACCAATTCCACTACATATTCATTGTATTTTGGAATCACACGAACTTGTTTCAGTTTACCCTCAGTGAAACCTAGTTTCCCAATATTTAATTGCAATTTCGTCTTTGGAAACTTTAAAAATCTATCGTTTTTAATGATGCAATCTTGGTTTGTATACAGAATCTCTTTTTCAGAAGAACGAATATACTTTGGAATTCTAGGCGGTCCAGCATATTTGTTTGGATTCTTTTTATAGTCTTTTAAACTAGCAAAAAAAGATTTCCAATTTTGGAACAAACCTTTCATGATTGACTGGCTACATTGCGTAGGCAAAGCTCGATAATCATTTTGAATCATAGCCTTAAATAGTGCATCTAGAAAGTTGTAATCTACATAAGGTTTTTCAAAATTAGGTTCTGAAAACAAATTACATGTAATCTCTTTCTGTTCTTCTTTAGGCTTTACTTTCTCTTTTTCCAATTTCTTCTGATAGGCAAGACGTTGTGTGTCATTCATCTTACCAATATTTTTATGAATATGCTCCAGAACTTCTTTTTGCAAAGGCTGCAACTCTTTTTCTTGCGTTAATCCAGTGTACACCTGGCGTATATAAAAGTTTGTGGTGTTGTACATGTTCTTAGCGTTATGACAACATTCTTGAAAATAAGAATACATACGATGCCCTTTTTTAATCCAGATTTGAAGAGTTTTATAGTTTGATGGATTTTCCTTTGTCATTTTATTCACCTCCTGTTAAGGATATTATAACAAAAACGGAACATACGTTTCTGTTTTTTGCTTGAAAATAAAATATTTCTTTCGATTCACCTCACCACCTTCATTTACGTTTAGAGGTGGGAGTCCTCTCGAAAGGCATGATAGAAAAAATCGTTTTTATAGCAAAACATATTTATTGTTTGTACACCTAATTAACTATATAATAATATGTAGTAAGAAAGCCTTTTCAAAACATTATTATTCATCAAGGGGGTACTTATAATGGAGCGAGTTCAAATGGCTGAAACGCTAGAATTTTCTCGTATTATTCAAGGATTTTGGCGTTTAGCAGAATGGAATATGACAAAACAAGAATTACTTTCTTTCATTGAAGATTGTATGGATATGGGAATTACTACTTTTGATCACGCTGATATTTACGGCGGATATACGTGTGAAGGGTTATTTGGCGAAGCTTTACAATTAAAGCCTTCCTTACGAGAAAACATGCAAATTATTACAAAATGTGGAATCGCTCCCCCATCACCGAAATTTCCAGAGCGATATGTTGCTCACTACAATACTAGTGCAGAGCATATTATGCAAAGTGTAGAAGCATCACTTAAAAATTTACATACAAATTATATTGACGTATTACTTATTCATCGTCCCGATCCTTTTATGGATCCAAATGAAGTGGCAAAAGCATTTACACAATTAAAACAAGAAGGAAAAGTTCGTCACTTCGGTGTATCTAACTTCTTACCTTCACAATTTAATATGTTAAGTTCGTACTTAGATTTCCCGCTTATTACGAACCAAATTGAAGTTTCTGCATTGCAGCTTGAGCATTTTGAAAAAGGAACAATTGACTTATGCCAAGAAAAACGAATCAATCCAATGATTTGGTCACCTCTTGCTGGTGGTGAGATCTTTACTGGTCAATCAGAACGTGCTGTACGTGTACGCGAAACTGTGCAAAAAGTTGCTACTGAGCTAGGTGTTTCTAGTATCGATACGGTTATGTATGCTTGGTTACTTGCTCATCCAACTAATATGATGCCAATCGTTGGCTCTGGTAAATTAGATCGCGTAAAAACTGCCGCTCTTGCTACAAAAGTTAACTTAGACCGTCAACAATGGTTTACAATTTTCGAAAGCTCTAACGGACATCCTGTACCATAATGCATAAAAAGAAGAGCTGTTTTCTTACAGCTCTTCTTTTTCATATGTATTTCTAGTCATGGCAAATACACACATATCCCTTAATCCGTTTCCATCTACCGCAACACTCGCACTTTCTAACGTACCTTCTAACTTAAAGCCTAATTTCTCAGGTATCGCTCTACTCTTTTTATTTAAAGAATCACAACGAATTTCTACACGGTTTGCTTTCAATTCAGAAAAAGCGTAATCCGTTATACCTTTCGCAGCCTCTACCATATAGCCTTTTCCGCTAAACCTTGTATCAATCCAATATCCGATTTCAAATTGAGGTATATCCCAATTAATACGATGTAATCCGGCTGAAGCAATAAATTCACCTGTTTCTTTCGAAAACACTAGTAATCTTAAATCCTCACGTTGCAAAAATTGAATATGTGATTTTCTAATACTTTCTTCTATTTCTTGCTCTGTTTGCTCTTTTTGTGCAAACACCATCCAAGGTTTTAGTTCTTCTATTGAAGCCTGAATTGCATCATATACAACTTTACCATCTCCTGGTTTCGGCATTCGAATAAAAAGCCTGTCAGTATAAAATTCAGAAGGAAAATCGAATAATAACGGATTCACTGTAAACACTCCCCATAATTCTTTTATATATAATAATATCCATCTCAAGTTATATAGTAAAGAATTTTCTGAATCGAAAACCTTTTACTCATTCACTTCCAACGCTACACGAATTCCAGATTCAATCGCACCTTGAATCCATCCGTGATATAGCGTTGTATGATCTCCAGCGAAGAATATTCTCCCCTCTGGTTTGACAATCGCTGGTTGCAGCTCAGATTCTTGACCTGCTTGAAAAAGTGCAAACCCTCCAAGCGCATACGGATCTAATGTCCAGCTTTTTGATATTCCAGATATGAACTCATCATACACTTGACCACCTAATATTGTTGCTAAGTTGTGTAATGCGTAATAAATACGATCACCTTTTGATAAACCATCCCATAACAACGCGTCATAAGACCATGTATAGCTACCTAACATCATAGCCGGTCCTTTCTCCCCAATTCCATAGCTTGGATAATAGGCATAACGAATTGGCAAATCTGTTATAATTCTGCCGCCTAATTGTCCTTGTTCTTCCCAAAATCGGCTTTTAAATTGAATTCCTATTTTCGTCGCAGGCATATAATGTAATTCACGAATTGCTTTCCATTTTTCATGAGATATAGAATCAAACGGATCTACTTCTACAAAACGCATTGTCGAAAACGGAATGGTAACAATAACTAAATCTCCTGTAATACTACTATATTCAAAAGTTTCCTCGTTCCGATAGAAAGCTGTCACACCATTATCGTGTTGATGTAGCTTCATTAATTTTTGATTATATATAATATTCTCTTCTAATTGCGGTAAAAATGACTTTGGCAATCTATCGTTCCCGCCCACAATTTCACAAAATCCGCTCTCCTCTTGCATAATGTATAGAAAGCGTAAAGTCTCTACAAACGATCGTTCCAAAAAACCTTCTAAATCTAATAGAACACCGATCATCTCAATTGTTACTGGCGAAAAGTAAGTATTATACTGATAAGGATGATACTTTAAAAATTGCCCAGTAGAGTATCTTCCAAAATCCTTTACTACAACGTCCCAATTTTTTTCTGGGTTCTTTTTTATAAAATTTATAATGGGCTGTACCGCTAACAATAATAATTCCTCTGACGTTTTTCCAACTTCATTCATTTCCACAGGATATCTTAGAATACTTGGATCTTTTTCATATTGTTTTAACGTCGTTTTCCGTCCATTTACGTATATAATATCCGTCTCATTTCTATTAATAAAAGGTCTCACCTGTAGCCCAAATTTTCTTATATATGTCATCGTTAATGTATGCGAATATGGAATCCTCATTGCTCCAACATCTAAATATAATCCGGTATCTTCCATTCTAACCGTTTCTATACGGCCACCTACCCGGTTGTTTGCTTCAAAAATTTTCACATCATGTCCTGCAGCCTTTAATAAAGATGCTGAAACTAATCCAGCCATACCAGCTCCCACTACAATAATTTGTTTTGGATTTATCGTCTTCTTCAATCCTTTATCTATAACTTTTAACGCTTCATCCATTTCAGTGTTATACATTATATCTTTCTGCACAATTCCACCCCTTACTTCATCAAATGGACGTTAGTGGTTTAGTGCATTTTATTCATAAATCTCCATAAACATAACACCATTGCAATTTGAATATTCACTAAAAGTACATAAGAGACAGATTTCATATTTCTTTATGCTTCGTATAATATAGCAACCGCAACGAAGGAGTGACTAAAAAATGAAACATACTTATGATTACCACGCTACAAAAAAGCATTTAGAATTAAAGAAACAAAACTTATGTAAAAAACTTAGCAATATGACACTATCTGAAAAAGAACGTGAACAGCTAAAATGTGAAATTGACAACTATGAATATATTTTAAATCTGGTTGAAATGAATCATTATGAACGCGGATTTTCTCATTAAAAGCGGAAATAGGATTATCCACTTTTCATTTTGAGCATTTCACTACGCATTTTTCATAAGTAAATATATAATAGGATGTACATTAAGATTGAGAGGTATATTCTATGATCAAGTTAAGTGTATTAGACCAATCACCTATTTCAGATGGTAGCACAGCAGCCCAAGCTTTTTCACATACAGTTACGCTTGCATAAGAAGTTGAAAAACTCGGATTCACACGTTTTTGGGTATCCGAACATCATAATTCCGTAAGCTTAGCTGGTTCAAGTCCAGAAATACTTATTTCTCATATTGCCGCAAAAACGGATCGTATTAGAGTCGGTTCAGGTGGTGTTATGTTACCACATTATAGCCCATATAAAGTTGCTGAGAATTTCCGTGTTCTAGAAGCACTGTATCCGAACCGCATCGATCTCGGTGTTGGTAGAGCTCCTGGTGGTATGCCAATAGCAACTCGCGCACTTCAAGAAGGGAAAATGGTCTCACTTGATCAATATCCAGAACAAATTGCAGACGTTGCAATGTACTTACATGATCAAATACCAGAAAACCATCACTATGCAAACTTAAAAGCTACTCCAGTTATCCCAACATCTCCTGAAATGTGGATGCTCGGTTCTAGCGGAGAGAGCGCTAAAATTGCTGCAAACAACGGAGCTTCTTTCGCATTTGCACAATTTATTAATGGCTTCGGAGGCCCTGAAGTTATGAGGGCTTACCAAGAACAATATCAGCCTTCATTTTTAGGAGATAAGCCTAATTCAATCGTTGCCATCTTTGTTATATGCGGAGAAACAAATGAAGAAGCGGAAAAAATTGCTTCTAGTTTAGATTTATCAATCTTATTATTAGAGCAAGGAAAACGAACTACTGGTACACCTTCTATCGAAACTGCTCAAAATTATTCATACAGTGCTTATGATTTATTCCGTATAAAAGAAAATCGTCAACGTATGATTGTTGGTGATCCGTCTTCTGTAAAAGAAAAAATAATAAATTTAAGCAAAGCATACAATACTGACGAATTTATGATTGTCACGATTACCCATCAATTTGAACATAAATTAAAGTCTTATCGCCTACTAGCAAATGCTTTTAATTTATAACTCTAAAAAGAGATGCATCACATATGATGCATCTCTTTTTCTTACTACTTATTGTTTTTATTTCCTATATATTCAATAGCTTCTTTTAATAGCTCATCAAAGTTAATAGGATAATCATGATCTAAGTTAGGCACAACTTTATACTTATGTTCTATATTCTTATCTCTTAATAATCGTACAAATTGCTGCGTGGATTCGAAACAATCTTCATCTTGATCCCCGCATACTATATATCCTTTTATATGTTTATCCTGCAGCACTCTTAGCAACTCATCCCATTCTTCAATCTCAGGAAGCCATGGTGCCATAAAAATAAAACCATCTACATCTATATCTTTTTGTAAAATCGTATATAAAGCTACTCTTGCCCCTGCAGAAAAACCACCAATTATCACATTTTCTACTGTATGATTTTCTATAAACTTATTGTAATGCTCTTTTAATTCTTCTTTCCCTCTCTCTATATCATCCCAAACAAATCCATCTGAAAACTGAATTTGTGAAGACTGTGGTAAAGCTAACGTGTAATCTTGTGTCAAAACTGATTTCCAATATGGCTCTACTATTTGAATATTTTCTTGATCACCATGTAATGTAAGTAGTAGATTCCCCTCTTTCTTGCTATATATATTTTTCACATCTGGTCTTTCCTTTTTATGTGCTAATTCTTCTCTTTCTTTACATAATTGCACCATTGTATGAAATTCTTTAAATTTATGTAGTGATTTTAAATCTTCGTCAGAAATTAAATATTCATTTCCATACCAGAATCCCTTTTCTATAATGGCCTCCCTCATTAAATGTAATGCTTCTTTTTCAAGTCCTGATGCACTTGCGAGCGCATACTTAAAATTATATATTTGCGCCTCATTCCCTATTACACCTATAGCGTTTTCCATTATATAATTGTACGCTTCAAAACTTCCTTTATTTGCATAACAACGTAACGTTTCATTTAATAATTGAATGTAAGTCATACTATTTTTCATGTACCAATTCCCCCGAAACTTTTTATAATATTTATTTTGCGAATCTTTATACCACTTTGTGAAGATTTTATATAACTCGCCCTAGCAATATCTTATTCTCCGAATGATACTTAATAGTTATCCTTCCCTATCCAATACATTTAATATAAATATTAATAAACTGAAAAGTCAATATTTTAACAAACAAAAAAAGACAACAATATATGTATTGTTGTTTTCATTACGTCTACCCGCTCTTTTGTTTTTTTCTATCTGGTTTACTTGAAACTAAATAATGTTTTTCTGAAATATATAAGTCTCTTTTTAAGCTACGATTTAAGTAAGGTCCTAGTTTCATTCCGCATATGAGGCGATCTTCGCTACCTTCAACAATTGGGAACATTTCTTTTTCTGTTACGTATTGATCTACTGCCTTTTGTACGACATCAATTTCTTTCACTAGGTTTAAATTTTCTGCTGTATGTTCAAATACCTCAAGCGTTTCCTTCGTTATGAGAAAATCATTTGTTGGAAATGCAGGTAAGTACGGTTTTAACAAATCATAATTTACTGTATAATCTTCATTTACTAATACTGTATAAACGATATTAGCATTCGTTTCTAAAAACTGAGCCATCGCTTGTTCTAATTCATCTTTCGTAATTTCCCGCTCTTCTTTTCCAGTTCTGAAAAAGCGAAACATCGCATCGCCTCCTTTTTACTATATTATAGCATAAAAGAAAACTGAAAAATCATAAAAAAACCCATTGAAATAATTTTTCAATGGGTTTCT
Source organism: Bacillus sp. CCB-MMP212 (assembly GCF_022748145.1). Lineage (NCBI taxonomy): Bacteria > Bacillati > Bacillota > Bacilli > Caryophanales > Bacillaceae > Bacillus > Bacillus sp. CCB-MMP212. Next base: position 389,013 of record NZ_JALDQE010000001.1, read on the forward strand.
TTATATTTTTTATCGTTATTTTAAGAATGCACTTAGCATCCATACATGTTGTTCTAATGTTGTATGAATTGCTAACAGCATGTCAGCTGATGTTTCATCGCCAGCTTCGCCCGCAACTTCCATACCTTCTTTTAATTCTTGAATAAGTGCAGAATAATCATTCACTAATGTTTGCACCATTTCTTCTGCAGATTCTTTGCTTGTCCCTTCGCTGACACTAGATGTTGCGAGATATTCTTTCATTGTCGCTAATGGTTTACCTTCTAAAGCTAAAATACGTTCTGCTAACTCATCAATATACGTTCCAGCTTCATTATAAAACTCTTCAAATTTCTCATGTAATGTAAAGAAGTGTGGCCCTGTCACATACCAATGATAATTATGTAGTTTCACATATAACACATTCCAGTTTGCTACCTGCTTGTTTAATACTTCAACAACATTTGTTTTCGTACTCATACAATCCACTCCTCTTATCATTTTGTAATGTTTATCTTTTAATAACCTAATTACATTTTACCATACATTCCCTTTCCTTTCGAACAATCGGCTTATATGTAACAAAGTTTTAACACCTTTAATACTTCCCTAATATCATTTAATTCATGTATTTTTTCAAACACTTCATACGTCTAATTGTCCAAGCTCATACATATGCATAATAGTACATCAAGCTCATCATAGTAGAAAGAGGGATAACATGGACAATCAACAATGGCAAGTAGCAAAGAAAGTAGCTGCTACTTATATCGGAACTGTCGTTGGAGCTGGATTTGCTACTGGACGAGAAATTGTTGAATTTTTCACAGTGAATGGATTATACGGGACAATTGGCATATGTGTAAGTGGATTTTTTTTTATTTGGCTCGGCACAAAAATGATGTTACTTTCATCACAAATCGGGGCATTTTCAGCGCAAGAATTTAACAAATATTTATTTGGGGATGTATTTGGTAATGTTGTAAACACATTATTATTACTCGTTTTATTCGGCGTAACGAGCGTTATGTTATCAGGGGCTGGTGCAGTATTTGAAGAGCAACTTCGCTTACCAAGACAACTTGGTATTCTCATTACAGTTATCGCTTGTCTCATTATAAGTAGCCGCGGACTACAAGGTGTTTTTGAAGTAAATACACTTGTCGTACCTATTATGATGATTTTTATTATCGGACTTGCTATTACAACCTTTTTTCACGGTACACCTTCCATTAATAACACTATTCCTGCAGAGAGTTGGAATATGAAATGGATTACTAGCCCTATTACATATGTCGCCTTAAATCTTTCTCTTGCCCAAAGTGTTCTCGTCCCATTAGCCAGTGAAGTAAAGGATCGAAAAGCCATTTTTTTGGGTGGGATTTTAGGTGGTGCTGGACTTTCTTTAATTTTATTATGCAGCCATTTAGCAATCTTATCAGTCGATCAATTTTATCAATATAACATCCCAATGGCTGAAGTCATAAGAAGATTTAATGCAACTTTTCACTTCTTCTTCGTTCTCATTATTTTCGGTGAAGTTTTCACAACTTTAGTTGGTAATGTGTTCGGGATGACAAAACAGATGCAATCTATTACCGGGTGGAAAAATAACAATATTATTTTCTTCATTTTACTAATTAGTTATTGCTTTAGTTACATCGGTTACAGTGACTTACTTCACATTCTATATCCTATCATCGGATGGGTAAGTATTGTTATACTTCCAATCATTGCGTTTAAACAACTTCAAAAAACATAAAAAAGCATCCATGTTATTGGATGCTTTTTTATGTTCATTCACAATCATCACATACTTCCCAGTACGGCCCCATTTCTAATGCTAAATATGGCTTTAATTGCAACCGAATCATTCGACTAGGCATGCGCTCTAAAACAAATTGAATACCCTCTTCATCTTCGTCTAATTCAACTTTTGAAATCACAATTCTTTGTATAGTCGTAATGGGAATTCCATCTTTATATAAAGTGATTTTCACCTCATCGTATTCATTAAAATACAATTCGACACTCATTTGATTTTTCAGTATTTCATCAACAATTTTATATGTATCATTTTGTTCTTGGATTATATATTTCCATCCGCCTCTATCTTCTTTCGGAGCTGTTTGAAATAATGTCTCCAAATCCTCGTATAGCATAAGATAACCCCTCTCTTACTAAAAAACGATGAGTATTTTATATACCCTTTATCTCTATCACTATCCATAGCTATTGTACCATATATCACCGTTCTTACCGTATTCATTTGCTTCATAGATACTTATAAAATAACTAATTCTATCTCCATTATTATGTATATTACCTCATTACTCCATACACTCTTACAAGTTTAAATAGCGTCAGACTTTAATCCATGCAAATATTGTCTACTCTCCGCTTTTATTAGCTCACAGCATTCATACTTTTACATATAATAAGACTACCACAAATAAAAAAGGAGAGTGACTTATACCACTCCCCTTAAAAGAACTTCCCTATAGCTGCTAAAACTAATACGATTATTAAAATTGCAAATAATAATGAGACAATGAAACTAAAAATAGGTAACGCTTTCTTTTCATTCTTCTTAAATAGTAACTTTAAACTAAGAAAAATATTTACTGGTACAAGTATAAAATAAAAATATTTAACAATTTGTACCGAGCTATTCGAAAGTGTTTTTAATATAAACACTTCAATTAGAAAAACAATAAAAAATGAAATACTTAGCCAAAATGAGACGTAACTAAGCCAAGAATGTCTTTTTGTCCCCCAATACACTCCCATAATACTCTCCTTTTATTTGTATTCTATACGTTAATAATTATACACAAAGCTAACAAATACCTCTATTTTTCGACAAACATTATGTAAAATGCCATTTTAAACGTCATAAAGAAAGTCTACATCCCTATTTGATTTTACACAATAAAACAGACTACCCTCTAGTGGCATAATGCTACTAGGGGATAGTCTGTTCTCTATTAAACTTTAAATCTGTCAATTAGTCCTTGTAACTCTTCAGCCATTTGAGATAGCGTGCCCGCTGCGGATCCAATTTCCTCCATCGAAGCTAGCTGTTCTTCAGCTGAAGCCGCAACGTTTTGTGTGCTTGTCGCATTATTTTGCGCTGTCATTGCAATTTGTCCTACCGAAATAGATACTTCATTTGCCCCTTTTGACATTCCATTAGCCGTTTCAACCATCGTCTTAATTTGATTAGCTATTTCATTTGTAGATTGTAAAATTTCAGCAAAGTTTTGCTTCGTTTCATTTGCGATAACAAGTCCAGATTGAACTTCCTCATTTACATGATTCATAGATTTGACTGTCTTACCCATATCATCTTGTATTTCACATATTAATTTACTAATTTCACTAGAAGATACGCTAGACTGCTCTGCCAATTTACGCACTTCATCTGCAACAATTGCGAAACCTCTTCCATGCTCACCGGCTCTTGCGGCTTCAATCGCCGCATTTAAAGCTAGAAGGTTTGTTTGATCTGCAATATTTTGAATTACTTCTAAAATATCACCAATTTGTTTTGATTTATTATTTAGTAATTGTATAACTGCATCTGATTGTGACACAGATTCTGCAATAGACTGCATCTGGTTTACTGTTCTTCCTACTAGTTTCCCACCATCTTCTGCTTTTTCACGAGTATGTGCAGAAGCCGTATTAATAGATGATGAACTATTTGCTACATGCTGAATTCCTTCCGTTACATCAAACAGTAACATAGCGCCATTTTCTACGCTTGTTGTTTGCGTCGTTGCCCCACTTGATATTTCATCCATTGCGATTGTGATTTGCTCAGTCGCTTCACTTGCTTGCCTTACACTTGCAGTTAGCTCTTCTGATGCCGCTGCAACATGCCCAGCTGAATCGTTAATTCTTCCGATTAACGTCCGTAACGAATTCGTCATCTCATTAAATCCTTTAGCAAGTTGGCCGATTTCATCATTAGAATGAATTTCAATTGTTTGCGTTAAATCCCCTTCACTTATTTCTTTAGAGGTAACAACTAATCTCTTTAAAGGCTTCGTAATTGAAAGTGTTACAAAATAAATAAGTGCTCCACCTATTACTAATGAGATAAGCATAACAATTAACATATTATAAAATACAGGTTGAGCAGCTTCAATTACTTCACTTGAGTACATAGTCCCACCAATTTTCCAACCTGTTTTTACATTTGTAGCAAATACCATATTCTTTTCACTACCGCCATAAGAATATGAAAAAGCACCGTGATTATCTTCATAAATTTTCTTTGCCCAAGAATCAGCCGCTTTTTCCCCTGATTTTTCTTGTGGATGAGCAATTATTTTTTGCTTTCCATCTAAAATGAAGGCATATCCTTTTTTACCAATATTAATTAACTTTGATGTTTTTAATAAATTATCTAAACTTAAATCTAGCGCAACAACCCCATTTTTATCTTCTGTTTGTTTTGCGATTGTTACAACAATATGTCCATTTCCTTTTGCCTTATATGGCTCAGTAACAACAATACCACCTTGTTTTGCAACTGCATCTTTATACCAAGAACGCTCTGTTGGATCATAGTCTGCTGCCATTTGTATATTTGGTTCTTGTACAAATTTTTTATCATTTCCGGCAACATATACTTGTTCAACATCTTTATTTAAATTTATATATTGAGATAACATTTTTCTTAATTCATCCTGATTATCTCCTTGATACATATTCCCCTGAATCACCCGTGCAAAATTATTTACATCATTAAATTTTGCATCAATCATTTGATTGATTAAATTATCCAGTATTTTTATATTGTCGTTGGCACTACTCTTAATTTGCGATTCAAAATTCTTTTTGGCTGTTTGATAAGACATGCCTCCGATAATAGACACAGCCGCAATTAAAATTACAAAGAATGAAATTAATAGCTTTTTTGCTACTTTCATATCACGAAACAAATTTAATAGTTTATCCATTATGAACCTCCTAATTTTCAAATTTAAAAGTTAAATTGAGTTAATTATGAATATTTCCCAATCCCTAATTATTATTTTCATAACCTATTATGATGAATACTTTGTAAAGTTTAAACAATTAAGTTCCCTTTGTCTATATATATGAATAATATTATTATAAAATTTACAAATAGAAAAAACCAAAGGGGCACCCTTTGGTTTTTACATTTTTTTATGTTGTTTAGAAAGCTTTTTCCACTTATCACGCTCTGCTCTGGCAAGGATTACATCTTGTTTTCTCATAAAATACGCCAGTTCTCTTTGTAATTTTTTATAGCTTTTCAAACGATCTATCGTAATAAGTCCGTTATCAATTGCACTATGCACCGCGCATCCTGGTTCATCCTCATGCTTACAATCACGAAAACGGCATGTTGTCGCAAGTTTTTCAATATCAGAGAATGTTGTTTGAATCGCTTCGCTTCCTTCCCAAAGTTGCAATTCTCTCATGCCGGGAGTATCAATTACGAGAGCGCCACTTGGCAATTGAAATAACTCTCGATGCGTTGTCGTATGCCTCCCCCTACTATCCTCTTCACGTATATCTCCCGTTTTTGCTACCTCAATTCCTATTAGCGCATTTAACAAAGTTGACTTTCCTACCCCTGATGACCCAACTAAAGCAATTGTTTTCCCTGAAGAAACGAATTGTTTCAACGAATCAATACCTGTATGCTCTAAACTATCAACAACGAAAATAGGAACACCAATTGCTATAGCTTCCGTTTCTACAATTTTCTGTTCTACATCATTACATATACTACTCTTTGTTAAAACAATAACTGGCATAGCGCCACTTTCATACGCTAATAATAAATAACGTTCCATCCTTCTAACATTAAAATCATGATTAAGTGCATTCACTAAAAATAAATAATCTACATTTGCTGCTATTACTTGTTCTTCCGTTCGAGTACCAGCTTCTTGCCTAGAAAAAGAGCTTCTTCTCGGAAAAATACGATGAATGATAGCTTTCTTTTCATTCTCTATTTTCTTTATATACACCCAATCACCAACAGCTGGATAATCTCCCTTCGTTACTGCTTCATGCCGAAACTTTCCAGACAGTTCTGCCATATATTCACCATCATTACAAATAATTCGATATAAATGCTTATGCTCAAGTAAAATACGCCCTACTTCAAAGTTCTCTACAGCTTGTTCCTCAAAAAAAGAATCCCAGCCATACGATTCTAAAATATTTTGATTCAAATTGATATCCTCCCTAGTTTAAGCTAAGTGGAAGGATAGTGCGCTCACTTATATCGTTTCGCCCTTTCCATCCACCTTTGTATTTGGTTTATTATTCATATAAGTTATTTTCGCCATAATACATCACCCCGTTCTTATTTTAATTACTCTCATTATATGGAATTCTCCTATAAAAAGCTACATCATTTAACGTAATTTTCAAATAACTCGTTTTTGAGCATTCTAATTTGTCCTCGGTGACTAATTTCATCTTCTAGCACATGAAACCAAAGATAGTGCTGGTTATATACTACACCGTTAGGCCACTTTCTTTCTGACATGAGCCACTCATTACCTTGTTCACTTAAATACTTCAGAGATTCTTCTCGAACACTTTGTAGAAGTTGTACATAATACTGTATTTCATGACCACAGATCGCTCTACCTGCTTCCCCTAAATACAATGCATCTTCCCATATTTCTAATTCTTCTTTTGTAAATTCACGATCTTGAAATGAAATAAGCTGATGAAATTTTTCAATAGCTGCTATATGCTTTAATAAGGCGCCAATTGAATTTCCGCTGCTCTGCATAATTAAATCTAATTGCTCAACTGATAAATTTTTTACTTCGCCTAATGTTACAGCTCTCGTATGCTCAAGCATGCTTACTAATTCCCCTATTTTTTTTGTATAACCATCTACACTTCTTATTCGATAATCTATATTCATATGACGCACCCCTTTCTGCATTCATATTATTGTAAAAATGATTCATATAATAGACTGAAATCTATCGAAATTTTCTGTTATAATTAAATTGAATACAAAATATACCCAAACAAACTTTCTCAATATGCTTATATGAAATATTAAAAGGAATCAATATAAAATAATCGAATCTTATTCACTAAAAGGAGTGGATTCGATGGAAATGTATCAATGGCTAACCGCTGTTCTCGTTGGTGGCATTACTGGCTTCGTTTCCCATCTAATCAATAACCAAGGTAAGTTATTGCTTCCACGCCGTTTGAAAACTTTTTTTCACTTTGGATTTTTAACTGATGTTTTTACCGGTAGCCTAGCTGCACTTCTTGGACTCGTTTTATTCGATGTCACCGCAATAAAAGAAATTATAAAAGTATCCATTGTAACTGCTATTTCCGGTCAAACTTTCTTACTACATCAAGCTCTTGGTGGCGAACAGGCTAAAAATACGCAAATTGGGAAAGCTGATGAGAAGATTCAAGAAATTGACAAATTATTGCGACGTTAGTGTATACTTTCTTTTAAAATTATTGTTATAATGAGAAATAAATATTTTCTATTGCGTCGTTTGTCAGGAGAAAGGGTGTTTCGTATGACAAAAAAGAAAATAGAAGATTTCTTAACAAACTCCGAAAAAGAGGAACTGCTAGAAAACTATAAATGTTTACGAGAAGCCCGCACAAAAAGCGAAGCTAACTATTTTGGTGAAGCAGTAAACCATCTATTAAATAAAGCAAAACAACGAATTATTAAAGATGCAGGTATACATGATGAAAATGCTGCAACTGTTCAATCAAAGAGAAAAGCACTGTTTTAGCTACATTAGCTAAAACAGTGCTTTTTATTACAACATTTTTCACATTACTTTCACATCTATTTCACAATTATAAGTACTCCTATATGTTAAACTAGGTATATCCTTTTCCAAGGAGCTATATGCCGATATATAAACCTCTATCTATATAGGGGTTTTTTATTTCCCCATAATTTTATTACAAATCCTTTTCAATCATACAGCTCAACGACGAATTATTAAAAATACAGCAACTATGCAATCAAAAAGCACCTTTTTAACTTATCCTAAAAAATTGTTTTTTGATTTACTAAAACTTTATGATGCAATTCCTTTTTCATTATCTTTACTAATGTTTTCACCTTTTCTAAACAGAAATAAAGCTACAACATATAATAACGCTGTAAAGCTACCTACTAGTATAAAATTGTGAGATGTTGCAAATAACATTCCTGCTATTACCGCACCAATCATTTGGCCAATGTACATCGAGGCGTTAGCAAGGGCAGCACCTGTTCCCCGTGCTATAGTAGACATGTTTTGTAAATGTCCCATCATTAATACAAACAAAATTCCTGTCACAAAAAATAAAACAAAGAAAAAGAATTCAACAAAAATAAGATTCTTTAAATAGGGAAGTATTACATATAACACTGCCGTAAATACAATTCCACCATAGAAAGAAAGATTGTATCCAATTTTATTTACAAGTCTAGGGCCAAAAATATTACCAGCTAAATTTCCTAATCCTAGTACAAGCATAGCCGTACCTACTTCATGAACCTGTAAGCCAAATTGAATGGAAAGCCATACACCCAAAAATGAAAATGCAGCAAAATTTCCGGTTTGAAAAACAAAGTATGCAAAATAAGAAAGTGAAACCTTTGAATCTGTAAGTAATTGTTTATAACGCTGTAAAATCACTTTTTTATTTCCACCTATATGAACCGACTGTATTTCTGGTAATACAACATAAATAAGAATAACAAGTAGTGCTGATAATATACCAATGAAATAGAATGGGATTGTATAATGTATCGTTGCTAAATAAGCTCCCAGTGGCAGCCCTAAAATTTGAGAGATTGATAACCCTGCTGTTGCAACCCCAATTGCTTTCACAATTTGCTTTTTCTCTATAAGGAGCGGAATGGATGCCCACACTTGTGGAGATACAAAAGCTGCACTTACACCTGCTAAAAATCTAAATGTTAGCATCCATAAAAAACTCGGTGCAATTCCACACAAAAACGTACTTATTGCAAAAAAACTCATACCTAGTACCATCACTTTTTTTCTGTTTAATCCATCTGATATAGGACCAGCAATAAGCGCAAATCCAGCATACCCTAAAGCATACGAACTCACCATCCATCCTGACAACTCGGTTGAAACATGATACACCTGTTGTAATGTCGGCAACAGTGGTGAAATTAAGAAAGTGTCTGTACCGATCATAAACATTATCGTGAAAAATACAGCTAGTACTCTATTCATTTAGACCTTCTCCTTATATAAACAGAGGGTACTATCCCTCTGTTTCACTAATCTTCTAAAATAGATTGGATTTCTTTCATGACTCTTTCATTCAATGAAACGTCTACCGCTTTCACACTTTCTCTTATTTGCTCTGCCCGCTTTCCACCAGGTATAACTGTATCAATTCCTTCTTTATTTAATAACCATACTAACGCTAAATGAGACACTTCAATATCATTTTCTTTCGCTAACCCTTTTAACTTTTCCACTTTCTTAAAATTACTCTTATATGTATTTTCTTCAAATAGATTTACATTTTGGCGCCAATCAACTTCGTTCAATTTAAAATCTTCTGTATATTTTCCGCCTAATATTCCAAAAGCAAGAGGCCCATATGGAATAAATGAAATACCCGCTTCTATACAATACGGCAACAGTTCTTCCTCAGCCGTACGTTCTAACACATTGTACGGAGATTGTACAACATCTATATGACCATGTTGGTTCGCTTCTTTTAATTGTTCTATGTTTACGTTCGATATTCCAATTGAACGAATTTTCCCTTCTTCTTTTAAACGAGTAAGCTCTCCGATTGAATCTATGTAACTTGTTTCAGGATTTGTAAAATGTAAATAATATAAATCAATATAATCAGTCTGTAATCTTCTTAAGCTATTCTCCACAGCATTTCTTAAATAACTTGGTTCATTGTTAATATAAGTTTCTCCATTTAACAACGGTTGAATTCCACCTTTTGTAGCAAGTATAAACTCATGACGTTTTCCCTTTAATACTTCTCCTACTAATTCCTCTGATCTACCGAAACCATATGAATCTGCTGTATCAAAAAATGTAATCCTTTGCTGAATAGCTTCTTCTACTAATCGCTTTCCTTCTTCTTCATTCACATCAGCATATAAATTATGTCCCCCTACTGCATTTGTACCTAAACCCAACTTTGAAATATTTAATCCTGCCTTTTGCAATTTTGTATACTTCATTTTTTCTCCCCCTATATTTCTATTGTTCGAATATTTTCGAATAATAGAAATATACCACTCTATATGTTATAGTGCAAATATCTTAACTTATACAAGTAGGTGAAATATGCGTACACTCTATCATCCAAATCGAGAAGAAATTCAATTTTCTTCTGTCTTATATGCACTTAGCGATCAAATTCGTTTACAAATTGTAAATATGTTACTAGAGAAAAGTGAACAATCTTGTGGTGCTTTAAACATCCCTATTGCGAAATCAACTTTATCTCACCATTTCAAAGTTTTACGTGAGTCAGGTGTTATGTACACGCGCCTTGAAGGAACACAACGTTTCATTTCAATTCGTGAAGAAGATTTAAATGCTAGATTCCCAGGTTTGTTACAAGTTGTATTACATGCGACAAAGCCATATTAAAAAACATCTCATATTCATATGAGATGTTTTTTAATATGGCTATTCTTTTAATAAATCTATTAATCCATTCCCTTCAGATGTACGTTCGTACCCTAAAGGTACAGTTCTTTTAATAAGTTGCGCATATATTTCCGGCTCTGATAACTTTCGACCGTATTCTTTCTCACACTGTTTAATGAGCAAGGCGAGCGCCCCAGCAATATGCGGCGTCGCCATGGAAGTTCCACTTAACACAGCATATTTCCCATCTGGATACGTAGATAATATTTCATCACCTGGCGCTACTAGATCAATTTCTTGATTTGAATTACTAAAACATGCAATCTTCCGCTCTAAATTAACAGCACCAACTTCAATTACCTCAGAGTAAGCACCTGGGAAATCTAATTCCTCTGTTTCATCATCGCAATCTCCATTATTTCCAGCAGCACATACAACGAGAACATCCTGCTTTACCGCATTTTGAATTGCTTCATGTAATTCTGGAACATCTTGCGGACCACCAAGTGACATTGAAATAATTCTCACTTTCTCTTGATTCGGCCCTCTCCAATTTACAGCATAATGAATTGCCTCAATAATTTGCTCATAACTTCCAGAACCATCTCCCGCTAAAACTTTTAATACTAACATTTTAGCAAGTGGTGCAACTCCTAATACACCGACACCATTTTCAGTCGCGGCAATCGTCCCCGCTACATGAGTACCATGTCCGTTATTATCAAGATACACATTTGGATCAGCTTCATAATCTTTTGTGAAATTTCTTCCGTCGATAATACGATCTTTTAAATCTATATGATTAGTATCACACCCTGTATCTAATACGGCAACGACTACATCTTGCCCCTTCACACTCTTTTCCCATACTTGCGGAGCGTGAATCATTTGTACACCTGGTGGAATTTCATTTACTTGTTCTACCACCTTATTTACGGTAAACGGAATCAATTGTATACCTTTTTGTTTATTCACTGTACTACTCATCGTAATCCCTCCTGAAAATGTATTATTTTCATTTCAGACCACTTTTGAATACGTGTAAATGTAACATTCGTTTTATTCTTTTTGTTTTCCTTCTTTTCAAATATTTCTCAACATCATTTACTAACTCTATACTACTTTTTTATTTTCCCTATGATTTGTAGGAAGTAACCCCCCATGTCGTTCAACTACTAACCAAAATAAGAGAACCAATTAATGGTCCTCTTACAGTCTTTTAAAAGAATGATATGTAATTGGAAAAATAATATAAATTAAGACTAAACCTCACTCTTGTTTAAAAACTTTTCTATTTCTTTTACTAAATATTCCGCTCCCTCTATCCCAACAGTAATATTTCCATTTGCTAATGATATGTTCTGTTCTGAAACATCACCTGTGATTTGGCAAGCATTGTAAGGTTGATATTTTTGTAAAATGATTTTATCTGCTTCTACAAAAATTTCAAGCGGTGATTTGATTTGTATTCCCAATACATCGCGTAATTCTTTAGGGATAACAATTCGTCCTAATTCGTCTACTTTTCGAATAACTCCTGTTGCTTTCATATTTCTCCCCCCTTACTCTATATTAATTTTTTCACCTCGCTTTTTCCATTTTATCACTTTTTGGCAATACTTGCCTCTTTTTAGAAAATTTTGTACTCGAGTTAAAAAAACACATTTAATGCATACGTAATCTCTCTTTCAATTGTTTTACATAACGGGATCTTATAAGTAAGAAGTATACAATTTGAATACCTATGAAAATACTTAATACAACTGTATTTTCTTTAAACAATGAGTACTCAAACATTTGCCCTAACGCAGTTAAGGCTACTGCCCCATGTAATGTTGCAACACCAATTGGAACGAAGAATAAAAGCGCCAATCGAATTGTAACTACCTTCGATAATTCCCCACTCGTCAATCCAACTTTTCGAATCATTTCGAACAAGCGAACATCATCCTCCAAATCGGAGAATAAACGGAAGTAAAGGAAACTTCCTGCGCAAACGAAAAATACTATACCAATAAAGAAACCTACAAATAAAATCGGTCCTGCAATTTGTAAACTTTGGTTTTGTTCGTACTCTTCTGCACTAAACGTTGACTGTTCTTGATACGGTTTAATTTGATGAGTAAGCTCTTTACCAATTTCAATCTCATCTTTCGTTCTTTCAGTTTTATACATATAATCTTTTGTCTCTATAAATCCATCTTGTAATGAATCATATTGATTATTAGAGATTACATAAACATTTCCTCTTAATATTTTCCCCAATGAAGATGAAGTAACTTTTTTCACCTTTAAACTTTCATTCATATTGGGTAAAGTAATTTCTTTTCTTTCTTTCATCGCTGGCCCTGGTATATCAGCTGACAAAAATACAATCTCTTTATTGGCTACAATATTAAATGGTTCTCCTGTTAACTTTGCATATTCCTTATAATCTGATTCTTTTATAAAAGTGGCGCTTCTTAACGACTGTTCCTCCGTTTTCTTTGTCGAAATATTAGTTTTTGAAGCTGCTATATTATGTTTCTTTAATCCTTTGTCAATCATTTGTATATGTTGTGATTCGTTACTATTCCCTTGCTTAGAATGGTAATGAAACGCAATTGGTCTCTCCATTATCCCTTTCGTCATGGATGCGAAGCCGACTAATGTCCCTATTGCGGAAAATGCTACAGTAGAAATAATGGTTACAATAAAGAACATTCTTGCGTTATCTCTCATGCGATACGCTAAATCTGATAACGTAATAATATTAGTCTGTGTCCAATAGAAACGTTTACTTTTTTTACATAATCGAATAATAAAGACACTCAGCTGCTTGTACAACAAATACGTCCCAATAATAACTACCGTTGTAACAGGAATCATCATAATAAATACCATTGCACCATGCGATAGAAGAGCTCCTATATAGCCAGCACTAAGCAATACTACTGCTAATATTGAAGAAATGATTGATGCTTTCGGTTCTGGTTTTGCCTCTGCTGACCCTCTAAACAACTTCATAATTTTATTTTTACGAATCATTCCTGCACTAAACAATGATATGATCATAAATAATATGAAAAACATAATACTTGTTACAACAATTGCTTTCATCGGTATGTAATAGGATAAGGAGATATCTAGTTTTAATATCATCGGGGCGACAAATAGTAATACCCCTGAAAATAACATACCTGAAAGAATACCAAAAATAATTGCCCCTATTCCAATCATAATATTTTCAAAAAAGATAAGACGCTTTAATTGATATTTCGTCATACCTAGCATCATTAAAATTCCTAGCTCACGCTTTCTCGTTTTTAAAAACATTCCCATCGAATATAAAATAAAGAAGAATGTAAATAAGTAAATAATAGACTGTGCAAAAGACATACTTACGAATACGTACTGACCCAATTCTCCTGCACTTAATGCCGGATGAAACGCAAAAAATGAATACACAAAAAAGGCCATAATAGCAAATGCACTACTCAAAAAATAGGCTGAGTATGTCCGTCTATTTCGCGTTACATTCCGATATGCGAGTTCTCTAATGTTCATATTACTTCTCCGCCCTTCTTTCTACTAACTATGTTTTTATATTAGTAAAGTACGGAAATACCTTCCATCGATTCAAATGACAAAAACCTTACAGTTTTGAAAGGTTTAAAAAAATTGCTTATACGTAGTACTTTATTTATAATGACTACATTCGTATTCATACACACATCCTATTGTATATTCGTTAGTTTTGCGAAATAATAAAGGATAGAAGTATGTACCATTATACATATAAACTTATTTACCGCTTTAATATGAATAGGAGGAAAACATAATGACATTACAAGAACAGATTATGAAAGCATTACATGTTCAGCCTGTAATTGATCCAAAAGTTGAAATTCGTAAACGAGTTGATTTCTTAAAAGATTATGTAAAAAAAACAGGTGCAAAAGGATTTGTACTTGGTATTAGCGGCGGCCAAGACTCTACATTAGCAGGACGCTTAGCACAACTTGCAGTTGAAGAAATTCGTAACGAAGGTGGTAATGTAACGTTTATCGCCGTACGTCTTCCTTATAAAGTACAAAAAGATGAAGATGATGCACAATTAGCATTACAATTCATTCAAGCAGATCAATCTGTTGCATTTGATATTGCTTCAACTGTTGATGCTTTTTCAAATCAATATGAAAACTTATTGGGTGAATCATTAACAGATTTCAATAAAGGTAACGTGAAAGCACGTATCCGTATGGTTACTCAATATGCAATTGGTGGACAAAAAGGGCTTCTTGTTATCGGAACAGATCACGCTGCAGAAGCTGTAACAGGGTTCTTTACAAAATTCGGAGATGGTGGTGCAGATTTATTACCATTAACGGGATTAACGAAGCGCCAAGGACGTGCATTATTACAAGAGTTAGGTGCAGACGAGCGACTTTACTTAAAAATGCCAACAGCTGATTTATTAGATGAAAAACCAGGTCAAGCTGACGAAACAGAGTTAGGTATTACTTATGATCAATTAGATGATTATTTAGAAGGTAAAGCAGTTCCAGCTGACGTTGCAGAGAAAATTGAAAAACGTTACACAGTGAGTGAGCATAAAAGACAAGTACCAGCGTCAATGTTTGATGATTGGTGGAAATAAAACATAAAAAAGAAGCTAATCTCATTTAGCTTCTTTTTTATATGTTAACGATATACCCCTACTCTTTTCTCCAATAAATCTTGCAGGCAATCTTCATGCTGTTTACAAAATAACGGTGGCATGTCATCTAACGGGAAAAACTTCAAATCCAACGTTTCATCACCATCTACTTTTTTGTCGCCCCCAACTATTGAGCATGAAAAACACATCACAATTGACTGTGCCTTGTCTCCATTTGGATATGATTGAAAATATTTTGTATACACTCCAATAAGCTCATTTATTTCTACATCATACCCGGTTTCTTCTTTTATTTCTCGGATTGCAGTTTCCGCAGCCGATTCTCCTATCTCCATTGCGCCACCTGGAAAGCCCCAAGCGTTAAAGTCTCCTCTTTTTTGCAGTAATACTTCTCCTTCTTTATTAAATACACAACCACCGGCAAAGTTTAAGAAAACATAATCATGTCCTACTTTTTCACGTAATTCTTTTATATAATTCGCCATTCTCTTTCCCCTTTTCATACTTCTTCTATCGCTATTTCTTATCTTTTTCAAGCAATTCAATAATTCGATCTAGCTTCTGGTTCATATTAATCACGTGGTGTTTCTTTGCAACGCTGCTTTGTAATACTCTTCTAATAAACAAAGTAAATGATATGAAAAACAAAACGATAAGTCCGATTACTAAACAAGTATATATCAATGTGAAAATATTACTTTCGAACAAGTTCATTCAGCATTCACATCCTCTCCTTTTTATTTTATCACATAATTCCCAATATTTTAAAGTGATCAACAAATATAAAAAGAGCATCTTTTACAGATGCTCTTTCTCATTGCTTAATACGTAAATGTAATTGTCGCCAATGAATAACCAGCCAATGCACTATAAGGTGCTACTTGATAAGACACACGCTTTGCACCTTTTGGCCAATTTATTTCATTTAATACTTTCTTTATATCTTGCATCGTTCCATCCATGGACTGCTTATATCGTACTTCTACTTTTTCTGGTTTGGCTGCAAACTGTTGCTGCAACTTTTGCTTAAATTCATTATAATTTTCTGCTCCGTATTCTGCAGATAAGTATTGTAAATTTGTTTCTTTTAACATCTGCTCATATACAACAGTTTTTGAGCTACCAGCTTTTATTTTATTTGTTAATTCACCAAAATAACTTGTAGTTGCCGCTGGATATTTGCTACGATCCCATTCATGATCTTTACTTAACTGTTCGTCAGACATATTAAAATATGAGTAAGTTACACGCCCTGCTTTATCTGGTACTGGATCATCAAATGTAGTATCTAGGTGATACCATTTGTTTTCAATGTTCACTAAATTCCACGCGTGAGCTTGTCCATTTCCTGTGCCTGTTACAATATGATTTTGAATACCTGCCTCTTTTAACAACTCATACGTTAATAATGTATATCCTTGGCAAACGGCAGAACGATTCGCTAATGCTTCATATGCTGTATACGCTTGATAAGACGTATCATAAGACACATGCTTCACAACGTAATCGTGAATAGCTTTTACTTTCTCATGCTCATCCATCCCTGGTTTTACAATTGATCCAACAATTGATTTCGCCTGAGCTTTTACATATTGAGTTTGTTCTTTTGATTCACGGTATTTTACTTGCAGTGTAAACGTATAGTCCCCTGGCATTCCTTTAATAGAATATCTAGTAGACGCTACATTATATTTTACATACTCATCAGCATCTACAATTTTATTAAACTCACCATACAATTGATCCATAATATTTCTAGCATTTCTATCTTTTGTTTTATATGTGATTGTAATATTTTCTTCTCGATTATCAATCTGTTTTTTTAATTCTTTTCTGAAATCATCTAATAACTTTACATCTGATTGTGCTGTCACCGTAGTCGGATTTGTAGCTGCATAAGATACAGATGACGCTTGTAAGCCTCCCATTACTATAGTTGAACAAAGTGCGGCAGCTGTCACATACTTACTTGTCTTTCCCATCTTGTCACTCCTTATATTCTATAACTATACGAAAAAGTATCGTATAGTTTCA
The DNA here is from genome assembly GCF_022748145.1 of Bacillus sp. CCB-MMP212. Lineage (NCBI taxonomy): Bacteria > Bacillati > Bacillota > Bacilli > Caryophanales > Bacillaceae > Bacillus > Bacillus sp. CCB-MMP212. Next base: position 406,338 of record NZ_JALDQE010000001.1, read on the forward strand.
GAGTATACAATACTTTTTCGTATAGGTCATATGAGATTATGCATATTAACTAATTCACATAAAAAGGTTGTTCTTTTTAAAAGAACAACCTTTTTTCATTAGCATGTTTGTAATACACAGCATGTATTTTCAAAACGTTGATTTTTCAAATCTTCATTACTAATACAGAAATATAGCATCCCTAGTTCTCCCCAAACCATATTACAATTTTTATGATCTGAATCAATTTGGAATAAAAGAGTCATTTGCTGCGGGTCTACTCCCATATATTCTCCTGTCTCATATAACACTTCTTCTTGTACAGAGAATGGCTCACCAAACATTTGATGGTTATCGTAGTTATCTGGAATTAGCTCTTCAAGTAATTGCAAGAAACGATCTGAATCAGCCTCATCTTCAATGAAAAGTTCTGGTAATTTGTATGTCAGTTCAAAAGTAATTGCACACTGGTTATATTTCGCTTGTATTTCATTTTCTCTTCGTAATTGCTCTACAGTAACATCATAATAAAGTACACGCCCAGCTTCTGTTAGATTCACATTTTCTTCAAAATAATTTTCAATGCAAAAGAAATACAGCATCCCCGTCTTAGGAAGATTGTGATCCATACCAACGTTTTGTAAATCAGTTAAGTTAAATTGCGCGATAAATTGTAGTGGATTTCCCTTATACTTTGGATATTCAAATAAAGCTGGTAAATCAGGAACTCCTCCCATTTTCGAACTACCTATCGCAACAGTTTCCTGCTGCTTTGGCACAACTTTTATACAAGGAAATACAGTATTAATAAGTTCTTCTTTCAAGTGTGTTAGTTCATATTTATCAATTAATACTTCAATTTTTTTATTCATAAATTCTCCTTACATTTATATACTTATTTATATCATAGTACAAAGATTATACTTCATTCTTTACAAAATCAACAAGCCTCTAAAAAACGGGCTTATCCTTCGTACGCGAACAAGTTTAAAAAAGCATACTATACATTGTTCCTACAAACACGATAATTCTTTATTTCTTCCAGTACATTTTCCCCTCGTTCATTTTTAAATATAAGGAGGAATTCCACATGGGTTACGGATATAGTTGCTGTGGTTACGGATACGGTGGCGGCGGTTGTGGTTACGGAGGTTTCGCTTTATTAATCGTTTTATTTATCCTTCTAATCATCATCGGAGCTAGCTGTTGGGGCGGCTTTGTAGGCTGCTAGTAAACTTAAAAACTATTAAAAAAAAGCACGTACAATACGTGCTTTTTTGCCATTTCCAAATCTTTTATTCGAAAGGAAGTATGTTTAATGAAGATTGATGGTGTTTTTGAAGGAGGCGGTGTGCGCGGTATTGCGCATGTCGGGGCAATTTGCGCGTTAGCCGAAAAAGGTTATGAATGGGAACGTGTAGCTGGTACATCGGCTGGTTCGATTATTGCAGCGCTCCTAGCGGCAGGATATTCTTGTTCAGAGTTAAAAACGATTATAACTGATATTGATTATAATAAATTTACGAAAAGAACTTTTATTGATAGAATTCCTTTTATCGGTAAGGGACTAAGTGCATGGACTACTCTAGGTATATACTCTAATGTATTTATAGAAGAATGGATTGAAGAATTACTTCGGAAAAAAGGTGTTCATTTATTTACTGATTTACCAGATCTAAACAAACTCAAAATCATCGCCTCTGATATTAGTAATGGTAAAATGGTTGTCTTTCCTGACGACTTACCAAACTACGGATTTTTAAATTATCGCTTCTCTATCGCTAAAGCGGTAAGAATGAGTAGTACAATCCCCTTCTTCTTTGAACCCGTAAAATGGAGAACTCCAAAATGGAAGCAGCCTTGTTATATGGTTGATGGAGGAATTCTAAGTAATTATCCAATTTGGATCTTCGATTCACCTACCGCTCCTCGCTGGCCGACTTTCGGATTTCATTTTGTAAAAGATGAGATTCAAGCTGACCCTGCTCACTATAACGAGCCTATTTCTATGTTCAAAGGACTATTTAAAACAATGATGCAAGCTCACGATTTACGTCATTTAGATAAGGAATCAAAAGCAAGAACCATTACAATTCCAACAGGAACGATTACAAGTACTAATTTTGAACTGACAAAGGAAGAAAAAGAATGGCTTTACAATTCTGGTTATAACTCTGCTAATAAATTTTTACAAGCTTGGAACTTTAGGCAATATATTGATGAATATAGAAAAGGAAATCAAGACCGAAAGACAAATCGATTTTTTCGTCAACTTGACTCATAATATTATTATTTTGCATACAAAAACGTTTGACAAATTAATAGTAAATAAGCCTAGTAATTTCTTATATTACTAGGCTTATTTACTTCCTATACAATCTCGTACATTGTTTAAGGGTACGATAACCCTTCGGCTTCTTCTGCAGTAATAACTATGTAACGATTTCCCGTTCTTAATCCTAACAGTTCTGCTTTTTCAATTGCTTCTTGCTGCGTCTCCGCATAAGCAGCTAAATATTTTTCTCCATTGATCATTTGGCAAATTACATATTGTTTCATTACTTTCTCCTCTTACTTTTTCATTAGTTGTGCAAGTTTTTTTATACCTATTTCAATTTCTTCTAACGTTGCGTATGAATACGATAGGCGCAAAAATTGATTTGCACTTCTATCATATAAAGTACCTGGGTTTAATAAAACCTTTTCTTGCAGAGCTTTATCAAATAAACTGCGATATGAAATGGGTATTTTTATATGTACCCATATATAAAACCCGCCTGTTGGTTCATGCCAAGTTGCTATTTCACGAAGATATTTATCTAACATTAGTAACATAAAATCTCTTCGTTTTTTCAATTCACTTCTTACAAATCGCAAATGCTCATCATATAGACCATTTGTAAACCACTCTGCTGCAATTTGCTGGGATATAGTGCTTGAACCATAATCTGTTTGCATTTTTATGTCTGACAATCTTTGAATTACTGGCTCGGGTCCAACAATCCATCCAATTCTTAAACCTGGACTAATTACTTTGGACATGCTTCCAATATGTAGTACAATTCCATTTTTATCATAGGCTTTTAAAGGTTTCGAACTAGGTGCATCAAACCATAAGTCTTGATACACTGCGTCCTCTATAATAGGTAATCCAATTTCATTACATACTTCCATTATTTCTTTTCGCTTCTTAGTATTCATACTAAAATTCGTCGGATTATGAAAAGACGGGATTGTATATAAAATAGAGGCATTGAACTGCTTCTTATATTTCTTAATATATGATGTATGTAACCCGCTCTCATCCATTGGGATTCCAATTAAACGTACTCCTGCTGATTGAAAAACATTAAGCGAATATAAATAGGATGGTTTCTCTAATAAGATGGATGCCCCTTTCGAAAGAAGCCCCATAGAAATAAGTTGCAGCGCTTGAATTGCTCCTGAAACAATTAATATAGAGGCAGGAGATACATATACGCCATGCTCCTTTAAGTATTCGGAAATCTTTTCCCTTAAATACAGATTTCCTTTCGGCTCTTCATACCCAAGCGTCACATTTGACTTTAAAAGCTTATTCATAATTTCTTTCATCTTTTTCTCAGGTAAGAGACTCGGCGCTAGCTCACCTGTTCCTAACCGAATTACATGTGGATAAAATTCAGCTTGATTAATCTCTTGAATAGCTGGGAGATTCGGATAATGAACTCCTGTTTCTACATAAGACTGCCAATTAGGCGGGGGTGCGTAAGTTGAAGCATTCTCATTATTATTTACAACAATTGTTCCTTTCCTGCCATTCCCTTCAATATATCCCTTCGCAACTAGTTCATCGAAAGCCATTACAATTGTGCTTCGATTCACACCAAATGTATGGGCCAAATCTCTTTGTGAAGGTAATTTTGTTCCAACGGTCCATTCTCCATTAACAATCCTTTCTTTTATATACGTTTCTATTTGTTTATACAGCGGCGTCGCTAGAGACATATTCGGTTTCCAAACGAATCTTTCCATCATATCACCTTATATTCTTTTTGGTTGGTAACCTCCCCAACCATATGGATGGATACAAATTTTCATTTCTTCTATACAATATACACTATCATAATGAATTAAAATAGGAGGTAATATGATGAGTGAAGCAATTATTCATGGTATCATTCTTGCATTTGGACTTATCATTCCATTAGGTGTACAAAATGTTTTTGTCTTTAACCAAGGCGCTAGCCAACCAAACATTTGGAGGGCAGCCCCTGTAGTATTAACTGCCTCTATATGTGATACGTTACTCATATTGATTGCGGTGCAAGGTGTCTCCCTTGTACTCCTTACTTTTTCTTGGCTAACTAACTCGTTATATATAATTGGATTTTTCTTTCTCCTATATATGGGCTTTGTTATTTGGAGAAGTAACCCTTCCAACGATGTAAAACAAGAAAAAAGTATGCCCTTAAAAAAGCAAATCCTTTTCGCAGCATCAGTTTCGTTATTAAATCCACATGCAATTTTAGACACAATCGGTGTAATTGGAACAAATTCTATTCAATACATAGGAAGTGAAAAATGGGCTTTTACACTTGCAACTATTATCGTTTCTTGGATTTGGTTTATAAGCTTAGCTTTAGCGGGGAAATTTCTAAAAAGACTAGACTCAACCGGAAAGACAATCTTATTATTAAATAAATTTTCTGGTCTCATCATATGGGGTGTCGCGCTTTATATGTTAAAACAAGTTATTTATTCTTAATGAACGAAAGAGAATTGCATGTTACTGAAAACATCATGCAATTCTCTTTCAAATTATGAAGTAGGTTCCGGTTTCTGTTTTACCGTCTTTGCATCTTTTGCTGGTTTAATCCAAATGATTGCTATAACAGCACCAATGGCAGCGAAAATACTTGTCAAATAAAACACTTCATGGTCCGCCCCTTTCATAAAAAAAGAATATAAAGGTGGTCCAGCTGCTACACCGATAAATCGCATTGAACTATAAAAGGACGTAACCGTTCCCCTTTGCTCCTTTTCAATCCCTTGTGTAATGAGAGCATCTAAACATGGGAGTGCCATACCAATTCCTATCCCCATAATAACGAGACAAAGAAGTAGTAAGTAAATCCCTTTTATAAATAAAGGAATGATGACTGATGCAGCTGCCATTAAAAAACCAATATAAATACACTTCTTCATAACATTTTGATTATCTCCAATTTTTTTACCGGCCATATAGGAACTAAGTGACAGTACAAGTAACGGGATAGCAAGCACACACCCTTTCCATATACCATGAATGTCATACTTTGATTCCAGTATAGTCGACAAATAAAAGAGAATTCCGAATAAAATAAGCATAATAATTGCACCTAATGCAAAAATGGCAATTAACCATCTTCCCTTTTCTCGAAACGTAGAGATAATAGATCGAATAAACTCTTTTAGTGGCGGTACTTCCCCTTCTTGTTTTTTTGCCTTTACTAATACCAGCAATAAAACAATTGCTACGACACATAAAACTGGAATCGCCCAAAATGGTAAGAACCATACAATGGCAGCAAGAGCAGATCCTAAAATAGGGCTCAGCACTTTTCCAAATGTATTGGATGTCTCAATGATTCCCAAACCTGTACTAACTTGTTTTTCATCTTTGTATAAATCACCAACACACGGTATAACAACCGGCATTGCACCAGCAGCACCAATACCTTGAATCGCTCTACCGATTAGTATCCAAATGTAGGGATTATCAACTTTCCATGATACCCAACCAGTTATCGCTCCTCCTATAGCCGCAATCAGCAAACTCGGAACCATTACCATCTTTCGTCCCCATCTATCTGATAAATAACCAGCAATCGGTATAAGTAAAATGGCTACGATAGAGTAAATTGTAATAATCATGGATACTTGAAACGATGAAATATGTAATTTCTTTTCAATTGTCGGCAAGATTGGAATGAGCATTGAATTCCCTAATGTCATGACAAGTGGAACTGATGCAAGCGCAATTAAACAACAGTTTTCTTTTTTTAACATGTTGATTTCGGAACCTTTCATCATATATTTCTTACCATATAATAGCCCTGCTGGAACATAATTTTCATTCCACCAGGGCTATTACATCTTTAATACTTCCCATTCACAACAAAAGAAATTGGGTAAAATATAGTATTACTTCTATTCTTTGAATTCTGTTCACTATATATCCATACCAATTAATTGAAAAAAAAAGAAAGGAAGAATCCTTCCTTTCTCCTATAACCTTCTACATTTAGCGAGTATATCCGCCACCAAGCTGTTGTTCTGCCATCGCTACTAGGCGTTTTGTGATTTCACCGCCTACAGAACCGTTTGCACGTGAAGAAGTATCAGCTCCAAGTTGTACACCGAACTCTTGTGCAATTTCATACTTCATTTGATCTAAAGCTGCTTGTGCTCCATGTGATGCTAATTGATTAGAATTACGATTTCTAGCCATTACCAATCACCTCCTTATTTATATATAAATTGTGTTAAATTCAAATTAAAATACATGGAAATTTTTGGTTATTTTTTACCATAAAAAAAGAGCCTCTAAACGAGACTCTCACATCATTTCACATTACGAAGTTACTACTTCTAATTTTCTATTTATTAATACTTTCATTTCTTCTTTTAATATCTCTTTTGAATTATGTCCAAACCATTCTAAGGAAGCAAAAAGGTCCGTATTTCTCACTTCCTGAATAATCTCATCATAATTTACAATACCTTCAAATAACGGAACCATACCTATACGACTTCCTGCTGCAGCATATACATTATTAGGTTCAAACACATGCAAATAATCCGCTGAAGATATATTCTTAAAATGGTAATGTAGTGTCCACGGCTTTAATCGATGGAAACTGTCTATTGGATCTGCGCCAGACTCCCATATATGAAGAAAATCAAGATTTATTTTTAAATTCGGATGGTTTACTTCTTCTAATAACTCTATAGTAGAAGGCAATGTGTCCGTTAGTGTATTGGGATGTGTTTCTAACAGCACATACATATTGTTCTGAGCAAACACATCACAAATCTTACGTATTCGCTTCACATACTCTTTTCTCTCTTGTTCCGAGAAGTCCTTGCTCCCTTTTTGCCCAGCAAACGTGCGAATTTTATTCGTATTAAACCAATTAGCTAGTACTACAAGTTGTTCACTTTTCTCTATCGTTTTTTCAAAATCTGCTGATAATGATATATCTAAGTAATCACTTATCATCGTAATTTCTAAGTTTTTATCCTTTAGAAAATTCAATTCTCGTTCTGTCGTTTCACGTTCTTGCATGTACAAATTTTGTGCATGCGTCCCCCATAATTCAATTCCTTCAAAACCGTTTTCATATGCAAATTGAACAATATCAGTAAATGAAATTAATTGATGACGAAATGAAATGGTACATAGCGAATATTTCATAGTATTAAACTCCCCTATCTTAAATTCAGTTAACTTATTAAAGAGTTGCGACAGATTGATTTGTTTTCATACCTTTCCATGATAGAAACTGTCTCTCTAATTCCTTCTTAATTTGCAGTTCAATTGCATTCATTTCATCCAGTTTTTCAATAATCGATACTAGCATACCTTTATTATTCGTCATTGCCATTTTAATTGCACGATACTGTACATTTGTAAATCCTTGTACAATATCCTCTACCCGATCACACCAATAATCAAATTCTTGCTCCGAATATTGCAACGTTTCACGGAAGTATGCAAAGGCATGCTCATAACTATATTTACGAATTGCAAGTACTGGTATTTGTTTTACTGCTGCTACAAGTCCAGAAAGCGCATATCCTTCTTCCTCATTTGCCATTTTTACAATTAAATTTTTCAGTTCCATAGTCAGTTCATTGTCGTTCTTTTTGAATGTTTCTGTGAAATAACTAGCTACTGTTTCTTGCGTTGGCTCTCCAATTCCTTCTATATCAATGAAATAACCTCCACCAAATGGGTTATCTTGAATAGAGTGAAGTACTTTTTCTCTTTCCATATTTCCTTCCCAACGAAAATCGGGATCTAGCATGAACCACTCTTCTTCTTTCTCTGTTTTTGATATCATTAAATAATGTGGAAACGGTTTTTGATGAAATTTATTTTCCCTCTCTGGTAATAGAGACATATCAACCATTACAATGACATAACGATTTTCCGGCTTGTTTTCTACTAATTCTAAAAACGTTTCTACATTGCTATCTTTATCTTTTGCATGATCATACCATTCGTTTACTTTAATACCGTACAATTTTTCAAACCAAAGTAAATAATGATCATGGTTAATGTTTTCAGAGTGATATGAAATAATTCCGCCTTCTGTTATATCAAAATCTCCATCCCATAGTCCAAAATAAAATGGACGAAAATCAATGTCGCTACGCCTTTTTATAATTTCACAAAAACAACTCACTAAACAGTGCACTTTAATTGAAGTCATACTCTCATCCACTTTCCTAAAGGTTAGTTATTCACATTTACTTCCTGTAACGGCTCTAACTCCTCCATAAAATCAAGCAAAGATCCTACAGTAAGAAATGCCTTTGGGTCTACCTCATCCTCTGGAACGCATAGCTTTACATCCATTTCTATGTATACAATAAGCTGTAACATCATTACCGAATCTATATATAAATCTTGATTTAAGCGCATCGTTTCTTCTAAATGCGTTACATTTTTCAGTTCCATTTTTTCTATCATAATTTTTAACACGGCATTCTTTAACGCTTCCCGTCTCATGTTGTAACCTCTCCCATCTCTAGTAACTTTCTACTTACTTTTCCAGTTTTATTTTTAGGAATTTCATTTACACTTTCAATTTCATACGGAACTTTATAAGAAGGTAAGTGCTGAATACACCATTCTCTTATTTTCACTGGATCAACATGAGAGATCACTTTCGCTTTAACTATTTCGCCCATCACAGGATGTTTCCCTCGATATACAATTACCTCTTGCACACCTTCCAATTGAAGCATCGTTTCTTCTACCTCTATAGGAAAGACTTTTAATCCTGAAACATTAATTACATCGTCCATACGCCCCATAAAATGAATGCCACGCTCAGATTTATACCCTAAATCTTTCGTGAAAATTTCCTTATCATTCATTTTCACGACGATTTCTTCCGGTGCATTTTCATCTGAACCTATGCTTATACTCGCATGAGGTAGAGGGTTTCCTAAATCTAAATGGCTCTTCATATCATGACATATACTAATACAACCTGCTTCAGAACAACCGTATTGCTGCATCATATATGTTGTCATTTTTTTTAGTTTATAAAATAGTGCTTCTGGCAAAGGCGATCCTGATGTCATAATTTTATGAAACTGGAACGTTCCTAATGGAAAACTCCCCATAATGTGTAACATAAGTGGTACTGCATATATAATATGTTTTTCTGTATTGCGAACTATATTTAATGCGAATTTAGGATTTTTGTTCGTAATGATTACAGGCTTGCTCCCCCTCGTAATTGCTGATAACGTACCACATATTAGTCCGTATGAATGTGAAACAGGAGCCATAACGATTGGCACTTCATCTACTTCACAGTTTAAAGCTTCATTATAGGCAGTAATTTCTGTATCAACTTCCGTCCATGCTCTACGAATCAGTTTCGGTTCTCCCGTAGTTCCCGAACTATATTGCAATAAAGAAGGCTCTTCTAGTAAAAAGTTCCCTACTTCTAATTTTGTAAAATCGCCATATTCTCCATATAAAATCCCTACACAATTTGCACGCTTTGCCATTTCAATAGCCGTTTCTTTTGGCGTATCTTCATGTATAAGTAATACTGATGATTTCTTTTCTTTTAAGAAAAACACAAGCGTAATAATATCGAATGGATCTTTCAGACAAAGTGCAAATCTATTTCCTTCTGCTTTTTGAAATTGTTCCATTTCCTCATAAACTTGTAATCTCAATTCAAAATCACTTTTGCTATACTCTTGTTTATTAACGATTAGCATAATTTCCCCCTGTAACAGCTGATTTTTGTTTCATAAGTTGTCTTACTCTATACAATGGATTTGGAACTTCATGAACAAGCGATTCCACATCCATATATAATCGACGTTTCGTTAATTGTTCAGCATAGAATGTAGGTGCATATAATTGAATATTTTCAAATCTACCTTTCAAATGTGGATATATTCTTAAATGATTTTCAATTTCTTCAACAACCATCATCCAAAAATGTTCTTCTTTCAATCCATACTCATCCGCAAGTACGAATGCTAATTCTCCTAAATTAAACAGAAATAGTGCATCTAACACCATCTCTTGCAAACATTCAATGCGATCCATTTCAAAGAAATCATTCATTTTTCCATTCGCATATGTTTTATGCATTTTAGTAAAGTCGGGACATTTGTCAACTTCTTTCAAATATGGACGATAAAACTCAAGCCCTTCATGAAAATCCTTTAACGCAATACGAACAGGCACCCCTTCTTTATGGACTAGAATCATATTTTGTCCATGTGATTCTAGTGCGATGCCATGCTCTACAACAAGATGTATAACTGGTATTATCGCTTTTTGAATAAGTAATTGTAGCCAATCCTTCATTCCATATTTATTCAACCACGCATCAATAATTGGTGTACCATCTTTCTCTTTAGCGTATAAACCATTAAAAGGAATTGCATCCTCTTGTGCATCTAAATACTTGTGAACGCTTTCGCGCCAAATACATCCTAATGAACCATATATAGCTTTCTTATTCGTGTCATACGTTACACTTGAAAACTCACTTAACAAGATTAAACGTGCTTCATCCATTAAATAGGCGTCATTACTTACAACATCATTTAACCAATTTGATATTACTGGTGCACTTACAACAGAGTATGGTTTCAGTGTACGGAGTGTTGAAGTGTTGAGTAAATTCATCGATAATTTAACGTACGGTTTCTTTTGACTCGTAATATTTCTTAACGTTCTCATTGACTGTTGCGCGCAATAATCGTCCTCTGATGTTCCTAAATAAATAATAAAATTACCCTGTATATGATCCCCATAATTTGAAATGATGAAATTCTCCCACTGCCATGGGTGAACAGGTATAAACACGTACTGTTTTGGATAACATCCCCTATTACGAATTCGTTCCATAAACTCTTCTAATTTACGATCGCCAATCTCCTCTTTTAAAAGGTCGTTATACATCACTTCATTCTCATAACCTACAGTCGCATAATTCTTATGCGCTGCAATCCATATGAGTTTTATTGGCTGCATAAATTCATATCCATATTGAAAATTGTCACGATATTGAAATCCAACACGTGCTTTATAACTAGGGTGATATGGATGGCCGTCTATTAAATGGCTTTCAAACTCATCGTAAGATTTTTGAGTATATTCTTTCTTATTATTTCTTTCATATTGTGCAATCGTGTCTTTAAATATTGTTTGTTCTAATTCGTGCATAAAAGAATCTAATTTAGCTTGTTCTACACTAGCAACCCGAAAAACTTCTTCTAGAAATTGCGAGACAGATTGTATTTCTTGCTGTTCATCTTGGACTCTTACTATTAATGAGTCTAACGAAATACGTCCAAATGTCATCCGTTCCCTGCCATAGCATTTGTACGTGACACTTTTGTCTTCTTCATCAAGTCCTTGTATTATAAAAAGAATTTGTTCTTCTTTTTCTATGCGAACCGGTGTAATAATCCCCTCATAAATTAACGATTCTACTAATTGACGTAGCACTCTTCTTCGTACTGAAATGTAATCTTCTGATTCGAGCGCCTTCAATACTTTCGTATGATACATGTCCACTCTCATAAAACCCTCCACCTTATGACAAAATACCATTATTTGTATTACGTGAAATTTTAACGCTATTTATGAACGAACAGCCACTTCTCTAACGAGCGGATTATGTACTTGCACATAAATTGCTTGCTCTAATGGATTACTTAACTCATCGACATCGAAAAATCTCGTTAGTAAATTTGCTTTACACGCTAACTTATCTTCGTCCAATAATTCTCTTAAAAATGTTGAAGGTTCCCGGTTATACGGAAGGAATGATTCAAGTACAGACCTTAATTCCGAGAGAAGAATTTCCTCCTTAATTAATCCTGCTGTGCCAAAACCATTAATGAGACCAAACATATGATTGAAAATTAAGTAGTAACGAAATCTCTCATCCACAATATAGTCGTCATATAAATTTCCAGTACGTTCTCCAATACCAACTAATTCATTATTAAGCATCTCTTTCATTGAATTACAGAAATAAAATCCTTGATTATCACGGAAATAATATTTGACCGGATAACCATCTTTTAGCTGAACAACGCTATTTTGCTGATGAGCTTCTAATGCAACACCATACTGTAAATACATCCATACCATTGGCTTTAAAGAAATATTCATATATCGTCTAAACCACTCTAAGCTTACTTCTTCACAGCTTTTACTTTCTAAATCTGCTAGGCGATGAATAATATTCGATAACCGCGTACGTTCCCCAGGTATAGCGTCTTGAACTAGCCCAGCAATTAATGTTGCGTCGTTTGCATGTTCACTATAAAAAGGGTTCTCGCGAATAATCACTTCAAATCCAGATTCTTGTGTTCCATAATTTAATGTAATATAGGCTGGATCACAAATAAAATCAAAGCCTGGAAATCTTTCTCGTACTTCACCAATAGCCGTCTTTAACATTTCCTTCCCTTCAAGACCACTCTCAAGTTCTTTCAGTTTATTAATACGCATTGAATTCGTTACTTTCACCGGAAATGAAAACTTAAGCATATACTTCGAATCGGGATGATACAGTGTCCTTAGTGATGATGTTGCCATATAATACTTACCTACAGGTCCAATATACTCAAGCAATTCTTGAACTATCCAATCTTGTACGTAAGCTTGATGCAAGAGCCATTCTGCCTGAAGCGGATGAATTGGAATTAATGCATATTGATCTTCCTTACAGTACTTCTCTATAAATTCCTTACTAACCATCTCATCATTACTTAATTCTTCTTTTATAATCGTTGTTGTAGAATCTGATAATAATGATTTTTCATTTACTATACTTTTATGGGCCCGAAAATAATGAAGCTGACATTCTCCTTTTAATTCTGGAGAATACATTGCATTTTTCCAATCCAATATCCCCTGTCTACTCTTTGGTGTAGGATGAGTTAAATGCCCAAATAATAAAGACTGCTCCGCTTCTATAAAAGTTGTATGGAAACCGTATAATGCGGACGTATCTTCTATTCTCTCTTTTGTAAATTCCTCAATATTTTGACAACTACGGATAACTCGAAGCATAAGTTCCGCAGGATTCGTCCCTTCTCCGTAGTTGATAGACATCTCTTTTATTAAAAATGTAATAACTGTAACGTAATCTGCTTTAATAACAGAATTACTATCTCCAATTTGATAATAAAATTGTTCTCCAAACAAATGACGATCTGTTGATGATTTATATATAACTTCTCCATACAAAGTAACGTTCTGTGCCGATAGCCGACAACATAAATATGTGGGGACTGTATCTCTATTCAACGTATTACTGAAGATAATCTTCATTCTTTCATCCTCTGTAATCCATTCTCCACTCCCTGTTTCTCTTAAATAACAGTTTAAAAAGCTTTGTAATGTTGCATGTTCTGCGATTTGTTTCGCATGCTGCATGTTGGTCCTCCTCTTTATATTAAAGCTATCGAAATTTTATATAATAAACGATAATTGAATGTCGTTATCAATTATGATTCTAATTGATAATGATATTCAATTCAAGAGTATATTTCAGAATTTTTTTATCTGATTTAATTTTTCTTGTTTTCTCTCTTTTCTTTAATCTAGTTAAAAATACACGAAAAAAATACTCAGTTTCAAACTACATACTTACTATTTTTCATTAGTAATCTATCCAAAATGATTAAACAAAAGAGGTATACCTTAATTGGTATACCTCTTTCAAACATAAAGTTTACATAATAATATTATTTAAGCAAATCTATATAACTTTTTGTATAACAAATTCAAATCTCTCCAACAATACGCTGTTTCTTCTACCCTTACTCTCTCTAAAAATTTCGTATCAATTTTTTCAGGGTTAAATTTTTCATAAAACTTTTTAGAAGGATTATTCGTAACAACCCAAACTAAAAGTGATTGCATATCATTGTTTATACAATCCGATAATAAAGCTTGAAATAACTTTTGTCCTATTTTCATTCCTTGATACTCTTGTAAAAGGTAGATTGCATATAATTCTCCATCACAATTATATGTACCAGTTCTTTCTACTCCCCCATCGACGAATCCAACTATGTCTCCATTTAAACTCTCTGCTACAAATCTAAATTGATGATTACCTTCTTTTTGAAAAATATCTTCCCATTGTTTTTCTCGTTTCTCATATGCTACATTATCTAGAATTTCGTCAGCAAATATCCCTTTATACGTTGTTTTCCAACTATCAACATGCACCTTTGCTATACCTGGTATATCATCCTTTATTGCTCTTCTAATATGTATTCCCATCATTTCTCCCCCTTGTTACTCATCATTATATCAATTTCATTCCTTAAAAATCCAAATAAAAAAGAGTGAATTCACTTCACTCTTTTTTATCACAATTATCTACTTTCCACTTCAACTGAAACTACTCGATCAATCTCTTTCAGGGAACTATATAACTCTGTTGTATATAAATCTTCTGGAGCTAAAATAACCATCTCCAGTTGCTGAAATGCTCCACTATCTATATCTTTAATTTTCACGCGTTTCACATGCATGCCTAAATTTTTAATTTGCTTAAATATACCATCTAACTCATGATGCTCTTTAACAGTAATTTTTATAGATAAATCCTTTTGTCTTAATGAATACGGTCCTGCAATTTTCACAAGTTGCGGAAGTACATTAATCGCTAAAATAATTAAAACCATAGCAACTGTCGCTTGTAAATAGAATCCCGCACCAATTGCGATCCCTAAAGCTGAAGCAGCCCACACCATAGAAGCTGTTGTTAATCCAGAAATAACATCATTACTTCTTCGTAAAATGACACCTGCGCCAAGAAAACCAATTCCACTAACAATTTGAGCGGCCAGTCGCATCGGATCCATATTTGTATGTCCTGGAACAGAATATACATGCACAGATTCAATTGAAACCATCGTAATTAAACAACTTGCTACAGAAATAACCATACTTGTTTTCACACCAAGTGGTTTATTCTTTAGCTGCCTATCTATCCCGATGAATAATCCTAAAAAGAGTGCTAAACCTAATTTGAGTAAAAATTCATATGACATATTTCCATTCTCCTTACTTTACAATGTTTCCCTTAGAATAACTCACTATAACTCTTTTATGATATCAATTCCAGTCTTTTCTATTCATTTAACGTAAAAAACCGAAAAAACATTTATAACGATGTTTCTCCGGCTTTTTATTACACTTTAGATTCTTCTTTATTTCTGATCTTTAATCTTAATTTCTGCATCTTTGTAGAATGCTAATTTACTGTCATTATACTCTTTTGTAAATTTGTTAAACTGCTCTTTGGACTTTTGTGCTTCCACATTTAATTCATTAACAGTTTTAACTTTTTCACCGATTTCTTTTAATTTCGTTTCTTTTACTTTTAATTTTTCATACAGTTCTTTTTCAGTCGCTAACACTTTCGTGTAATTTTCATTCATCTTTTTGAATGCATCATAACGATTTTTATACGACTCTTCTACTGCTTTTGCTTGTTTTTGTAACTTCTTATCTTCAATCTTCTCTATATTACTTTGAACAGATTTCGTTTCCTTCTGTGCTTTTTCTAGCATTTCTTTTTCACTTTTCAATACTTTTTCACGATCATCTACATTTGCAGTAGCTTGCTCTATTTTCTTCACAACTGCTTCATTATGATCTTTACCTTCTTGCAAAATTTGAGCATATAATTCTTGCCCTTGTTTCTCTAACTGCTCTAATTTTTTTGCTTCATCCACTAAAGATTTTTCTTGTGTTGCTGCTGTTTCAAAAGCTGTATATAGATTTTCTTCTGGCTTTTCACCGAAACAACCTGTTAAAAGTCCTACTGATAATGCTCCAACTACTGCTACTTTTCCATACTTCAACGTTCATTCCTCCATTACATACGGTTATCATGCCAGAAGTTCACTGGGAAGTGACTCTCTTCATGATAAGCTTCAAACTCATAACCCTTTTCTTTTAGCCCCTTTAAAATTGCTGGCACAGCAGCAACTGATTGCGGGTGAATATCATGCATTAAAATTACTTCCTGCGGTTTTGTTGCATTTGTTAATACGTTTTGAGCAATTTGTGCTGCAGCTGCATCAACTGGCATTTTATTGTATTTCCAATCTAATGAATCAATTGTCCAATCCCATACTTTAAATCCGCCTTCTACCACTTTATTTCGAAGACCTTCATTCAATCCAGGCATCGAACCATATGGAGGACGTGTTAATTTAGGTGATTTCCCAATAATATTAGCGATTAAACCTTGATCTTCTTTCATCTCATTTACATACTCGCCATTTTTATATAACTTTGCGAAATTATGTGTCATACTATGCATGCCTACATAATGACCCTCAGCATTTTCACGTTTCACTAAATCAGGAAATTCTTTGACATTCGCTCCAATTAAAAAGAACGTCGCCTTCGCATCATGTTGTTTTAGCGTATTTAATAATTCAGCCGTATATTTCCCTGGCCCATCGTCAAATGTAAGATAAGCAACTTTTCTTTCTTTTCCATTAAAACGACTTGGTGCCGTTTTATTCATTTCAACTTTCGGCTGTTCACTTGCAAGCTGCACTACATTTTCTTGTTTCGCAACAGCTTTTGCTGGTGAAGTAATTGATTGAAACATGTAATACCCAATAGCTACTGCGGCAATCGCTATTAAAACGACTACTATTTGTTTAATTTTTAAAGCTTTTTCCATTCTATCGAATTCCTCTCCCTATTAATCTTATATATAAATCGCCCAATATAATTATACATCTATTTATTTTTATTTCACCATGTAAACAGATTTTTTTGTATTATAATGGGAGTTTTATCAAAAGTATTGTTCCATGTGTTTATACGACTAAACATATCTCCATGAAGGTCCACCATTTTTTTGACGATAGCTAAGCACCTATTGTATGATTATTTATCTGCTAAAATAGCTGGTCAATATATGATACATGATCTTTCGCAATTACTATCTCTTCGTCTTTCACCTTAATCGCTTCATTGTGTATGAATATGTAATTGCATTTTGAACAGTCTTTCTTTAACCTGTTTCAATTTCCACCAATTCAATTGTTCTATAAATAGTGATAAATTGAATTTCCTTCCCTTCAACTTTAGGAGCTAATTTCCAAATAGTCCCCTCTAGTATATCGTATAATTACACCTTTTGTTTATATAAATTAAAATGATTTTAGTATAATTTTTCCGCAACAAAAAAACGTTATTAAAAAGTTGCTAATCCACTTCAAAAAAAAGATTGGCAAAAGCCAATCTTTTTTTATTATTCGTTTCGAACTGGTTTTGGCGTTACACCTAAATGATCATTTAATTTTTTTGAAATATCTTTTACATTTTTTTCATTTGGAATGTAATAATAAATACCACCGATACGTTTATCTGTACCTTCTATTTGCATTTTTTCCATTTCCAAATTAGATCCTGCCATATTTTTTGTAATGGCAAGCATATCGTCAAATGTTAAGTTCGTTTTCATGTTTTTATCAACCGCATCTAGTAAAGAGCCCATTTTGCTAATTGATTGAACAGACATCGCTTTTTTGGCAATTGCTTCTATTACAAGTTGCTGTCTCTGTCCACGCATTGCGTCACTATCAATTTTACGCGTTCTTGCAAGTGCAAGTGCTTGTTCTCCATTTAAATGTTGGTAACCTTTTTCTAAATGGATCATACCAGCTTGGTCTTTACTATCTTGTTCAGTGAAAGTAACTGGTACATCAATATCAATACCACCAATTGAATCGACAATTTGTACGAATGATTCAAAGTTAAACTTCACATAATAATCAACAGGGACATTTAAAAATCTTTCCACCGTATCGCGTGTGCTTTCTACGCCACCAAATACGTGAGCATGAGTAATTTTATCTAATTTTTTTCTAGTTGGAATATAAACACGTGAATCACGTGGAATACTTACTAGCTTAACAGACTTATCATCTTTATTAATTGTTGCTAATAAAAGTGCATCTGTTCGAACTGCTTCGCCATATTGGCTTTTTCTCATTTCACTTCCATCTACACCCATGATTAATATTGAAATATTATCCTTTAAAGGTTCAACTTCTTTATCACGCTTTGATGACTTTTCAATTTTCGCATACGCATCATTTACAACAGCTTTTGCTTTATTATATATAAACGAACCATATCCTACTCCTCCAAAAATAAGTAGGAAAAATGGAATTAATATGAACCATTTTATTGACTTTCTTTTAGAACGCTTTTTATTACTTCTCGTATTTTGTTCTAATTCAGAGCTCATACCCATTCGCCTCTCTTTCTCTTTACCAAGTATAATGTAAGTCTATTTATCTTCATATTGAATTTCCTTTCATTAACCTTACAATTTTGTAAGGTTACTACTAAAACCCAATATGTATTCCATTTCACATTATACTCTCGTACTTATTTTTGGCAAGTCACTATTTACCAATTTCAAAAATTTAGCACTTCGCAACATGCAAATTTATAAATTCATTAACTCTTTCATTTTAAATTAGGATATCTTTTTCCAGATAAACGATATGAATAAAGAGTCCAGCTAATGATAAAACCTCTATGAGTACAGTATATTTCACGTTATTATTTCTCAAACGGCGTATACATGCTTTTCTTCCCCTGATTATCAATAAAAGCCGACTTTGCTTTTATTTTCGTTTTTTCTACTTCCATGTCTTCATTTGAGAAGTTCACAATGATTTTAATATTTTTTCCATAAGAAACAGATTGTACTAGCTTATCTTCTGACAAATACGCAAAATTCGTCATCTCTTCTTTTACTGCTTTTTCATGAACTTCATTCCAAACTTTTAGATGCTCTGTAATTTCTTTTTTATGTTTATTCCACTCTACTTCATCTAAATGGTACAACGGAGGAACATTATACAATAATTCAGACAGCATTCGATTTCCAACTTCATCTTTTACCTTTAAACTTCCCCATTCCCAATGATGCGTTGTAATAACGGAATCATTGTATACTAATTTATATAATGGTACCGAATATACTGGGTTTAAATACACTTGTTTATATTCTTCTTTCAATGGTACTTGTTTTGCATATTTTTCGGGAACATTTTGATTTGGTGACCAATATCCACCGACATAATACGGACTTGTTTTATTTTTCCGCATATCTTCATCGTCCCATTTAATAACAGGTGTTTCAATTCCGTGTGCAAATGCAATCGTACTACTAGCAAAATCATTTCCACCTTCAGAACCAACGACCATACCCTTTTCTTGTGCAATGTAGTCCATTCGTTTTAAACGTGCTTTTAAATCTTGCTCTTGTGTCGTTATATGTTTCGCTGAATAGTCATCGTAAATTTCACCTGTCGCATCACAATCAATAAACCATGAATTATATTTAGGACCATTTTGTAATATATCATTCATGCGTTCCTTTACACTAGGCAGCGATAAAGTCGGGTTTAACTTGCGACCTCTGCCTAAAAAGCCTTGCACCTTTTCTCCGTTTTTCTTCGTTACAGTAGCCTCTTCATATAATGATGGGTCATTAAAGGATGCTGTGTTCCAATTTTTATCACTTTTTTCGTGAATGGAATGATATGAATCATACGGACCAACTAAATACCCCATTTCCTTCGCTTTTGTCACGAAATTAGGTTGCATAAATCCTTGTTCCCAATTCGGCAGACCAATCCACGCTTTTTCTATTCCTACCTCTTTCATTTCCTTTAGTATGTCCGTTCCATCTGCATTACCCCATTTACTTACCTCTTCAACCGCATCACCAAGTAGCGACTTTAATAAATGCTTATTTAAGCTATACAATTCTGTGTTCGTTAAGTGACCTACACCTTTCTTTAATAGCACACTAGCTTCCTGATCAACGTTTTGAAAAATATCCTCTTTATAAAATTCCTTCATGGATAATACTTCGTTTATATAACGTAAAATAACATTTTTTTGATACTTATCAATGAAATCTTGTTTACTTACTTGATCTAATACATTCAGTTCCCCAGGCTCTGAACTATTCTTTTGAATAAGTTCTCTTATATGACTAAACAGCGGGCTATTTATTTGCTCCCTTAGTTTTGGCCAATTTATATTATTTTCTGATAAACCATTTTGATTCCAAAAATAAAAATGCGCCGCTCCATATAACTTTTCGATTTCTTTATTTTTTCTAGCCTTTTCTTGTAATGTTTTAAATTCACCTTTTCGAACAATATCATCCTTATACAGTTTAGCAATGCTTACCGCATCATTATTTGTCACATATAATTGAAATCCATATGTTTTATTTTTATTTATGCTCGGAAATTCATGTGTAAAATCAAATCCTATTTTCGGATCCGAATGAAATTTCAATTCATTATTAAACATATTGTTTGCAATATATACAATTGAATATTTCGAACCATTTAAAGCGAAAAACTTCATAGAAAATGATTCAGCAAATGAATATGCATCATCCTTTAAAAACTTCTTCCAATTCTCATCATTGCTCGGAATTTGCTTACCCTCCCATAACGGAAGTGTATAATTTTCAGCTTCTACTTTCGGCCATGTAAAGCTTTCTGCACCAGTCGATTCCACTTCAATGTTTAAGTGGTCTTTTTTCTTTTCTAATTTTATTTTTACTTTTTGATCTGGATATTCCCACGATGTACGATCCTTTTCTTTTTTTACATTCGATACCTTCATTTTCGGTAGGGGTTGTGATGCCTGTTCCTTTACCCCCTCATGTTCTACAGTTAATGTGAATGTTTCTGGATTTACATCATAAGTAAAATCTTTATACGTCGATTTCTTTATTTTAGACTCTTGTACAGCATTACTACCTTTTACGTCACAACCGACTAAAGTCGAAAATGGCATAGTTGTTAGAAGACATATCGCTATCATTTTTTTCATCCTCTGCACCTCCACCAATGAATATACAGGTGGTTTGTTACAGGAATGTGGCAAAAAATAATAGAGCTAGCATTTTGCTAGCTCTATTTGGAGTATTAAAAATTGATATGAACAACTATAATTCGCTTAGAAGATATGTAATACAGTAACTGCATTTTTTCTCAACAATTATGAAACTAAACAAATCAAAATTTTAACAAGCATTCTTTAACTGAAAAAATAAGTGTATACAATGTATCCTAAAAGTAGTACTAAAATGATTATCCCTGTACCTTTCCAATTCATACCGCCTGCTATAACAACTGGACTACCTGTTTCCGCTCTATTGAGTCCGTCATGTAAAGAACCCGTAGGATTACTTTTTAATTCACTTTGTCTCATACGCTCTCTTTTTTCTTCTGGTGACTCTTTATTCATTTAATCACCTCCAAAATGAATGCACTCTTTACTTACATTATTCAAAATCAACATTTGTTTTATATTTTTTTCCGAAAAAACCTAATTTAAAATAGGTTTGCAACGTAAAGAAAGCTAGCCATGCCAGCTTTCTTTACGATCCAATATGCTCTTCCTTATTTACAATAATACCTTTATGGTCGATTTCAAGCTCACATACTTTCATATCTGTAAATACTCTCGCTAATTGCTCAGCGATTTCTTGACGTTTCTCATATGGCGTTAATATAAAAATAGATGGTCCCGCACCGCTAAGTGCTGTACCGTACGCACCAAATTCTTTTGCGCATTTACGAATAGATGGTAATAACGGTACGAGTTCTAAACGATATGGCTCGTGAAAATGGTCTCTCTCCATCATTTCACCTACAACTTCCCACCGCTTTTGACATAATGCAGCTACTAATACGTTACTTATCGCACTAGCTTTAACTGCCTCATGAAACGGAAACATCTTTGGTAATACAGAGCGACTTTCATCTGTATTTAATTCTTCATTCGGAATAAGAGAAATTACCCCTAATTCCTTGCTCTCAATTCTTACGACGGAAATATCCTTTCCATCAAGTGCTCCGATTACAGTTCCACCTAATATAGAAGCAGCAACATTATCAGGATGTCCTTCAAAATTTGTAGCAATTTGAACTTTTTGATCAGCAGTTAAGTTCAAATTGCCTAGTTGATTCGCAAGCTCTATCCCAGCTACAATCGCTGATGCACTACTTCCTAGCCCTCTTGTTAATGGGATATTACTAGTAACTTCTATTATATGGGGTGATATAGAAGGACATACTTTACATGCCGTGCTAACGATTAAATTTTTATCGTCTGTCGGAATTGATTCTTCAAAGGAATGGATTACTTGCCATTTATCAGCTTTTTCTTTAACCACCACATCTAAATACAATGACAAAGCTATTCCAACTGAATCAAATCCAGGACCAACATTCGCCGTACTAGCAGGGACACGAACACTTAATGGTATCACGACATAATCACCCCTTTAATATGATCTTTAATTTGTTCTATATCATTTGACACACTTGCGATGTCTAGTTGATTTGAAGAAATAGCGATATCAGGATCCTTCAAACCATTTCCAGTTAATACTGCAACAACTGTTTCTCCCTTTTTGATTTTTCCAGATTTAACATGTTTAATTACGCCGGCTAATGAAGCATTTGATCCTGGTTCAGCGAAAACTCCTTCAGTTTTTGCCAATAACCTATACGCATGTAAAATTTCTTCATCTGATACCATATCTATTTCACCACAAGACTGCTCGGCAGCCTCTACTGCATACGACCAACTTGCTGGGTTACCAATGCGAATTGCTGTTGCAATTGTTTCAGGCTCTTCAATTACATGCCCTTTTACAATTGCCGCTGCTCCTTCTGCTTCAAAGCCATGAATTCTTGGCTTCTTATAACCTTTTTCTTTCTCATATTCACAGAAGCCTTTCCAATATGCTGTAATATTCCCTGCGTTCCCAACAGGGATAGCTAGAACATCTGGTGCATTTTGCAATTGGTCACAAATTTCAAATGCTGCTGTTTTTTGTCCTTCAATTCGATAAGGATTCACTGAATTTACTAATGTAATCGGCTCTTCTGCAGCAATATTTCTTACAGCCTTAAGTGCATCATCGAAATTCCCTTCTATTGAAATAATTTCAGCTCCATAAGCGACCGCTTGCGCTAATTTTCCATGCGCAATCTTTCCTTCAGGGATTACGATTATACATTTCATCCCAAGACGTGCCGCATATGCTGCAGCTGATGCTGATGTATTACCTGTTGATGCACAAATGATTGCTTCTGAACCTTCTTCTTTCGCCTTAGCAACTGCCATCACCATACCACGATCTTTAAAAGAACCTGTCGGATTCGCTCCTTCGTACTTACCATATAGCTGAATCCCTAATTGCTTTGATATATTTAATAACGGAATAAGAGGTGTGTTTCCTTCCATTAAACTGACATCAGGTGTGTTTTCATTCACCGGTAAATAAGAAGCATATTGTTTTAATAGTCCTTTATACATATTGTTTTTCCTCCTCAATAATGTAGTAACTGTTTATTTCACTTGCAACAGCTTCTATCGCTCCTAAAACTCGTTCGAATTGATACTTGGAAGTTCGATGTGTCACAACAACAACTTCTGCCAGTTCACGGTTTAAAGGTAATTGAATAACTTCTTTTAAACTTACAGAGTAATTAACGAAACATTCTGTTATTTTTTGTAACATCCCAGGCTCATCTCGTAATGAAATACGCAAGAAATATTTCGAAACTACTTCTTCATCACCTTGTAATTCATAAGGAACTGGTTCTTTTAACGCACTTTTATTTTTCGGCACTTGATTCATATTTTTAACGATGGAAATAATATCACTTACTACAGCAGAACCAGTTGGCAACTTTCCAGCTCCAGGTCCGTAAAACATTACTTCTCCTACCGCTTGACCGTGAACATATACTGCATTAAATTCATTATTTACATTCGATAATGGATGACGACTTGGTAAAAGTGTCGGTTCTACACTTAAATGAATGGCTGATCCTTGTTTTTCTGCTTTCCCAATTAACTTCATAGTAAATCCTAACTTTTCAGCCATTTGTAAATCTTCTTTTTCAACCTTTCGAATCCCTCTTACTTGCACATCATCTAATGAAACATTCATCGAAAAACCTAAGTTTGCAAGAATTGCTACCTTTCGCGCCGCATCTAGTCCATCTACATCTGCTGTCGGATCCGATTCTGCAAAACCTAATTTTTGTGCTTCCTGTAAAGCCTCTTCATAAGACCACCCATTTTGACTCATTTTTGTTAACATATAATTTGTTGTACCATTTACAATTCCCATTATTTTTTCAATTTGATCTGATGCTAGCCCGTCAGTTAGTCCTCTTAACACTGGAATACCGCCTGCTACGCTCGCTTCATAACATAAATCACAATCATTATCGTTTGCCAGTTGAAGAAGCTCTGCACCATATACAGCCATTAAATCTTTATTTGCTGTTACGACATGTTTTTTATTTTCTAAAGCCTTAACAATATGCTGTTTTGCTTCTTCAATTCCGCCCATTACCTCTACTACAATATCAATATTTGAATCATTTAGAACTTCATCTGCATGACTTGTGACTGCAATTCCGTCAATACAAACATCGCGTTCTTTTTCCAAATCACGTACAACGACTGTTTTCACTTTCACTTCGTATCCTGTATCAAGAGCGATTTTTTTATAATGTTCTTTCAAAATATGAACAACACCACTTCCGACCGTGCCTAAACCTAATACCCCAACATTTATAACGTTATTCATCTTCTAATCTCCTCCTAAAAGTTTAATTGTTACACCTATAAATCACCTTACTCTGCTTTTTTGTCATGCAGGTGGTGGTTATTTCCGTACTTATAAATAGTTTCATGTTACCGCACCTCCCTTCAAAGTAATAAAAAAACACACCCATCCCTAGGAAAGGGACGAATGTGTTTTCGTGGTTCCACCCTTGTTCCAATCTAGACGTATTTCTCCCTAGATTGCTCAAGTTCAGATAACGGCTGATACCGTCAATAATTACTAGATTACTCGTTCACTATTGAAGTTCAAAGGTGGTAAAATCATTTCTCGTGTTAGGAAGCTCACACCCTTGGCTTCCCTCTCTGTAAACCGTAAAAATGATTTCTTGTCCTTATCGTTACTTTTTCGTTCATGTTTATTTGTTAACTCATTATACTCGCATAAAAAACAAAATCAACACTATTTTTTAATTATTTTAAATTTTCAATCCCTAAAACCGTAAAAAAACACACTCATCCCTAGGAAAGGGACGAATGTGTTTTCGTGGTTCCACCCTTGTTCCAACCTAGACGTATTTCTTCCTAGATTGCTCAAGTTCAGATAACGGCTGATACCGTCAATAATTACTAGATTACTCGTTCACTATTGAAGTTCAAAGGTGGTAAAACCATTTCTCGTGTTAGGAAGCTCACACCCTAGACTTCCCTCTCTGTAAACCGTAAAAATGATTTCTTGTCCTTATCGTTACTTTTTCGTTCATGTCTATTTGTTAACTTATTATAGTTATCAACTTTTTAAAAAGCAAGCCTATTTTTACTAACTATTTTCAAGAATTTTTTTTATAATATTTTACAATAGCATTATGCAACCGCCACTCAATTTACCTATTTTGTTATTTCTCCATTTTATAAATCAACGGTTCATATATAAATTCCCCATTCTAAAACCCGTACATATCCGCTCTACAAAACTATATTAATAAAATTTCTAATACAATCTTTTTGTATAACTTTCTTCTAAAGAACGTGCAACATCTTCTTCTGAAGTATTCACTTTCGCATGCTCCAGCAACATTTTTGCTGCTGAAGGTAACTCTTTTTTATTTAACCAAGATTCTGGATCCCACATCTTAGAACGAATAAAAGCTTTTGCACAATGAATATAACACTCTTCTATTTCAACAACAATTCCAAGCAACGGATTGCGTCCATTCGCCTGCATTTCTTTCAAAATTTCTTCGTCGTTTATAATATACGCTCGGCCATTTATTCTGAGTGTCTCCCCAAGACCTGGAATAAAAAAGATTAGTCCTACACGTGGATTTGAAATAATATTCAAAATGGAGTCTATACGACGATTTCCTGGTCTTTCTGGAATGATAATTTTATTATTATTGAGTACGTATACAAATCCAGGTGCGTCTCCTCGCGGCGAGGCATCACACTCCCCCAACTTATTTGCAGTAGATAATACTAGAAAAGGAGATTTAGAAAGAAAATCTACACAATGGTGGTCTAATGATGAAATAACTTTTTTCAATGCTCGCTCACTTGGTTGCCCCAATATTTTCCGTAACTCTTCCTCTGTTGAAATAATCGATTTTATTTCCGTACGCTCTATCCCCACTTATAACCACTCCTTTTTCTTTATTTTCCCAAAATTCAATACAAATATTGTATAATAAAATTTGAGGAAAGGGGAATTAAAATGACAGAGTGGTTAAGAATATTTGATCCTGAAAGAAATACACTTGGGAAGAAATTACGTGATGAAGTGCATCGTGACGGCGATTGGCACGAAACATTTCATTGCTGGTTTGTAGAAAAAGATAATGAAGATATGTTTTTATATTTCCAATTACGCTCTAAAAATAAAAAAGAAGCTCCATGTATATGGGATATTACTTCAGCTGGACATATTATGCATGATGAAGATGTACAAATTGGTGGCCTTCGTGAAATTGAGGAAGAATTAGGGCTTTCCTTTCAAACTAATGATTTAACATACAAGGGAATCTTTAAAATAGATTATGAAATTTCAAATCTTACTGATCGCGAGTTTTGTCATATGTATTTTCACAACGTCATCAATCCACTTCCATTCGCACCAGGTGAAGAAGTAGACGATGTGATGAAAGTACATGCAACTTCTTTTCTACAACTATTAAAAGGAGAGATTTCATCTTTAACGACTATTTCAGTCTTAAACAATACACCGATTACGATAACATTTGAAGATATTTATCCGTATGATCTTGCATACTATGAATTTGTTATAGAGCAAGGAAAAGAATTATTAAAAAATAATAGTTAATAAATAAAATAGGACTCCTAGCAAAATATTGCGTAGAGTCCTATTTTTTTATTATTGTTCAAGTATTTTTAATCTACTCTCTACTTGTATAAATAAACGAATGATTAATAACAGCATAACCACTATAATCGCTATTATTGTATGTGGATATCTAAACAGTATACTAATAACACTTCCAATTAACAGCATGATAAATCCGTTTTGCTTCATCACTTCTGCACTATACCTGTTACCCGCATCCCATAATTCCTTATTTTTCATAGATCGTTTCGTACGATAACCATATGCCGCATTAATATCGGTCGGTGGATTTTTTTGAAGAATAATTGCCGCAAGTATAAAAATAATACCAATCAATATGCTTATTCCTATGTTTACTAGTGCATCAATCAATTATATCCCCCCTAACTTACACTTTCATTATACGACACAACCCTTATTTTTTCCAATTTATAACACATTCACTTTCTTTCTTTCGATGTCTGGAACATACTTGGAAGTGTTACAAAACGTGCCCCTTTCGTTTTTAACTGCGGAATGATTTTGTCTAGTGCATCAACAGATCCTTGTAAATGCCCACCTGGAGTAGAATGCTGCAGTATGACACTACCTGGAAATGAATTCCCTAACACATTATTTGTAATCGTATCGGCACTTACACCTTTCCAATCAACTGTATCAACACTCCACTGTACAATCATAAAATTTTGCTCAGTTGCCCAATTCAATTGATTTTCAAGTATTTCACCATACGGTGGACGTATAAATTTAGGAGCATAGCCGGCTAAACGTTTTAATATTTCTTCCGTTTTTATAATTTGATTACGATACTCAGCGTCATTTACTTTCGCTAAATTCGGATGACTGTACGTATGATTACCAATTACATGCCCTTCATTTGCAATACGCTTTACTACATTCGGAAATTTTTCTGCGTTTTCACCAAGTAAGAAAAAAGTAGCTTTTACATTATGTTGTTTTAACTTATCTAATATTTTTGGCGTGAATTCTGAATCTGGTCCATCATCAAATGTAAGAGCTACTTCCGCTTTATTATACGGTCCTGAAAATGCGTACGCATATTTTTCAACCCATGTAAATGGTGTCCACGATCCACGATCATCTACTTTCATTTGTACTTCATAGCTTTGAGGGATATATGCGTATGGCAATGCGCTTATATAGTCTCCATAATAAAATGAGTTATATGGCATATAAGCATACGAAACATCTCGTTCTAGTCCCCATTGATATGGAGCAAACATTTCTGGCGAATAAAAATAATACATGATAAAAAACCTCCCTAAATTTTCATATGTGATTCATCTGCACTTTGTTAGAGAAATTGTTATTCATAAACAAAAATAAGACTGTCCTTAATTAGGACAGTCTTACTGCTTACTATTATTAATAAATCGATGTACTATCTTTTGGCAAAGCTTTCACATGTTTTAAATAGTTCGTCACTTTATCATCATCATCTTGCGGATATTGATATTCATATTTGTTAGCGATTTCGTTCGCCACTTCCCTAAATAAATCACCCATGACAAAGAATGACTCCCATATGTTTTCATATTCTGCATTAGAAAATGTTCTTTTAAATTGCACCCACATATCTTTTTCAATATATTGCTCGAAATGCTTTCCAAACTTCCCTGCATTAACTGTAAAATCTGTTTTCATACCAATATACCATTCTAGCATTACGATGAACATATCTCGCACTGGTCCCTCCAGCATTCCTTTTGCATAAGAAAGCTCTTCTCTCCATAGCCCTTTTGCCACATTCGTACTACACCACCAAAATTCATTACAACAATCCAAAAACTCTTTTTCTGTAGGCTTTTTTATTAAGTAATCTTTATCGCTTGCTGGCGGGAATCCTTCCATACAATTATCTTTATCGAGAAGTAATTTACTTAAACTATCTTGTCCAACGAACTTTTTTATTAACTCAACTGGAACTAGCGTTAAATCAATCCGATTCCCATCCATGAACTGCATTAAATACGGAAACTTCCCATCTTCATCTGGTTGAACTAACGACATTTCTTCTGGCATTTGTACTATCATTATTTCTCCAAATCTATGAACCCAATTATGATTAGACGTAAAAGATTGTATATCATTTACAACATACATAATATCATAGTCTTGAAAACAATCTCTTTTCACATTTGGATTTACACGCGATCCATTCATGATAACTGCTCGAATTCTTCCATCCTCTTTTGCTGTATTAATAATTAAGTCTAGCATTTCTTTTTCAGTTCTCATCTACTTATAGCCTCCAATTTTTTGATATATAATATAGCGTTATGTATGTCGGAGGCCCACGAGCTAATCTCGTTATACAAGATACATGTTATAATTTTTCAAACATCTTTTTCATTCTATCTATCTCCTTACCTCATTCTTTTACGATTGCCATTACAAATCCATCGTATCCCTTACTTCCGACAGTTTGAAGCGCTGTAGCACTAACACGTGGCTCAGCAGCTATTAATTCATAGAAACGACGTATCCCTTGTACACGAGGATCGGTACTAGTATTGTCAATAACTTCTCCTTCACGTACTACGTTATCCCCAATAATTACAGTACCCGGTCGTGATAGTTTTAGTGCCCATTCAAAATAAGCAGGGTTATTTTGTTTATCAGCATCTATAAAAATAAAATCAAACGGTTCATACTTCTCGTTTTCTATTTGTTGTAAAGAATCTAACGCTAATCCTGTTCGTATTTCAATTTTATCAGTCAAATTAGCACGCTCAATATTGCTACGTGCAATTTCAGCATGTTTTTCACTTGCTTCCAATGTAACAACTCGGCCTCCAGATGGCAATGCTCTAGCAAGCCATATCGTGCTATACCCGCCTAGCGTGCCAATTTCTAAAACATTACGAGCCCCTTGAATTTGTACTAACAGTTGTAAAAACTTCCCTTGCATTGGTGATACATCATGTGCTGGCAAATTAGCTGCAACATTAGTTTGAAGAACCCCTTCTAATGTAGAATCTTTCGGTATTAATACATCACTCATATATTGATCAACAGCCGTCCATTTCTCAATTGTACTCATGTAAATACCATCCCTTTCAATTTCCCAATGCTTTCTACCATTCACTTTTAATTATACCGAAAATTCTGTCTCCAATACAAAAAATAAAGAAGGTACATCTACCCCTTACAGAATAGATATCCCTTCTTTTAAAGTTAAATTTACTTCCTATGGATTAGTAGACCAAAGCCCAGCAGATTTAATAAATGTACGTTTATTTAATTTCAGCTGCGCTACGATAAATTCTGCAATATCTTCTGCTTGCATTACTTTATCAGGGTTTCCATCAGTTAATCCTAAATCTACAGCCATATCAGTCGCTACTGTACTTGGAGTTAAAGCTGTTACACGAATGTTATGTTTGCGAACTTCCATCGCTAACGATTCTGTTAGGCCAAGGACACCAAATTTAGAAGCACTATATGCACTTGTTACAGGTGCACCTTTTTGTCCTGCTGTAGATGAAATGTTAATGATATCACCAGATTGTTGTTCAATCATGCTCGGTAAAGCAGCACGAGTTGCATAATATACACCCATTAAGTTTACTTGAATGATTTTTTCCCAATCAGCAACATCTAATTCTAAAAACTTACCGAACTTAGAAATACCAGCGTTATTAATTAAAATATCGATAGATCCTAAACCATTTTTTAACGTTTCAATCGCAGTAGTCACTTCTTCGTATGAAGAAACATCAGCAGTTGCAATAACAGCTTTTACACCTTCTGCTTCTACTTCTTTCGCTACAGCTTTTAAGTTTTCTTCTGAACGAGCTAATAGTCCTACATTTACGCCTTCTTTCGCTAATGCGATTGCGACAGCGCGACCAATCCCTCTACCTGCTCCTGTAATTAAAGCATTTTTGCCTTGTAATAATTCTGCCAAGTATAACACTCCTTAATCATCTCAGTTATGTATTATATTAAAATTGTATCTATGTTTATGTAAAAAGGCAATGATGCACTTTCATGTGCGTAGGTTACTTGTAGGTAACTATAGAAAGTTTTTATTTATAAGTTTCATTTTTTTACCATTATTCATGTAAAATAAAAACAAATCCAGCATAGGGGAGTGTATGAGTATGAAAAGCGAAGGAAAAGCTTTTCAATATAATTGCAGTAACGGTAAATGCATTTTTAAAGAGAAATAGTGTTAGAAGGTTCTCCTTCTAACACTATTTTTCTTCATAATTAGGAATACACACAATAAATTCTGTTCCATTTCCTTCTTCACTCTCTACTTTTATCTCTCCTTGATGAAGGTCGAGTACTTTTTTTACAATAGCTAAACCTAAGCCACTTCCTCCATAGGCACGATTTCGTGAAGAATCCGCTTTATAAAAACGCTCAAAAATATGTTGTTTCTGTTCTTCTGATATACCGATTCCCGAATCACGGATGCGCACTTCCACTACTGTTTCATGTTCCTTTAACTGAATAGTAATCGTGCCACCGCTTGGAGTAAATTTAATACTATTATGAATTAAATTAATCCACACTTGACTCATACTTTCTTGGTCAGCAATAACATGTACTTTTTCTAAATCTAGTTCTAACTCGATTTCTTTTTCAGCCCAGAGTGGTTCACTATTTAACACAATTTGCTTTAACTGCTGATCTAATCGATAACTCACTCTTTCTGGTATATACTCTTCTGATTCTAAAAGAGTTAGCTTCAATAAGTTTTGACTTAGTTTAGATAATCTCGTTGTTTCAGTTTCAATAATGGTAAGATAATGTTTTCTTTTTTCCTCAGAAAGATTATCGTCTTGTAGTGCTCTAGCAAACCCTTTTATAGAAGTTAATGGTGACTGTATTTCATGAGAAACATTCGATACAAATTCTTGTCTCATTTTCTCCATCGTATTCAGTTCATCTGTCATATCATTTATACTTTTTACGAGCACACCAATTTCTCCATCATACTTTTCTTCATTTCGTATTTTTACGGAGAAGTCTCCTTTTGCAATTTTTTGTATCGGTTCAATAATAGTCCAAATCATTGCCTCTCGTTTTGGCCTCATTAATATTCCAATTAATGTCCAAATAAGAATAATAAATACAAAACCGACCATATCACTAATTAGAAAGGCAACAAATGGCGATACGTTTACGTCAAAAGCATTCAATATACTAGTTGCTACATAAAATGCGATAGACCAAATGATAGTAAGAAAAGAAAAGAGCGCTAATACCGCTCCAAATACTTTCAGCATCTTCAACTTACTCATTCGTTTTCTTTTTCTCATTTACTTACCTCTAAGCGATACCCTAATCCTCTTATTGTTTTAATACTAAATTTCGACTGCTCTTCTTGAAACTTCTCACGTAACCGATTAATATGAACGTCTAGTGTACGTTCATTCCCTTCAAAATCATATCCCCATATTTCTTCAATTAATTGCTCTCTCGAACAAGTTCTTCCCGATTTAGACCCTAAAGTAAAAAGCAGCTCAAATTCTTTTAACCGTAACATAACCGTTTGTTCTCCAGATGTAACTTCGAATGTTTTACGATTTAATAATACATTTCCAACTTGAATCGATTGTGAAACTGTAATTTGGTAACGTTTCAATAATGCCTTTACTCTCACTACTAGTTCTATAGGGTCAAATGGCTTTACAAGATAATCATCTGTCCCAAGGTGAAATCCTTTTACTTTTTGTGATGTTTCCCCTTTGGCAGTTAGCATCAGAACCGGGATATCATAGTATTTTCTTAATTCAAAACATACATCAAATCCATCCATATTTGGCATCATGATATCAAGAATAACCATATCGACTTTTACGTCATCCATTTTCCGAAGTGCATCTACTCCATCAATTGCCTCATATGTTTGAAAACCTTCTCGTTCTAAAAATACAGAAACGAGTTCCCTAATGTGTGGATCGTCGTCTACTATTAAAATTTTAGGTATCAAAGGAACCATTTCCTTTCTACTTAGCATCTAATATATTTTTTTAAAATGCACCCTCTTTAATTTTCAATTGTTGCGTTGCAAACTCACGATACATATCATGCGTCTGTAATAATTCATCATGCGTACCACTACCTGTAAGATTTCCTTTTTCAATAAAGATAATTTTATCTGCATCTACAACAGTAGAAAGTCTATGCGCAATCACTAACGTTGTTCTGCCTTTCATTAAGTTATTTAACGCTTTTTGAACGACAGACTCAGATTTACTATCTAAGCTTGAAGTTGCCTCATCGAGCATAAGAATTTGCGGATTTCGAAGTAACGCTCGGGCAATGGCAATTCGCTGTCTTTGTCCACCAGAAAGCTTCACACCGCGTTCTCCAACTTCTGTTGCATAACCGTTTGGTAAGTCATGAATAAATGCATCAACATATGCCATTGCTGCTACTTTTTCAATTTCTTCATCCGTTACTTCACCTTCAACGCCGTAACAAATATTATCACGAATCGTTCCATCGATTAACGGACTATCTTGTGATACGTAACCGATTTGACGTCGCCATGACTGTAATGAATAACTCGTAATTGATTCTTTTCCTAATTTAATAGCACCACTAGTTGGCTCATAAAAACGTTCCAGTAATGAGAATAACGTTGTTTTCCCACTACCACTTGGTCCTACAATCGCTGTCACTTTTCCAGATTCAATTGTGAAATCAATATTTTTCAAAACTTGCTCTTCTTCGTTATACTCAAAATGTACATTTTCAAGAACGATCGGTTGCTTAGCATTTGTCACTTTCACACCAGTTTCATGATCTTCTACTTTATATTCTAAAATCGTACTAATTCTTTCCGTTGCACCAATTGCCTTTTGGAATTGTGTAAAGAACATAGATAATTGACTCATCGGCATTACAATTTGAACTAAATACAAAATAAACGCTACAAGTTCACCAGTTGTTAATGCACCGCTAGAAACTCTCATCCCGCCATATCCTACGATAATAACAAGTAGTGCCATTAAAACAAACGACATAACTGGCGAAATTAATGCTTGCACTTTTCCTTCTTTCAAACCAAATTGTAATAACTTTTGTATGCCTGTATTACCCGTTTCATATTCTCTTTTTTCTGTATTTGAAGATTTCACTAAACGAATTTCTGATAACACTTGCGTTAACACACTTGTAAAAGATGCCGTTTCATCTTGAAGCGCTTTTGAAATCTTATACATTTTTCGTCCAAGTGGAACTAAAATTAATACAGACAACGGAATAACCGTTAAAAGTAAAGCAGTCATTTTCCAATCTAACACAAATAATACAATTAACGATCCAACAATTGAAATACCACCTGTTAATAAGTTTGACAAATGCTCAGAAATTAACGTTTTCACAACACCTGTATCATTCGTCATACGGCTAATGGTATCACCTGTTCTATTTTGATCGTAATAAGATACCGGCAAGATAAGTACCTTTTTCCACAAACGTTCTCTTAGTCCCGCTACAATCTTCTGCCCAATATAATTTAGTAAATATATAGACAACCCTGCCGCAATAGTTTGCATTACAAAGAAAGCAACTAACCCAACAATTTGTCCTGCACTAATTGAAGAAAGCGAAAAATTATCTACTAATCCTTTTGTTAGCATAGGAATAAATAAACTCGCTCCCGTAGAAAGCAAACTCATTAATAACGCAAAAATTAAAATTCCTTTCGGAGGATTTGTATCTTGAATAAGGCGTAAAAACTGCCTCCAGCTCCCTTTTTTCTTCATTTCATTTCTAACTTCCATTCCTGTTCATCTCCTCATGTTAAACCAAACTATTCTTTCTAAAATTAGAATACGATACAAATGTAAACTGAATGTAAACACACTTTTTCTATTTTTACAAAATATACATAAAAACTCATCTTTACAACAGATATAAACATCTGATATTATTACCTGGTACTTAATATTATTCTATGTGAATTATAGATAAATAATTTAAAACACGATATAAATCTCCAGTTAGTGAAAGGAGTATCCTTTTTGCAAACAAATATACATTCTGAAAAGGAAACAATTATTTTTATTCATGGATTAGTTGGCAATCGTCGCGCCTTCAAAAAGGAGCAAAAACGATTTTCTGCCTCCTACAACATTATAACTTATGACTTATTAGGTCACGGTGATGATAAAGGAGAAGCAATCGACTTTTCATTACAGCGTCTCGTAGATCAATTATTAAACTTATATGAACAAGAAGGTATTAAAAAAGCTCATATTTGTGCGCTAAGTTACGGCTGTTACATCTCTACAATTTTTGCACAAATGCATCCAGAAAAAGTATTAAGTATTTGTCATATTGGAGGACATTACAATAACCCTTCTCGCTTATATAGCGTATTCCAAAATTTTTGGGAGAAGCGAGGGGATGAATACTCTAAATGGCTCTCTCAATACGCAAATACTATTTTTCCAAGTGGTATACTAAAAGCAAATCCGTTTGCAGTCATTTCAAGAAATATTTACTACCGTTTCGGATTACAATTACATTCATCCATTATTGCCCAGTCATTACGACATCGGTTAGAATTCGATTTAAAGTCTAAATTAAAATCACTTCCTCACCCTATACTATGGGTAATGGGAGAGCATGATCATCTCTATAAATCTTGTCTATTTGATTTGAAATCTATTTTACCTAACGTTCTATATAAGGAAATACCTTTAGCAGGACATGCAGCGAACTTATTTCGTCCTAACTATTTCCATGACTTATATGATCGATTTTTAAATGGAAATTTAAAATAAAAACTATTAAACTTCCAATTTATACAACTATAAAAAGGCTTCCCAAGTTTCCTTGGAAAGCCTTTTCTCTATACGAAAAGTATATAAAACTACTTTTTCTTAGTATGCTTTTGTGTAACCTAATAGGTGCTTGCTCCAGTAAGAGTTACTTACAGAACTAATACGTACACCAGTTGCATCTGTTTCTGCACTAATGAACTGACCGTTTCCTAAGTAAACACCCATGTGAGAAGGACCTGATTTATAAGTATTTTGGAAGTATACTAAATCACCTGGTTGTGGATTGCTAGTTTTTGTTTTAGAGCTCCAGTATCCAGCAACTGTTTGACGAGCGCCTTTATGACCAGTTTGATTTAATACGTAGTGAATGAATCCACTGCAGTCAAAACCAGCAGGTGTTGTACCAGCAGTTCTGTATGGTGAACCATTTAAAGATCTAGCGAATCCAGCGATTGAAGATGTATCTCCACCTGTTGTTGGTTTTTGTACGTCTTTACCTGGTTGTTGAACGTTATTTGTAACGTTATTGTTATTGTTATTTGTAACGTTGTTTACTCCGCCTTTTACAAACTTAACGAAGTCTGCACTTACGTAACCCGTGCGGCCGTTATGGTTAATTTTGTACCAGCCATTTTCAGCGCCAGTAACGTTTAGTACTTTACCATTTGTTACTCCACCGATTACAGCGTTGTATGTAGCTGGGCCTGTACGTACTTTTAAAGCACCAGTGTTAACAACATAAGAACCACCAGTTTGAACTGTTGTAGTATTGTTGTTTGTAGTTGGTTGTTGTGTTTGGTTAGATACAGCAGAACCACCTTT
Source organism: Bacillus sp. CCB-MMP212 (assembly GCF_022748145.1). Taxonomy (NCBI): domain Bacteria; kingdom Bacillati; phylum Bacillota; class Bacilli; order Caryophanales; family Bacillaceae; genus Bacillus; species Bacillus sp. CCB-MMP212. Next base: position 443,185 of record NZ_JALDQE010000001.1, read on the forward strand.
TGTTACGAAGTCTTTGCTTACGTATCCAGTTCCACCATTGAAGTTGATTTTAAACCAATCTTGTACTTCACCTACAACTTGTACTGTTTTACCTTTGTTTACAGAACCTAATACTGTATGAGATGTACTTGGGCCTGTACGTACGTTAAGTGAAGAAACGTTTACTGTGTAAGTACCTGTTCCTTGTTGAACAGTCGTTCCTGTTTTGCCACCAGTCGTTACGAAGTCACCACTTACATAACCTGTTTGACCATTTACGTTTACTTTGAACCAACCGTTTTCTTGTCCAACTACTTGTAGCACTTGACCTGATTTCACTTTAGAAATAACGTTATGTCCTGTACCAGCACCTGAACGAACATTTAATACATCAGCAGTTACTGTGTATTTTAATTCAGAAGTTGTTTCTACAGTTTTTGTTTCAGTTACAGTCGTTTGAGTTTGAGTTTGAGTTTGTCCATTAATTTCTTTTAGCGCTTCATTTGAAACTTGTGCATGAGCAGAATCCATTCCTGGAACTGCAACGCCAGCTACAGAAGCTGCTGCTAAACCTGCAATTACTTTTTTCATAAGTTGTCTTTACTTCCTTTCCCTACTATCCTCTTAAAAAAAACTTAAAACTTTAATACTTTACAATATTATCAAAGTAAAATATTCATCCAGTTCCATTTTTTAGCAAGAGTTTTATTTTTCACACAGAGTTCATTTTAAATGAACAAAGTGAAATCCGTGTGAACTTCATGTGAACTTTATCATTAATTATAGTGTTTTTGCAATGATTTTTTCAAATTTCTTATATATCGCATAAAAATTCGACATTTCATTTAATATCTCAATATAAAACATCCCTTTTCTATCTTCTATAAAAAATTCTATTAACCTAATACAAACCACATTATGTATTTCCTTATAAAGCTCCTTACATGAAGTATACTTTCATCATGACAAAAATCACTCTATTTATCAATAGTATAATATTTTTAGAAAACTAAATTTCTATACTATCTACAATTTTGAAATAATTTGACGAATTGTAAGATTTATTTCACAAAAACCATTTCTCCTTTAAAGAAAACACACACTATACCAACTGTTTTCTTTTCCGATAATGGAATTTATAGGATAATCATAGTATTATATATCATAATAAAACTTTAATTAGTAAAGGTTTTATCCCCCCGCTAATTATTAACCCTCACTACTCGGGCTACCCATTAATGCGGAATTTTATTGGAATAAAAAGAGGAGGCATATTTGTGAGAAATATAATAGATGATCCAATACAAAAAAATATAGAGCCATACTATGCTTTTATTCAATTCGTTTCAATGATAACATTACAAAAAGTATCAGCTATTGAAATACGTAAAAATGAATTAAAAAATCAGATGAAAAATGCTGGACAAAAAAACCCTTATTACGTATAAAAAAGGTGAACAGGTTATATTCCTGTTCACCTTTTATCAAATTATTTTATTTATAAATTTTCACACGGTTTTCTAACGGTTGGAATTCTTTTTCACCAGCATGTACTACCGGTTTACCAAATGGCATTTGCGCAGTGAGCTTCCAATTTGCTGGAACATCCCACTCTTTTCTCACTTCTTCATCAATTAGCGGATTGTAATGCTGCAACGTAGCACCAAACCCTTCAATTTCTAAAGCTGTCCAAATTGCAAATTGTAACATTCCTGATGATTGCTGAGACCAAGTTGGGAAATTATCTTTATATAATGCAAAGTTTGCTTGAAGGCCTTCCACAACTTCACTGTCTTCAAAATATAAAACCGTTCCATAACCACTTTTAAATGCATTCATTTTTTCTTCAGTAGGTGCAAAGTTATTTTCAGGTACAATTTTTCTTAATGTTTCTTTCGTAATATCCCATAATTTATCATGTTGTTCTCCTAATAAAACAACAACGCGAGCACTTTGAGAATTAAAAGCTGAAGGTGTATGTTTTACAGCATGATAAATCACTTCTTGAATTTTTTCATCAGAAACTACTTGCTCTTTACTAATTGCATAAATAGATCTTCTGTCTTCAATTGCTGAGTAAAAATCTTTTGCCATCATAATTCCCTCCAATTTTCAATTGAGGCTATTTCATATGTATATGTCATATTACGCCCCTCAAACTTATTATTAATAAGCTTATAACTTTATAATATCACAGCAACAAATAAACTCAAATGATAACACTTGTATTTAGAATCTTTTTCCTTTTTAAAGTTAAAATAAAAAGACCGTTTGTTGTTATCTAAAATTAGTAACAACAAACAGTCTTACTTATGTAGCGATCTAGATTCGTATTTTACTTACTTAATTAACTAATCCAAATGCATACGACATTAACTTATTTGTCTCTGTAAAACGTTTTGTTTTACTTGATGTCCCCATGACCACTGTAATAATTCGATTATCACCTTGCTTTGCAGTCCCCGTAAAACAGTATCCTGCGCTATCTGTAAATCCAGTCTTTAGTCCGTCCATTCCTTCTATATATAAACTTTTATTATTTTTATTTAACATGTCGTTTGTGCTTATAACATTAATATTATTAAATGCTAGCTGACTTTGACGTAAGTGAGTCACTTCTAATATTTCCGGATAATCTTTTATAAGATGATACGCCAATTGTGCTACATCACCAGCCGTCATTTTTGTTTCACTTCCATCTGGCTCTTGTAATCCAGAAGCATTTGCAAATTTAGCATGTTCCGACATTTTTAACTGTTTCGCTTTTGCATCCATAAGCTGAACGAAATCTTTCTCCGATTTTGCCATATGTTCTGCTAAAGCCACAGCTGAATTATTAGCTGACTCAATCATTAATGCATGATATAAATCTTTAACAGTTAATGTGTCATTAACTTGTACTGGGATTCTCGCTCCCTCTGTTTGTGCCGCCTTCGCACTCATTTTAACTGGATCTTCCCAGCGAACTTTCCCGTTATGTATACTCTCTAGTAGGAGATACGCTGTCATCATCTTAGACATACTAGCCGGTGCAAAAGCTTCATTTTCATTATATTGATAAATAATATCTCCATCACTCGCATCGATAATCATAGCCGCTTTTGCGTTAATTTCTGGTGGGATGTACTTTGGCGGGACTACTTTTTCAGTAAATCCTGCTTTAGGTAGTTCTGCCACTTGCAAAAGTTGTCCTTCTACATTCGCTACGCTCTTTTGATTTCCTTGGAATAAGAACCAACATATCCCTAAAATAATGACTAATAGGACTGTCATCCTTCCCCATTTTAACCGATTCATTTCAAAACTCCTTTAGCAAACCTTTTATACACTCACATTTAACCTTAACAACAATTCCTTTATACAGTCAAGGTAAAAAGTATATTTATTCATATACAGTAATTATTATTTTAATTTGTTTATGTTACACTAATAATACTGAAATATAAGAATATTCAACAATAAAATCTTGTAAATAAACTATTTAATAGAAGGGATTCATACAAATGCTACTTCCAAAATCATTAAAATATGGAGACACAATTGGGATCTACTCCCCTTCTTCACCAGTAACCTACACTTCCCCAAATAGATTTGAACGAGCAAAATCTTACTTACAACAGAAAGGGTTTCATATATTAGAAGGTTCATTAACAGGTCGATATGATTTTTATCGTTCTGGTAGTATACAGGAGCGTGCTGATGAACTAAATGCCTTGATAAGAAACCCTAATATTTCTTGTATTATGTCAACAATTGGTGGGATGAATTCAAATTCAATATTACCTTATATTGATTATGATGCTTTTCTAAATAACCCTAAAATAATGATTGGATATTCAGATGCAACTGCTTTATTACTAGGAATTTATGCTAAAACAGGAATCCCTACATTTTATGGGCCAGCTCTCGTCCCTTCCTTTGGCGAATTTGAACCTTTTGTTAATTGTACATACAAATATTTTGCAGAAACTTTACTACATCATCAATCTCTTCCTTATCATATAAAACAACCATTATTTTGGTCAGATGAATTTATTAATTGGGAAGAAAAGACTAAGGAGAAAGAACTTCGACCAAACAATTGGATTTCAGTAATTGACGGAAAAGCTACTGGTCGTATTATTGGCGGGAATTTAAACACGATACAAGGAATTTGGGCTAGCCCCTATATGCCACATATTCAAGAAGGCGATATTCTCTTTATTGAGGACAGTTCAAAAGATGCAGCTACTATCGAAAGAAGCTTTTCATTCCTTAAAATTAACGGTGTATTCGATAAAATTTCAGCTATCATTCTTGGAAAACATGAGCAATTTGATGATTGTGGTACAAATCGAAAACCTTTTGAAATACTGTTAGAAGTACTTCAAAATCAAAAAATTCCTTTTCTAGCTGACTTCGATTGTTGTCATACACATCCAATGATTACTATACCTATCGGTGTTCAAGTAGAGTTGGATGCAACAAATAAAACAATACATATTGTAGAACCTTGGAAAAAATGAATGCATGGCTTCTATTGTTTTACAATAAAATCCATGCAGCTAAGTTTCCCATTGCTTCCATCTCATTTTTTGTTGCTTATTTCGGACTAGTTGTACTTTTATTCGGATATGCAATTTTATGGCAACAAGTAATTAAACATTTCGAAATTTCAAAAGCATATTCACATCGCGGGATTATTATACTATGGTCAATGCTTTGGTCAGTATTTCTATTTGGAGATACGATTTAGTGGAATCATTTACTTGGTGCAGCTATTATTATCGTTGGTGTAATCGTTTATTGTATCCAATAATAAAAAGCTCCGTTTATCACAAACGGAGCTTTTTACTATTGACCTAAATTTTGCACCTTATCTTTCAAATCTCGAACTTGATCTACCGTCTGCATAAGCTCTGAGTTTTTAAATTGCTCTACATCCACTTTTCCTTCTTCTATCTTTGTCATCGCCGTATCAATTAACGTATTTAACTTTTCGTTATATCCGACGATTTGTTGATGAAGATCCTTTGCTACATCAGGTGGCGTTAATTCATTGAATGCGGGTATATCTTGTTTAATTTCACTAAGCTTCGTTTCTAATTCTTTTCGAGCCTCGCTATCATTAACGGCCTTTTCTGCTAATGCTGGTGCATCGTTTGCAAATGCACTTATTTCATTTACATAGTCTGTCGCCTTTTGAGCATAATCTATGGAGTTCTTTCCTTCTTCCACTATTGAACATCCCATTAAACCAATTGAAACTATAAATACTAATAAAATTGATTTTATTTTCATTTTAGACTCCCTTCGTCTTTATCATTGTCTGTAATTTTCTCTATACATAACTTCTAGCTAAATTGTTTATAACCTTTTTCAAATAGCTATTTATCCTCTTACATGCCCTATTATCGTTACAACATCTATTTCTATATGTACGCTTATAATATCTTCAATTATATCCATATATCCTTGTCCTATAGCTGTTCCATAGTGTAATGTAAGCCCCTTCTTTTCATACACTGACTTTGGCACTGAAAAAATAAATCTCCTCAAGTTTCTTTCATCAGCTGGTTCCATAATTAAAACAATCCCATCCTCATCAAACATATACGCTCGCCCTCCAACTTTACATTCACTATGGCTCAGTATTGCCTTGGTCAGCAAAATTTAAAACATAATAAGTTAAGATACACTCCGCTCTATCATAAAGTGAAACTTTAATTAGCCCTCACCAGTCGAATCTTTACCAGCAAATAGCGGGATAAAAATAAAAAGCATTCATTCTTTTTTGTTAAGAATGAATGCTTTTTAAAAAATCAATTTCTAACTCTAGCATCTTTTTTTGACGAGGTTTTACTTTCCTTACGGGAACTCCAGCGTAAATATACCAATCATCTAAACTCTCTTTTACCATACTCATCGCGCCGACTGCCGTTCCTTCTCCTACCGTTACATTTGGAAAAATAATAGAATTAGCACCAATAATCACATGTTTTTTTAAAATAACTTTTTCTGCTTTCACATTCCTATATTGATTCGGGACGGTTGGCCCCATTAATGTATTTCCACTGAAATCATCAAGTACTGCATATACGATTGTTTTAGCTGAGATGTTTGCAAAATCATGCATTTCAATCCCAACTTCCCCTCCATATAACGCTGTATACGCTGATATGTGCGAATAACTTCCAATTGTGATTTTACCACTTAAAATGCAAAAATCATCAATTCTTACATGATTGCCAACTGATATAGCACTCGGATTATATATACTTGCTTTTTTACTAACCAATACATTTTTCCCAACAGATAAAAATCCAATTTTCTTTAGTTCTTCTTGACTATAAAAACTATTCATCTACCGACACCACCTTCTGCTCTAAACAGATTACAATTTGCTCTACTAGTTCTTTCGTCATTCCTTCCCATAAAGGTAAACTTACGATTCGTTTTGCTATTTTATTCGTTTTTGTTAAATCTGTAGACTTATAGTTTTTAAAAAGAACTTGTTGGTGGCAAGATGGTGAAAAGTATAATCTAGCTTCTATTTTCTGTTTTTTCAGTTCTTCTATTACTTGTATGTTGCGAACTTCTTCTGGACAGATGATAGGCATAAATTGGTGAATAACTGCTTCTGTCTTTTGGACTTCCCACCCTTTTTTCATTAACCCAGTATTTTGTAACAACTGTTTATACCATTCAGAAATACGGGTGCGTTCTTTTAATTTTTGATCCCACTTTTTTACAGTCGCAATCCCAATAGCTGCTGCGTATTCAGACATTTTACAATTAAACCCCATCATCGTGCATTCACGATTTTTATCAAATCCGAAATTCCCCATTCTTTTAATACGTTGTATATCTTCTTCGTTTTTACTATATATGAGCCCTCCTTCACCAATTCCGAACGGCTTTGTTGCATGAAAGCTATATACGATCATTCCACTAAAATCTTGACCGTAATGCACCCCTCCATTCATTAATCCAAATCCCGGCGCCGCATCTACGACAACCGGAATCCCCTTCTTCTCTAATTCTTCATATTCTTCTAAGTTCATCCATGATCCAAAGGTGGCGTATGGGACAACAATCGCAACCTCTTCTTTTAATTCTTCTATCTTATCCAAAAGTACCGTTTTATCCATATACCAATCATCTATTGAAATATCAATAAAGTAAGGTTCCAATCCACACCAAATAGCGGCTAAGGCAGTCGCAGGGAATGTAAAGCTAGGCATGAGAGCATACTTTCCCTTTCTTCTTTTCTTTAGTTGAATAGCCGCCATTAACCCTAACGTTGCGTTTGCTACTGTTGTAACAGCTCCCCTGTTTTGAAAAAATGACGACATAATTGTTTCCTCAAAACGTTGATTTATAGGTCCATAATTCGTATATATGTGAGATGTATCAATTTCCTTCAATTCGTCCAAATACTCACTTACAGGTACAGTTGAAGCACGTAAAAAAGGAATATTCTCCATATCTATCTATTCCTTCCTATCATTTTCGGACAATATAGAGCATATCTGTTTCAGATAATCCAAATTTCCTAGCACTTTTCATTCCTTGTTTTTCTGCTATGTTATATAATTCTACCTTAAATCCTGCATTCATTAATCGTTGAATAAATCCCGATTGATTATAAATTCTCACATGATCTTCTTGACCAAAAGCTAGTTTCCTCAATTGTGGTGTTACAATTAATTCATTCTCTACAATAAAATCTACATTCATTACGATTGGTACTTGAATAATTCCCCATCCATTTGGCTTTAACACTCTATATAACTCTCGCATTGCTTTGTCATCATCAGGAACGTGTTCTAACACATGACTACATAATATTACATCAAAAGTATTACTATCATATGTAATCCTTGTAACATCAATTTCCTTCATTAATGGATCCTTTGGTTCTAAGTCACCACATACATACGTAATATTTTTATACTCGTTAAACCAATCTCTTAACTTCGCTTCAGGTGCAATATGAAGCATTGTATAGTTTCTATTTAACAAGTCCGTTTCCGTTTCAATGTACGCACGATACAATCTTTCACGATCCATCGAATTACAAACTGGACATATCCCTGTATCTTTATTCCACATCTCAAATTTGTATTTTGGAAAATCATAATGCGCTGGCCAAGGTGAAAATTTTTCAAATTGTTTATTGCAATATTGACAATAACAAGATTCTTTCTCGAACATATGAGCAACTAACTTGTTTAATCCTTTTTTTATCTTTTCATTATAAATTTGATCTAGTTCGCCATTTCTTACTGCATCCTTAACTATAAATCCCGCATTTTCTAAACAATAAGATAAACTCTCTTTATACTCACTTTCGGAGCTTAAAAATCCACTATTATATGCATCTATAATTAATTCAATCCACTCTTCAATTGTCATTAAAATAAAATGCATTTGTTTTTGATTTTGGCCACTATGTTGTCTAAAATAACTAAGAGGTTCTTGTATATAAACTACTTTTCCTTTCCTCATCATATCTAGCCAAGTTGCAATGTCATTAATAGCAGAATAAGCCTTTCCTTTAAAATACCCAAACTTCCCGTCAAACAAATCACGATTAAATAAAACAGTTGTCGGCTCACCAACTACATTTTTTAAGTTTTTTAACATATAATTCCCTAATTCTTTTCCTTCAAAAAGTGTAGTTTCTTTCGCGATTTTCATATTCAATGTTGAAGGTGGTAATATCTCTCCATTCTCATCAATCAGTTCACGATATGACGTCACAAATGAAATATTTTCTAACGTCAAAAAGTATTGCATCATTCTCTCGATCTTTTCATGATGAAATAAATCATCATCTAATAAAAAGTTTATATAGTCCCCATCCGCAAGTTCTACACACTTATTAAAGTTTTCGGCAACTAACGGCGTTTCATTTTTAACATATGTAATACACTCATATTCACGTAAGTACGGTTGAATCATAGCATTGACTTCATTATTTGTACTGTCGTCAGAAATAATAATTTCTATATTTTCATATGTTTGATTCAGAGCACTGTTGAGTGCTAATTCCAAGTAATAAGGTCTATTGTACGCAGGAATAAGTATACTTACTTTCGGTAAAGAAGAATTATTATTTATATGTTGTTTTTTCTTTTCTATGTTTATTTTCCTCTCTCTAATTTTTTGGTAATAATCTAATGTATATAATATGGATGATGGAACTATCCTTCTTGCATAATCTAGAAAATTAGTTATCGCTTTGTCTAACTCTTTTTCGGTGGATAAGAAACCATATTGTTCTCCTGCTATAATACTGTGTGAAAAATCTTCTAACCCATCCATCATTTTATTAGATTCATTTAACTGTTGATCTGGATGTAATCGAAAGTAACTAAGTGTCTCTGCTATATATACTGCTTTTCCTTTACTTAATAAAGATAACCATGAAGCTATATCTACGTTACATAAATACCGCCTCTTATCAAAAATCCCATACGGTTCTTGCAAATCATTTTTACGAAATAAAACTGTTGTCGGTTCTCCAATATAATTTTTTTGCTCCACAATTACCTTATTTCCTAATTCTGTCCCCTCTATAATCGTATCCTCTTCAAATAAACGGACAGTTGAATAAATATGTCGTAGTTCTTTCCCTTTATCATCAATTACTTGACGATGAGATGTTACTAGCTTAATTTCATTATCTAGATCATTGAAAAAGTACTTCATCATCTTTTCAATTTTATTCACATGAAATATATCATCATCCATTAAAAAATTTATATACTCACCATTCGCTTCATGAAATAACATTAACGCATTTTCAAACTGTCCGAGAGTTGATCTGTTTTTTATATAAATAATATTTGAATGATTACATAAATATTTTTGTAACATCTTTTCTGTTTCGTCATTCGTGCTGTCATCTCCAACTATAATTTCTATATTAGGGTACGTTTGTTCTAACACACTACATAAAGCCTTTTCAAAGTAGTGAGGACGATTATACGTAGGAATTAATACACTTACCAATGGAAGTTGCTCTACCACCTCTTCAGTTCTTTCAATACGAGTTCTCATTTTAACTCTCTCACCTCTTCGCATATTATTTATATACGCGACACAAAAATCACATTACTTTAACTGTATGGAGCCTATATACTTTTATGCAAACATGAAACAAAATATCATACTTTTCGTTCCTGAATAAACATATTTAATAAAGCGGACATTTTATTTGCACCTTTTTTATTCATATGATCACTATCATAAAAATCAGCCTCACAAAATAATGGCGAATCAAATAGGTCTATGATTTGAAAAGAATATTGAGTTTGAAACTCATTTATAACTTTATAAAAATCTTCTTTTAATTTCTTACTACTACAATTGAAATAATGTAAAGTAACAGGGAATACAACAATTAATGGCTTTATATCGTTTTTCAACAGTAATTCTAAATATTTCTTAAAAATCATTTTATTTTCAACTAAAGTATGAGGATACACCAATTTAGTATGTGAAGCTGCTCTTATTTTCCCGTGTTCTTCAAAAGGAATATGAAGAGAAGTAGTATTCCATTCAGCATTTATCCAAGGCAGTATCAATGATTCATCTTTTAGTTCGTCTAATAAAATATATTCAAAATGCAAATTAAAAATAGAAAGAAGTGGTTTCGGAGTATTTAGATGTGAGAATCCATCAGTGGGTAGAGGAGAGTGAACTACAGTATGATGACCATCTTGAAACAATGGATAATATACTTTGTGAATTCTATATGATTCAGATGATAACGACATATCAAAGTAAAACGAGAAATAGGCTATTCCTATTAAACAATATTGAAATGAATGATTGTTTGATAAAAGTTGTGACGCTATTAAATAATCATAGTATAGATCTTGCGATGGAAGTGTTAATTTTATTGACTTTTTTGAGAGAAGCTCCGTACTTATGCCACAATGTGGATAAGACAAACCGGTAGCAAACAATTCATACGTCGGATCACTCTTTGCTTTTTTCATAGAAATGTATAAAGACATAAGATCCGGATTTATTTGATAGATAGAAATTAATTTATCCTTCCATTCATACATGTATTTTGTTAAATTAATAATTTTTGAACTTTGCACGCCCCTATTTATCAAGTCATTTGTAAGTTTTTCTGCGTCCACTCTCCAAATGACTATATATTGAAAAGAACTTTCTATACGAACAACATCTGAAACGTCTACAACATGAACTATTGTTTTACATTTATTTTTGTCTAATGTATTTCGAATCCTATCCCCTGATAATTCATCACTTAAAACAATGATTTTATATTGCTCCTTCATGTACATCCCCTCCATTATATGTATAATATGAAATTCATTTTTAATTCGTAACAATCATATACACCTTCAATCTAACAAAAAAATAGCTCCACCATTAGGCGTAGCTATTTTTACAATTATTGCTTATTCAAATCATATTCCTTTATCTAACTCATAAAGTTTACGATACTTTTCATTTTCTTTCAGAAGTTGTTTATGACTACCTTGCATGACAATTTGGCCACGATCAAGGAATATAACTTCGTCTACATGTTCTATTCCTACAAGATGATGCGTAATCCAAATAACCGTCTTTTCTTCCGTTGCAGAAAACATTGTTTCAATTAAAGACAATTCTGTTTTTGGATCTAAACCGATAGTCGGTTCATCAAGTACAATAATTGGTGTTTCTTGCATAAGAGTTCTAGCAAAAGCAACTCTTTGTCTTTCCCCACCAGAAAACCGCTTTCCCATTTCATGCATTTTTGTTTGTAATCCGTCTGGAAGAGAAGTAACATGTGAAGCTAGTTGTGCTTTCTCTAAAGCTTTCCATATCTCTTCATCCGTCGCCTCTGGTTTGCCAATTCGTACATTATTTCCAATTGTCGTATCAAACAAATGCGGCTTTTGATTTAATACAGAAATATATTTAGATAAAAGATTCGTATGAGCTCGTTCACCATTCAATACAACTTGGCCATTTACTGGGCTTAACGCCCCTGTTAACAATTTTAGTAAAGTAGATTTCCCTGTCCCACTTCTCCCTAAAATAGCAATTTTCTTCCCTGCTTTTATTTGTAATGATACATCTTTTAATACAATCTCATTACTATCTGGATAACTATACGATACGTGATTCAGTTCAATATCTACATGTTTTGGTTCAATATAATCTTTCTCTCCATGCAAATCCGTTTCATCATGTAAAACACTATCACTTTCTACGCCATTAAGACGATGGGTAGATTCTACGTACGACGGTATTCGATCGATGGCATCTGCAATAGGAATAAGCGCGTTCGTTACAGATAAAGTCATTAATACGAAAGCTGCGATAACTGTAGGAGCAATTTGTTCACTTGCCGCTCCATTCCCAGTCCATATGATCATCGAAATAACTACAATACCTACTACTAATTGAATGATACTGTCCCGAATATGATACCAGCGTTTCACTCTCTTTTCGATTTTTAACAACTGATCATTTTGTTTTACATACTCATTAATAAATTCATCTTTACGACCACTTGCTTGCCAATCAGATAATCCAAAAACAGCATCTGTCAGTTGTTGATACAAACGGCTTCTGCCTTGCTTTAAAGTAACATGATGTTTCTTCATCAAAAGTAATGATACAAATGGAAGAAGAAACACGATAATAGCTAACATACAACCTACAATAAGTGCAAACACAAGGTCAAATGCACCGATAACAAGTACGAAGATACTATAAACAACTAGCGCTAATATACTAGGAAATATTGTACGTAAATATAGGTTTTGCAAATGCTCTATATCTTCGGATAACACTCCTAACATATCACCCGTTTGAAATCGAGAACGGAAAAATAACGCCTGTGGTTCTACTATTCTATATAGCTTCGTTCTCATTTTTTCTAATATACGTAGTACGACATCATGTCCGACTAAGCGCTCTATATAATGAAACACAGCTTGCCCTATACTAAACGCTCTTGTTGCAACAATAGGAACATATACAGCCATTACATTTTCTGGTCTAAGGGCAGATTTTGAGATTAAATAACCTGAAATAAAAAGTAACATCGCTCCTGAACTAACTCCAAGAAGACCAAGGAAAATAGTTAAAGTCATTCTACCTTTATTTTGTTTTATATAAGGTTTAACCCAGTTACTCATTTCTCTCCCCTCTCTTCCCTATGGAAATGTAATGTCTCATTCTCTAAAAGTTCTTCATACGTCCCACTTTCTTTCATTTCCCCTTTATTTAAAATAAGGATATGGTCCATTTGTTTCATCCAATGTAGACGGTGAGTTGCTAAAAATACTAACTTTCCATTAAATAGACGTAACATCGCTTGCTTTATTTCAAATTCGGTTTCAATATCAAGATGTGCCGTAGGCTCATCTAATAAAATGATTGGTTTTTTACTTAAAAGCGCACGCGCCATAGCAACACGCTGTTCTTGTCCGCCACTTAGCATACGTCCACCTTCTCCAATTCTTTCGTGTATCCCATTTGGAAGTGATGTAACGAGTGAACGAAGGCCGACTTCATTAATAACTCTTTCAACTTCTTCATCTGTTGCATTTGTTTCATAAAAACGAATATTATCCTTTAATGAAAGCGGAAATATATAGGGTTGCTGCGGAATATAAGCAATATTTTTTTGCCAATCTTCACGAGTAGATCCATCAACTTCTACACCATTTACTAACATCTTTCCACTCGAAGAAGATAAAAAACCTGCTAATACGTCGATTAACGTCGATTTCCCTGCACCACTTTCACCAATAACACCAATAGCACCGTTACCTTCCCAAGTAAAATTAATCCCTTCTAATATAGCCTTTTCAGATTCAGCATTATTAACTTTGATATCTTGTAATTTCAAGCTACTAGAGGCATTCCATACTATATCTTCATTTAAATCTTTCTTTTGTATTCCTTTTTGTTGTTGCAAAATCTCTTCTATTTGCTCCATCGCAATTTGTCCATCTAATGTCGCATGATAATTTGCTCCCACTTGTTTAATCGGCAGAAAATATTCCGGAGCTAAAATCAAAATTGTAAGGGCTGGTAATAGTATAATCGTTCCATCTATTAAACGTATCCCTAATCCAACTGCCACAAACGCGATTGATAAACTCGTAAAGAAATCTAATGCAAAAGAAGAAAGAAAAGCAACTCGCAAAGTACGCATCGTTGCTTTTCTATATCTTTTACTTACTTTTTCAATCTTTCCTTCGTGCTGTTCACTTTTCCCTAAATACTTTAATGTTTCTAAACCTTTTAACGTATCTACAAAATGGTTCGAAAGTACACGATATATCTCATACTGACTATCTGCCATTTTTTGCGCTGCTAATCCGAGAAGAATCATAAATATAATCACGATAGGAATCGTTACAACTAAAATGATTCCAGACTCAATATCTAGCGTAAAAACATATAGTACAATTAGACCTGGAACGATACTACTTCTAATCATTTTAGGAATCGTTAATTCAATATATGTTTTAAATTTCTCAATCCCCTCAATTGATAAGGTAACCAGATGACCCGTTCCAACAGTTTGAACATACCTTGGACCTAATGTGAAATATGCCTCTATCAATTGTTTTCTTAGTAACGACCCTGTTTTTTCGGCAAAACGTTCCACTAATATTTGTGATGTTCGAACTACTATGTTACGCGCTGCAAACGCGATACCAAAATAAACAATTTCACTTAATATTGTTTGTACTGTCTCTCCATGAAATAAAAACGTAATAGCTCGTGCTAAAAAGATTGTTTGCGCAATAATACTAAAAGCTTCTAAAATACTAATAATAGTTAACGCTACATATAAAATACGGCTACCGGGATAAGACGGAAGTCCTCTTTTTCTTTTCATTAGTACTCCAAATCGTTGTCTGACTTAACAGGTTGTCTAAATACATAATAACTCCATATTTGACTTCCGATAACGAAAGGCAAAATAGCAATCGCAAAGTAAGTCATAAGTTTTAATGCATAAGCTCCTGATGCTGCGTTGTAAATTGTCAAATCATTCATTGCTCCTAAAGAGCTAATCATAACACGTGGGAACATACCGATAAATACACTCGCACTTAGTAAAATGATTGTTAAACTCGTCATAAAGAAAGCCCAACCATCTCTTCTTCTTTTATTTAATAACGTGGACACTAATAGTGCTACAAAAGCTCCGATTGGTACCATAATCCATTCTGTTCCATGAGCAGTGAAAATGTCGGTTTTCCATAACCCCACACCAGCAAAAACAAGAAGTGTAATTAATGAAAATGGTGCAATTTTTATTGCAGCAATTCGTGCACGTTCTCTCAATTTACCAGTTGTACGTATCGTAAGAAATTGTAATCCGTGAACAATACATAGTAGGAGAAACATTACTCCCCCAAGTAACGCAAATGGATGAAGTAATTGCAGGAATCCACCTACAACATTTTTACTCTCATCAATAGGTACACCTATCATAAAGTTTGCAATCGCAACTCCCCAAAGGATAGGAGGTAACATACTTCCAATAAACATCCCCCAATCCCACGCACTCTTCCATTTATGATTATCTATTTTCGCACGAAATTTAAAGGAAACACCTCTTAAAATTAAAGCAAGAAGCATAAATACAAACGGAATATAAAAACCACTAAATAAAGTTGCATACCAGTGCGGAAATGCCGCAAACATGGCTCCACCAGCACAAACAAGCCATACTTCATTCGCGTGCCAGAACGGTCCTATTGTATTTAAGTAAACTCGTTTTTCAAAATCATTCTTTCCTAAAAACCTCGAAACCATTCCTACCCCAAAGTCGAAACCTTCCAGTACAAAGAATCCAACAAATAAGATTGCAATAACTAAAAACCATAACTCATTAAGAGATAACATACTCTTCCTCCTTATCAAATGGATCATGGCTTTGATAATCCTTTTTCGTTTTCTTATTCTTGTGGCCCTTAATGGTACGAACAAATAAGTACACACAAATTCCACCCATAATTAAATACATTGATGTGAATGAAATAAGTGAGAATAATACTTCACCGAATGTTACATTTGGTGATACAGCATCTTCTGTTTTCATTACACCAAATACAACCCAAGGTTGACGACCCATTTCAGTCATAATCCACCCTACTGTATTACCGATGAATGGAAGAGAAATTGCATACACCATTAATTTTAAATACCACGTTTTTTCAGCTAAACGATCTTTTCTTGATAAGAACCATCCGTAAGCTCCTAGAAGAAGCATGAATGTTCCACTCATTACCATCGCTCTAAAACTCCAAAACATTGTATGCACTGGAGGAATATAATCTCCAGGTCCATATTTTTCTTCATATTGTTTTTGAATTTGATTCATCCCTTCAACTTGACCGCTAAACTTATCATACGATAATAGACTTAGCATATAAGGGATTTGAATTTCAAACGAATTTTCTTTCTTCTCTGTATCAATTTTCGAAAATACTGTAAATGGCGCTGGATCCTCACTTGTATTCCATAGCGCTTCAGCTGCCGCCATCTTCATTGGATGTGTCTTAATTAATTGTTGCGCTTGTGCATGACCGAAGAATAATACAAGCGCCGTTGTAATTGTTCCAACAATGATAGAAATGCGGAAAGATTTTTTAAATACTACAGTTTCTTGTCCTTTTGTAATTTTCCATGCACTTACACCCGCAATAAAGAATGCACCTGTTGCAATTGCTGCTGTAATTGTATGCGGGAATTGTACCCATAGTTGTGGGTTTTGAATAATGGCTAAGAAATCATTCATTTGTGCACGACCATCAGCTGCCATTTCATACCCGACAGGTGACTGCATAAATGCACTTGCAGTTAAAATCCAGAATGCTGATAACATCGTTCCAATTGAAAGGAGCCAAATACACATTAAGTGAATTCGCTTCGGTAATTTATCCTCACCGAATACCCATAAACCTAGGAATGTAGACTCAATGAAAAATGCCAGTAATCCTTCAATTGCAAGCGAGGGACCAAATACATCACCTACAAAACGTGAATACGTTGACCAGTTCATACCAAACTGAAATTCTTGTAAAATACCTGTTACTACACCTACTGCAAAGTTAATAAGGAATAATTGCGTCCAAAACTTTGCCATCTTCTTATATACTTCTTGCCCTTTTACCACATACAACGTTTGCATGATCGCAATAATAAAAGCTAAACCAATTGACAGCGGAACAAAAAAGTAATGGAAAATCGTTGTTGATGCGAACTGTATTCGTGCCAATTCGAGCGTTTCCATACTAAAATCACTTCCTTCATAGTTTTTATAATAAAAGTTAATTGAGCAATCTTATCAAACTCAATTATTAAGAAATACGAAAAGACAAAAACATTTTGTATGTATTGTCGAAAAATATGAAGTTTCAGTTTTTCAAACTATTGTAATGCTATTTTTTACCTTTTCACTATTTCTGTAGTGTTTTATTCGTTAATCGAATTGTATAATATACCTGCATAGTAAATTCAGGTTATTTTTGACGTATTATTGACATCATTTTGTCTGAAATATGTCTTTTGTCATTTTTTTGAATCAGATTTTTTTCATTAGCAAAATGTGTTTTTTCAATATACGGCTTACTTTTATATCTATAAAACAATCATTTTTTCTTCATACACTTGACTTTCAACCGAAAAAATGTCCTCGAAACTACCCTCGATAAATGCTTATTTTTTGTCAAGAGAAAAATGTATTTTCAAAATTCAAACTCGAAATAATGTTATTCAAAAATAGAAAATAACTTCCCTCTCCCTCGACTAAAAGTTCATTTTTTTGTCATTTTTTCCATAACAAATAAAAAACTGAGAGTCAATTAGACTCCCAGTTTTTTTATTTATTTTGCTGTATGTTTTCTAACGGCTGGTAATATTTCAGTAGCAATTAATTCAATATTTTTCTCAATTTTATCAAATGGTACACCGCCAAAATCAATTTGTGCCATAAAGCGTTGTTGCCCAAACAATTCATATTGGTAAAGCATTTTCTCAATGATTTGTTGTGGGCTACCAATCATTAAAGCATCGCGGTAATCTATTGCATTTGTAAATTGCTGTTTCGGATACCCACCACCGCGCAGTGTAAGCATACCAGCATTAATGTGAGGGTAATATTCACTAAGTGCATCTTGTGAATTTTTTGCCGTATAAAATAAACTCGTTGTCGCAACTGGTAAACTAGCTGGATCAAATCCACTTTGCTGAGCAGCCTCGCGGTAAGCATCTACTGACACTTTAAAGTTAATTGCTGGACCACCAAGTGTTGTTATCATCATTGGCACACCTGCACGTCCTGCTTTAATTGCACTAGCTTGCGGTCCACCAACCGCACGCCAAATTGGCAGGTTATTATTTTTAGCTCTAGGGATAACTGAAGCATGCTCAAGTGGTGCTCTGAACTGCCCATTCCATGTTACATGTTCCTCTTTATTAATTTTTAATAAAAGATCCATCTTCTCTTCAAATAACTCTTCATAATCATTCACATCATAACCAAGTAAACTATATCCTCCAATACGAGATCCACGACCAGCTACGATTTCAGCACGACCATTAGAAATCAAGTCAATGGTAGCGAAATCCTCATATACTCGAACTGGGTCAGATGTACTTAATATCGTTGCGGAACTTGCAATTTTTATATTTTTCGTAGCTTGCGCGACCGCACCTAAAATAACTGTATGAGCTTGCGTTGTAAAATGCGTTTGATGACTTTCGCCTACAGCAAACACATCAAGCCCTGCCTCATCTGCTAACTTAGCTGTTTCAATTAGTTCGTGAATTCTTTTTTCTGGCGTAATTTTCTCCCCATTATGTGGATTTAAAACATGATCGCCAATTGAATATAACCCAAACTCAATTCCTTTTCTTGTATCTATACGGTATTTTTCCATAGTTACTCTCCCCTTTAATAATGTAGTATTAGTTTTTCTTCTAAAAACGTTGGTAAGTCAAGTATATCTCCGTATTACCTACCTCATCACTTGATTAGTCAATTGATAAGGTAAAAAAAATTACTCTTGCGGTAATTCTTTTTTTTCGCTATGCTTATGAACTTTCGTCATCAGCTCGTATAATATTTTCTGCTCTTCTTCATTTAATACATCATCAAAAAACGAAGATTGAAATGCAAGTTGCTCTGGCAATGCTCTCTCTAAAGCAGCTTCTCCTTGCTCTGTAAGACTAATTGTTTTCGTTTTCCAATCTTGTTTTCGTACAATATATCCTTCTTTTTCAAGACGAGTTAACATTCGAGAAATGCCACCTTGTGTAACAGTTACCTTTTCAGCTAACTCCATTTGTGTGAGTGGTTGATACGTACGTATTTGCAAAAGCACATCAAATTGAGCTGTCGTTAAATCAAAACGTTTTAAAAACTCATTTGACATTTGATTACTTTGGTTCGTAAATCGTATTAAACGTAACCATATTAATGATCCTATCGTATTATCACGCATGTTTCATCACTTCCTAGCGTTCATCTTACTATCACTTTACTACGCAAGTGATAAAAAAGCAAGATAAAATGTAATAAATATAGCGATAGAGTATTGCATAAATAATGATAAGTAAGAATTCATATAAACATGAATTCTTACTTATCATTATTCTTAACTTTTCATTTCATGCATTACTATATTTAAAGCTGCCATAGCTTTTGGCCAACCAACGTAAAAAGCCATATGTGTTATTAATGCAACCAATTCATTCTCCATAACCCCATTTTGTTTAGCTAGCTTCAGATGAAATTGTAATTGTTCTGTATTACCGAGACTGATTAGTGCTGACACAGTACACAAACTTCTTTCTCTTAATGTTAAAGTGGCATCCCGCCACACTTCCTCAAATAATATCTTTTCACTATAATGAGCAAATGCAGGTGCCATTTCTCTCATTTTCTTTTTAATCTGTACTTCAATAAGTTCATTCTTCATTTTTTTCTCCCTTTATTTTCACCATTTGTGCTATTCCTTGACCAAATGACCAGTTTTCAGCAGCTGTCTCATTTAGTGTAATAAAAATATCCGAAACTTTAACGTCGGAATATTGCGGGATTTTTAAGGATACAGATTGATACAAATCTTTTTTCTGTTGCACCGTTCTTCCCGGTCCACATGTAATAGAAACATAAATCATATTCTCTGTTCTCTTTTCTCCTCTTTCCAACAAATAATATGGATTATATAAAAATTTGTTTTGTTGGTAAGGTAAGAACATTTGAAAATAATCATTTTCAGGGATGTTAAAATGTTCAATTAATGAAAGATGGATACATTCACCCATTTTTTCCAACTCTTCTTCATTTAATATGTTTTCAGAATAATAAATCTTCACAAAAGGCATAGACTTTCATTCCTTTTCTTATTTTTTTATATGCAACAAAATTTCATCGTGAAATGTGTAAAATCTCATATACTGTAACACCCTTAGTCACTACAATATCAGGCTTCTCTTCATAAAACTCAAACCTACTATATCCCCATTTATCCGGATTATAAACGATTACATTCCCTAAACACTTTTCGTTGTTTTGTACATCTTCATTCATAGTGCTTAATTGAGTCCCAATCAGTGTTTTACTTTGAGAAATACTTCCTGCATATTCAACAACATATCTACTTTTCTTAAATCCATCACTTAGATTAACCACTAATGGAACACCTATATGTATTTGTTGCCATCCAAAAGATTGTAAAATGTTATCGTAATACCCTTCAAAGATAAATTTATTCATCCCTTCATGACCATTCCAAATATATAAAGGTGCATAGCAGTTATAAAAATTCCCGTCTTTCTCCGTTTCCGTAATTAAATAAGCTTTAAAATTTAGTTCTTGGAAACCATCAGTTTTATAGCCATTATCCTTTACCCTTTTCTTAATAATTTCCATGTCATAATCCTTTGGAAGAATGACCTTATATTGCATTCCAATCATGTTTATCACTCGCTTTCAATCTTATATACATTATGATAACTCGATAAGCGGCTAACGTAAAATAGGTATAAATTATGTTTGGTATCATTTATAATGATAGTGCATAAGGGGCTGAGATACATGGAAATAAATGATCTTATTATATTCAAAACTGTGGCCAGTGAGGGTTCTATTAGTAAAGCTGCTAAAGAGTTAGGATATGTTCAACCGAACGTAACTGAGCGAATCAAAAAATTAGAACAAGAATTAGAAACGCCTTTACTACATAGAGATAACAAAGGTGTTTCCTTGTTACCTGCTGGTGACATTTTATTAGATTACACGAATAAAATATTAACTCTATTAGAAGAAGTAAAAGATGAAATTAAAACGAGTGGTTCTTCTTATATAATAGCGACGTCACAATCTATTTTGACAAATTATTTAAGTAAGCGTATTAAAGTAAATTTCAGAAATTATCAAATATATGTAGAAAGTAGTAGTCATTTGCAAAAATTACTGCAGCAACAAAAAGTTGATATGGTCATAACTTATGAGGATTATCCTGACGCATCGTTTAAAAAAGTGTTCACAACCTCAATTTCTGTAGGCTTATTAAAAGCGAAAGAAAAATGTACCATTGATTATTCAAAAGAAATTTTCTTCGTTAGCAATGACAAAAAGTGCCCTTTTAGGAATAAGACAATACAATTTCTAAAAGAAAACAATCTATCTCAGCGACAACTTCAACAGTTGGATTCTTATTCGCTTATGGAAGAGTTTATTGCTGATGGAAAAGGAATAGCTTTTTTACCGATTAAAAATGATACATTAGTAATAATTGAAGATGTTCCCCTTGAGAATTTAGCTGTTCATTTTTTTACGAATCAAACCTTTATAAAGCATATCCCTGATGAACTATTTGATTAATAAAATGACTTTGATTACAAACTTTTTTCAAAATAAAAATCCCTCTTTAACGAATATAAAAGAGGGATTTTTATTTTGTATACAATTGATTTTTCACACGTTTTGCTCCACTTCTGTACTTTTCTCCTTTTTATTCCTTTTAAAACTCTTCAATTTCTTAACCGTCCCAACCAATCCTTTCGGAAAAACGAGTAGCACGATAATATACAATAAACCTAGAATAATCGTCCATCTTTCAAAAATCGGATATTCCGTCGCTAGTTCTGATAAATAATATTTTAGTGATTCAATAATCCCAGACCCAGCAATAGCTCCAATTAATGTTCCCACTCCTCCAATCATTGTCATTAAGAGTGCATTTAGTGTCATTTCAATTGAAAATACAGTCGTATTGACAAAGCGCAATGTAATAACAAATAAACCACCGCTAATTGCAGCTACTATTCCTGCGACTACACTTGCGATTATTTTATAATGGAGGACTTTATATCCAAGTGCTTCAACACGTTGTTCATTTTGTGAAATTGCCTTTAATACTTTCCCAATAGAAGACTTTGTAAAAAGACGTAATAGAATAAAAATGAAGCATAAACATACAAGTGATACATAATAAAAAGTAAAACGATCACGGAATATTTCTGGTACCCCAAATGTAAAACCATCTCCTCCGTGAGTAAGCCCACGCCATTTTTCAGCAAGTACGAAAAACAACTGTGAAATAGCAAGTGTTAACATTGCATAAAAATGACTTTTCAATCGTAAAGAAAGCAAACCAATTATATAACTAACGATTGCTGAAACGATAATTGCAGCTACTATTCCAATTAAAAAGTTCGTTATTGATACGCCTTGTCGATCAAATAAAAGCGCTACCCCATATGCTCCTATCCCAAAGAACATACAATGACCGAACGATACAATTCCTGTATACCCAAGCAATACATCAAAACTCATTGCAAAAATAGCAAAGATGAAGATTTGAGTGAACAAAATTAACAGGCTCCGTGAATCATTTACGAACGGAAATACACTTAAACAAATGAGCATACATACTCCGAAGTATACTTTAATTCGGTCCGATGTGTTGTTCACCATTTCACCCCTTTTCACCAACAAGTCCAGTTGGCTTCACTATTAAGAAAAATAGTAACATTAACATATTAATTGCAAGTGATAAATCTGGTATAAAATACGCTGTAAAAGCACCAGCTAATCCGACAATTAAAGAAGCAATAGCTGAACCTTGTACGCTTCCTAATCCACCGATAATTACTACTATAAATGCTAAAATTGCATACTGCATGCCCATCTCGGCGAAAATAACGCCCGAATACGGTGCTAATAAGAATCCTCCCAAAGCTGCCATCCCTGCTCCTAATAAAAAGACGAAAGAAAATATCGCTTTTACATTAATACCAAGCGCTTGAACCATTTCTTTATCCATTACACCTGCACGAATCATAAGACCTATCTTCGTCTTTTTGAGTAATAGTAGTAGTGCAATGTAAATAATTATCCCAATCAAAATAACAAATAGACGATATTTAATTAATATAATACCTCCGGATGTAAAACTTCCTTGTAACCATAACGGTAATTTTGCACTAATAGGGTTTGGCCCCCAAAATATTTTAATACACTCACTAAGAACGAGCATTCCTCCAAGCGTAACGAGCAGCTGTCGAACATGATTTCCATATACCGGCCTAATAAGAAACCTTTCTAAAATAAATCCTAGGAACATTCCCATGGCTACTGCTCCAACTAAAGCTAATATATAACTTCCTGTCATATTAAATAACCAAACACCTGTAAATGCTCCCCATGCAAATAAACCACCGTGTGCAAAGTTTAAAACGCTCATTAAACCAAAAATAAGTGAAAGACCTGATGCTAACAAAAAAATGAGCATCCCTGTTGAAATCCCATTTACAAATAAATTGATTAACACATCCATCCTTTTCACCTCGGATTCATGTTAAGAGATTCCTAAATATTTATGACACATTTCCTTATCCTTTTTTAATTCATTCATAAAACCGTTATGAACAATTCGTCCGTTATCCATAATGTAAAAATAATCGCCAATTTGACTGGCCATCATAAAATTTTGCTCAACAAGTAAAACTGTTGTTTTCTCTTTCATCTTCAAAATAGCTACCATTAATTTCTCCACCATTATCGGGGATAGCCCTTTGCTCGGTTCATCAATAAGTAATAATCCATCACTATTAATAAACGCTCTTGAAATAGCCAACATTTGCTTTTGCCCTCCGCTCAAGAGCCCACTTTTCTTATTCCAAAACTGCTTTAAATCCGGAAATAGTTCCAGCATCCACTCTATTTTCCCTTCTACTTCCTCACCTTTTCCCCTAGCAAGAGCGAAAGTTTCTTCTACTGTCAAATCATGAAAAATACCTTGATTTTCTGGTACATACCCTATTCCTTTCCTTGAAATTAAATGTGTAGGTAATCCACTCACTTTTGCACTATCATAATAAATTTCACCATCTGCAATGCGGTGAAACCCCATCACTGAACGTAATGTCGTTGTTTTCCCTGCCCCATTTCTACCAAACAGTACAGTAATCGTCCCTTTCTCAACAGCAAGAGATACTCCTTGCAAAATATGAAACTGATCTAAATACGTTTCTATATTATTCACTTGTAATAGTGCCACTATATAATCCCCCTAAATAAGCACTTTGTACACGCTCATCTTTCATAATTTCTTCTGGCAATCCTTCAGCCAATAACTCTCCATGAAATAAAACGATAAGATGATCTGACAAACCTAGTATCATATCCATTTTGTGTTCGATAAGTACAATTGTGCTCTCGGGATGTTTCTTAATATTTTCAATCACTTGTAATATAGCAGGGACTTCCTCAACCGAAATACCTGCCGTCGGCTCATCAAGTAATAACACATCCGTTTTTAAAGCTAATAACATCGCAAGTTCTAGCTTCCTTTTCTCTCCATGTGCCAAATCTTTCGCTAATACGTTCTCTTTTTCATGAAGTAATACTGTTTTTAAGAAACGTCTCGCCTCTCCAACTTGTTGCTTTAATTTTGCTGAACTCGGGAAAAAACTATAGTAATCTTGTACGAATGATTGAACACTTAAACGGACATTTTCAAGTACCGTTAATTCTGGGAATATGTTTGTAAGCTGAAAAGAGCGACCGATTCCTAAGCGTGTTCGATCTGAAATCGATAGTTTTGTAATATCTTGCCCTTTAAAATACACTTCACCTGTTGTGGGTGAAATCTGTCCACTTAGTAAATTAAATACCGTTGTCTTCCCCGCACCATTTGGCCCAATAATAGAAATGAGTTTTCCTTTTTGGACAGTTAAATTTACATCTTTAATAACTTGATGTTCACCAAAAGATACACTAAGATTTTTCGTCTCTAGCAAATGTGTCACGAAATTCCTCCCTTTAAAGCCGTGAGTATGAAAGAAATATGTATAAAGAGGGTCCCCCCTCTTTATACAAAAGCAACAGAAAATTCAGTCTATTTATTTTGAACTGGTGGTTCTGTTTCTTTCATCGTTAATTCTCGCTCTAACACTGGCACCGGATAATCAACACCGTCTTGCTTTTTCAATGTGATAGAATACAGTGTCTGCATCGCTTGGTGGTCCTTCTCTCTAAACTTCATCTTTCCTTTCGGTGTATCAAATTCCATTCCTTCCATTTTCTTAATCAAGGTATCTACATCTGTATCACCTTTTGTTTTCTTTAAGGCTTCTACAATAGAAATTGCTGCTGACATTCCTCCTGCTGTAAACAAATCTGGCACTGCACCATTAAAACGTTTTTTATGCTCTTCAACTAGCCAATCATTCACTTTATTTTTTGGAAGTGTGTGATAATATACAGAAAAACCTCGCATACCTACTAATGCATCCATTGTTTTTAATGCTGGTATATCTGGCGCACCTGTAGAAATTTTAATACCTTGCGCTTCCACATTCATATCTTTCAACTGTTTCCAAGGTGAATTTGCCCCTGCCCAAACGATAAATAAATAATCTGGTTTTGAACTAATGATATTTTGAATATTCGCTGTAAAATCTGTTGAATTTGTATCCGCGTATTGCTCATTCACAATGTTCGCACCTAATTTTTTCGCACCCGCTTTAAATGCAGCAATCCCTTCACGACCAAAAGCGTTATCTGGGGCAAATGTCGCAATCTTTACATCTTTTTTCGCAATTGCTGCTGCTCCTGCAATCGCATCTTGTGAGGAACTTCTTCCAGTTCTAAAAATATATTTATTCCAGTTCTTCCCGGTAATACTATCCGCAACTGCCGGTTCTACAACCATAATCTTTTCATATTCCCCGGCCAGTGGTAAAACCGCTAACGTATCACTTGAACTAGACGATCCAACTAAAAAATCAACTTTCTCTTCTTCTAATAACTTCGTAGCTTTTTTAACTGCTACATCCGCTTTCGTTTCTGTATCTTCTACAACAAACTTAATCTTTTTCCCATCTACTTTCCCAGTTCCACCAGTTGCATAATCTAACCCTAATTCAAATCCGTTCACTGTTTGTTTTCCATACGATTCTAGCGGTCCTGTTAAAGAAGCAAGGACTCCTACCTTAATCGTTTTTTCATCCTCTGTACTTGTTTTCTTTCCTGAACAAGCTGCCGTTATTAATAACGAACCTAAAACACAACCAGTAAACATTGTTTTTAGCCACTTACGTTTTTTCATCGACATTGTGATCCTCCCCATACTTTACTTTCTGATAGAATCAAACACGCCAAAATCCCCTGTCCGTAATCATGACTAACTAATTCGATAGATAATGGAAAACTCTTGTAGTACCCTCTACATTCGGCACAAATATATAATCACCTTCCTATGTAATGGAAACGGACATACAATCAATATATATTCTGCAATCCAATTGAAAATACTGTTTCATTTCAGTAATGACCATACAAAAAGACTAACTTATTTTTAAGTTAGTCTTTTCCCCTTAATTAGAGTTAAGTTCTACTTTCTCTAACCCTTCAGCCAATTGTTTCTTATCTAGTCCTTCTCCTATTACTACTAAGTTTGTCGGGAAACCGAAGTCTTGTTCTAATAAAGTTGGTACTCCGAACGAATATTGGAATAGGTGAGGGTATTTATCTCCATGGAATTTCACAAAACCTTTTACTCGATAAATACTATCTGGTAAATTCGAAAGCCATTCATATAATTTGTCTTGATCAATCGGTTTCGTAAATTGATACGTCATTGTTTGTATATGTAAATGCTGTTTGACATGTAGTGTCTCGTGTTCCTCATCATTTGGAAATTCTGCTTCTTCTATATCTTTTAAAGATATATTACAATACTTTGTCTCATACATTTTCGCATGATCATTTATTGCCTTTACTTCTTCAAATACTGTATTCTTATCTTCATCTGTTAGTAAATCTGCTTTATTAACAAGAATGTGACTACCAAATTTCAGTTGCTCATGCAATAGCTGTTGTACATTTGCACTTAATATACTTCGATTTAACCACCTTACTGCATCTAAAACGACTACAATTGATTTCACTTCCAGAAAAGGAGCTAAAATTGGCGAGACACACGCGTCTAACACTTCAATTGGATGCGCAACACCTGTCGTTTCTATATAAATTACATCTGGTCTTTCTTGTTGGTATAACGAATGTAATTGTATTTCAAGCTCTTCTTTTAATGTACAACAAATACATCCTTTAAGAAGTTCTCTTAAAACATTCTCTTTTCCAATAATATCTGTATCTACCGAGTATTCACCAATTTCATTCATTAATACTGCAACTTTTCTATTCTTCTTTTTCTCTGCTAACAATAAATTTTGTAATAATGTTGATTTTCCACTACCTAAAAAACCACCTAATATATGAATCTCCACTTTATTCATTCAACCGACCATCCATTTCTTTACTTCAAATGTATTCAAAGCGTAATAATTACGATTTATATTTATCATTTTATTAAAAGAATGACCATTTGTAAATATAAGAGATTCACTGTTCATTTACTTCATATGCAACTCTAACTCCAGACTCAATTGCCCCTTGCATCCATCCATGTGTTAATGTCGTATGCTCTCCTGCAAAATGTACTTTTCCAGATGGTGGTGTAATATACGGAAATAACTCGAGCTCTTGGCCTGGTTCGAAAGCTGTAAATGCACCGCAAGAATACGGATTTTTACTCCAGCTAAAAGATGTTCCAGTGACAAACTCACTATAGACGATGTCACCGTATATTTCCGCTAAATTTTTTAATGCGTAACGAATACGATCTCTTTGCGGGAGACTATCCCATGTTAACGCCTCATCTGCCCACGTATAACTTGCTATAACGATAGCTGGTCCTGGAGTATGAATGCCATAACTCGGATAGTATGTAAACCGTATCGGTAAATCAGTAATAGATTTACCGCCACACTGTCCCGCTTTCTCCCAAAATCTACTTTTAAACTCTATTGCAATTTTAGTTGCAGCAATATAATTTAATTCACGAATTGCTCTTTTTTTAAAATAAGAGAATAAATAGTATGGCTGAACTTCTACAAATCTTAACGCTGAAAATGGAATTGTAATAATAGCAAAATCACTTGTTATTGTAAATTGCTCTAACGTTTGTTCATGATTTCCTTGTAACATTACTTTATTATCTTCTTGTATAATTTTATCAACCTTATATGGCATTAAAATATGTTCCCTTAATTGTGGTAAGAATGCATTCGATAACTTATCCATTCCACCAGTTATTTCATAATATTTCGTCGTTGAAGTAAAGAAAATCATTTCACGTAATACTTCAATTAAGGACATTCCCATATAAGCTTCCATATCAAGAAGTACCCCAATCATATCTATTGCACCATCTGAATAATACTCCATTAAAAATGAACCAAGCGAATACGTTTTATACTTTTTTTCAACGATAAGCCAGTTTTTATCAGGATCCTTCTTAATATAATTTAGTATTGGTTCTAATACTTCAATCATTAGCTCTTCTGCCGTTTTTCCTCTTTCTTTATCCAAAACCGGATATTCAAGTACACTTGGATCATTTTCAAACACATTCAATCTCGTTTGAATGTTATTCGTATAAATGATATCTGCAAAAGTTTTATTTATAAAAAGGTTTAAAGGTAGTTTAAATTTATGAATATACGCTAAGGTTAACTTATGGGTGTCAGGGATTCTCATCGGTCCCGCATTAAAATATAAACCCACACTAAATGGTTCCCGAATCGTATACACCCTGCCACCTATTCTGTTATTTGCTTCTATAATCGTTACTTCGTGCCCAGCCTCTTTTAATAAAGAACCTGCAACTAATCCAGAAATCCCTGCACCTGCAATCGTAATCCGTTTTGGGTTATTCTTTTTGACAAGCCCTGCATGAATAATATGAAGCATTTCTTCCATCGCTAATGGGTTCCCCATGCCATTTCCCCTTTTACAAAGGATTTTACTGAATTATATTCGGTTCACTGAATTCCTATGTTTTGTTCGCGGATTTGCACGGATACATTTTCAAATACTTGAATATCTTTTATAAAATGTAATAAACTAGATATGACTCTATAGAAGTAAGACGTATTATCTTACATAATAAAATCAATGAAATTGCGAGGAATTTTGAAATGAAAAAAGGTATTAACCGTGTTGTATTAGTAGGAACAGGAGCAGTTGGATGTAGTTATGCTTACTGCATGATTAACCAAGCCGTAGCTGAAGAATTTGTTTTAGTCGATGTAAATGAAGCAAAAGCTGAAGGGGAAGCAATGGATTTAAGTCATGCTGTTCCATTCGCCCCAGCTCCAACTAGAGTATGGAAAGGCAGCTACGAAGATTGTAAAGATGCTGACCTTGTAGTTATTACAGCTGGATTACCACAAAAGCCAGGCGAAACACGTTTAGATTTAGTTGAGAAAAACGCCAAAATCTTTAAACAAATCGTTCGCAGTATTATGGATAGCGGATTTGATGGCATCTTCTTAATCGCAACAAACCCTGTAGATATTTTAACTTACGTAACTTGGAAAGAATCTGGTTTACCGAAAGAACGTGTAATCGGTTCTGGTACAACGCTTGATTCTGCTCGTTTCCGCTATATGTTAGGTGAGTACTTCGATATTGGTCCACACAACATTCACGCTTATATTATCGGCGAACACGGCGATACTGAACTTCCTGTTTGGAGTCATGTTTCCGTTGGTATCCAAAAACTACAAACACTGCTTGAAAAAGACAACACGTATAATCAAGAAGATTTAGACAAAATTTTCATAAACGTCCGTGATGCAGCTTACCATATTATTGAACGTAAAGGCGCAACTTATTATGGTATCGGTATGTCACTTCTACGTGTTACAAAAGCAATTTTAAACGACGAAAATAGTGTATTAACTGTATCAGCTTACTTAGAAGGTCAATATGGTCAAAAAGATGTTTATATCGGGGTGCCTGCTGTTTTAAATCGCGGCGGTGTTCGTGAAATTTTAGAGGTTGAATTAAGTGAAGAAGAAGAATTAAAATTCGATCATTCTGTTCAAGTATTAAAAGAAACAATGGCTCCGGTTCTTTAATTAAGATAAAAAGCAATCCAATTTATTTTGGATTGCTTTTTTATTTTCTTTATCCCCTATGACCTTTTAATGATTTTCTATCATTTCTTATTTTTTAGTCGCATCCTCATTATTTATATCAAGTACATCTAATAAAAAGATAAAGATTGGTATCCCGATAATAAGCCCCCATATTCCGAGAAAATGCTCTGAGAAGATGAGAATCATAAATGTATAAAAGATTGGTAAATTTGTTTTTGCAGACATAAACTTCGGATTTAAAAAATAACTTTCAAGAGCGTGGATTACTGTTATGAACACGATTATGTATACTACGTACATAACCCCGCCTACGTTGTAAGCAATGATACAAAGTGGAAACAAAGAAATAATCACACCTGCAACAGGAATCAACCCTAGTAAGAAAACCATAACAGCTAATACGAGTAGCTGTGGAAATCCTAAAACGATTAATGCAATGACAGTAAGAATACAATTTACAACGGCAATTAAAAACTGAGCTTCAATTACTTTACCGAACGATCTTGCAAATCTTTCACCAAAATATGCAATTTCCTCATAAAAGATCTTTAGCTTACTGTCTTTAAACTTAGATGTAAATGTAATAATACGCTCTTTTTCTAATAAGAAAAATAAGCTTAAAATTAGAGATAATAATATTTGTAAACTTACCTTCCCTATATTTGCTATTGATTGATATATGACATCTACACCTTGTTCTATATATTTTGATACTTCCATCCCATTAATTGTCGAAAGTGCATATTTAACGATTTCATTATCAGGTGGATTTTGAAAAAATATTTTAAATTGATAAATTAATTGTGAAATTTGTATCGTCAGCACAGGTAAATATTTATATAATGTTGTGCCAATAAAGGAAACTAGTATTATATACAAACATGCAATAACAATTTTCCGGTTTACTTTCAATTTTCTTGAAATAAAACGTTGAAATCGATCCATTAAAAACGTCAGTATAAACGTAATTAATATTAAATTGATCATACTTTTTAATGCATATAATACAAGCGCTACTATTATTAAAACGAGAAACCGTTGAAACCCTCTACTTCGAAAAAAACTCTTTACTTCATTCATTAAGAATTAACCTCCCCCTTCAATGGATGGAAATTGAATATATTACATTTTATGAACTCCTATAGACAATCTTTCTTACTAATTAAGAAGAATCCTTTTTTTCTTTTCATATTGTTAGATTCGTTTAACTGAGATCTACCAACATATTTCGGTGGATTACAGTTATTTTTCATATAATTTTTTATAAACTAGGTGATTTTCTATTTTTAGACTGCTGTTCATACGCATATCCAATATTGAAAAGCTCTTTTTCACCAAACTGTTTCCCCACAAACACTACACCGATTGGTTCTCCATTTTTATCATATCCAGCAGGAACCGCTAATTCCGGATAACCAGCTACAGCTGATAGAAGGACTTCATCGTTATTAATCATAACTAGAGCATCCAAACCTTTTTCTACTAAATACCTATCTAGCTCTTTTCTTGCGTTTTCTCGACTCGTTTGCACTACGTTTTCGAACTCTTCTTTCGTTATAGCAGATTTTTCAGACCCCTCAATTAATGTTTGTCCGTATTTTATTCGTCTTTTACTATCCTTTTTAGTGAACTACTCACCACTTAACGTCCTTACGGGCTGTTTGAAGTGGGAGCTTCTTGGGAAGTAGATACTTTTATTAGCTATCTATATTTACCAAGCTATAAGGGTAGTACCTACCCCTAAAGAAAATACCAATTACGTGGCTAATTTTAGTAAGTTTATACTTGCGTTTACATCTCTATCATGATGGCTATTGCATTCAGGGCAAGTCCACTCTCTAAGGCTTAGATTCTTGACTTCCTTATTTTTATAACCACAGCAAGAACACAATTGACTACTCGCATAATTCTTAGGTGCGACTATCAAATCGCGACCTTTCCATATTGCTTTATAGTCAAGGAGCTCTCTGAATGTAGCCCAAGATACTTCACTGATTGCTTTTGCTAATTTGTAATTCTTTTGCATGTTCTTCACTTTCAAGTCCTCAATCACAATTACTTGGTTTTCGTTTGTGATTTCATTGCTTATCTTGTGAAGAAAATCATTGCGTTGATTCGCAATCTTCTCATGAAGTCTTGCAACTTGTAACCTGGCCTTGTTTCTATTGTTTGAACCTTTCTTTTTACGCGACAAAGAGCGCTGCAGAAGAGCTAATCTTCTTTCGGCTTTTCTCAACCATTTAGGGTTCTCATATTTCTTGCCATTAGACAATATTGCAAAGTCTTTTAGCCCAACATCAATACCAACTTTTGCATCAACTTTAGGAAACAATTGCTCATTTTCTTCTACTAAAATCGATACAAAGTATTTACCAGTAGGTGTTTGAGACACTGTAGTAGACTTAATTAATCCAAAGAATTGTCTGTGCTGTTTAATCTTTACCAAGGTCTTTAGTTTGGGCAGCTTGATATAACCACTCTCAATGTAAACCGTGCCTTTTTGGTTATTTGTTGTATAACTACGGTGGTTATCTTTCTTACTTTTGAATTTCGGGAATCCAATAGATTTATCCCGGAAAAAGTTAGCGTATGCTTTATTCAAATTCATTTGAGCATTCGCTAACGCAAGACTATCAACTTCCTTTAGGAATGGAAATTCAGCCTTATATTGTGCGGGCGTAGGATATGTAACAGATCTATCAAGTGTATCCTGTGATTCTTGATAAGATTTGATTCTATCTGCAAGCATCTTGTTGTATACAAATCGAACACATCCAAATGTTTTTGAGAAAAACATTTGTTGTTCTTTATTTGGATAGATACGATATTTGTATGATTTTAACATTTCCTACACCTCACTTTTCCCTTGATTTTCAATATATTTCTTTACTACATCTATCGGTGGAGCACCCGTAGTAATCAAGCAAAAGCTTCTTGACCAAAACATTTCTTTCCAAAGTTTCTTTCTCACATGGGGAAAGTCTCTCTTGATGAGTCAAGAACTTGCACTTTTATAAGCATTAATGAACTTTGTCATTTCTGTATTCGGATGTGCCTTGAATAAGATATGCACATGGTCTACATCATGATTCCATTCAACTAATGTGATGTTATAGTTTTCAGATAATCGGACAAACATGTCTTTTGCATAGTCTGACATATCATCATCAAATACATTTCTTCTGTATTTCACGACCAATACAAGGTGATAATACAACAAGAACACTGAATGATTATTGCTATCTAACTTCATTGATATACCAACCTTCCCCTCTATAAGACTGATTATATCGGGGGGTGAAAATAAAAGGCAAAGCCTTTTGGCTGCGCAAAACCGAAATTCATCTCCCACATATCGTTGGGCTATGCCCTTCACACGCCCCAGGAAGGAGAATTCTTTCGGGAAATTCGTTAAAC
Organism: Bacillus sp. CCB-MMP212; assembly: GCF_022748145.1. NCBI lineage: Bacteria > Bacillati > Bacillota > Bacilli > Caryophanales > Bacillaceae > Bacillus > Bacillus sp. CCB-MMP212. The sequence goes on from NZ_JALDQE010000001.1 coordinate 477,097, forward strand.
GCCATAATCTCTTCTAACGATTTTACCGGTACGTTTTTTGCTGCGAAAGATAATCGTTAACACTCTATTTTTAGAGTATAAGATACACTCAGGTTCTTTGAAAAATAGTTTTTATATACGTGATATCCGCCGGCACACGCTAATAAGAAAATGCCTCCAGTGATAGACAGCGTTACCTTTACCCATTTCTTCATGTTGCTTCCTCCACTCTATAAGATGCTTAGCTATACAAAAAAGAGAGTTACCTTTTACTTAACTCTCTCCAATCAAAATGCTAAATAAAAAAATGAAAGATTTCAATCTAATTACTTCTTTTTTTGCATTTGCTTTGCTAACATTTCTTTCACTTGATTATACGTTAATCCTGAATTTTTATTTAAACGCTTTACTTCCTCAACATCAGTACCTACCACTGTATATTTTTTCTCATCATTCATTTTTCTAATTCCCTTCTCACCGTATTATTTCTTATATTTCTTCCCTAAATGCGCATAAATTAACACCACTACAAAAAAGGAAGCTGTTTTTAAACACAGCTTCCTTCTCGTTACATATTGTATTTCTTAATAAAATTTCACTACATCTTCAGTAGGCAAGAACGTTCTTTCTGCTGGTTGTTCGTTTGGTTCACCAAATGGCATTTGACCTACTAAGCTCCACTCTGCCGGAATGTTCCAAGTTTCTTTCACTTCAGCATCTACGATTGGGTTGTAATGTTGTAATGACGCCCCAATTCCTTCAGCAGATAATAGCATCCACACAGTATGTTGTAACATCGCATTTCCTTGATGAGACCAGAATGGGAACTGATCTTTGTATAATGGGGCATTTTCTTGCATTTTTTCTACAGTTGCTTGATCTTCAAAGAATAGAACTGTTCCTACACCTGCATGGAAGCCTTTTAGTCTTTCTACAGTCGCTTCAAAGTTTTCTGCTGGTACGCGTGCTCTTAGTGTTTCTTTAACGATATCCCAAAACTTTTCATGCTCTCCATCCATTAATACAACCATACGACCACTTTGCATATTGAAAGATGTTGGTGCGTGTAAAGCTGTTTTTAACACTTCTTCAATTCTTTCTTTCGTAATTGCATCGTTTTTTGTTACTTTACGAATTGAACGGCGGTTCACGATTGCTTCTTTTAAGTTTGTTGTAGTTGCTGACATTTTAATTCCTCCAAATGTTTGTTTTATAATTTATTTTGTTATTTCATAACAAGCGAATTAGCAATATCCATCGGTATTACATTGCATACCTTCAAATGAATTTGTTTTATCCTTTTCAATTTCTTTATCAATGACCCTTTCTAGTGTTTCTTTACTAGCAAGCCCTTGAATGACTTCATCTCCAATCATGACAGTTGGAACAGCCATAATATTCGCTTCATCATATGCGTGTTGAATTGCTTCTTGATGCTTTTCTTTATATTTACGAGTTACTAAAGCATCTTTAAATTCCGCCTCAGGAAGTCCTACTTCTACCGCTAATTTTGTTAACACATCAATATCTTCAATGTTTTGCTCTTCTTGGAAAAATGCTGTGAATACGCGATGATGATACTCATTACCTAGTCCACGTTCTTTCGCAAATTGACATCCTTCGAAAGCTAAATGTGTATATGGGTGTGGTGAAACACGTGGCAAGCGCATATCAATTCCTAACTTCTTCGCTGTCGGAAGAATGAAAGCATCCCATGAACCTAATTTTTCTGGTTCATTCCATGGATCTATTTTTGAATATGGACTTGGACGTAATTCAAATGGCATCCATTCAATCTCTACATCTTTCTCTTTCGCTACCTCATCTAATGGACCTTTTGCTAAAAAACAAAACGGACATATAAAATCTGAGTATACTTTCATTTTTACAGTCATAACTTTTACACCTTACCTTATCGTTATAATCAAATTAGTTACATTAATGATAAAAAAATATAAATATTATTTAAGCATTCATTTTTTCTTGCAAAGTTTCAAACAACTGCCCCATCGTAATATTTCTCAAAACTTCTTCCATCGCGGATTGTGCTTGAATTAAAATAATTTCTAACACCGCTTGAATATTCGCCCCAATTGGACAATCTGGATTCGGTTGCTCGTGAATATGAAATAGCTTGTCTTCTTCGACTACGTTCACTGCATGATACACATCTAACAATGTGATTTCATGTAAATCCTTTAGTAATCCCGCGCCACCCGGTCCACGATTTACGTAAACAAAGCCAGCTTGTTTCAAGTACGACATGATTTTACGAATGACTACTGGATTTGTATTGACACTCTCAGCCATATAGTCTGAAGTACAAAGTGAAGATGGATTGTTTTTCAAAATAGATAAAATATGAACAGCTATGGAAAAGCGGCTACTAATTTTCATCGTAATCACCACCTCGATGTAATCATTATAGTTACAACCAAAAAATAAGTCAATCCTTTTCATAGATTTTTTATAAGTAAATGAAAAAGTGTCCCATTATGATATATGAGACACCTCTTTTTATTCTGCAAATAGCGATTGAAATTCTTCAATAAATAGCTGCACAGCGATTGAAGAATCCTTTAATGAAGGAACAGCTAAAGCAATTTCTCTCCATACTTGTGGTTCCAATTCTCTCGTTTGCACATTTTTTGGTAAATTCGTTAAAGATAATTCAGCTAATATTGCAATGCCTAATCCTTCTTGAATCATATTTAAAGCTGTAGTAACTGTCGAAATTACATACTCAGCCCGAAGTGGTACATTTGCTTGTTTAAACATATCAATAATAGGTGGTTCGTATCCGCCCTTACATAATATGATTGGTTCATTCTCTAAATCACTAATTGTAATAGAGTCCTTCTTACAGAGAGAATGATCCTCTCTTAAGATAGCAACCATTTTCCCCTTCGTTAATGGAACAATCTCCATATCTTTATTAGGCAAAATAACAATTCCTATATCAATAACCCTCGATACTAACCAATCTTCAACTTCTTTAATCGTTCCTTCACAAAGAACTACTTCTAAGTTTGGATACTTCTCCTTAAAAAGGTTTATCATTTTGGGTAAGAAATGTGCAGAAGCACTCGGAAAACTACCAATTCGAATCGTCCCAACTTCGTGTCCTTTCTCCATCGCAACTTCTTGTTCAATCTTCTCTACACCGTTCAAAATCTCTCTAATATGTACAAGAATCCTGTTTCCTACATCCGTAACGAGGAGCCCTTTTCGTTTATCACGTATAAGAATAGTAACGCCTAACTCTGACTCAATACTTGAAATCGCATGACTAACAGCTGGCTGCGTCATATTTAATACCCTGGCGGCCTTCGTAAAACTACCTAACTCAACAGTTTTTATTAATACTTGCAGTTGTGTAATGGTCATAACTAATCACTTATACTCCTTATAAAAAAGATTCATTTTATTTATTACAGTCGATATCATATCATAGTGAAATGAATAACAACAAGGAGGTCTTTCAGTGACACAGCTTTCTCGAACTAAGACGGCCATAATCCTTACCTTTCTCGTTTTCATGTGGGGAATCAATTGGCCTTTATCAAAGTTTGCCCTGCATTATACACCACCTGTTTTATTTGCAGGCGTTCGAACTTTAATTGGAGGATTCATTTTACTCCTGTTCGCATTACCGAAATACAAAGAGTTACATTTAAAAGAAACGTGGCATTTATACGTTATTTCTTCTTTACTTAACATCATTATATTTTACGGATTACAAACTGTCGGCCTTCAATATATGCCTGCTGGGTTATTTTCCGCCATTGTATTTCTACAACCAGTTTTACTCGGTATTTTCTCGTGGATATGGCTTGAAGAATCAATGTACGGCTTGAAAATTTTCGGGCTTGTTCTCGGATTTATTGGTGTAGGCGTTATTAGCTCTAGCAGTTTAACAGGACATATTTCTGTTATTGGAATCCTTCTCGCGTTAGGATGCGCTATTGGCTGGGCACTTGGCACAGTATTCATTAAGAAGACTGGTCACCGTGTTAATGCCATTTGGATGGTAACACTTCAGCTTATTATTGGTGGCCTTTGCTTAATTGGATTTGGTTCAGAGTTTGAAAGCTGGTCTAGTATCGCTTGGAGTATGCCATTTGTTAGCGTACTTCTCTTTATTTCATTCTTTGTTATTGCAATGGGGTGGCTTGCATACTTCACACTTGTTGGAGCTGGTGAAGCAAGTAAAGTTGGGGCTTATACATTCCTCATTCCACTAATAGCTATTATTGTAAGTTCAATTTTCTTACATGAGGCTATTACCATTAGCTTATTCATCGGACTATTATTTATTGTTGTGAGTATTTGTTTTGTAAATATGAAACCGAAAACACTTGCTGTAAGGCAGCAAGTTGAAATGAAATAAACGTAAGAAAGAGCCTACTGTTTGTAGGCTCTTTCTTACGTCTTACTTTTTACGACGTACTACAAGAACACACGCACTTACCGACGATACTATCGCCAAAATAGATAAGACAATTGCTATCAATTGCATATTACTAGTACCTTCATTCTTTTCTACACTAGACACTTCACCATGTTCTCCTGTTAATGACGTACCTTTTGCAATTGTAGTAAGTGAATGCGGTTTTTCAGCTTTTTCATCACCTGTCCATTCAACAATTTCTCCGTCTTTATATTGTTGATATGCGTCCCAAGCTATTTTTTGCTCTTTATCCGGATTTTTAGCGACGAAAGTAAATCGCTGGAACTGGCCAGTTAAAATCCCTTCTCCTGTCGCTTCCCATACTACAGTTTTAACTTTTCCGGCTGTATCTTTTTGCTCCTCAACTTTCCATCCTGGGACTGGTTCATACTGTTGGAACTCTACTCCAGACGGTATTTTCAGTGTAACTTTCGTCGTTGCTTCATTTTTTTCAACTGGTACTTTTATCGTATAAGTCTCCCAAGAACCAATATCAGAAGTTGCTGGTTTTACAGTGACGTGCGCACTAACAGGTAACGAAAAAATTCCCATTGCAATAATTGTTGCGATCATTGTTGTTCCTAATTTTTTTATACGTTTCATTTTCTATTAGCTCCTTTTCATACATAGCTTCTTTTTATCTGCCACCAACAATAAATTTAAAATCTGTATCGAAACTATCAAGAGATTTTGTTAATCCATGAACATGTATATTCCAGTTTCCTGTCATGTTAATATACATACCTTCTGCTTCATATTCTCCCGGTGAAACTACTGAAACTTTAAATGAACCTTTTCCCATGTTCATATCTAATGATTGAGTCGTCAATATCATTTGTTCCATATCAGTAATAGGCTGTCCCTTTTCATCCTTTAGTGTAATATGGAATTTATTTTGTCCTACCTTATTCGGACTTACATTTAGCGTAAGTTCATATCCATTATCTAATTGCTTACTCTCTGTAAAAGGTCCAGTAGGAGGCATCGGTGGTGTTTGTACGTTTGTCATAAAAGCTACGATTACGAAAATGATAATTCCAATGACAAACTCTACTTTCACCGTAGCTCCTAATCCTTGCTGTGCTCGCATTCTCCCTTTCACATAATGAATAATTCCCAATATCCCCATGAAAATGAATAAAAGTATCTTTGTTAATAAAGCCAATCCATACTTCGTATCAAATAACGAGTGGATTGTTGGAATAAAAAATGTACTGTTAAAAAGGCCTGTTATTAAAATCACGATGACAGCACCTGTTGCCCACGGTGAAAAACGCTTAATCATATCCCAATACATATGCCACTTGTTATCCTCATTACGTAAAAGAAGAATAATAGATGATAAACCACCCACCCATAATGAAGCTGCGAATAAATGTAGAAAATCCATAACGACAGCAATGTCTTTAAACTTTAAACCGTATGCGTGACTATTAAAGGCCTTCATAACAAGTAACCCTATAAACAATAGTATTGGAATACTCCATACTTTAAACGACGAAAACTTCTCATGCTTCACCGCAAAATACGTAACAATTATAAGCGTACTAATGAGAACCATTTGAGTAATCCATACATAACCAAAAACAGAAAGCTGTAATGTTTCTTTTAATAGTAAAGGGTTGAATGCTTCTAGCCATGAAACATCAGCATTTATTTTCGCTTGCAGTGGTAGATTGAATAACAAGCTAATCAATATCCCAAATAAAGAGATCCATATTATGTTCTTACTCCTTAATCGAACCGAGGTTGCATTCCCTTTATACATAATAAGATTAAAGAAGAGAACTCCTAAAAATAGCGAGAAACTCGTATATAGAATCCCACGTTCCATAATCATATCGATTTGCGGGACATACCCCATCTCTTCCACTTGTACATCGTCTGTTCCCGCTTCCGCTAATCCAATACGGAATGGAATAACCCCTTGAATTGGATGCCCATCAGCTGAAATAGCTTTCCACTGAATAGAGTAGAGACCATTTTTGAGATTTTCTTTTAATCCGGCTTCTAATAGTTTTTTATTTTTTTTATCAATATGAGCATCTTTTAAATCGACTCTTTTACCTGATGTATCTCTCACATACAATGTATTAAAACGTGAAACTTGTATGTCCTCATCGAATTCAATTTTCACAACAGATGGTGCTCTCTTCAACGTTTCATTTTCCGTAGGGTTTGATTTCACAACATACGCATGAGCAGATGCACTTTTCGGTATCAATATGATAAGCACACACGCAAGTAATAGCCATATCCCTAATCTTCTCATTACTTTCACACTCATTTCACTTCTTTCTTCCTCATCGCTCTATTTTCATTACTTTAACTTCCGAAGTTTGATTCTCCGGCGAAATATTAACCTGATTAAATATAAACTTCTAGAAAGTATAACTCTTTATTTCTCTTCCATCTTTAAACTTCTAATATGATAGTAACTATCACGATAGATACAACTTACATTTTTAAAGTCGATTGTTATTATATCATAAAATATATTTATGTAAGTTATCAAAGAAGAAAAGTTATCGTGAATCATTTGTGAAGAAAATGTGAAATACATAAATAAAAAGGTATTACGTTATTACGTAACACCTTTAAAAAAATATCCCTCTTCTATTTCTCTTCCGGATAATCACAATACTCGATAATCGTTCCTTCAGTATCCGCTGGGTTAAGATAAATTAACCTTCTACCGTGCTTATTAATCCGAAGTGTATGCTCTAATGTCCGAATACCTTGTTCTTTTAACTCTTCTAGAGCCACATCTAAATCATCGACACGATACGCAACGTGATGAACACCTTTACCTTTTTGTTTAATAAAACGGGCAATTGGAGATGTCGTATTATTCGTCGGTGCAAGTAATTCAATTCTATCTCCATCCACTTCAAGAATGGCTACTTCGCTTTCCACACCAGGAGCTTCACTTACGTAACGATCTATTAAAGTTCCTAGTAACACATTTTCATAAAAACGTATCGTACTATCTATATCTCGAACTGCGATGCCGATATGATCAATTGTTTTTTTCATTTTATTTCCCCTACTACTTTATTTTTTCTATCCTTATCAATAGTAACAAAAAAAGTTATAGAAACAAGTTCTATAACTTTTTTATTTAACCTATTTTCTTATTCGCACTAGCTGGTTGAACTTGATTTTTTGCTTTTACAACGCTAATGCCATATCCGATAAATCCACCGATAATCGCTGGGAAGATCCAGCCTAATCCTACTTCCTGCATCGGAAGGAATTTAGTGAACACTTGGCTTACTACTTCAATGTTAACTCCAGCTGCACTTAATCCATCGAATAAGCTGATGATAAATGTTACGATTAAGCTCACTTGATAAACTTCAGCTCTTCCTTTGAATAATGAATGGAAGAATGTTAAGAAAATCAATACGATTGCTAGTGGATAAATTGCTGTTAATACTGGAACAGAAACTGCGATTAACTGTGTTAATCCTACGTTTGCAACAATTGCACTAAATACACATAGCGTGATTGCAATTGCTTTGTAAGGAACATTTGGGAATAACTTATGGAAGAATGAAGAACATGCTGATACAAGTCCCACACTAGTTGTTAAACAAGCTACTGTAATCATTAATCCTAATAATACTCCGCCATATGATCCGAAATAGTAGTTAGAAACTTTCGCTAATACTTCTCCGCCGTTTTCTAAATGTCCAAGCTTTGCAACACTTGAAGCACCCATATAAGAAAGAGCTGTATAGATAATTGCTAAAATAGATGCTGCAATTATTGTCGCTTTTGCACAAACGACCATAATTTGTGTTTTCGTTTTCGCACCTTTTTCTTTAATAGCATTGATGATGATAATCCCGAATACGAATGATGCAAGCGTATCCATCGTTAAGTATCCTTCTTGGAATCCTTTAAAGAATGCATGTGATGTATAAGCTTCCACTGGTGCTTGCATATCTCCAATCGGATGTATAAAAGCAACGACTACTAAAATACCGATGAAAGTCAACTTAATTGGCGTTAAAATTTTTCCAACAATATCGACAATTTTCGCGGGATTTAGCGAAAAAAAACAAGTGATGCTAAAGAATATAATTGTGAAAAGAATTAAAGGTGTAGAACCTACTCCCTCTGGCATAAACGGCTTAAGACCAATTTCATAAGATACATTTCCCGTTCTCGGTATTGCAAATAACGGACCGATCGCTAAGTATAAAACTGTTGTAAATACAATCCCGAACACTGGGTGAGCACGACTTGCTAATGACTGTAAATCATCTTTACCTGAAAAACCAAATGCTAGTACACCTAGTAATGGTAATCCAACACCAGTTACTAAAAATCCAGCGTTAGCAATCCATACATTCTCTCCTGCTGATTGACCAAGCATCGCTGGGAAAATTAAATTTCCTGCTCCAAAAAATAGTGCAAATAACATTAATCCAATAACTACTATGAACGAAAACGGTACTTTATTCGCCATAATATAACCCCCATTCAAATTTCCTTATCTCATTTTCCAATTTTAACTAATTGAATTTTCTGAATATTTAATTTAAGTATCAACTATTCTTGAACTCATTATAGTTTGCTATATAATATTTTGCAATACTATTTTCGAACTTTTCTTTTATTTTATAAATATACATTTTTTAACATGAAAAATAGACTAAAAAACCAACACGGTCATCCATGTTGGTTTTTCCATTTACTATCATAAATTAAAATTTCGCTGCTACTTTTTTAACGTTTTCTAGACCTTCTTCAACAATTTGTTGTGAACGATCTGGATATTGATTGTGTCCTTCAATTACAACTGTCTCTGGATTTGTAATTCCCCAGAATCCAAGTACAGTTGTTACGTAATTAACTGCCATTTCCATAGGAGCCATTTGCTCTGAAGAGTAATCTGAACCACGAGCACCTAACACAACTACTTTCTTACCACCAACTAAACCTTCTGGGCCATTTGCTGTATATTTAAACGTTTTTCCAGCTTGAGATAAGTATGAAATATATGTGATTAATGGTGCTGGTACTGTAAAGTTCCATAATGGGAATGCAAATACAACCTTATCAGCTTCTAAAAACTGATTTAAATATTGATCTACTGTAGCAACTGCCTTCTCTTCTTCAGCTGTTAACTCCATGCCTTGGCTACGTTTATATCCACCTGAAATCGCGATATTTCCGTAATAAGGAAGATCTAATGCAAATAAATCTAATTCCGTAATTTCTGTATTTGGATTTGCTTCTTTATAAGTACTTACAAATGTTTCATACATTTTTGAACTAACTGCTTGCTCCGCTGGACGATCGTTTGCTTTTACAAATAATACTTTTGACATTTTTTTATTCCCCTCTACATTCGTATTTTCTTCTTTTTTACCAAATAATGAGCTAAATAGTCCCATTTTCTTCACCTAATCTTTCTTTTCATATTCATTATTCATCATCATAAAAATTCTTATTCTAAGAAAAAGTTCCAATAGATACCTTAAGTTAAGCCGCCGAAACTTTTTGTTATTTAATTACCTTATGTAAGTGATTGTAATATAGTCACTTACTTTAGTCAAGTAACTTTTAATAAAAAATAAAATCTCAATTTAAAAATATTAACTAAAATACAATTGAACACCAAATACATCTTTATTACTTGTATAATAAACTTAGAGAGGAAAATTCATATATAGAAAGGATTTATTCATGAGCACTATAGAAAAGATTCAAACTTTTATTATTCTTTTTGCTGTTACATGCGGCATCGTACTCGGACAATTTAATATGATACATACGTATTCAGACCAGTTTATTGTCCCCTTCTTATTTTTCATGCTATATGGATTATTCCTCAGCATCCCATTAAAAGAAATAAAAAACGGATTTCGTAATTTAAAATTTGCTGGAACAAGTCTTACTATTAACTTCTTATGGACACCTTTACTCGCTTGGGGATTAGGAGCACTATTTCTTTCAGATCATCCAGCACTTTGGGTTGGATTTATAATGTTAATGGTTACTCCATGCACAGATTGGTACTTAATCTTTACTGAAATAGCGAAAGGAAATGTAGCACTTTCTACTGCAATTTTACCTGTAAATTTAATTTTGCAAGTACTACTCCTTCCAATTTATTTATTTTTATTTGCTGGTGTCATGAAAACTGTAGCGGTTTCTGTTTTAGTAGAAAGTATTGTTATCGTAATCGTCTTACCATTTATACTTGCACACGCTACAAAATTCATTATGAATAAAATGAAAAAAGCTGAAACTCTCGAGAATAAACTCATTCCGTTTTTCAGCTCTGCTCAAATTGTATTTTTAAGTTTAGCAATAGTAGCGATGTTTGCATCACAAGGTAAATATTTACTGCAAAATATGAATGTCGTTTTATTATTACTCGTTCCTGTTCTATTGTTCTTCATCATTAATTTTTTACTAGGACAATTTATCGGGCGCATCATGCATTTATCTTACAAAGATACAGTAAGTCTAAGCTTAACAACGTTAGCAAGAAACTCACCTGTTGCACTCGCTATCGCTGTAACAGCTTTTCCAGACGAGCCTCTTATCGCACTTGCACTCGTTATTGGACCGTTGATTGAGTTACCGGTACTAGCTTGTGTTTCACAAGTTTTGTTGCTTATTAAGAAAAAACGGCAATACGCATAATAAAAAACCGTCCCATTTTGGGACGGTTTTTATTATGGAAAGATTACATACAACACTTATTTCTTATTTATCAATACAAATGAAATTACCGAAACTACAAACGTAATAATACCAATTGTAATAAAGTGAAACTTTAATCATTGGGGGTTTTGTTCATCCCCCAATGATTATTAGCCCTCACCACTCCCGCATTAACAGATCCTTTCTAATTAAAAATGATAGGAAACGTAAATATAACGAAAGCTGCCCAAAGTCCGTATATTGGCAAAAACTTCGTAACGGCATCTTGGATAGCTTTTGGTCCTGATTTATTTTGCAAGAAACGCATATAGGCAAACATAATCCAAATGAGATTTGCCCAAATCACTATGTTTACTCCTAAAACAGCAAGTCTATTAGGCGTAATCCCGTAAGAAGAAAGTCTAAATACTATGGCTGACAATGCGACAGTGTCAATAATAAGCGCCAGAACAATTAAGGAAAAATTTATATAATCTGAAATATTCTTTTTCTCGTCCGAGTCACTTTCAACGATAGAAAATATGGTAACAGCCAATACAACAAGGAGGATTCCGTTGAAGGCCATTAGGAAATTGCGATCCAAGAACGGATTTTTCCCGACCCAAATTACCGTTATAAGATAGATAAGCAACGTGATCAGGACGAGAGGACTAAAAATTTTAGATATGTATGGTGTAATATTTTTAGCAAACTTAAGATTCATTGATACTAAGTATGCAGCCACAATAGCGAGAGCCGCTGCTCCAAATAAAACAACATTACTAAAATAGAATTCTCCTATATCTAAGTCAACAAAGCTAAATAAACGCATGGTGAATACTGCTAGTATCATTCCGCTCACTGCCATGCTCCCGTAGAGAAGACAATATTCTAAATTAAATTTAATATAGGCTAATCTTGTACTGCCTTTTAAATATTCATTTCCTGTAAACGCAAGCCCTACTAAGACCCATAAAAATATAGGAAGATGTAAATAAGCAAGGATGGTACTGTCTTTATAATTTACTGGCAACGTATTAAGATACATCCCGGAAATTAGGAACAACGCTGCAAGGGAATAAATAATACTTTTTTTGGGAGTATTATTGTAAACAAAATAAGCAGCAATAAAGGGAATTACACCAAAAGCCAAGTTAATTGGAGCAATTGCTTCCTGCTCAACAAAGTGGAAAATGATCCTGGTGCTTATGCCGGCCAGAATAGCTAAAAGGCCCATGAATAAGAAACCTTTTTGAAACAAAGATGCTTTTTCTTTATTTACTTTCTCCTTGAAATGCAACCTTTCATACCAAGCACCTAGAACCTGAGAATCAGGGTTTTGGTCCCATGCTTGTGAGAATGCTTTTTTAAAAGCTTTCGGATCTTTTCTATACATCTTCTCCAACTCATGGGGGTTATCCATATTTTTAACAATCAAATTGTTAATGTTCATAGTTATACCTCCTCTAATTTTAAAAATAAGGTTGTTACCTTTTAACAAAAGCACCTCACTCATTTATTATGATTTTGATTTTAATACAATATTTATCGTTTTACAATAAAAAATTATTATTTAAAGGATTTTTTTTATCGTTAAATTTTAAATAAAAGAAAAAACAAAAGAGCATGACAGTTTTATGTCATGCTCTTTTAACAAATTAATTCTCAAATACAAAGTTAATCTTATTATCTTTCCACTCTAATTTCGCATCAAACGTTTTCTCGCCCTTTTTAAAGCCTTTAATTAAATCAGTCTTTTCACCTTTTAAGAGCTTTGTCATATTCTTTTGCGAAATTGTTTTACTTAATATCTTCTTTGAAATGGTGAAATCACATTGCGTTGTATTATAGTTAGAACAACCGTAAAACGTTGACTTATCAATTACATCGCCATCACATTTTTTACAGCTACCAACCTTTTTACCCGTTGTAAATTTCGATCCTTTTCGTTCAATCGATTCAACATGTAGTCCCGTGAAATCCCACTTCTCAGACATTTCCACTGCATCTTCAATAATTTTAGCTGATAGCTTTTTCGTCTGTTCCATAAATGTAGCTGGTGAAGCTGTACCTTCACCAATTTCCGCAAGACGTTGTTCCCATTTCGCAGTCATTTCTGGTGAAGCTAGTATTTTATCACCAATTGCGGTAATTAATACTTTTCCTTTATCAGTCGCATACACTTGGTTTTTCTTTACATCTATATACTTACGGTCTTTCAGCATCGTAATAATACCTGCGCGAGTCGCTTCCGTACCTAAACCTTCTGTTTTCTTTAATACTTTCTCCAGCTCTTCATTCTCTAAATACTTACCAGCTGTTTTCATTAACGTAATAAGTTGTCCTTCTGTATAGCGCTTCGGTGGCTGTGTTTTTCCTTCTTTCACTTTCACCTTTACAACTTTTCCCTCTTCGCCTTCAGCTACAATTGGAAGAATGGTTTCGTCATCTTTATCGTCTTGGAAAATAACTTTACGCCAACCTTCTTGAATTTGCTGTTTTCCTTTTGAAATGAATTCAGCACGTTCATCTACAAGCGTTACAATCGTTGTATAGTCAAAGATTGCAACTTCATAATGAGCTGCAATAAGCCTTCTTACGATCATATCGTATATTTTCTTTTCATCACCTGATAGTCTGCTTGGGTTTGTAACTTGCTCTGTCGGAATAATTGCGTAGTGATCTGTTACTTTCTTTTCATTTACATAACGCTTGTTATTCATAATGGATTCAACCGGAGCCGGTAATAAGCCTTTATATTCATCAAACTGACTTAACTTCTGTAAAATATCAGGGAACGTCGCTGCTTCTCCTTGTGTAACATAGTTAGAATCTGAACGTGGATAAGAAACAATCCCTTTTTGATATAGTGCTTGCGTTATATCAAGCGTCTTTTTCGGTGAAAACTTAAAGGCTTTATTTGCCGTTGCTTGCAGTGATGATAAGTTAAATAAAAGCGGCGGCTGAAACTCTTTACGCTCCGTTTTCATTTCCTTCACAACAGCCGGTTTCCCTTGGCAAAATGCCGCAATTTTATTCGCCATATCAGGATCTTTTAAGCGGGATTCATTATCCTTTTCCCATTTTCCATCATATTTCTTTCCTTCTATATTAAAGGTTGCAAACACTTCCCAGAAAGGCTCTGACTTAAAGTTTTCAATTTCTTTCTCTCGCTTTACAATCAATGCTAACGTTGGTGTTTGGACACGACCAGCAGAAAATACATCATTCATTCCTTTTTTCTTTAACAAAATACTAAAGACACGTGATGCATTCATACCAACAACCCAGTCAGCGCAAGATCTTGTGTATGCTTCGTAATACGTATTAATTGTATCTGATTCATCAAGTAGATTTTTAAATCCTTGGTAAATAGCTTGCTTCGTTAAAGATGAAATCCATAGACGTTTCATCGGCTTTTGCACGTTACAAAGATTAATAATATTTCGTACGATCAGTTCCCCTTCACGCCCAGCATCTCCTGCGTGAATGATTTCTGTTACCTGTGGATTATGTAACAGCTGTTTCACAACGTTAAATTGCTTATACTTTGACTTTGTTACTTCAAATTGAAAACGTTCTGGAATCATCGGTAATGTATTAAGTGACCATTTTTTCCACTCTGCGTGATAATGCTCTGGATTACATAACTGCGTCAAATGACCAATTGCCCATGTACAGTACGCTCCATTTGGAAATAACTCATTCGCTTCTACCTCTAAATATCCATCTTTCCGGCGATATTTAAACTGTGAAACAAGAGCCAACCCTTGATCTGGTTTCTCGGCAATAATTAATTTCATTTTATAACTCCCTATCTGTATTCCAGTGTTACTTTCATTGTCTATATGTTTAGAAGCGATGATAAAACAACAATCTTATTTATCATTCGCGGTTTGTCTCGCAAATGGGAGACCTATAATATTATACGCTTATTCTTTATGGCTTCACAATAGAAACTCATAATATAACAATTTCTTTCACATGCTTATAATTAAAAAAGACGCCCTAAAAAATCAAGCGTTCCTTTGCTTACATCTATGAAATTGTGCAGATAATATGCAGATATTAATAAGCATAAGTACCCTCCATATAAACATATGATGAAATGAACGATAGGACAAGGAGGTATCATAATGTTTGCTTATACGTTAACTACCTTAACACTTTGCTGTACCTCGATTCTTATTACATCCTATATTTCTAAACGTAAGGGTACCCTAATGGAGTATATGGTATTTATTATGTCTTTTAGTATGAGTATCGGTTTAAGTATTGGTTTTTACTTAGGCATTCTATTTAAGGGGGAATTACTATATTCTACTTTGCTTGCTATTTTAATTAGTGGTTTTATCGGTTTCTTAATCGGTCTACGTTTTCACCTATATACTGCTTTAGAAGGAATGTTCTCTGGATTAATGGCAAGTATGATGGGAGCAATGATTACAGAAATGTTAAACGCTCAACAAGCTCATAATATATTGTTCATTAGCCTTTTACTTACTATAACGATTACTATGTCCTGTGTGATTCAATTGTTATCGGAGAACTTTTCTACTTTTATCCAACAGCGTTTTTTGTTATTACTTTCAATTAGTGTAGTAATTATCGTTGCCGTATTCGCGAAATTCCCAGATCATACTCCCTCACCTTCATCCGGGCATGATCAACACATACATTAGTACTTGCAACAAAAATGAATAAGCAGCTATCCAAAGGATAACTGCTTCCTATTATTCTGGCTTATTAGGAATGTTTTGGTTTGGAACATAGTCAGATTTATAATCTGTATAGTTCACTTCCGTTACCATCCCTGCTGAAGCATGGTGTAAATCGTGACAATGGAACATCCACTTACCCGGATTGTCTGCTACAAAGGCTACTTCATATTCTTCACCCGGTTTTAAGTTCAATGTATCTTTTACAATTGGAGAACCTTCTATCGGTTTTCCATCTTTACTCAACACCTGGAAAAAGTGTCCGTGTAAATGC
The DNA here is from genome assembly GCF_022748145.1 of Bacillus sp. CCB-MMP212. Classification (NCBI taxonomy): domain Bacteria; kingdom Bacillati; phylum Bacillota; class Bacilli; order Caryophanales; family Bacillaceae; genus Bacillus; species Bacillus sp. CCB-MMP212. The sequence goes on from NZ_JALDQE010000001.1 coordinate 493,184, forward strand.
ATTGGGTGATCATCCATTTTAGAACGATTTACCAACTTCACTTTTACTAAATCACCCTTTTTCACTTGAATTGGGTCAATATCCGGAAATACCTTTCCGTTAATTGTATATACCATTTCATTTCCATTCATTTGCGTATTTAAGTCCATATTATATGTGGCAGTATACTCTTGATTTAATGTGAAACTACCTAATTTTTTAGTACCATATTTCATTATATCTACTTTCGGTAATTTTTCTTTTTCGTCTGCTTTATCTTTCATCTCTTTGCTGCCATCATACTCAATAACAGCTTTCATTCCTTTTGCACCTTTATTTTTTGAATGGTCTTCAACATACCATTTCCCAGGATTATTAGCAGTAAATTCAATATCATAACGTTCACCCGGTGCGATTGAAATTACTTTATCCTTTATAACTTTTGGATCGTTTATTGGTTGACCATCTGTCGCAATTACTTTTATATCATGGCCATGAACATGTATATCATGTGATAGATAACCAGCATTGACGAGTCTAAGACGAACGTTATCTCCCTTATTCACTTTTAATGGCGCTACTAAATCACCGCTTTTTCCATTGATTGTGAATAAATCGTACATACTCATATCATGACCTTCCATCTTCATATTTCCATGGTCCATTCCTTCCATATTACTAGAGCCTTTTTTATCACTGCCCATGTTCATATCAGAATGATCCATGCCGTTCTTATCATCATTCTTTTCCCCATTTTCATTACCTTTAGATTTATTACCTATTTGCCCTTTTGTCATTTCTTTTAACTGCTTATTAATTTCTTCTTTATCTGTAACCCATTCATCCAACATTAATGTGTAATCTTTATCATATTTTTCCTTTGTATCTTCTACAATGAGCGCTCCATACAAACCTCTATCTAATTGATTTACAGAATCTTGATGCGAGTGATACCAGTACGTTCCTGGTACGTTTGCTTCAAATTCGTAAGTGAAACTTTTTCCTGGTTCAACTGCATCTTGTGTCACACCTGGAATTCCATCCATGTTATTTGGGACAGGATATCCATGCCAATGAATAGATACTGGTGCAGATAATTCATTTTTTAATGTCACTTTCACCTTTTCACCTTTTTTCACCCGAATTTCTGAACCAGGAGATGAGCCATTAAATGTCCAGACTGGAACAATAACACCGTTACTTAATTTTTGCTTTTCTTCTTTCGCTATTAAAGTAACTTCTGGTCCTTTTTCAACCTTCAATGGTGTTGTAGCTGTTTCAGTCTGTAGTGTTTTTTTATCATTCATATTTTTATGATCATTTGTTGTATTTGTCGTCACAGAACAGGCAGCAATTAAAAATATTACAGAGACTGTAACGGCTGCTAATACAAATCTCTTCATGGAAAATCCCCCCTTTTTCTTTTTCAAAATCATTATAGAAGTTGATTTTCAAGAAAATAAGGAGATGTAATTAGATCTTACGTAAGCTAATTGGAAGATTACTAAAAGCGGAGACATTACAAGAGGCGAATATTTTAGAAATACAAAATGCTTTCCTTGTAGCGACTATATTAGCCGTTCTCGTATTTGTTTTGACGTTATTTCTTAAGAAACAATAACACTGGTATTATTAAATAAGAAAAATGTAGCTAAAATGCTCTTCACAAAAGAACTTACATTTTTGTATAATAAGAACTAATGTTCCTTACAAGAAGACAATAGACTCAAATTACACAAATATATCAAATAGAAGAGGATTGATATACGATGAAAATTGATAGACCAAAAATTTCACCAGAGTTATCTTCAAAGAATTTTCAAGATATTTTTTACGAAGAAGATCCAACATTAGAAGTGTGTGAAATTATAGACTCCACTTTCGAAAATGAATCTGTAGATAGAGTGCGATTGTATGATGCAGTGATAAAGAATTGTAAATTCACTAATACAGACTTTAGCAATCTTGATATTACAGATGTTTGTTTTGAAAACTGCGATTTATCAAATGTTAATTTAAGCAATTCTTCTGTTCATAGAGTCGAATTTAAAAACAGTAAATTAATCGGGGTTAATTTTGCAGAATCTAGCTTAGGAAATGTTAAATTTGAGAATTCAATTTTGAATTTAGCGGCATTTGGAAATTCTAAACTAGAAAAAATTATATTTAATGAAACTTCATTAAATAATGCAGATTTTTTTGACTGTAAACTTAAAAAAGTTGAATTCCAATTATGTAGTCTTGATGAAGCTAATTTTGATCAGACATCACTGAAGGGGATAGATATTAGTTCTTCTACCTTTGATACACTTACAGTTTCAGTGAACGATTTAAGAGGATGTAAAGTATCAACATATCAAGCTGTTCAGTTTGCTACTTTATTAGGATTAATAATTAAAGATTAGTATTTCGAAGAAAAGAACCCTATCCCGAATCATGGATTTTTTAATTGTCCACGATTCGAGATAAAGTTCAAATAAATTAGTGATGACTCTTTTATTATTTAACTACAGCTTGGTTTCCTTTTACATGTTCATTATTTACACTCATAAATTCTTCAATTTCTTCAACTTCTCTAATGATATCTTTTGACAAGTTTTCATACCCGTCTTTCGTTACAAGAATGTCATCTTCAATACGAATTCCAATTGACTCTTCTTCAATATAAAGACCAGGTTCAATTGTTATAACCATACCTTCTTCTAACATTCTATCTTTATATGTTCCTACATCATGTGTATCTAAACCAAGGAAATGGCTGACACCATGATAATAGTATTTTGATAACTCTTCATCTTCTTGAATTAAACCAATTGCTTTACACTCTTCTGCCAGTACCTTTTTTGTATGCTCATTTAATGCAGCGAACTTTAATCCCGGCTTAATAATCTCTGTTGTTTCTTTTAATGCTTTTAATACAATATTATAAATTTGTTTTTGACGACTAGAGAATATTCCATTTGCCGGGAATGTATAACTAATATCAGCGTTATAGTAGTCTTTTTGAGCACCTAAATCTAGCAATACTAAATCACCATTTTGAATTTGTGCATCATTATCTTCATAATGAAGAACTGTAGCATTTTTACCACTTGCCAAAATTGTATTGAACGCATGATGCTTAATGCCAGATGATTTCAGTGTAAAATCAAATTGAGCTTCTAATTCATACTCCATCATGTCTGCTTTTGCATGCTTAAGTACGTTGTAAATACCGTCTTTCGTTATAGCAATCGCTTCTTTAATAATTTCAATTTCTTCCTCGGTTTTAAAAACTCGTAATTCACAAATGTTCGGATATACATTACCAATTGTTACGTGTGGATATTTTTCTCTTACATGTTTAGCAAATGCTAATGTTTTTGTCTCCGTACCATTCCACTCGCGACGTTCTATATCTAAATATAGATGCTTCGCATTTTCTGTAAAGAGTATATTTGATACTGCTTTTTCAAAGCTATCTAAATATAAAACTTTCTTTATACCTGAAATTCCCTCTGCTTCTTCGCTAGAAACTGTCTTCCCAACCCATTTTTCCATTACTGGATCTGATTTTTCAATGAAAAGTGTCTCTTCTACACTATTCCCAAACTTTTTCAGCATAAAAATAACATTTGGTTCATCGATTCCCGTTAAGTAGTAAAAATTACGATTCGGTACAAATTTATAATGTGCATCAGCTGACATATGCGGTGCTTGTCCCGCAAATAAAATCGTAACGGATTCATCAGGTAATGTTTTCGTTAGTCTTTCTCTATTTTGAGCAAAAAATGTTGATTTCATAATAATCCCCCTAGTGTTCTATGTATGCTTGTGAAACTAATCATCAATACAATTCATTCTATTATTGTTATAATTTTTCGTCAATTAATTATACTCATAGCGAAAGGAGAATTTTCATTACTCGGGCCCCTTCCACGCTAAATTATGCATACCACTCCACAATTTCTTGATATTTATTCCATATACTTAAAATCTCATATATAGGAAAGGGGCCATAACTTTGAAACATTATGTAGCAACAGGGTTAGCAATTACTTCTTTATTAATAATTTCAGGATGTTCTAGCAACGTCGAAACAGCACCAGTGAAAAAAGAAACGGTGCAATCTCAGCCAAAAAATATAGAAACAGCAAATACGAGTCCGCAAAACTTCTATAAAGAAATTACATCTGGAAAAATCGAGCACATTCACGGAATTGGCTATGCAGGAAATATGTCTGGGGTTTCTATCGCCACTCATAGCGGGATAAAAGTTTATCAAAATGGAAAATGGCTTGAAACTAAAACTGGACTACATGATTATATGGGCTTTCAGGCAACGAAGAACGGGTTCTTTGCCAGCGGTCATCCTGAACCAGGTGCAAATTTAAAAAATCCTTTAGGATTATTGAAAAGTTCTGATGGCGGTAATACCCTTGAAAAGCTAGCGTTTTATGGAGAATCCGATTTTCATAACCTTGCTGTCGGATATAATACGGAAGCAATTTATTTATACAACGAACGCCCTAATTCTGAATTACAACAAGGTTTTTATTTCAGTACGAACAACGGACAAGAATGGAAAAATAGTAAGTTAAAAGGTCTTTCAAGTACGATTCATTCCTTTTCAGTACATCCGAATCAATCTAGTGTAGTCGCGGTAAGTGCTAAAGACGGTGTTTACTTATCTACAGATTACGGAAATACATTTGAACTATTCGCTAAATTACTTGAATCGACCGCAATTACATTAAGTAATGAAGATGTTATTTACGCCCCTATTAATAAGCAAATCGTAACGAAGAAATCAATTGCTACAAATGAAGAAACAAACATACAAATTCCACCTTTAGATTCTAAAGATGCAATTATGTATATTTCACAAAACCCTCAAAATTCAGCCGAAATCGTATTTGCTACAATGAAATCAAATGTATTCCTCTCTACAGATGAGGGTAATACGTGGAAGCAGATTGCTAATGAAGGAACATTCCAATTTAAGTAGAAGGGTGAATATAACGTGTTTTCAACAATAAGTGAATGGAGCTATCAACTCATGTCTCCTTTAATGGATGCCGCGAATGCTACGAAATCTGTACCTCTTTTATTTTCGTTTTTATTAGGCATAGTAGGTACCCTTGCTCCTTGCCAATTAACAGGAAACATTAGTGCTATTACACTTTATAGCAACCAATCTTTACAAAAGGGACATGTATGGAAACATATACTTTTATTCATTTTAGGAAAAATAATGGCTTTTACGACGCTTGGACTATTAGTATGGTTTTTAGGAAAAGAGATTCAGCAAATATTGACTTTGTATTTTCCATGGTTACGAAAAATGATGGGACCCCTATTAATTTTAATGGGGCTACTGTTGTCAGGTATTATAAAAAGAAGATATTTCTTCTCGATTAAATTTATACGAAATCAAAATGAAGTTGGTTCATTTTTACTCGGATTCTTCTTTTCCTTAGCTTTTTGTCCGACTATGTTCGTTCTATTTTTTGGAACGTTAATCCCTTTATCTTTATCATTTAATTACGGGTACTTGTTTCCAACGTTCTTTTCGATAGGAACTGCTCTTCCTATCGTCGTATTAATGTCCTTCATCTCCTATCTGGGATTAAACGGGGCATTACTAAAGAAGAGCAGGAAAATAGGAAATAGCATTCAGCGTATAGCTGGTTTTCTCCTTATTTTAATCGGATTTTATGATACTGCTCTTTATTGGTAATACATACAAAAGATAAGCTCTAGTGAAATGAGCTTATCTTTTGTAATATTATATTCATTTTTTCTTTTGCTGTAGTTGAGCTAATAAATTCTTAACAAACGCGAGAAACAGCGGGTCATTCTCTTTTTTAGGTGACCATTGCATAATAAGTTGTCGTGGAATTGTAATTTCTATCGGCTGTACAATGAAGTCATGAATAATTTGCTTATGTAGTCCTGATAACGGAACGATTGTTATGCCATTAACTTGTATAGTAAGTGCTAATGCTGAACTAATTGATTCTGACTCCATCACTTTATTAACTGTTATTTCATTTTTCATCAAATACGGTTCGAGCACTTCTTTGCAACCAGAAAGTGGCATAATAAAAGGATAATTTTTTATATCATTAATAGTAAGGTTAGGCGGAACTTTTTTTGAAGAAACCATAACATACGGATCTTCACCAATGACATCATAATGAAATCCTTGTATTAAATTTTCTTTTATAGAAATAGAAAAATCTGCACTACCTGATGATAGCCAATCTAACACTTCTTGATAGCTTCCTTCTCGAACTGCAAGTACATATTGACTATGATCAATATTCCCTAGTTGAATACACTCCGCCAAACAATATACAGTAACGGAAGGATACGTAGCTAGTACAATTTTATACAAGCTTTTATTCTTCAACTGGAAAGCTGTTTCCTCAAGTTTTTCATACTCCATTAGAAGTCGATTCACACCAACTAAAAATTCTTTGCCATTTTCAGTTAGAATCGTTCCTTGTCTAGAGCGATCAAATAACGTTATAGCATATCGTTTCTCTAATTTGTTAATAATATGGGTTATTGCTGGCTGTGTCATATGTAATTCCTTTGCTGCCAGACTAATACTATTTAAACGAGCCACATATGTAAAGACTTTAAAATCAAAAACATTCATTCTGTTCTCCTTATATAAAATATATTTATATCATCTATAAATAACCTTCATTATATTTATGAAACCACTTCATTTACACTGAGTATACATCATCAATATTACAAATAGATGAAACTTATATACCCTAGAGGAGTGTTGATTAAATGAGTACTTACATTTTAGTACATGGAGCATGGCAAGGTGAATGGGCATGGGAATTAGTAAAACCTCAACTAGAGGCTTTAGGTCACACTGTTATTACACTAGACTTACCTGGAAGTGGGAAAGATACAACTCCTTCACAAAATATAACGTTAGATTCCTATGTTGATGCAGTAACAGCTAATATAAATCAACAAAATGAAAAGGTTATTCTTGTTGGACATAGTATGGGTGGAATCGTTATCACTCAAACTGCTGAACTTATACCAAATAAAATCGATAAATTAGTATATCTTTGTGCTTTCTTACCACGAAATGGAGAAAGTCTTGGTAGTAAATTAGACGGAGAAGATGGCCCGCAATTCACTATAAATGAAAATGACTTGACTGCTGAACTTATACCTAATCTAATTGAACAAACATTTTTAAATGCTACAGAAGACGGTTCTATTAAAGAAGCATCTTTTAATCAAATGCGTCCTCAACCACTAGGACCCTTCCAACAAGAGCTGAAAATATCTGAAGAAAACTTTGGAGCCATAGATCGCATTTATATTGAAACGACTCTAGATAGAGCGATTCCAATTGATTTTCAGCGCCGAATGAATACAGAAACACCTTGCAAGAAAATTATTACTTTAGAAGCTGATCATTCTCCATTTTTCTCTAAAGCATCGGAACTTGTTCATTACTTAAATGAATTAAACTAAATTTTTCATAAAATAAATAGACACTCACAGGTGTCTATTTATTTTACTAATTAAAAGCTATCTTTACTCTATCTACATTGCCATGCCCTTTTGCTTCATCTCCCACTTTTTATACAGTAGTACTGCACCAAATAAAAATACTCCCGCAACAAATGAAGCTACTGGTAACATCTTTATCATTCCATCTGGAAATACGAGCGGCAATAATGGAAATGCATACGCTGCCGGAATACGTACACCAACAATTTTTAATAAAATAAGCATTAATATCATATTTAATAAAGTGACTACAATCCATGAATCAATTGCAAAGTACAATACCATTCCAACAGTTGCAGATGCAGTTAATACTACTATTTGTTTAAAAGCCATTTTTTCATTGTACATCGGCTTTTGAAGTGATTCATATACAACAACTAATATTGGTGGAATAACTGCTAATTGTTCATAACCAGTTATCCAACATAAACTAATCCATACGAAATTTAGTATGAGAAATACAGTCATATATTTATACTGTATTTGCACTTTTCGCTTAATACCGTTATTCAATTTAAATATAAGAACACCAACCATTAAAATAAATGTTAAAGCGAATACCGCGATAACAAATGACCATTCCGTCGCATTTGTTACTAATGGTAATAAACCTGTCGCAATAGATGGTGCTAAATTGGATTGAATTACACGTAAAAAAAGCATCATGAATACAAGCGTTAAACTTACTTTCCCTAAATAAGCAATATCCATTTGATTCACCATAAAACCAATCACAGCTGTTATTGAAGGTGCAATGAAGATTTTTTCTGGTTGCCTTAACCATCCTGGCTCACGATACGCCCATAAAGCAATTGCCATCGCTGCTATTTCCGGTAGAATAACTTCCGGATCATTTAATAACACACCCGCTTTTACCATGGCTAAAATAAATAAAATAGCAATCGTATATGAGATGATTGTTTCTTTCTTTGAAATTACTGCATTCATTATTACATACTCCTTTGTGCTCATTTCTTTCATAATGTAAAACAACAAATTTCATACCCTACTACGGTATTGTATATTAACATCTTTTCTATTTCAAGTATCATTAAGTTATTCACATCCTTTTTCACTCCATACCCTTACAAAAAAGAAATTTTTATAGACGTTGACACTTAATGAAAGATAGGTTACAATAACTATACATTAGTAAGTAACTAATGTGATTAATTCTAACTAGAGGTGAATCAAATGAAAAACATTTTATTCCGTATTAACGAATTGTCAAAAAAAGAAAAAGCAACTGGATTAACAGTTGATGAAAAACAAGAACAACAAATGTTGCGTCAAAACTATACACAAACATTTCGTGGAAGCTTAGATTCCATTTTATTAAATACAAAAATTGTTGATTCGAATGGTCTTAACGTTACACCAGTTGCATTACAAGATGCTCAAATACGTTTAAAATTAAGCAAATGAGTTCCGCGCTAAAGAATTTCAATAAAACATAAACAGAGCTGGATTTCCTATATAGAAATTCCAGCTCTGTTTATTGTCTTTTCTAATTTAGTAAACGAGCGATACATCGCAATTCTCCACGACACAATCATCGCAAATGCTAGTAAGAAAAACATGCCGCTTAACTCTGCCAAATCAATTGATTGGCTTAAATATGACTTTAATGCCACGCGTACAGCTAATAAGCCTACTAAAATGAATATGAATGCTTTTGACGGTTTCATAAATATATGTTCGCCTTTTATTTCGAACTTAGTTGTTTTAATAAGAAAAATAGAGAAAATAAGCCCTATACTAATTGCCTCGACTATTTCTAACGATGTTAATCGAAACTCTGGTAAAAAGTACATCATCGCGCCTGTACTCATAAAAATTGGCGGCAATATAATTTTCTTTTTCGTTACCGGCTTTTTCGCTGCTTTAAAACGTAGAAACATTACCCCAACAGCCATACAAACTGCTACGACACTTGATAAAAGTGCTATCATACTTTCCACTCCTATCTATTTAAATGACTTTTTTAGCAAAATCATAAACCATAAGTAACTACATGCCGCATTATAGAATTTCTTCATTATATTCCTCCTGCTGTAAACTTTCCATATTCGCTGCAATCATTTTACGCAAAGTTTATGAACGGAATATGAACAAAAAAGCCATTCTGCAATTAATAATTGCAAAATGGCTTTTTAACTTATTTTAAATCGTCAATTGTGAAAGCACCTGGAAGTAATTGCTCAACAGTCACTTCTTTTTCATCACCTTTTACATTCGTTAGTAATACAGTCATTTTCGGATCACAGAATTCAGCAATTACTTGTCTACACGCACCACATGGTGAAATCGGTCCATCAGTTTCTCCTGTAATAACTAAGTAACTAAAATCACGCTCCCCTTCTGATACCGCTTTAAATATTGCTGTTCTTTCTGCACAGTTACATAAACCGTAAGAAGCATTTTCTATATTACAACCAGTATAGATTTTCCCTTCTTTCGTAACTAACGCTGCGCCAACAGGAAATTTAGAATACGGAATATACGCTTTCGATAACATCTTGTTTGCTTCTTCAATATATTTTTTCTTATCCATATTATTTCCCCCTCAAAGTAAATGAAATGATGATTAGTCAGTAATAACTGTATGAACTAATTTAGGAGCCACTGCTGTTTCAGCGATAGAGATGTTCTCATAAATTTTTGCTTTTACATCTTCTACATTTTCACGATTTGCGTAGATTGTTACGAACGGCTCGCCTTCTTTTACTGCATCGCCAACTTTTTTACGTAACATTAATCCTACTGCTAAATCGATTTCATCTTCCTTCGTTGCACGACCTGCACCAAGTAACATAGCTGCAATACCAATCTCATCTGCAACAATGTTAGAAATAACACCTGAAGTTTTTGCAGGTACATCAATTACATACTTCGCTTGTGGCATTTTTTCTGGATTGTCTACAATTGAGCTATCTCCGCCTTGATTGCTTAAGAACTCTTTAAATTTCGCAGTTGCTTTTCCGTTTTTCATCACTTCAATTAGCATTTCACGAGCTTCTTCTAACGTATTTGCTTTTTTCGCAAGTACGACCATTTGACTTCCTAATACAAGTACTAATTCTGTTAAATCTTCTGGACCTTCACCTTTTAACGTATCAATCGCTTCTTTCACTTCTAGAGCATTACCAATCGCAAATCCAAGAGGTTGTGACATATCTGAAATAACTGCCATTGTTTGACGTCCTACGTTATTTCCGATACGTACCATTGCATGTGCTAATTCTTTTGCATCTTCTTCTGTTTTCATAAATGCACCAGCACCTGTTTTTACATCAAGTACGATTGCGTCAGCACCAGCTGCAATTTTTTTACTCATAATTGAACTTGCGATTAAAGGAATTGAGTTAACAGTTCCTGTTACGTCACGTAATGCATAAATCTTTTTATCTGCAGGCGTTAAGTTTCCTGTTTGTCCAATAACAGCTACTTTGTCACGGTTTACAATATCGATGAACTGCTCTTTCGTAATTTCAACGTGGAATCCTTCTACCGCCTCTAATTTATCAATTGTTCCGCCAGTATGTCCTAAACCACGACCAGACATTTTTGCTACTGGTACGTCTAAAGCAGCAACTAATGGTCCTAATACTAAAGTTGTTGTATCACCAACACCGCCAGTTGAATGTTTGTCTACTTTAATTCCTTCAATTGCTGATAAGTCGATCGTTTCTCCAGACTCAACCATCGCCATCGTTAAATCTGCACGTTCGCGATCTGTCATATCTTTAAAGAAGATTGCCATTGCAAGTGCACTCACTTGATAATCAGGAATACTTCCGTCTGTATATCCATTAATAAAGAATTTGATTTCTTCAGTCGTTAATTCTTTGCCGTCACGTTTTTTTGCGATAATATCTACCATTCTCATTACAATCACCATTCCTTTTTATATTATATGAATCTATTAAAATAATAAGCCAACGATTGTTGCTGATAAGAAACTTACTAACGTTGCACCGAATAGTAATTTCAAACCAAATCTTGCGACTACATTCCCTTGCTTTTCATTTAAGCTCTTAACTGCCCCTGCAATAATCCCAATTGAAGAGAAGTTTGCAAATGAAACTAAGAATACAGATATAATCGCTGTCGTTCTATCTGAGAAATTAAAGTTTCCTTGTGCTAAATCTGTCATTGCGACAAATTCATTTGATACTAATTTTGTTGCCATAATATTTCCGGCATTAACTGCTTCATGCCATGGAACACCCATAATAAATGCAAATGGTGCAAATGCATAACCAAGAATTTCTTGGAATGAAATACCGATTACACCTTTAAATACTGCATTAATGAATGCGATAAGAGCTACGAAACCAATTAACATAGCTGCTACTGTAATCGCAACTTTAAATCCATCAATAATGTATTCCCCTAATACTTCAAAGAAAGTCTTCTTCTCTTCTTCTTGTACTTCTAACATATCTTCTTCCTCAGTAACTTCATATGGGTTAATGATAGAAGCAATGATGAAGCCACCGAATAAGTTAAGTACTAAAGCGGTTACAACATACTGTGGTTTTAATAACACCATATATGATCCAACAATAGACATAGAAACTGTAGACATTGCTGATGCACATAATGTATACATTCTTTTCTCTGGCAATAACCCTAGTTGTTTCTTAACTGAAATAAATACTTCAGATTGTCCTAAAATCGCAGATGCAACAGCGTTATATGATTCTAGTTTCCCCATTCCATTTACTTTACTTAATGCTAGACCGATAGATTTCACAATAATAGGTAATACTTTAATATGTTGCAAAATACCTATTAAGGCTGATATAAATACGATTGGCATTAATACACTTAAAAAGAACGAAAACTCTTTTTGATTTACTAATCCACCAAATACGAAATTCACACCGTCAGCGGCATATTTTAATAGCTCTCCAAAACCATCTGCTATTCCGCTAATTAATATATTCCCTACACTTGTATTTAATAATAGAAACCCCAAAATGAATTGTAATATAACCATCGTTATGATTGGACGATATTTGACTTTCTTTCTATCATTACTAGCAAGCCAAGCGATACCTAAAATCAATACGAGGCCAAAAACACCGATTAAGTATTTCATAAGCCGTTTCCTCCCATTCGTATCCGCTTACATTTTTTTCAATTATTAAAGCAATAGATATACTTTAAACGTATATCTATTGCTTTAAGCTTTTATCGATTAGTAGTTATCTGTAGCACCTTTTGCATCATTTAATACGATTGCAACACTAGCACTTGCTCCAACGCGAGAAGCTCCAGCAGCTACCATTTTGTCTGCATCTTCACGTGTACGAACACCGCCAGATGCTTTTACACCAACGTTTGGTCCTACTGTTTTACGCATTAATGCGATATCTTCAGCAGTTGCTCCGCCAGTTGAGAATCCAGTTGAAGTTTTTACGAAATCAGCACCAGCTTTTACTGATAATTCACAAGCACGTACTTTCTCTTCATCTGTTAATAGGCAAGTTTCAATGATTACTTTTACAAGAGCTTTTCCTTTTGCTGCTTGTACTACTTCATAAATGTCTTTTTCAACAAGTTCGTTATCGCCATCTTTTAAAGCGCCTACGTTGATTACCATATCAACTTCAGTTGCACCTTTTGCGATAGCATCTTTTGTTTCAAATGCTTTTGTTTCAGTAGTGCTTGCTCCTAATGGGAAACCGATTACAGTACAAACGTCTACATCATGTCCAGCTAGTTCATCAGCCGCTAATTTTACCCATGTTGGGTTAATACAAACCGAAGCGAATTTATATTCCTTTGCTTCTTCGATTACTTTCATAACATCTTCTTTAGTAGTATTAGCTTTTAAAATTGTATGGTCAATTAACTTTGCAATGTTCATTATCTTCACTCCTCATATCTTTTAACAACTTCATTCTAACTCTTAGTTGAACAAATGTAAATACACTTTTGAAATTTTGTTCATTCTTTTTTAAAAGGAATTTTCTTGCAGTAAATAAAGCGCATTCTAACAAAGAACACTTCCTATATAATCAAATTTTCTATGTTAACAATGGTAGTATGTATCTCCATATCCATAATTATTTTTAAAAAGGCAATTTGTGTTCAAAAAAGACTCCTATCATTCATACATAACAAAATAAAAGGCGTTCTCAAAATTAACATCTTGAGAACGCCTTTTATTTCTAACCTTTTTCATAATGTAACAATTCTTTTGCTGTATGCTGATCGATAATTAATACATTTGCATACCCGCCACGTAACGCACCATCAATTGCTTTTATTTTTCTATTACCACCTGCAACTAAAATAGAGCGTTTCTTTAATTTCAGTTCCTCTAACTCAATTCCAATTGTACGCTGATTAATCTCTTCGCTACTAATATTTCCGTCTCCATCAAAGAAACGTGAACAAATGTCACCGACCGATTGTTTTTTGAGTAAACTTGTTTCATCCTTATCGAAATAACCTAATCGGAATAATAGCGCTTCGTCTCGCACTGTTCCTACAGTGAAAACTGCAATATTCGCTTGTTTCCCCATTTCGATAATGTGATGAATATGTCGATCCTGCTCTACTAATTCTTTTGTCACTGCATTATCAAATATAACTGGAAGAGGTAGGTTTCTTGGCGTCGTTTGAAAAGCATCTGCAAATAAAGCTATCGTCTCATTCGCATATGTATTTACACTCGAATGACTAATGCCACCTTTTAGCTGGACAACCTCTACCCCTTTTACATGTTGCGGTACGATTTTTCTAGCGATTTCATACATCGTCATTCCCCAGCTTACACCAACAATATCACCGTTTTTAACCGTCTTTTCCATATACTCAGCAGCATATTTACTTATATACTCTGTAATCGTTGCATATTCCGGTACTGGAGAAAATACAACATGTGCCTCTAACAAGTTGTACTTTTCTTTCAGTAAATTCCCAACGTTATCTAAATCCGCAAATGGATCGGCGATGCTAATTTGAACAAACCCTTTTTCTTTCGCGTACTTTAACAATCTAGAAATCGTCGGTCTTGAAATATTTAATTTGTTAGCAATTTCTTGCTGACTATAATCTGATTGATAATATAATCTTGCAACTTCAACGCTTAATTGTTGTTTATCTTTTTCCATAGTAACTCATTACAAATCCCTTCCTGTATTTCCCTTTCGTTACAAGCATTATACAGCTTTATGCAAAAAAATTCGACTACCGAATTTTATCTAACTGAACTTCTATTCCACTTATTATATACAATGAAACCTTATTGTGTAGATTTACAAACTGAATATAGAAACACTTACAACATATAAATCGGTTTATATGTAATTCTTTATTGCTTTTTCTGTAGTAACGATAACAAAGCCGTTCAATAAGAAACATGAATATCGTCTAAAAAGCTATTCAAATACCCCTCATAAACAAAAGATACTGTTCATAAGGGGTATGTATTCAATTTAAGTTTATAAAAATCGGATGGAAACACTGCAAGTTCTCACTTATTTAGAATAAGTGAAAAGATGATGTTTTATTTGTTCAATAAAATAATGATGGTGTATATTATCGTTAGATACGCGACTTGCCATAATAGCTCCCTCCATTGAAGATGCAAGAAAAGAAGCGAGCGATATAATATCTATATCTTCTTTAAGTTCTTGTTTCTCTATTCCTTCTTTTATGAGAGAAGCCATTAACATTACTGTATCATCATAACCTTTTGCTGCTGCTTTTTGTAATTCTGGAAATACTCCAGTACTTTCAATTGCGCTATTAAGTAATGGACAGCCTCCAGCAATAGGAGGATTATTAGCTGCATCTTGATATACAAGGAAAATTGCAAGGATTTTATCGATTGCTGTCTTTTTATTTTCCATTGCTTTATGAAAATGACTCCACATAATCTCACCACTTTTGTCATAGGCAGCAAGGACAATTTCTTCTTTACTTTTGAATCTACGATAAATAGATCCTTTAGGTAGTTCAGTAGCTGTCATTATATCCTGTATGGATGTGCGAGTTATCCCATTAGTATTAAATAAATATAAAGATGTTTCAATAATTTTTTCTTTAATCTTATCAACTTTAGTCATACTTTGTAATCCTCCTAATAAAAACGAGCTTAATATTCCAGGTGATATTTACCATCTATTTTCTTGAATTTTTTTGTAAGTATAAATAAGTTTGGAACAAAAATATATTATCCATCCCTATATTATGTGAACCTCAAACAATACAGTTTGAAAAGAGGTAATCAAATTGTATTATCTATATCATTCAAATAAATTTTCTGTCAAAATTAACATGTCCAATTATTTAATTCAGTCCTGTTATACAACTAATTTCACCTACAATTGTAGAAGGTGTAAAAATATATAGTTAATTTTAACGTATAGACTATGATTATTATATATAATTTTTATTAATATGTTTAGCTAAAGTGTTTGAACCACCCCACTCTCACTTCATTCTATAAAAGATTAATCATTAATGATTATTGGAATTAAATTGTAACAAAGCAACTGAGATATAAATATATTTGCTTTTTACCATTTTGATTTCGTTAAAAGGGTTTAAAAAACTAGAAACTTGTAGTATCATTAGATTTCGATTCAGACCGAACCGTCCGGTTTTTAATATAAATATATTTAGAAGGAGAACGTTATGCAGAAAGAAAAATCAAAGATTATAGGTAATTTAATTACGGGGGCAATAAAGTGAACTTTATAAAAATGAATAAAAAAGAAATTATTATGCTAATAGTTTATACAATGTTTGCACTACTTCAAATTGGCTTGTTCATATTATTTGGCCTATCACTTTTAACTAACAGCAATTTAGTTGAATCAGAATTTGCTCTTAGTGCCATCGGTTTGACTGTACCTGCTATTGTAGGAATAATTTTCTTTAGGAAAGAAATTATTGAAAGTTTTACTTATTTTAAAGAGAAAACAATTTTGAAAATAGTAAGTGTTCCTCTGGTGGTTTTATTTACGGTAATTGTAGAACAATCTGTTATGCGTTTTCTAGCAACTGCCCAGCCAGAGAACCAAGAACAGCTCCTTGAAACAGGTACGGGGATACCTCTTATTTTTACATTGCTAGTATTTGGTATTCTAGGGCCATTGCTTGAAGAAATTGTGTTTCGTCATATAATATTAAATCGTTTTTCACATTATATTGGTACTGCTATTGCATCTATCATCTCGATTATAATTTTTACAGTTCTTCATACGAATCAGCTTTCGGATATTGCTATTTATTTACCTGGCTCGGTGATACTTACTGTAGCTTATCTTATTTCTAAGAGATCCATTGCATATGTTATGGCGATACATATGTTAAACAATTGCATCACTTTCATTCAATTGCATATGTCATAGCGATACATATGTTAAACAATTGCAGGTTTTGATGCAAAAATACTCTATGTTTCTATCGAGTATTTTTGGCACCAGAACCACTTTTTCTAAGGCATAAGAAATCTTATCAAAACTACAACTTATTAGGAGAGTGTCGGTCATGATTGTAACAACAACTTCTGGAATTCAAGGTAAAGAAATTATTGAGTATATTGATATTGTAAATGGTGAAGCTATTATGGGTGCAAACATTGTCCGCGATTTATTCGCTTCAGTTCGTGATGTTGTCGGTGGCCGTGCTGGTGCTTATGAAAGTAAGCTAAAAGACGCTCGTGATATTGCAATGGACGAAATGAAAGAACTTGCAAAACAAAAAGGTGCGAACGCTATCGTTGGTATTGACGTAGATTACGAAGTTGTACGTGATGGAATGTTAATGGTTGCTGTCAGTGGTACAGCTATACGTATATAAGTAAATAAAAAAACGGTTCCTCCCTTGGAATTTATACTTTGAGGAGAGGCCTGGTTCTGTTGCAGATTTTAAAGAATAAAAAGAGATGTTGATAAAGCATTATACGTCGAAAAAACACAGTTTGAGTGTAAACTGTGTTTTTTTATATAGAAGCCTCATCCCATCACTATCAAGCTAAAATTTTGTGTTAACTTGTAAAAAATGTACATTTTTTACTTTGGGGTAATTTTGAATCCTTAAGCTTATGGGCATGTGCTGGTACCCTCTAATACTGTACAAATTTTTTATAAATGGTTGTAAGGTTCTACGTTTTTGACCATTCTGTACAACGATAACTTTGGTTTATTGATTTCACCTGTAATCTGGTAGCCTATCCTCTGATACAATTTAATGGCAAGTTGGTTCTCTTTCTTTACCGTCAGAGAGCATTTGGCAAAGCCTTGCAGCGAAGCTTGTTCCTCAGCAAACTCAATTAATCTGGTACCTATCCCTAGTCCTCGACTTTCGGGCAGTAAGGCAATTGTTCCGATGTGAAACTCGTCATCTTCTCCCTCCTTCAAGGTAAACATGGAATAAAGCATTTTAATATTCAGTATGTTATAAACAACAAAACCCAGCTTTCGGAACGAAAGCAGCTGTTTAAAAGTGGGCCAGGCAAGACGATTTAAAACGGGTATGGGATAGCAAGTAATCATCCCTAAAGTTTTCCCGTCCATTTGAGCTTCATAGGCGTATTGATGACTAAAACGGTTGTTCTCCTGCCGCCATAGCTTACAAAATGTCCAATCGACTGTGTTCTTCTCCTCAGATCCTGCAAGTGGAAACGCCATGTATTCCAATGCCATTACATTTAGCTGGGCGCCGACCATGGATTGATGAACAGCCTTTACAATAGAGATTTTATTCATTATCCTATTGCTCCTTTTCACTTTCTATATTATTAATATTAATTATCATGGATTTGAATCAGTTCACTTCCCTCTCAATTCATCCTTAGCTTTGAAACCATAATAAAATGTATTTAAAACAAGCTCTGCAGCAGATTTTTTAGCCACATTTCCTTCATGTACCTGTTCCCAGGTATGGAAAAGCAGAGCATAAAGCGTATTCAAAATCCATTCACTGCTAACTGTTTGCTGAAAGTAACCTCTTTGTTGTAGCAATTCAATAACGCGTCTTAAGGGTTCCCTCAGCTTCTCTTCTGCTTCACCTAATTCTTTGTTGTTAAATACAGATGCATCATGACCTAGAAAATAGATTTTGTCACCTAAAGGGATTAACGCTTCAATGAGTTCCGGGATATAGTTTTCGCTTCTTTCCTCATCCAGTGGAATCTGGTTTACAGTATCACTTACCAGTTGTATAGCCCGATGGCCCAAGAACAGCATCAATTTCTCCCTGCTTTCGACGTAGCGATGGAGTGTAGCAATTCCAATTCCCGCATATTCCGCAATTTCATTCATCGAAGCAGTAGGATTTTCAACAAGCAATATAGTAGCTGAATCAAGAATTGCATTAAATCTCGCTTCCTTCAATGCTGACAAGTCTTTCTTCATCGTCAATCTCTCCCTTTTTCTGTATAAAGTCGTCATTTTTGATAGATAAATATATCATTTGATATTATAATAAACAATCTCAAATAAAGTGTCCAGCTGCTGAATGTAGCTTTTCAAAAAGAATTATATTCCTGAAACTGATAGTACTTTGAATATTTCATTTTTAGTATTTCATTATTTAGATAACGATGAAGAAATTAAATTCTTTAATGTAATAAATACAAGAGCCAAAGGAAATGGTACGAGTTACTTTCTACATAAAGTTATCGGTTTATTTTAAAATTCACTTCCGGGTATTGGGTTATCAGCCTTTTAAGGGTTGAGCCGTCATCCTTCTGTTTTACATACTGGTCAAAAAATGCCAGACTGAATTCGTTAATAATACGATGAACTTCCTTTGGATTTTCACCTGGGCTCTGCAACAGAGGTGAGAACAAATGTAAATCGGTAAAGCTTGTATGATCCGTATGAGGAATGACCATTGACATACCACCGCCAGCTAACCCGCGTCCGTATCGCTCCCTCACTTCAAAGGGATCTGCTTCATCAGGCTCTTCTGCATTCATGAGCAGAAATGGTTTTCCAATGCCACTTTCAGGCAAGATTTCACCATACAATGTACCATCCATATTGATAGCTGCTTTGACACGAGAATCTTTTGCAAGTATTTGTGCTGCGGTAGCTCCACCGTAAGAGTGGCCAAACATTCCAATTCGCGAGGTATCCAGTCTTCCTGTAAAGAAACCGGTCTCATCGTTTTCGTTAAGTTTCTCTATCTGATTAAGGACAAAGCTGACATCTTCCTCCCATAATTTTATGTGACTATCTCCTTCATCAGTTAAATTGATGGGCTGTACGTAAGCAGTTCGACCACCTGGAAAGACGGTAGCTGCAGCATCAAAGGTATGATCGATACTTAGAACAATATATCCTTGACTAGCCAACTCCTCAACTTGAAACGTGTTTTGATTACGAAAACCACTAAAACCATGAGAGAAGAGTAATATGGGATAGTGATTCTCTGAGTCTGAGAGTTGTAAATCCATAAACGAATGAGACTTTACCAATTCCATGTGGCTGAATGCAAATGCAGGAATAGACAATGTTTTTTCCAATCCCTTGGAGAGCTCATTTATGTTACGAATATAAGGTTCTGGATCCCCCTTACTTTTTTCAGCTGCAGGATACCAAATTTGCACCATCAGTTCGCGCCGATTATTTGGATTTTTCGAATATGGTTCATTTCTCTGATGATCAACCCAATGATATAGCTTCGTACCGATCTTATGTGGACCAGTTGGTTCTTCAAATGAAAATACTGGCATAAGTAAGGGTAGCGCAACTGCTACAAACAAATAGATACATAGTAACGAAGTCTTAACTATGAATATACCCGAACTTCTAAAGCCCTTTTTCTGCCCAGTTAATAAATAGCATAAAATTAAGATAACTGGGGATACATATGCCGGAATCATCTGCCACCTAAAACCTTCTGCCAATAACTGAACTGTAACCATTACAACGGCAATCAAAGTAGCTAATTTAGACCACTTTTTCGTTTCTCTGCCTATTAACAGTATCCAACTCAATAGACTAAAATTCACTACTATCAAAACAACTTCCCAGAAATTCATTGGCCTATCTCCTTTGCATGCATTTTACTTCTAATTAAAGAGGTAGTTTTCAGCCTAAGCAAAAGCAGATGAAACACCTATATAGTTGCACCAATTATGCTTAGTAACCGTTTCATCCACTCTACTCCTTTATTCAAATTAAAAACTTAAAATGCCCAGCTACCTTTACGAAAAATTGGTTCTACAGTTCCATCTGGTAGAATACCGTCAATGTCCATCTCACTGCTGCCAATCATAAAGTCCTCATGTGTTACTGAAATATTTGCCCCTAACGTTTCAAGCTGATCGTTTTCTAAATCTCTTCCATCCTCTAAGCAAGTTGGATAAGCTTTACCAATCGCTAAATGGTTCGATGCATTTTCATCAAACAATGTATTAAAATATAAAATTCCCGATGCTGAAATTGGTGATTCATGTGGTACAAGTGCTACTTCACCTAAATAGCAAGAGCCTTCATCCACATTAATAAGCTCCTGTAATAAATCATGTCCTACCTGTGCTTCAGCTTTAACAATTTTTCCTTCTTCAAATGTCAGTTTAAAGCCATCGATAATATTCCCTTGATAAACTAATGGTTTTGTATTGCTTACATAGCCATTTACACCTTGTTTCATCGGTAACGTATAAACCTCTTCTGTCGGCATATTAGCCATAAAGATAGTATCATCAGGAGTTTTACCACCTCCAGTAACCCATTTATGCTGTGGTGCTAATGCAATTGTTAAATCAGTACCTGGCGCTGTATAGTGAAGCTTCATATATTTTTTATCGTTCAGTAGGACCGCACGAGATTCTAAATTTGTTACATGTTCACGCCATTTTTCAATAGCACTGCCGTCACCAATACGAACAGCTTTAAAAATAGCCTCCCATAATGCTGGTACTTGATCCTCAGTTGCTAAATCTGGGAATACCTTCGATGCCCACTTTGGTGAAGGAACTGCTACCATCGACCAAGCTATTGAATCCTTCATTACGGCGTTGCGATTGTTTCTCAGAGCAGCTCCTGCTACCTTTTGATAGGTAGCTAGACGATCAGATGAAATACCTGTAAATTTATCAGGATCTGTAGCATCTATCATTAATAGTGCTCCTTTACGTTCGATCAGCTCATCATTCATTTTGACTATCCACTCTGGGAAGCGATTAAATTCTTCATCTGAGGCATAATCAAAGTAAGCACGTTCCATTTCGTCATCCGAAAAATTAACATGAACACGCCCTGCCCCAGCCTTATAAGCCTCTTTCACAATTATACGGGCGAAATCCAATGCATCCACTGATGTATTGACTAATAAGTATTGCCCTGGTTGAATATTGACACCGATTTTCACCGTAAGTTCTGCATATGCTTGTAATTTTTCTTCAAAAGTCATATTATTTACCTCGCTTTTATTAAATTGGTTTTGAATTCCCCTCACTAACTTACTTTCTGAACAGGTTTTCTCAGAATTTCCATTTCCCATTTTTTATTAGAACATGATAACAACTAATGGATTTTTTCTACTACTCATATATTTAATTTCTAAACTTTGATTCAATTAATATTGATTTGTTTTTCAAAAAATCTAATCGAAGGATATCAAACACTACATAAAGTTATAGAGTTCTTTATTGTGAAAGCTCACTCAGTTCTTCCCAATCTTTTCAATGCTGCTATACCTAAAGACTTACCATCAATGGGGCGTTTAACATTCTCAATCACTCCTTTATCTTTACAAAAGCATTTTTGATAGATAAACATATCATTTGATATAAGATTAAATCATTTTGAATGAATTATCAAGCCGTAAAATTTAATTTTTAAAAAATTCAGTAAAAAACTCATATGAAAATGGATTCTATCAAAGGGAGCGATAACGGAAAGATTTTTATACACACATGGATAAAACACATGACAAACTTATATATAATTGCAAGTTCAACTCTCACAAAAAACAGGATAAAAAAATAAACAGCAGAACTAGTCCACTGTTTACTTTGCCACACCTTCATGTAATTTTTCTGTATAATCCTTTACATCTTTCCAGCTATCTTTCGCTGTATGTAAATCTTCTTTTATAAACGTAAACTCTTCTGGAGAAATTCCTTTTACGTTTTGTAGTAAATTATTATATTTTGCACCTACTGTATACCATTGATTTGATATGTTTTGTAGTGCTGTAATTGCTGCATCAATTGTTTCTGTCATGTTTGTTGTTTTATTTTTTACATCAGTCAAAATTAAGACTTCTGCTTGTGCTCCTGAAATTCTATCTTTTAAATTGGCGATTTCTCTTTCTGCATTTGCGATATCTTTTTTCGCAACCGCAATCATCGGCCCACCAGCAAGACATGTTATTAGAGCTACGCAAAGTACGCCACCAGCAATGACCATATCATTACTCTTTTTAATCGAATCGTTATATGTATTTATTTGTTGCTCTAGAGCTGGAATACCAGCATTCGTACTTGCCAATATCGCTGTTAACTGATTTGTATCCTCTTTGAAACTATTTGTATCTTTCGCCATTCTATCGCGAAAAGCTTTCAAATTCCCTAATAATCCATCTACCTCATTTTGATTCTTTACAATATCCGCATACAACTTTTCTAAATCCGCTTTTAATTTTCCGCTATCCTTTTGATCAATCGCTATTAACATGTCGTTATAATACGATTGAAAAGTATTATTGTAATTTATAATATTTTGATCCGTTTTCATAATTTGAGGCTTCATATTATTTAACCAATATGCTGCATTAACTTTTGCATCTCTTTGATGCTGAATCATATTCCCTTTAAATTCACTATTAATCGAACTTATTTTACTTAAATCTGTCTCTTGCTGATTTTGAATTAATTTTGCATATGAATCCATTGCAAATATACTTGATGTTGTTTGTGCCATTACATCTTGGAATCCAGCTGGTCCAAGAGAATAGTTTTTCACATTTTCTTGTAGCACCTTTACATTTTGTTCTGCTGCAAAAGGATGTAAAGGAAATGCGTTACTCGTTGCCACCCCAGCAATCATTACCGCTAAAAGACATTTTTTATAAAAACTTTTCTGCATATTTTTCACCTATTCTCCTTATAAGGATATCAAAAGCTCCTGCTCACAACTGAACAGGAGCTTCAAATCATTCATCAACACTTAACGCTCTAACGATTCGTATTCAATTATGCTTTTTTCGTATCTACTACTTTAATATCTTCAGCATAAATCTTTTCTGCATAGTCTTTAATGTTTTTCCAGCTATCTTTCGCAATGTTTAAATCTTCTTTAATGAAAACTAGGTCGTTTGGACTAATAGAATCTACATTTTGAAGTAAAGAATTGTATTTTGATCCCATTGTGTACCATTGGTTTGAAATATTTTGTAACGCTGTAATTGCAGTATCAATTGTATTTGTTAAATACTCTGTTTGTGTTTTAATGTTCGTTAATCCTGCTACTTCTAATTGCGCAGTTGTAACTTGTCCTGTTATCTTTTGAATTTCTGCTTGTGCATTATCAAGCTCTTTCTTCGCTAATACGATTCCAGCTGTACCACCGCCTACAGCTGCTGCGCCACCTGCAATTAATGCTACTCCTAGCGGTGTTCCTGCGCCCGTAGCAATAACTACTGCACCACCGATAATTGCAATTGGTCCTAGAGCTGTCGCAACAGATGAACCGATAATAATTGCATTATATTTACTAATTGCTTCATTGTACGTTGTAATTTGATTTTGCAGAAGCGGAATTCCTGCATCTTGACTAGCTAATATAGATGTAATTTGATTTGCATCACCCTTGAAGTTTTGCGTATCCGAAGTCATTTTATTTCGGAATTTCTTCAAGTCTTCTACTAACTGATCCACTTGTGCTTTATTTTCATTAATACTACTTGATAATCTAGTTAAGCCTTTCGTAAGAGTTGCTTTATCCTTTGCATCAACTGCAGCAACTAAAGTATCATAATAGTTTTGGAATTTCGTATT
Organism: Bacillus sp. CCB-MMP212; assembly: GCF_022748145.1. Classification (NCBI taxonomy): domain Bacteria; kingdom Bacillati; phylum Bacillota; class Bacilli; order Caryophanales; family Bacillaceae; genus Bacillus; species Bacillus sp. CCB-MMP212. The sequence continues at coordinate 517,683 of NZ_JALDQE010000001.1, forward strand.
GTAGTTAATGATATTTTGATTCGTTGAAATAAGCTGTGGTTTTAATACATCTAACCATTGCTTCGCATTTCCTCTCGCTGTATCTTGATGCTGAATGACTTTTCCTTTTAAAGCCGCATCAACAGATGATACATTACCAAAGTTAACATTACCTTGTTTAATAATTGTTAAAGCGTACAGATCCATTACTAAAGCATTTGAACCTGTTCTTTCCATTGCATCTTTTAAGCCTTCTGGTCCTAATGAGTATTCTTCATAGTCATTATAAGCTTTTGCTACCGCATGAACTGGAGCTTGTTTCACTGTGCTTTCAGCTGCATACGTATGGGCTGGCATAATGTTTCCTGCTGCAAATACTGCCATAAGTGCTGATAGAGCCATTACTTTATAAGGTTTTTTTGTCATTTTTCTTCTCTCCCTATATCGCTAATTATTTTTCTGTTTAATGTACTTCAACGTTTGTAACGTAATCTTCAAATTGATTTGTTTGCTTATTCATTTCATCACTTACTTTTTTAATTTGATTGAAATGTTTTTGAAGTAAACTACTGTCTGTATACGTGCCTTCTTCAACATTCTTTTGAATTTGAATCATATTATTATTTAAAACTTTCCAATCCGTTAATAACGTTTCTAAAGTTGTAATTTGACGATCAATTAATTCTGTAAAGCTATTTACTTGATCTTCAACGAATGTAATTTGAGTCGCCTCTGCTTCAGTTTGTGATAACTTTTGAATAAGTGGTAATAACTCTTTTTGCTTTTGTTGAATGCGAAGAGCTGCTTCTCTCGTTTGACTATCTGCAGCATTTACAATTTCATTACTTAAAGTACCGATAGAAACAAAATCGATTGTTTTCGTTTGTGCAGTTTGATTTGTGATTGTAAATACTTGTTTACCGATATTAATAGAACCTTTAATGATTTCTTGAGGTCTATTCAAAATAGTAGTTAGTTCAGCTTGAATTTCCCCTTGAATTCTTTTAATATCTTCTCTTAATTTCACAATATCTCCACTTGATCCTTGCAGTGTTTTTATTGCTTCATCGGCTTTAATTGATAAGTTGTTACTATCTTTGTCTAATACTGTTTTAAATCGATTTAACTCTAATAAATCTTGCTCCATACTCTCTTGGATGCTTTGTACTTGCAATTGTAATTTTCCATATGCACTTATAAAATCTACTTTTGCTTGCTGATCTTCATTTACGTTTCCTGCTAGTTCATAGAGCTTACTATAATAGCTATTAAATCTAGTGCTGTATCTCATCATTTCTTGATTTAAGTCAATTAGCTTCGGATTATATTCATCAATCCATTCTCGTACATTCGCCTTTGCAAACTTTTGATGATTCGTTAAGCTACTCATCGCATTTACCTTAATGTCTGGCTGTTGCAAAATAATTAATCCGTATGCTTGAATAAGCGGTGATTGTGATCCTAACATTCTAATTGAATTGGATAATGTATTTGGAGCAATTACATTTTGCGCATATACTGTTTTCACTTCCGTTTGCCCCTCCTTAGCGTAAGCGCTTACAGGAATGAAGCAACTCGTAGATACTGCTGTAACCAATAACCCTGTAATTAAAGTCTTTTTCACTTTAACTCCTCCTATGTATTAGCAACTATTACTATCGCATTTTATTATTCTATTTTTTTGCCCATAACTTGAGATGGTCAAAATAGAGAACGTTCTCACCACGATCCATGTATGAACCACCTCTCTCATATTGCTACAGTACTTACTTATCGTCACAAAACATTTTATTACTTTTCATATGTGTTTAGTACGAATAATATTGTATAAATTTTCTATTTCATAGAAATTCCCACATTCACATAGTGAATATATTACGTAAAAATATTATTCATTTCAAACTAAACAACATGCGTAAATATGAAATTTCATTTTGTTTTCATATATGTTTTGTACTGTAAAGTCATTTAAACACAGCTGTTTATATAACGTAAAGAAGTATTTTCATTCCCTTTATTTCCAAGCTTTCATGTCCTTATTTCAAAATATAATCCGATTCACTTTATCGATTGAAATATCTATATATCACAACAGAAAACACTACTTATAAATAACTAATAAAATTATATCAATATAACTTTTAAACCCATATGCAATTATGCATAGCATATACACAAAAAGGATAGCTTCATTTTCACGAAGCTATCCTTCAAAAATCTTCTTATTTTTTCAAATGATATGGAACTGTCGTAATAACAACATTTCTTTTATAAAGTAAATACGCACGTATGAGTAAACTGGATTGATTATGAAGAATGTTATGCCAACCTTTTTTCGGAATGAACTGTGGTATAACGACCGTAACGCGGTAATTCGATTCACTTGCCTTATATTGCACTGTATCAATGAACTTCGTTAGTGGCTGAATAATACTTCTATAATGAGAATGTAGTGTAACAAGCCTTACTTCAGGTTGCCACACCTTCCATTTCTCTTCAAATTTCTTTTCCTCTTCTCTGTCAAAAGCAACATATACAGCGATAACTTGATCTGCAGAAAGAGATTTCGCATAGTTCAATGAATTTTCTACTACATGCGTCATACCTGCTACAGGAACGACAATTACATTCCCCTCAATTGGAATAAGAGGCTCGCAAGTTTTTAAACTTAATTGATCACCCACTGCATCATAATGCTTCTTAATTCGATGGAATAAGAAGATAATAACTGGTAAGAAAATAAGAATCGACCAAACTTGTGCAAATTTAGTTAAAAAGAACATGCTCATTACGATAAAACTAATAACTGCACCAATTAAATTAACCGTTAATTTTAAAGCCCATCCTTCAGGTTTTTCACGAAGCCACTTTAATACCATCCCTGTTTGAGAAAGTGTAAATGGAATAAATACACCTACTGCATATAACGGAATTAAATGTTCTGTTTGTCCTTGGAAAGCTACAATTAAAATAATCGAAGCAACTCCAAGTATTATAATACCGTTTGAGTAACCTAGACGGTCTCCTCTAATCGTAAACATTCTCGGTATGAATTTATCTTTTGCGAGGTTAACCGCTAATAAAGGAAATGCAGAATAGCCTGTATTAGCTGCGAGAATTAATATTAAAGCTGTTGTACCTTGTATGAAATAGTACATGAAATTACGTCCAAATGTTTGTTCAGCAATTTGAGAAACAACTGTTACTTCTTTACTCGGCGTCACTCCGTAATAATAAGCTAAAAATACAATTCCTGAAAATAACACAGCAAGTAATGCACCCATTGCAAGCAATGTTTTTGCAGCATTGTTTGGCGCAGGATCTTTAAAGTTCGGAATTGCATTTGAAATTGCTTCAACACCTGTTAAAGCAGAACTACCTGATGCAAATGCTCTTAACAGTAAAAACAAACTAATACCCGCAACCGGCGTTCCGATCGGCGTGTGTAAAGTTGGTGAAACGTGACCAGTCAAAATATTATATATGCCTACACCAATTAATATAAATAGGGCTAAAACAAATAAATAAACAGGATATGCTAAAACAGAAGCTGATTCCGTTACTCCTCTTAAATTTAAGATCGTAATAAATATAACAAATATAATCGCAATGATTACATTATGTGCATGTAAACTAGGAAAAGCAGATGTTAGCGCATCTGTACCTGCAGATACACTTACCGCAACAGTTAAAATATAGTCGACTAATAAAGATCCTCCAGCAATTAAGCCTGGATTCATCCCTAAATTTTCTTTTGATACAACATACGCTCCCCCGCCATGCGGATAAGCAAAAATAATTTGACGATAAGATAAAATAAGGGCTGTCAATAATACTAATACCCCAACAGCGATCGGAATGGAATACCAATAAGCGATCGCTCCCACACCTGCTAAAGCAATTAAAATTTGTTCTGGACCGTAAGCAACTGATGACAATGCGTCAGAAGATAAAATAGCTAAAGCTTTCGTTTTATTAAGCTTTTGTTCTCCAAGCTCTGTTGATTTTAACGGTCTTCCAATTAAAAATCTTTTAATAGATGAAACCAATGCTGTCCACTCTCCAATAATTTTGTACGAACTTTTCTGCTTGTTACAGCCAGTAAACTATTTCTTCAGAAAACAAAAAATGTCTACAAGCCATAGCGAAATAGACTTGTAGACATTATTTTTTTTGTCGCACAAGCTCCACCTTCCTTCTCAATATAACGCTTACGAGGTTAGCTGTCGGATTCGGGCCTATGAGTAGCCCTACCTTTTTCAAGGATTCACCCCATCGGATTATGTACTAATCCGTAAAAACGGGTCCCCCGTACCATGCGGTTTCAGCGATTTAGAAAATTGAAACTGTGGATTATAATACTCCTTTATTTTCAAAAAGTAAACAAAAATTTTTAATAAGAAAAAAATTAAAATGATTGCGCATAATCCGCTGAGAAATATACATAATGAATATTAAAAATCCGCAAAGGAGACCCATATGTCTAAAGAAAAGAAGCCTATTTTTTCCGATTCATATTTAGATGCAGTAGCAAATGAAATTAATCAGTTATATGGTAAACGTGAACAGGAAATAAATTTGACAGATAGAACAAAAAGAAATAAATAATTTGTCATACAAAAAAATAAAAAAGATAGCAATACACTTATATATTGCTATCTTTTTTATTTTTTCATACATCTAATTCTATTACAGATTTGTTAAAGGTCATCTCTTCATACACCTTTAAATTTTGATATATAGATTCTAATAATGGTGCCGCTATAGAAAATTTCTCTGCTACATCCAGTAAATATCCTTGCAAGTGCTTCCCTTCAATAAACGAACCCTTTTCCATATCACGTTGCATTGATGACTTCATATCATACGAAATTTTATCAATCGTTTTCATATGTTCCTGGGCAATATTAGCCTTTACTGGAGCTCCTAATACTCTCATGATTTGTACAGACTCCTCAAACACATTACGGATAAAATCACGGCCGCCTTCACTTTCACGGATTGGTCCAATTGGTGCACGCATTAACGTTGTCACACCTGACATTACAGTAATAAATAAATATTTATGCCACATATCTTGCGTAATATTTTCACTTAAAACAAAACTAGATTTCGTACCTGAAAATGCTTTAGAAATATGCTTTACTCTCTCTGAATTTTGAGACTTAATTTCTCCAAACACAAGTCTGTTGGCAGCGCTAGTTTGTACAATTTCTCCTTGATCGTTTAACGTCGTCTCGATAAAGCATAAACCGCCAATTACTTTTTCTTCGCCGAATTCTTTTTGTAATAGCGATAAATGAGCGATACCATTTAACAATGGAATGATTACAGTATTTCCGCCAACAAACGGCTTCAAATCTTGAATTGCCTCGTTTAAGTGATACGCTTTTGTTGAAAATAAAATGACATCAAATGGAGAAGTTCGCTCTTCTTTCGTTATTAATTTCGGTCGGAAGGAAAAATCCCCGTTAACACTTCGGATTACAAGTCCTCTTTCCTCTAATTGTTTTTTCCGTTTACTACGAACAAGAAACGTGACATCTTCTCCCTTCTCGACTAATCTGCCACCAAAAAATCCTCCGACTCCACCAGCGCCTAATACTAAAATCCGCATACAGCATCCCCCTTTTCAAAATACAATTTTATAACTTTTAGTATACATAACATTATACATGTTCCCTGCTAAATAAGCTGAATTTTCACTCTCAATTGAGTATAAAAGAGTGGTTATTTTCAAATAAATTTGGGCATGTTGTTTCTATAGCATATATGGAAAGGACACAATGTAGATGGAGGCAATACAATCAATTGAGGAAAAAGGTGTAGCAACAGCTATATTCCAATTTATATTCCCGTTTTCGTTTAAAGCTGGATATGAACAAAATATGTTCCCTTTCTTACAAAAAAACGATTTTCGTCCTTTTCGGCTCGATCATCTCGATGATGAAAATACATATTATGGGGAGTTTAAAGTTTCACATCAAAATATGGAAGCATACTATCTTTCATTTACAAATAAAATTCTCTTTCCTCATTCAGAGCATCAAAAGGGCTTGCAACGTTATTCAAAGGACCTTAACTTAACTGGACATTTAACAACAAACCTTATTTCAATTCCATTCAAGATACACTCTATTGATGTCACACTTTGTCCTTATGAACTTGGCTTCTTAACAATTCGAACAGAAGTAAACACTGCTCCAAACATGACTTTATCTGAAGCAATCGAATTCGCTGCTCGCTTCCGTGTACTTGAAACTAAAAATGATACAAATGAGACTATTTGTATTGAATGTAACGGAAAAAAGTATTCCCAAGTTGAAAAATTCATTTTTGGTTATTTATTTCATGGTGTAACTGATTTCTTTGAAAAGAAGAGATTAAGAAGTTCATACTTTCAAACCTTCCCTTTCTTTGAAGACCAAAGAATGTACGTTCAAACTTTATTGTCACTAAAAGAAGGTATGGAACTTAATGAAGTAGATGTTTATCGTACTTCTAGTCTTTCCGGATTAACAAGTGATGGTAAACCATATGTAAGTGCAAATAACCTTCCTTACATTCATGACTATTTAAAAAAACACGCTTACCAGAGATGGGCTCCAAATCGTTATTTCATTATGGAAGAACATATTTTTACATGTGTAACAAATGAAGGAGAACGCGAAATCTCTAAACTTGCTAGTCAAATGTTCGGAGAATTTTATTACGCTTTATTATTAAACCTATTTCATAAAATTGTTTTATTAAAAATGGCAAACGCCTATGCTGAGCTAAACATTGAACAAGATACTAATGAAATAGAGAAATTAATTTATTCGATCAATTCGTTCACTGCTAATTATTTTTCTTTAGAATTAGTATCCCAATCACAAAGTGAAGATATTTTCTTTCGCTTAAGAAAACTTTTTAATATTGAGGTTCTATACTCGAACGCGAAACAAAATCTTGATAGTTTGTTTAAATATCAAGAAAATGTCGCCTCTAAAAAAGATAGCCTTTTATTATTAATTTTAACGCTCTACTCTGTAGTGGGCCAAATGTTAGGGTTTACTATGATTGACCTTTTAAGAAACACCGATTCAAACAAAATATCGTCCCCTCTTGAATTTTTCGCTCTATTAATTGCGATTAGCGGCATTGTCATTTCACTTATTTTAGGAGCCCAAAGTTTATATCAATGGGGTCTACAGCATAAACAAAGAAAAGCTTGGGTAAAACAAACGGTACTTTCTGCCGTTAAAGAGAAAGAGGATAAAAACTAAAGAAGGTTATTTTCAAATTCTTGGTGTGCTGCAGTAAGTGAAATTTTTATCAGCGATTTTCCGATTATATCAGCGCAACTCGAAATATATCAGCGATTTTTCAAATATATCGACTTACCGACAAAAAACGACAAATGACAGGACTGTATAATAAAAAAAGGGTGCTCCAAAATAAAACTTGGAGTACCCTTTTTATTATACGAATTCAGCTTACTTCCCTGCTTCGATTTTCTCTAATGCAGCAGCTACTTGCTCTTCCGTTAATTCATGTTGTATTACGTAGCGGTTACGTGGACTTACACGACATTCATGAGAACATGCACGTAAATATTTCGCTTCGTTTTCTTCAGAACATAAAATTTTCTTATTACATTCTGGATTTGAACAGTTTACATAGCGCTCACATGGTTCACCTGTAAAGTGATCTTTACCAACGATAACATGTTCTTTTTGGTTTACTGGAACAGCGATACGCTCATCAAACACGTAACATTGTCCATCCCAAAGCTCACCTTGTACTTCTGGATCTTTTCCGTACGTTACAATTCCACCGTGAAGCTGACTTACATCTTCAAAACCTTCACGAACTAACCAACCAGAGAATTTCTCACAACGAATTCCACCTGTACAGTAAGTTAAAATCTTTTTACCTTCAAGTGTTTCTTTGTTTTCTCTAATCCAATCTGGTAATTCACGGAATGATTCGATATCAGGTTTAATCGCACCTTTGAAGTGTCCTAAATCAAACTCATAATCATTTCGTGCATCAATGATAACTGTATCTTCTTGTTTCATTGCCTCATAAAAATCTTTTGGCTCTAAATACTTCCCAGTTATTTCATGTGGGTTAATGTCATCTTCTAGACGAAGTGTAACTAATTCTGGACGAGGACGTACGTGCATTTTCTTGAATGCATGCCCTTCTTCTTCATCTATTTTAAATACGATACCATCAAAACGTGGATCATTATTCATTGCTTCCATGTATTTCGCTGTTTGCTCTACAGTTCCAGAACAAGTTCCGTTAATACCTTCTTTTGCTACAAGAATTCTTCCTTTTAATTCAAGTGAATTACAAAATTCTAAATGCTCTGCAGCAAATTCTTCTGGGTTTTCAATTGTTGTGTACATGTAATATAGTAATACTCTGTATGGTTTTGTAGTTGCCAATGTATTTCTACCACCTATCTAATTTTTAAAATCATGTATAAGTTAACGTTCATATCAAAACATATATAATAAGAAAATGAATCCCATTTTCTTTTCTTTATACTATTTTCTATCAGTTAACAAAAATAAAAAACAAGATTACACATCATAACACTATGGTTATGTTGTAATCCCAATATATTATATATCATACAATTGCAATTCCATCAATTAATATGCTGTATTATCAGCTTTATGTTCACATAAATTTCAAAAACAGCCCTTTAATTCACTATGTTTCCCCATGTCACCACACCATAAACTCCCAATTCATTTTACATTATCACACCATCCATTGCATAAAGGCATATAATTTGCATTAAGGAAACTTTCGTGTTCAAATGAAATTATCACATAACATATTTAAATGTATTGAAATAATGAGTAAGAATAAATACAATAATTTCATCAAGTTAACATTTTAAAGGGGAAAACTACTATGAATAAAGATATAACAAAAGATAAACATCTCCCTTCTGAAAGTACAACTGTACAATCAGCTCACTTAGCTTTAAGTGGAGAAACAAAAGGCTGGAAAAGACTGTTACCATTTTTAGGACCCGCTTTTATCGCGTCCGTTGCTTATATTGATCCTGGCAACTTTGCTACAAATATCGCAGCTGGTTCACAATATGGATATTTACTATTATGGGTTATACTCGCTTCTAACTTAATGGCTGTATTAATCCAAACTTTATCGGCTAAATTAGGAATTGCTACAGGAAACAATTTACCCGAAATAGCTCGTGAAAACTTTCCAAAGCCTGTGTCTATCGGCTTATGGATACAAGGTGAACTAGTTATTATGGCTACAGATTTAGCGGAATTTATTGGAGCTGCATTGGGGCTTTACTTACTATTTGGAATCCCGATGCTACCTGCCGCTTTAATTACAGCAGCCGGATCATTTATTATCCTTGAATTTCAACGTAGAGGATTTCGTCCACTAGAAGCTATTATTACAGGAATGATTTTCATTGTAGTAATCGCTTTTGGGATTCAAGTTTTTTATGCAAAACCAGAATTAAGTCCCCTTCTTTCAGGACTATTTATTCCAAAATTCCAAGGTGTAGACAGTATATTACTTGCAGCAGGGATTTTAGGTGCGACAGTTATGCCGCATGCAATATACTTGCATTCTGCATTAACACAACGCCGCGTGGTCGGAACAACTGACGAACAAAAGAAAAAGATTTTTCGTTTCGAATTTATCGATATTATTATTGCAATGGTTATCGCTGGAGCAATTAATGCGAGTATGTTAATTGTTGCAGCTGCACTATTTTTTAAAAATGGTATGCATGTTGAAGATTTAGATGTTGCTTACACTCAATTTACCAACTTAGTAGGTCCTATATCAGCTGCTTTGTTTGGAATTGGTCTGTTATCAGCCGGTTTATCAAGCTCTTCTGTCGGTACAATGTCAGGCGATATTATTATGCAAGGATTCATTCGCATGCATATTCCGTTATATTTACGCCGATTTATTACAATGATTCCACCACTAGTTATTATTGCTTTAGGTGTAAATCCAACTTACGCTCTAGTTATGAGTCAAGTTGTCTTATCATTCGGTATTGCATTTGCACTTGTACCACTTATTATGTTTACAAGTAATAAAAAGATTATGGGTGCACTCGTTAACCACCGTATAACAACATTTATCGCATGGATAATTGCTGCTCTCGTTATCGTTTTAAATATCTTCTTACTGTATCAAACATTTGTAGGGTAATGAAAAAAGGGTATTCCAATTTTTATTTGGAATACCCTTTTTGGATGAAATGATTTTCTTCTAGTTACCACTTATGTATGCCCCTCTTTCCGGCATCATGACACCATTTTCAGTTCGAAAGTAAAGTGGCAATCCTTCCGCAAAAAACATACTTACCTTGGACGGATCTTGCCTTTGATGATGAATATGTAAATGCGGCTCACTTGAACTTCCTGAGTTACCGACTTGAGCAAGAAACTCTCCTTCATTTACATGTTGTCCTTCTCTCACATTAATTGATCCTTTCTTTAAATGGGCAAGAATTAAAAATGTGCCCGTTTCATCTAGTCGTAAATAAATATGATTCCCAGCCATTGACTGAAAATTATCCGATCCCGGAACTAAATCTTGTTCATCATTATTAATTGATACAACCGTCCCAGAAGCTGGTGCCATTACTTTCGCTCCATATATTCCGTAATCCTCTAACTTACTACTTTTCACTTCAGCAGGTGGAATGAGAATATCATATGCCCACCTTTCATTTGGTTTTATAACGTGATAGTTCATTTCTAACCGATCACCCCCCCAACCTATTAATGCTCGCTCATTCAAAGGAAAACGAACTACTGCTTTAGGACTCATAGATTGTATATCTGCTGGATAAGCAATTCTACCTATATTAGCAAACCAACCGACAGGCCAAGCTCCAATGATAGAAAACAGAATGATTAAAAATAGCGTTCTATCTATCCGCTTTCTAAAAATGCCTTTCCAAAAAAATATTATTACTGATCCTATCAAGAGGAAAACTGAAATAAAACTAAAAGCCTGAATACTCCACCAAACAAAAACTGATGTAACACCATTAGCTACATAAACTAAGATCCAACTTATAATTAAAAAAGAAACTATAATTACTAATAAAAATTTCTTCCACATGTCGCATCCCTGCTCTCATATCCTTTTTCTCAATGATACAAAGTAAAAATTACGACATATAAAAGAAATACTTACGACTTTCTTACTTTTTTATACTGCGGTAATTTCACAGTAAAAACTGTTTCTTTATCGTTACTACGTACAGTGATATCCCCTTGATGGAGATCGGCTATACTTTTTGAAATTGCAAGTCCTATTCCTTTCCCGCCCGTATGAGAACTACGTGATTTTTCACTACGATAAAACTTCTCAAAAATGTAAGGAAGGTCCTCTTTCGGAATGCATTGTCCAAAATTTTTAATTTCTACTTCAACATTCATTGTTCTATTGAAAATTTCAATTGCAATTTCCTTTCCATCTCTCCCGTACATAATACTATTACCTATTACATTTTCAAATAGTCTCACTATAAGTGTCACATCAACTTCTACATGTAGCACTTCATCACTTTTAATATAAAAGCTCATATTGGCATCATCTAATTGTGGTACAAAGTCAATCATGATTTGTTCAATTAATGCTTTCATATCTACTTCATCTTTATGTAATTCAATCTCTCTATAATTTATTTGACAGTATTCTAATAAATCATCTACTTGATTTTTTAATTCATAACTTTTTCGCTTTAATATACTTACATACTGTTCACATTCTTCTCCATTCGAATGAAGTTTATTTCCTAACAGGTCCGCATAACCGATTAAAGATGTTACTGGCGTTCGTAAGTCATGAGAAATATTACTAATCATTTCATTTTTCATTTCCTGTGATTTTTTTTCATTTTCAATAGACTCTTTTAAGCTTTTCGCCATTCTATTAACATTTGCCGCTAGTTCACCAATCTCGTCATTTTTCAAAATAGGTATATGTATTTCAAAATTACCGTCACTTATTTCCTTCACGTTCTTGTTAATTTGAGACAACCTTTTCATCAGTGTTTTTGTCATTAATGCAAAGTATGTTGTAGTAAAAATCAAAAAAACTATAAAATATAAAAATGAATATTTTTCCTCTAAAACATTAACCTGACTATATATATTTCCAACCAAAATTTGAAACACTATTATACTTACAGTCGCTAACAAGATGCTACATATGAATGCGATAAAAAACTTAGCTCTAATGCCTTGTAATGATTTAATCTTCAATTTTATATCCGACTCCCCAAACATTTTGTATAAACTTCGGTTCTTTTGGATTCTCTTCAATTTTATTTCTCAATCTTGCAATATGAACCATTACTGTATTATTACTTTCATAGGCTCTTTCGTTCCAAACGCTCTCATATATTTCTTCAATTGTGAACACACGATTCCTTGCAGCTGCCATTAAGTGTAAAATATCATATTCAGTTTTCGTAAGATTGATTCTTTCTCCATATAACATTACTGTTCTCGACACTTCATCTATTTCTAAACCTCTAATATTTATTTTCTTTTCCATTACTTGGGGAGCATTTTGATTGAAATATGTATACCTTCTTAATTGAGCTTTCACTCTTGCTATAAATTCAATTGTACTGAACGGCTTCACAATATAATCATCTGCCCCAGTACTAAATCCAATTACCTTATCTACATCCGATGATTTCGCGCTTAAAAACATAATTGGTAAACTATGTTTCTCTCTAATCCTTCTACAAAGTTCTATACCATCCATTTGAGGCATCATAATATCCAAAATAGCAAGTTGAATACTGTTATTATTTATTATTTCTAAAGCCTCTTCTCCGTTATGAGCACTAAAAACTTTAAAACCTTCTTGTTTTAAATTCACATTAATAAATTGAATAATATCTTTATCGTCATCTACAATTAATATCGAATTTTTTTCCATTTCCAAACCTCTTTTTTGAAATATATTCCACATCTAAGTTTATCATAAATCAAATCTACCCTTACACCTTGAATAATCTTTATTTTCAGATTAAATTATATAATAACAAATACATTCTATTTTCATGTGAAAAGGAGCGAAAATATGTTTCCTTTATTAAAAACTGAAAGACTTATTTTAAGAGAACTTACCGAAGAAGATGCACCGCGTATACTACAATGCTTTTCTAATACTAATGTACTGCGCTATTATGGCCAAAAACCGTTACAAGATGTTGATCAAGTGAAACAAATCATTCATAACTTTAAGTTGAGTTACAATGCAAGAAACGGTATAAAATGGGGAATCGAATTAAAAGACAAGAAAGAACTCATCGGTACCATTGGTTTTCACGATTGGTCTTCTGAGCATAAACGAGCCAATATAAGTTATGCCTTTTTGCCTGAACACTGGGGAAAAGGATATGCGACTGAAGCTGTTTCTGAGGTTATATCATACGGTTTCCATACGATTCATTTAAAGCGGATCGGGGCAATTGTATTTCTTGAAAATGAAGCTTCCAATAAAGTACTATTAAAATTAGGCTTTGAAAAAGAAGGTGTTCTAAAAAATTATATGTATCAAGATGATATCCCATATGATACGAATTTTTACGCTTTATTAAAATCAGTTTAATAGAATTTATGTGTAAAAAACCTTACTTTTAAAAAGTAAGGTTTTTTGTATTTATTCATTAGCAATATAAGCATTCTTATAAGTATAAATACCACCAAATTGATGTTTTTCAATCCCTTTTACATAATCCTTTTGTACATACGCTGAGCCAATATGATAAAGCGGTGCCACAGCTGCATCTTCTAATAATACCTGCTCAGCTTCTCGCAACGCTTCCCATCGTTTTTCCGTATCTAGTACAAAATCCGTTTTCGCTTTCTTTATTAATTCATCGTAACGAACATTAGAATAATTCATTTTATTATTCGGATTCCCTGTCGTAAATAACTCTAAATAACTAATTGGGTCTTTATAGTCAGGTCCCCAATTTGCCATAGTTATATCGTAATCACCTATTTGTTCTAACTGTAATTTTTGCTTAAATGGCTGTTGTTTAATTTGTATCGTTAACCCTTGCAAATTCTTCTCTAAATCACCTTTTATATATTCTGCCATACGTATTGCGTTATCTTGTTCGAACGTTAAGAACTCTAGGTTTACTTGTTCTACCCCAAGCTCTTTTTTCGCTTCTTCCCAAAGTTTTTTCGCATTTTGCAAATCATATGAGGAAATATCTCCATTTTCTTTTCTAAAATCTTTACCAGTCACTTCATTTACATGACCAACTGGTACAAGTCCACTTGCAGGTTTTGCTCCGTTATTAATAAAGTGAGCAACGAAATCATCTTTATTTAACGCTAATGAAATAGATTGACGCACCTTTTTATTTGCTAACGCGTTATTTTTTTCATTAAAACGAAGCATAGCAATTCCAGGATCACTCGACATATGTAATTCCTTATTCCCTTTATACTTGTCTACAACTTGCGAATTAATAGGTACTCGATCTAAATCTCCGGCTTCATATAAATTTACAGCTGTCATTGTATCCTTTACGATATGAAAGTTTATTTCGTCTAATTTCACTTTCTTTCGATCCCAATATGTAGCATTCTTCTTTAATTGAAACTCTTGTTCATGCTTCCATTTTTCTAATACAAATGGACCGTTATATATGAGATTACTAGGTTCCAATGCATAATTGTTTCCTTGTTCTTTCAAAAATGATTCATGCTGTGGTAAGTATATAGGTAGTGCTAACAACTGTAAAAAATACGGAATTGACTGTTCGAGTTCAACTTCTAACGTATAATTATTTATCGCTTTAACCCCAAGTGCATCAAGAGGCATTGTTCCCTTATTGATCTCTTTCGCATTTTTTACATAAAAGAGCATGGACGCATATTGAGAGGCTGTTTCAGGGTTAATTGCACGTTTCCAAGCAAATATAAAATCATTTGCTGTTACATTATCCCCATTTGACCATTTTGCATCTTTACGCAAGTCAAATGTATATTTCTTACCATCTTCACTTCTTTTAAACGATTTTGCTATGGCTGGAGTAGGCTGATCTTGATCGTTTAATACATATAACCCTTCAAATATATTCTGCATAATGTGTGCTGATGTACCATCTGTTGTTTTCACAGTGTCCAGAGAAGGAATTTCTTCTGATACTGTTACATTTAACACTTGTTTTTTAACCTCTATGTCACTTTTATCCGCTTTATTATTACAAGCTGTTAATAATAAAGATGTAACAAGTGCCATTACCATTAAATGGCTCTTTTTTCGCTTCATGAGTTGTTCTCCTTAAATATAAAATATTATAAAGCGTAATATATTATAGCAGAAATACTAACAGAAAGATGCGACATTCTTTTGAATATTTATTCGTTCAAGAAAAAAACTATCCTTTTAAAAGGATAGCTTTTTCAACTGCCACATAATTATCTATCTTTGTAAACCTCGTTTATAACGACTTGCTTCAAATATAATACGCTCTTCATCTAACGTTTTACATTCGCCATTCCAAACGACACGTTTTCCGTTAATAATTACATCACTTATATCTTTTCCACTAGCAGCATATACAAGGTGTGATAACACTTCATCCGCTGGTTGTAAATGCGGCTTATTAGACGGGTCAATCGTAATAAAATCAGCACACTTACCAGCTTCTAGTGACCCTGTTTGTTTCATCCCGATTACTTCCGCAGCTCCTTTTGTCGCAAGAGAAAGAGCTGTTTCAACTGGTAATGCTGTTGCATCTTGGTGTATACCTTTTTGCAATAAAGTTGCTATACGCAGTTCTTCAAACATGTCTAAATTATTGTTAGACGCAACACTATCTGTTGCAATTCCTACTTTTATTCCTGCTTCTAGCATCGCTTTTACATTCGCTATACCAGAACCTAGTTTTAAATTACTATTTGGGTTATGTGCTACTCGAACATCATGTTCTGCTAAAAATGCACGCTCATTTTCATTTAATACTACACCGTGTGCAATAACTGTTGGGCGTTTAAACAACCCGCAACTTGCTGCATATTCTACTGGACGTTTTCCGTACTGTGCTTCAATATCACGTACTTCACGCTCTGTTTCAGAAAGGTGGATATGAACCATTGTTTGATTCTCTACTGCAATACGAGCACACTCTTCTAACAATTCTGTACTACATGTATATGGACTATGTGGTGCAACCATCGTAGTTAACATGCCACTTTCTTTATAATAACGCTTCACATATTTCTCAGCTTCTTCAATCGCTTTCTTTTCATCGTCTTTCGTTCCGAAGCTAAATAAAGTCCTTGAAACAGCAGCTCGCATCCCGCTCCTTGATACCGTTTCCATAATTGCATCTTGATCTACTCCAATTGGATTAAACATGTCAGAAAATGATGTTGTACCACTTTTCACCATTTCAAGTAATCCTAATTCCGTACTAGCAACCGCAAGCTCTGGAGTAAACTGACTTTCAAGTGGCCAAATTCTCGTCTCCAGCCATGGTTGTAATAACATATCATCGCCAATACCTCTTAAGAGACTCATTACAACGTGTGTATGTGTGTTTACAAGCCCTGGTAAAACCCACTTTCCTTTCATGTCAATTACTTCATCTACTTCAAAATCATTAGCGAATTCTCCGCTCTTTACATCTATAATTTGATCATTTTCTACAATGATATATCCATTTTCTATCACTTCGTTTTGTTCATTCATCGTTACGATTGTAGCGTTTACATAAGTTGTTTTCAAAAGTATTTCCCCTTTCAACTCTATGAAGTTCCCTTTAATAAGTTACCACCATTATAGTAACTTATTAAAGATTAAGAGTCAAAAGATAATTTGAATTCTTTCGTTATTTTTTCCTTCAAAATGTTATATTGCTTTTCATTTGTATCTGCAAATGCTTCTTCCCGATTTGACTTTTCATCCATATAATTCAATTTCCCATTGAATTGAGTCTCTGTAAAATCAAATCTCTGCCCATCTATAAAGTTATAAAAGTGCCATACCTCTCTTACTTTTGTCTTTTTAATTTCTCCTCCGTATATGTCTTGAACGACAAGAGCTGTAACACCACATTGTCCCTTTGCTGGATTTTCAATTGTCCACTTTGAACTTGTTTCAATTGACCACGATTTTATTAGTGCTTCATATATTCTTTTTTCCTTTACATCATCCATTCTAATCTTCCCCTACTATTAATAGTTTTACACATCATATTTCAAAAGAGGCAGTACACGACCCTTAAAGACAGTTGATGGTGTCTCTCCTATTAACTGTGCTCCCATTTTCAAGTAATATCCTTTTGCATTCGGATCACTATCAATTGTAAAACTTTTTAATCCTAGTTCATTTGCTTTTTCTATTACATACTCCCAAAGTATTTTCCCGTAACCTTTTCCTTTGTAATCAGGATGAATGTACAAGAAATCGAGAGCTTTATCATTACGTAAAAATGAGAAAAAACCAATCTTCGCATTATCGTTTTCTAAAACATATACAAAATTATTTTTTATGTATTCTTCTGTAATTGTTAAATCTTCCTTACAAGCAAGTATGAATTCTTCACTATAATTCCACGTTGCTTTTGATTGTAGTGCGAGTTCACTTAATTCATTTGCTTCACCTAATAACGCTTCTCTTATCTTCATGATTCTTTCTCCTCACTTTCGATATGTAAACTACTAAATTGATTCGGAAAGCACTTCAAAAAACCTTTTATTTTCATAAATTAGAGCTTACTTTTATAATTCTTTATTATAATCAGTACGATTTTCAACAAATTTTTTAAAGAAAAAGAACGCCATCCCTAAAAGTTGGCGTTCTCTTTTTCTAAAATTTAATCTTCAAGCTCACTCATTCGTTTTACTATTTCGTACGATACAAACCTATACAGTTTCTACTACCGCTTCAAGCATTGTTCCATTTTTAGCATAGTTCGTATGCCAAGAAAAAGCTTTTTCTAAAATATGAGGAGTTTGTCCACCTCTTATTTTTGCTTCTTCGTAATAAGCTCGTAGCTGTTCACGATACATTGGATGTGCGCAATTCTCAATAATAAGTTCCACTCTTTCTCTTGGCGCAAGTCCCCTTAAGTCGGCATATCCCTGTTCAGTGACGATAACATCTACATCATGTTCAGTATGATCTACATGTGAAACGAAAGGAACGATACTTGAAATGTTACCACCTTTCGCAATCGATTTAGTAACAAAGATAGCTAGGCGGGCATTTCTTGCAAAATCGCCAGACCCACCAATACCATTCATCATTTTTGTACCTAAAACGTGAGTAGAGTTAACATTTCCGTATATATCTAATTCTAATGCAGTATTAATTGAGATTAATCCAAGGCGACGAATAATTTCAGGATGATTGGAAATCTCTTGTGGACGCATCATTAATTTGTCACGATATTTTTCAAAGTTAGAAAATACTTGTTGCATTTTCTCTTCAGAAAGCGTGATAGAACAACAAGAAGCAAAATTGACTTTTCCAGCATCCATAAGATCAAAAACTGCATCTTGTAAAACCTCGGAATATACTTCTAAATCTTCAAATTCTGAACCTAACATTCCATGCAATACGGCGTTAGCCACTGAACCAATTCCTGATTGTAACGGTGCTAAACGATTTGTTAATCGGCCTACTTTGACTTCTTCTCGAAGGAATTCTATTAAATGCTGTGCCATAATAACAGTTTCTTCATCCGGAGGAACAATTGTCGATGGCGAATCCAATTGATTCGTAAACACAATTCCCTTTACTTTTTCAGGATCAATTGGAATACCGATTGTTCCAATTCGGTCATCCGTTTTCACAAGCGGAATTGGAAGCCTCTCTCCTTGTTTACCTGGTTCATATAGATCATGTAGCCCCTCTAATTGCGCGGATTGAGCCATATTCATTTCAATAATAATAGACTTAGCATTTAAGGAAAACGCTAAGGAATTTCCAATTGAAGTGGTTGGAATAATCATTCCTTCCTCTGTAATCGCAACCGCTTCCAAAATAGCGAAATCTATATCCAGAACGTCAGCACGGAGTAACTCTGCTGTATGAGATAAGTGCTGATCTACAAATAAAAAGTCTCCGTTATTAATTCCTTTTCGCATTGTCGCATCAGCTTGGAAAGGCAATCGTTTCCCTAAAATTCCTGCCTCAGCAAATAATTTGTCTACATCCGAGCCTAAAGAAGCCCCAGTATAAACATTTACTTTAAAAGATTCATCATTCTTAACTCGGTTTACAAGCGCAAATGGGACTGCTTTCACATCACCTGCACGTGTAAACCCACTTAAGCCTAAAGTCATTCCACTTTGAATCCAGGAAGCTGCTTCTTCAGGTGTAACTACCCGATCTTTTAGACGTTGATCTCTGATTCTATCTAAATTGTTCTCCATATGTAATCCCTCTCTCATTGAATATTCATAATTATTTTACACATTAACACTATCAAAATAGGGATTTTAGTATACAATGCCGAAAATTCAGACAGAACAGCAAATCTAGGTTCTAAAGCAGAAAAATTTAGAATCCTAGAAGCTTACGGAAATAACTAGCGTATGATTGACTAACTGGTACCCTCTCACCATTATCCATCGAAAGTACAAAAGTAGAATGGGTATCAGGATAAATCGCTTTAATATGATTAACATTTACAATAAACGAACGGTGACATCTAATAAATGAATCTTTCGGAAGCAAGTATTCGAATTCTTGTAGAGAGTATTTATGTGTTCCTGATAACTCTTCTGAATTCACATACGTCTTTTTATCTTTAGCCTCTAAATACATAACCTTTGAAAAAGGAACCGGAATCCAGCCGTCTGTTGTTTTTAAAGTAACGACTGACTTTCCATCCGTTAAAGCTGGATAAATTGCCGTTACGCACCCTTCAAGCTTTCCATTGTTTGAAAATGGTACAGCCATTCCATGATAAGGAATACCAAAAACATCCCGATTAATAAACTCAGATGTTTTTTGATTCATCACCATCGATTTATGAGCAATCGTTCCTTCCTTTATAGGATCCCCGACACTAATCTTTAAATCAATTCGTTTACTTGGCCGATAGTAAATATATTCTTTCGTATTCGAAACAGCAATTGAAATTTCATCTGAAAATAATTCACCAACAACATCTAGTAATAAACCTAACGTTCTATCTTCCATTCTATTAACACCTCATTCACTATTATACTACTATTATGAACAGGCATCTGTTGCTTTATAAAAAGTTTGATTTTAAGTTACTTTTAAAATTAGTTTTATTCACTATTACTTCGTTACTACAAAAAACCTCACTTCAGAAAAGTGAGGTTTCCTCTCATACAATATTTCTTTATTTTTTTAGAGACTCTAGTAACTTTTTAACAAAATAAATTGAATTATGCGAAGCAGATACACAATTATCTTCGAACACTTCTATGCCAGACGCTTCTTCTGTATCTGTTATTGATCTCACTGCTAAAAACGGAATCGTATTTGCATAGCAGACGTGGGCTATACTTGCAGTTTCCATATCTACACAAAGTGGATTGTATTTAGAGATTATTTCTGTACGACCACTCTCACTAATAAACGCTTCTCCAGTAACAACTTTTCCAAAATAAACATTTTGAGCGAATTGATTGTTCTCAACCACTTCTCTGCTTAATTCAAGCAGGTTTCTATCCGTTCTAAAATATACACTTTCCATCCAAGGATGATATTCAGTTAATATCCCTTCATCAACATCATGATATGCTATTTCTGTTGAAATTACTGTATCTCCAATTTTCAATACTTTGTCGATTGCTCCTGCAACACCTGTGACAATAATATGCGTTACATTGAATTTATCGATTAATATTTGAGTTGCAATAGCTGCATTAACTTTACATACACCACAATATAAGGCAACAACTTCTACATTCTCATATTTCCCACTGTGAAATGTTAACATCGCAAGATTCGTTATTTCCTTATTAGACATTTCTTCAATAAAAGGCGTAATTTCATCTTCTGATGGACCGATAATTCCAAATCTCATACATTCATCTCCTTACTTACACAGAGCTTGATATCTGTTTAATTATATAGAATAAGATTTATTTTTTATTAAGTAAAGTGAATTTAAGAATTTATTGCCCCTATTTCTGTATAATAAATAATCCCAAACTACAAACAGTTTGGGATTATCTTTCTCATTTATTATGCGCATCTAACCACGAAATTAAATCTTTAAATACTTCATCCTTATTTACTTCATGAAACATTTCATGTCTACCATTTTCATATAAACGTAGTGTCACGTCTTTCACACCACATTTTTTATAGTTTTCATATACTTCTTTTACACCTTTCCCCATATCGCCAACAGGATCACGATCACCAGAGAATATATGTATTGGAAGATTCTTTGGCGTCTTCTTGTATTCTTCTAGTTTATTTACTTCTAATACTCCAGAAAATAATTCTCGGTAAAAACTCGTCGTACAAATGAAACCACATAACGGATCCGCAATATATTTATCAACTTGATTATTATCTGAAGATAACCAATCAAATTTTGTACGATTTGGCTTAAAGTTCGAATTGAAGTTTCCGAAAGATAAAAAGTTTAACATTGGACTTTTCGTTTTTGCCCCGCGCAATTTCATTTCGATTGTTGCTACTTTATGACCAATAGCTCCTAAAAGCCCTGGATTTCCACCTGTTCCTGAAATTAGAAATCCATCATATAATTCGCCTCTAAGTTGTACAGCACGTCTTGATAAAAAAGAACCCATACTATGTCCAAGTAAAAACAAAGGACTTGACTGCTCTTCTTTTATCCTTTCTGAAACAAAGATAACATCCGATACAACTTGATTCCACCCTATATTTGGTTCAAAATGACCATAATCTTCTTCTTTTTTTACTGTTTTCCCATGTCCTTTATGATCATGCGCATAAACACCATACCCTGCTTCCAATAAAGCATCTACAAATTCTGTATACACCCCTGCATGCTCTGTCATGCCATGTGCAATTTGAATAATTCCTCTCGGATCTCCTTCTGGTAACCACTTACGCAAATAAATTTCCGATCCATCCAATGCCGTAACGAAACTTTCCTGTACATTCATTTCGTCAGCCCCCAACTCTATTATGTATAGCTTTAAGAAAATGAATATCCATTCACTTTTCTTATTTTATATTATATGTAATTGCTTTCATTATGACAAATGATGTATTTTTCAGACTTGCTTTTAAACTAATTTCTTGACGAATTCAAAATAAAATTATATAGTTACTTACATAAAGTAATCATATAATTTTTAGGAGGTTTCTACTATTATGATGCCATCACTATTTTTAGCACATGGTTCGCCTATGCTCGCTATTCAAGATACAGACTATACACGATTTTTAAAAACACTTGGAGAAACATATAAACCGAAAGCAATTGTTATTTTCACTGCTCACTGGGAAACTGAAGTATTAACGATTTCCTCATCAGATAACGAATATGAAACAATTTATGATTTTGGAGGTTTCCCCCCTGAGTTATACGAAATCAAATATCGTGCGAAAGGCTCTTCTAGCATTGCATCTATGTTAGAAACAAAATTTAGAAACAAAGGTATTCCAGTCCATCATAATATGACGAGAGGTTTAGATCATGGTTCATGGACACTCCTGCACCGCATGTATCCAGAAGCAAATATTCCTGTCGTGCAAATATCAGTAAATCCATTCCTTTCTGCAAAAGAACAATTTGAAATTGGAGAAGCACTTAAAGGACTCGGACAAGAAGATATTTTAGTAATCGGTAGTGGCGTTACCGTTCATAATTTACGAGCACTGAAATGGAATCAAACTACACCTGAAAAATGGGCAATTGAATTTGATGATTGGATTATTAAACATATGCAGAATAACGATAAAGATGCATTGTTTAATTGGGAGAATAATGCTCCTCATGCACAATTAGCCGTACCAAGAGCAGAGCATTTTGTTCCTTTGTTTATTGCAATGGGAAGTGGCGAGAATAGCGGTGAAGTCATTCACCGTAGTTATGAGCTTGGTACATTAAGTTATCTCTGTCTTCGATTTTAAAGAAAAAGGATGAAGCACATGTTGCTTCATCCTTTTTCTTTTTCATTCACTTAGTTAACTAACTTCCAAACGTTGTTTCTCTGATACTTCTTCGTTCTTATTATGAAAATAAACCCAAATACACGCAATAAATAATAGTGATGATGTAGAGAGGAAAACATATTGGAAGCCTGCATGCGCTGCAATTTGTCCCCCGAGCACTGGCCCAATCATATTTCCTAAAAACTGAAACGACTGATTATATCCAAATATTCGTCCCGTAACATGGGTTGGTGTATGTTGTTTTAGTAGAGTTTGTACGGAAGGCAATAATCCTGCTTGGGCGATACCTAATAAAAATCGAAGAATTAATAGTTGCCACGCTGAGGTTACAAATGCTTGCGGGATAAAAATAATTCCTGCTGCAAATAACGCTACAACTAACGTTTTTTGAGGACCGATATGATCTGATAATCTTCCTAGTCTTGGTGCTGCCAAAATAACTGCTAATCCTGTCGCTGACATAACTGCTCCCGCAATTGTTTCAATATGTGCAGTATGAGGACCTACTAAATTTTTCACGTACAATGTAACAATGGGTTGAACTGACATATTAGCAAGTTGAATAATAAATGTTGTTACAAATAAACTAATAATTAAATGCTTCGCTGGGACCATCGTCCATACTTTTTTCGGCTGTGTTTTTTTTGCTTGAGCAGAGTGATTTTCTTCATGCAGGAAGAAAAAAACGATGAGAAAGGAAAGGAATAAAAAAGCTCCTGTAACAAGAAAGACATGACGCATTCCAATTAACTCAGACAAATAACCTCCAAGTAACGGCCCAAGTAACGAACCGCTCACACCACCAGTTGAAATTGTGGAAATCGCCCAACCTGAATGTTCTTTCGGAGTTTCTGCTGCAATAAATGTCATCGCTGTTGAAAGGAAACCAGATACTGCTCCCATTAAAAATCTTAGTGCGACTAGTTGATACACATCCGTTACAAACCCCATAAGCGTCATAATAATCGCCATACCGAGGCTAGCACGAATAAGCATCAATTTCCGTCCATGTATATCACCAAGCTTTCCCCATATTGGCGATACGATCGCACCCATTAAAAATGTTACACCAAATGCAAGTCCCGACCACTGTGCAATGCTTGAAGTGCCAGTTACTCCTAATTCCTCAATATAAAAAGATAAGAAAGGAATTACTAAACTCATACCGGCTGCAGTGGTAAAACAACCTAGCCAACAAATCATTAAATTCCGTTTCCAGCTGGCCATTTTCACACCTTCTTTCTTTAGATACCCATTCTACACCCTTTCTTGTAAAAAGTTTAGTAATTTGCTTTATATGCAAGATTTACTACAAAACCCGCTATTTTCCAGTAAAAACCACTACATCTCTACATCATTTTCATAATAAAACCAACTCCCCTAAATGAAGTTGGTTAATAATCCATTAAACCGTAACCATAAATAATTGAAACAATTACACCCACTACCAATATACCTGGAAGTAAATTTGCCACCTTGATTTTAATAATACTAAGCAAGTTCAATCCAATAGCAGATATCATAATGCCGCCCGTAGCCGTCATCTCCACTATAAAATGGTTCATTAATTCTTTCGGGACAAAACTATTAATTTGTGTTGCAAAAACTGCAATACCACCTTCATATAAAACAACTGGAATCGCCGAAAATACTACGCCAATTCCAAGAGTTGTCGTTAATATAATAGAAATAAATCCATCGATAATCGCCTTTGTAAATAAAACATCATGATTTCCGCGAATCCCACTGTCAAGTGCACCAAGTATCCCCATCGCGCCAATTGCAAAAATTAAAGTAGCTGTTACAAAACCTTCTGATATGCTACCTTTCCCTTTCGATCCAACTTTATTTTCTAGCCAATCCCCTAAATGTTTTAACTTTTCTTCTAATTGTAACCATTCTCCAATTACCGTACCAATCACTAAACTCAGTATGACAACAAGAAAGTTTTCACTTTTTAATGCCATTTGAAGCCCAAGCACAGTAACCGCTAAACCGATTGCGTGCATTATCGTCCCTTTCATACTTTCTGGAATCCTACTAAATAATTTACCAAGTAAAGTACCAAATATAATACAAATCCCATTTACAACTGCTCCTAATATAACCATTTCTCATTCTTCACCCTTCGAATTCTTTATTTCTATATTTTGGTTTATACATTGATTTACAGGTTATCTATATGTTAACTTAATATTGAGAATATTAACAAATGTTTTCCACTACATAACCCGCTATTTTTTGTAACTTTAATTACCTTTAATAGATTCAGTGTTAATTTAATTGCGGGATAATATTAAAAGGGAAGGTATATATGAAAACTTTACTAAAACGATTTTTGTTAATAGCCTTTTTCATTACACCGATTGTTTTATTAATCAATTACTCTTTTATTTCAAAAGCAAAAGACAAACCCGATTTGCAAAACAAATCTAGTAAAACCGCTTCAAAAAGCGAAAAGAAAATAGAAGACCAAGAAATCACACTCACCTTCTCTGGTGATACAATGTTTGATTGGCAATTACGTCCTATAATCGAAAAGAATGGGGCTGATTACCCATTTCAACATGTAAAAGAAGAAATAAAAAAAGCTGATATTTCTTTTGTGAATTTAGAGTCGGCATTTACAACGAAAGAAAAGAAAGCACCTGGGCAACTGTTTTGGATTAAAAGTGATCCATCTACACTACAAGCTATTAAAAACACTGGATATGACATCGTAAATATTGGGAATAACCACACACTTGATTATGGGCAAGATGGATTATTAGATACGATTTCTCACGTAGAAAAATTAAAGTTCCCTTACATTGGAGCCGGAAAAAATGCGAAAGATGCATATACAGCACGAGAAATGACCGTAAAAGGGAAAAAGTTTAAATTTCTTTCCTTCGTTCGATTTATGCCTGATTCTAATTGGGTAGCTGGTGAGAATAAACCTGGCGTTGCGAATGGCTATGATTTAAATCTTGTAACAAAAACAATTAAAGAACAAAAACAAGATGCAGACTATTTAATCGTCTATATGCATTGGGGCGTTGAAAAATCAAATCGTCCGGTAGAATACCAAAAGCAATATGTACCTAAAATGGTTGAAGCAGGAGCTAACGCAATTGTCGGAAGCCATCCACATTGGTTACAAGGGTTTGAGTATTATAATAAAGTTCCTATCGCTTACTCATTAGGTAACTTTTTATTCCCGAGTTATGTGAATGGGAAAAGCGCTGAAACTGGCGTATTAACTTTAACTTTTAAAGGAAAGGATGTCCAAATGTCATTCAATCCTTATATCATTCGCAACAACCAAGTTTCCCCTGTAAATGAGGGAGAAAAGAAAAAAGCTCTTCAATATTTACAAACAATTTCAACTGATGTAGAAATTGATGATACAGGGAAAATAAAAACCAAACGAAACTAGACAGCTCAAGATCTATTTCTCTGTAATATACTTTACAGAATAGGTGATAAACATGCTGAAAGACTTATTAGAAAATGTAAGTTTGTTAGAGAACGTTTATAAAATGTCTATAGCAATCCTACTTTTATGTTCCTTTTATTCTGTGAGACTATTTAAAAAATAAAGCGAGAGAGAAATCTTACTCCTTTTGAATTTACAATGCATGTAATCATTCGTATTGCGATACTCTTTTGGTTAGCTAGCTTTATTCTTCTTGAATTTAATGAGTACCTAGTTTAACTATAAAAAAGATAGAACAAGCACTATATTCCCTCGCTTGTATCTATCTTTTTTATTTATATTCTAACTCTTTCCTTCTATTAAATAAGCAAATCAAACAAAACAGGGTTTTTATTAAGTTCCATAAATTGAATATTATTTTCTTTAAAGCGAGTAATTAATTGCTCATAATCTTCTTTATGTTTTAATTCTACGCCGACTAATGCTGGACCATTTTCTTTATTATGTTTCTTAATATACTCAAAGCGCGTAATGTCATCTTCTGGTCCTAATCCTTTATCAAGAAATTCTCTTAGCGCACCTGAACGCTGCGGAAATTCAATGATAAAGTAATGTTTCAGTCCTTCATACATGAGCGAACGCTCTTTCATTTCTTGCATTCTATCAATATCATTATTTCCACCACTTAGCGTACATACAACTGTTTTACCTTTTATTTCATCTCTATATAAATCAAGCGCTGCAATAGAGAGTGCACCAGCCGGTTCAGCTACAATCGCATTTTTCTTATACAGTTCTAAAATCGTCGTACAAACTTTCCCTTCTGGTACTAAAACAATGTCATCAATTACATCTCTACAAGTTTCAAAAGTTAACTTTCCTACCTTTTTAACCGCTGCCCCATCAACAAAACTATCTATTTTCTCTAATGCGACATTATCATTTTGAAGAAAAGCCTCTTTCATAGATGCAGCTCCCATTGGCTCTACACCAATAACCTTTGTAGTAGGACTAACACCTTTTACATATGTACCAACTCCTGATGCTAATCCACCACCGCCAATTGCTGTAAAGATATAATCAACTGATTTCTCCATATCATGCATAATTTCAACTGCCACTGTCCCTTGACCTGCAACGACATACGGATCATCAAACGGATGAACAAATGTCATCTTATTTTCTTCACAATAGCGCTGTGCTTCTTGGAAAGAGCTATCGAATGTATCACCAACTAATACAATCTCTGCGAAATCA
The DNA here is from genome assembly GCF_022748145.1 of Bacillus sp. CCB-MMP212. Taxonomy (NCBI): domain Bacteria; kingdom Bacillati; phylum Bacillota; class Bacilli; order Caryophanales; family Bacillaceae; genus Bacillus; species Bacillus sp. CCB-MMP212. The sequence goes on from NZ_JALDQE010000001.1 coordinate 545,500, forward strand.
CCACCGAAAAATTGTACTTGTGATACTTTTTGTTTCGGTGTTGTTGTGGGCATAAATATTTTTGACGGAATCTTCAATAAATTACACGTATAAGCAACTCCTTGCGCATGATTACCAGCACTTGCGCAAACAACACCGTTTTGTAATTTTTCTTTCGGTAAGCTTTGAATTAAATTGTACGCACCACGAATTTTGAAAGAGCGAATTAATTGTAAGTCTTCTCGTTTTACATAAACGTCACAATCATATTTCTCAGATAAAACTGTATCACGTTGTAACGGTGTTTTAATAACGATATCTTTCATGCAATTATGCGCCATTAAGATATCTTCAATTTTCACTCTCTCCTTTACCTTTTGCACCATTATATATCATCCTTATCTCTTTTAAATTGGCTCAATCAAAATGTGGGATTTTCAGAACAGCCCCTGTATTCGCCGATGTTACCATTTGTGCGTAACGTCCAAGCCAGCCAGTTTTTACTTTCGGTTCTGGTCGTTTCCATTCTTTTTTACGCTTATCTAATTCTTCATCACTCACTCTTACTTCTAGCAAGCGTTCTTCAACATCAATACATACAATATCCCCTTGTTCAAGAAGTGCAATCATCCCGCCAGCTGCTGCTTCTGGTGAAATATGTCCTACTGAAATTCCACGTGAAGCTCCAGAGAAACGTCCATCCGTTAATAATGCAACCTCAGCACCTAATCCCATTCCAGCAATTGCTGATGTTGGGGCTAACATTTCTGGCATACCAGGGCCACCTCTTGGTCCTTCATAACGAATGACAACTACATCTCCTTTTTTCACTTTCCCAAGCATAATGCCAGCAAGTGCCTCATCTTGTGAATTAAAAATAACGCAAGGTCCTTCAAAACGCTTTACTTCTGTTGCACCGCTTTTAATAACTGCTCCATCTTTCGCAAGGTTGCCTTTTAATATACGCAATCCTCCTTCCTCACTATGAGGGTTTTCGAGAGAGTGAATAACTTCCTTATCTTTAATCTCTGCCTCAGCAATATTTTCTCTTAATGTTTGCCCAGTAGCAGTTATTCGATCAAGATGAAGTACTCCTTCTTTCCGGCTCATCTCTTTCAAAATTGCACTAATCCCGCCCGCACGATCAATATCTTCCATATGCCAATTTGAGGCTGGACTTACTTTACATAAATGAGGTACACGTCTTGAAACTGCATCAATACGGTTCATATCATAATCTAGTCCTGCCTCTTGTGCGAGTGCTAGCGTATGTAATACTGTATTCGTTGATCCGCCCATCGCCATATCAAGTGCAAAAGCATCGTCAATTGCTTCTTCTGTTACAATATCACGCGGCTTAATATCTCTTTCAATTAAAATTTTCAATTTCTCTGCTGCTTGTTTAATTAACTCTTCGCGTCTTGGATCAATTGCTAAAATACTCCCGTTACCAGGAAGAGCTAAACCTAACACTTCACATAAACAATTCATAGAGTTCGCGGTAAACATACCCGAACAAGAGCCACAAGATGGACAGCCATGATCTTCAATATCTTTTAATTCTTCTTCTGAAATTTTCCCAGATTGATAAGCTCCTACTCCTTCAAAAACGGAACTCAGATCAACAACTTCTCCTTTAGATGTTTTTCCTGCTGCCATCGGGCCGCCTGAAACAAACACAGTCGGAATATTAATACGTAGTGCAGCCATCATCATACCTGGTGTAATTTTGTCACAGTTTGGGATACAAATCATGCCGTCAAACCAGTGTGCATTTACAACCGTTTCTACTGAATCTGCAATAATTTCACGACTCGGAAGAGAATAACGCATACCGATATGTCCCATCGCAATACCATCGTCAACTCCAATTGTATTGAATTCGAATGGTACCATACCTGCCGCGCGAACTGCCTCTTTTACAAGTTTCCCAAACTCGTTCAAGTGTTTATGCCCTGGAATAATTTCAATAAAAGAATTACAAATCGCTATGAAAGGTTTATCAAAATCTTCATCTTTCAAACCAGTTGCTTTTAATAAACTACGGTGCGGTGCTTTATCAAAACCTTTTTTAATCATGTCACTTCTCATCTTGTCAAATCCCCTCTTACATATTTTTCATTTATACTCTCTTACTCTATTTCTTTACTAATTCTTTCGGTGCATGAATCCAGCTCATCATTTCACGAAGCTCTGCTCCCACTTTTTCTAATTGATGATTTTGTTCTGCTTTTTTCATTGCGTTATACGTCGGACGCCCTGCTTGATTTTCTAAAATCCATTTCTTCGCAAATTCACCTTGCTGAATTTCTGTCAGAACACGCTTCATTTCCTTCTTCGTTTCATCTGTAACAATTCTCGATCCTGTTACATAATCTCCAAACTCTGCCGTATCTGAAATAGAATGGCGCATAGTCGTTAATCCACCTTCGTACATTAAGTCAACAATTAGCTTTAATTCATGCAAACATTCAAAGTATGCAATTTCAGGACGATATCCACCTTCCGTTAACGTTTCGAACCCGGCCTTCACAAGTGCAGTTACCCCGCCGCAAAGTACAGCTTGCTCACCGAACAAATCCGTTTCGGTTTCTTCTTGGAATGTCGTTTCAATTACCCCCGCACGTGTACACCCTACACCTTTTGCATACGCCAGTGCTACATGTAGCGCTGTTCCCGTCGCATCTTGATGCACTGCGACTAATGCTGGAACACCATTTCCTTCTTGAAATACACGGCGAACGAGATGACCTGGACTTTTTGGCGCGACCATCGCTACATCTACGTAACTTGGCGGATTAATTTGTCCGAAGTGAATGTTAAATCCATGTGAGAAAAGTAACATTTGTCCTTCACGAAGATTCTCTTCTACCTCTGCTTTATACACATAAGCTTGCTGTTCATCTGGCAATAACATTTGTACAACTTGTGCGGTTCGAACCGCTTCTGAAACAGACATTACTTCAAATCCATCCGCTTTCGCTACTTCATACGACTTACCAGGACGAACACCAACTACAACCTCTACACCAGAATCACGTAAATTTTGTGCTTGCGCATGACCTTGTGATCCATAACCAACTACTGCAACAGTTTTTCCTTGTAATAACTCTACATTTGCATCTTTTTCATAATATGTTTTCATATTCCATACACTCCTTATAATTTATTTACTTGCAGAACATCAATTAATTTTTTCAACTGACTAACAAGTAATGTCGCTTCATTTTCAGTACAAACTGCTGTGAGTTTCATTTCAGAAACACCACTAGTATCTCTTTCTTTTAAATGTAAAGAAGAAATATAATAACCACGCCGAGCAAAAATCCCACTTATACGTAATAAGACGCTTGGCTCGTTATGAATAACGAGTGAAAAAGTATGACTCATTCTTCCCACCTCTTCATAATCATTTCGTTATTCCCTTTGTTTGGCGGAACCATCGGAAATACGTTTTCACCTTCTTCTACACAAAAATCAACTACGACAGGACCTTCGTGAGCAAATGCTTCTAACATCACTTGTTTTGCCTCGGTTGAATTTGTTGCTCTTAATCCCTTTACTCCATAAGCTTCTGCTACTTTCACAAAATCTGGTGATCCAATTTTTGATTCTGATAAACGATTTTCATAAAACATTTCTTGCCATTGCCTTACCATCCCTAAAAATTTGTTATTTATGATAAATACTTTTACAGGGATGTTATTTTCAGCAATTGTTTGTAGTTCTTGAATGTTCATTTGAAAAGAAGCGTCACCTGCAATACAAATGACAAGTTCTTCTTTTTTAGCTAGCTGAGCACCAATTGCTGCTGGAAAACCAAACCCCATTGTTCCTAATCCTCCAGAGGTAAGGAACGTCCGAGGTTTTCTTGCTTTATAGAAGTGAGCAGCCCACATTTGATGCTGACCTACTTCTGTTGTGACAATCGCTTCACCATTCGTTAATTCACTTACTAAGTTGATTACATGCTGTGGTTTTAACTCAGATTCTTTTTGCTTATAAGAAAGTGGATATTCTTCTTTCCATGTCTTTACTTTCTGAAGCCATTCGTCTGTTTGTGTATAAATAAACATATGTAACAGCATGTGTAACGCTTTTTTTACATCACCAACAATCTGATGTTCTACAGTTACATTTTTATGAAACTCAGAAGAATCAATATCAATATGTACTTTTTTCGAGTGCGGAGAAAAAAGTTCTAATTTTCCTGTTACACGATCATCGAAGCGAACACCTAATGCAAGTAGTAAATCACAATCTGTTACCGCCATATTAGCAGCGTATGTCCCATGCATACCAAGCATCCCTAGAAACAATGGATCATCCGGTGGATATGCACCAAGTCCCATTAAAGTTGAAACGACTGGAATACGGTTCTCCCTTGCGAATTCGAAGAGTTCATCGGATCCACCTGAATGAATGACACCTCCTCCAATATAAAGAAGTGGACGCTTAGATTTTGAAATTGCTTTAGCCACCTCTCTAAGTTTCATGTTGTCTGGTACAAGTTCTGGTTTGTACCCCGGAATAACAACTTCTTCATTAAAGAAACTGGTGACTTTTGCATTTTGAACATCTTTTGGAATATCAATTAATACTGGTCCCGGGCGCCCGCTTTTGGCGATATAAAAAGCTTCTTGCACAATTCGTGATACATGATTCACATCACGAACCTGGTAATTATGCTTCGTAACAGGTACTGTAATTCCGACAACATCCGCTTCTTGAAATCCATCTTTACCAATTAAAGGCGTTGCAACTTGCCCGGTAATGACAACTAAAGGAATCGAATCCATATAAGCGTCTGCTAAACCCGTAACTAAATTTGTCGCCCCTGGGCCAGAGGTAGCAAAGACTACCCCAACCTTTCCAGAAGCTCTCGCATATCCTTCAGCCGCATGAATGGCAGCTTGTTCATGACGAGTTAAAACATGTTTCAAACCACTTTCGTATAACGCATCGTATACTGGTAAAATTGCTCCGCCTGGATAGCCGAAAACGGTCGTTACACCCAATTTCTTCAAACATTGAATCACGTGCCCAGCGCCTGTCATTTCTTCATACTGTAATTTCTCATACGCTGTATACTGCTGCTTCATTTCCATTAACTCCTCTCCTTATTTACGCTAAGCTTTCCGTCAGCCCGGGAACACGTACTCCTCTTTCTCTCGTTAATTTTTTAAATTCTTCGGTCAATTGTTTCGTTACACTTCCTGGTTTCCCATCTCCAATTTCTCTGGAATCAACTTTTACAACTGGAATTAACTCCGCTGCTGTTCCTGTTAAAAATACTTCATCCGCTACATATACATCATGGCGAGTGAACGGTCTTTCCTCACACGGAATACTCAGTCGCTCACATAGCTCGATAACACTATTTCTCGTAATACCTTCTAATGCTCCTAAATAGGATGGCGGGGTTAATACTTTTCCATCTTTCACAACGAAAACATTATCACCAGAACCTTCACAAACATATCCTTGTTGATTTAACATAAGAGCCTCTAACACTCCTGCTTGTGCTGCTTCAATTTTTACAAGTACGTTATTTAAATAATTCATTGACTTAATACGTGGATCTAACGCATCTGGCGTATTACGTCTTGATGCAACCGATACAACGCTTAGCCCATTATCATAAAATTCTTGTGGGAATAACTTTAATTGTTCTGCAATGATAATTACGCTCGGCTTCACACAACTTCTCGGATCGAGCCCTAAGTCACCTTTTCCTCTTGAGACAATTAAGCGAATGTAAGCATCAGTATATTCGTTTTTTTGGAGTGTATGTAAAACTGCTTCTTCCATTTCTTCTACCGTCATTGGAATTGTTAGTAAAATAGATTTCGCTGATTCATACAATCGTTTCACATGTTCTTTTAAACAAAATACATTTCCTCCGTAACTACGAATCCCTTCAAATACACCGTCTCCGTATAAAAAACCGTGATCATATACTGAAACAACTGCCTTTTCTTTTTCTACAAATTCCCCATTCATGTAAATGTACTGGTTTCCCATCTCACATCGCTCCTCTTTTTTTCTCTATTTTTTGCAATCTATTTCTACATCGATTGCTGAGATGAGTATTTTTAACAGAATATTCAGTATATAAACCTTAAAAATATACTCGTCTCAACAATCGATTACTTACATACTTGTAGCAATCCATTGCTGAGACGAGGGAATCGTGTTACCACTCAGCTTCCTTATACTTCTCACGAAATATAAGCTCTGCAAGTCCAATTAGACTTTTGTTTTTCTATCGGGAACAACCCCGCTACTTTTTACTAGTTTTCAAAAGTAGTGCTCCAAGGTGATTTTCAATGAGTGAATTGTTACCACCCTCACAGCCTCGGGGCAGCTCTCTGAAACAATCTTTATCATTTACTCTCCTCTTCTACGCATTCTCTTCTTCTATTTTTAAAAATAAAAACTCTCGCCTCAGCAATCAACTACTACAATTTAGTAGCTTTGATTGCTGAGGCGAGAGTTTCGCGTTACCACTCAGCTTCCTTATACTTCTCACGAAATATAAGCTTTGTAGGTCCAATCAGACCTCCGTCCTTTTACCGGAGACGATGCCGCCGCCCTCTACTCAGTTTCCCTTTCGCAAGCGATGCTCCGAGGTGATCTTCAATGATTCGATTGTTACTACCCTCACAGCCTTGGAGTAGCTCTCTGAAACGATCATAATCATCTACTTTCCTCTTCTTTGCATATACAACATATAAAGTTAGAAAATTCTTAATTAACTTTTATTTGTTACACGTATTATAGGACGTTGTTCTTTTCCTTGTCAACATGTTTTTTCAAAAAAATCAAAATTCATTCTATTTATTTTTTCTCAAATCAAAATTGGAATGCATTACTTACATACACTCATATATTACTTAAGTATGTTTGCATTACTACATAAAGAAAAACTTATAAAGTTTATGAGGAGATGAGGAAACTATGTTAAAAGGGAAAGTAGCGTTAGTTACAGGAGCAAGCCGAGGAATTGGACGAGCAATCGCTAAACGTTTAGCAAATGACGGTGCATTGGTTGCTGTTCATTACGGTAATCGAAAAGATGACGCTGAAGAAACTGTTCATGAAATTCGATCAAATGGTGGCCAAGCTTTTTCTATCGGCGCAAATTTAGAATCCTTACACGGTGTAGAAAACCTTTATAAAGCTTTAGATACTGAATTACAAAAGCGCACTGGTGAAACACAATTTGATATTTTAATAAACAATGCTGGCATTGGTCCTGGTGCTTTTATTGAAGAAACGACTGAACAATTTTTTGATAGAATGTTTTCAGTAAATGCAAAAGCACCATTCTTTATCATTCAACAAGCACTGCCACGTTTACGTGACAATAGCCGAATTATTAATATTTCATCCGCTGCGACCCGCATTTCTTTACCTGATTTTGTTGCATATAGTATGACGAAAGGCGCTATTAATACAATGACTTTTACGCTAGCAAAACAGCTTGGAGCACGAGGAATAACGGTGAATGCAATACTTCCAGGATTTATTAAAACAGATATGAATGCAGAACTCTTGAGCGACCCGATGATGAAGCAGTACGCTACTACTATTTCCGCTTTCAATCGCTTAGGTGAAGTAGAAGACATTGCCGATACTGCTGCATTCCTTGCTTCTCCAGACAGCCGCTGGGTTACTGGACAATTAATTGATGTGAGCGGAGGATCTTGTTTGTAAAAAACATATATTTTCAAATCTTTTTTATTGCGCAATAAAACAATTTATATAATACTATATAAAACATATACATTTAGGAGGATTACAGCAATGTCCGAAAAAACATACGAACTCGCAACCTTCGCAGGTGGTTGCTTTTGGTGCATGGTAAAACCATTTGATGAACTTCCTGGTATTCATAAAGTACTTTCTGGCTATGCAGGAGGTCATGTAGAAAACCCAACATATGAACAAGTAAAAGCTGGAACATCTGGACATTTAGAAGTTGTTCAAATTACATTCGATCCTTCTATTTTTCCTTATCAGAAATTACTAGACTTATATTGGCCACAAATCGATCCAACTGATGATGGCGGACAATTTTTTGACCGTGGTCCATCTTATCGTACCGCTATTTTTTATCATAACGAAACACAAAAAGGGCTTGCTGAAAAATCAAAACAAGCTCTTGCAGAAAGCGGTATGTTTAAAGATCCAATCGTGACTGAAATTCATCCTGCTGCACCTTTTTACGAAGCAGAGGAATACCACCAACATTTCTATAAAAAGAATCCAGAGAAATATGCTACTGAGCAAAAAGAATCTGGGCGTGAAGACTTTATAAAAGAAAATTGGCAAAAAAAATAATAAAAACGCATCGTGCTTTTTGAGTACGATGCGTTTTTATTTTTGATAAAAGTACCATACAATTAATAGAACAATTGCTGTTAGTGACCAAAGTACTATCTCGTTTTTCACTCTATTCTTTTTCTTAGTCATTTCATTCCCTCCTAAAAACTATTGAACATATTCAATTTTTTCTTTGTTTAATTGTCCATCTTATAGACGTGAATACATCCTTACAAATTCTAATAGCAAGACCACCAATAATTCCGATTGCAATGGAAATTACTAGCATCTGTCCAAAACTAAAAGAATTTGTGTACATTATGTAGAGAACGATACATATAAGTAAAACATCCGGTAAAGAAAGTAAAAACCTTTTAAGCATTCCTTTATCTCCTCTATACTTTTTAATTTATATCTTCTACTGTAATTTTGAAATAAAATTTGTTCAAAAATTCCATTTACACCCTCATTTTATGAAAAATAATAAGAATCCCTTTTCAAAAGAGATTCTTATTCAGCAGATTTAAGTTTAATTATTTTCTACATATCCTATTCCATAATTACCCCTAAAATAGAATAATATTACTAATGATTTATTGTAAATTGACTATTTGCCAGGCAACCGAATGTCGCGCCAGCTACCTACATCGCATTGGCCAAATTCATTATTACCTACCGCGATCACCGTGCCGTCTGATTTTAGTCCGACTGTATGTGCACAACCAGCCGCTATCGCTACAATATCTCTCCAATCACTTACGTTACATTGACCATACTCATTCCAACCCACTGCCACCACGGTACCGTTTGATTTAAGTCCGATTGTATGATTCGTACCAGCCGCTATTGCTACAATATCTCGCCAGCCACTTACATCACACTGGTTATGTTTATCATTCCCCACTGCTGTCACCGTACCGTCTCGTTTAAGACCAACAGTATGAAGATACCCAGCCTTGACCGCTACAATACCTCGCCAGCTACTTACATTGCATTGACCATATCGATTATTCCCCACAGTCGTCAATGTGCCGTCCAATTTAAGACCGACTGTATGCCAGTCACCCGCTGTGACTGCCACAATACCTTGCCAACTGCTTACATTGCATTCTCCTTCTTTATTTCGGCCCACCGCTACTACCGTGCCATCCGATTTCAGGCCAATAGTACGACGCCACCCTGCCGCAACTGCTACAATATTATGCCAATCGTTTACATCACATTGTTCATGCTTATTCCAACCCACTGCTACCGCAGTACTGTCACATGTAAGACCGATTGTATGAGCATTACCCGTGTTCGTTGCCATATGAACATTGCCCACTGCGACTGCTTCAATATCTCGCCAGCCACTTACATTACATTCCCCTTCTTTATTCCGGCCCACCGCTACTACCGTGCCATCCGATTTCAGGCCAACTGTATGACAACGCCCCGCCGCTATCATATCTTTGGGCCATCGCTTCACTTTTTCTTTCGATAAAAGGTAATCCATGTTTTACCTCCTTGCATATAAGCAACTGTATCATAATAGATATTTTTATCAAATTTCATTATAAATCTACATTTACAAAGAAAGCTTATTTTACTTCTTCAAAAAATAAAAACCTCCAGTTTAAATACTAGAGGTTTTCTCGTTATTTCTTCAAGCGTTCAATAAAATCGTTCAATTTATCTAGCGATTTCATATTCTGATTGCAAGCTACACCATCTTTGCAAATGTAGTTTCCCTTTTTAACGAAAGTTCCTGGTACATCGCCTTTAATTTCAACTAAAAACATTCCTACTTCTTCATGTCCATGACATAACGAACAAATGCTTTTTTTATTTAAACTTTGGAACGTTCCTTGCAGACCAACAAATTTATTTTTATCATTTTTCGCTATAATAAATTTCCTGCTTGACCCCTTATCAATCCAGCTTAAATAAGATATTTCTTTCATATCCATTTCTTCCATATCAGGAAGTTTTAACTTTTTCGCTTTAGGAAATAATTTTTTTAATGTTTGTGCTGTAACTTCTTGAAACGGAATTACATACGGATTTATTTTCATTAAAAATGATTCTGCATCTTCTCTATTTTGAACTGTTAATACCGTATCAATTAACTCTTTCTGTTCATCCGTTAAATTCTCAAATACATGTATTATCTTTTCAATCGCAAGCGATTTTAACGCTTGAATTACACCTCTATCATTTGCCGTTGCATGCCCGTTTGCTAAAATATAAGCTTGTGATTTTATAAAATTATATTGATCACTTCTAATAAACGCTTCCATCTTTATCACTCCATACAAATTGTTGATCTAGTTTTATTGTATACAATGATTACGTTTTTTGATATGTAAAAGATAACTTAGAAACAAACATTACATATATCACTTATTCTCTACCGCTGCATTTCCTGACAAAAGAAGCCATCATCTGTTTTCCATTCCGCATATAATACGTCTTCAAATTTAGTAATTCCTTTTTGCTTTATTTGTTTATAAAGCCATCCTTCATCAAATCCCGCTTCCCTCAAATTATCCTTAACTACTTTTCCATCACTAATTAATGAAATTGGTAAGTATACAGGCTTATGTTTTAAACTTAAATCATTTATAGTAGGAGATTCGTATTTACTTTTTTTCAGAACGCTTATGTTTCCGTTCGGTTCCAATATCATATATTCAACTTCTCGGATTGAAAATATATCTTTTTGTTGCCTAAGCATTTGTTGTAATTGGTTTATATCCAAATGATTTACGCTTAATTGTTCACGATCAATCTTTCCGTTACGAATAATAATTGAAGGATACCCTTCAAAAAACCTTCTTGTTCCTCTTACTTTTTGTGTTATCACTTCTATAGTATAAATTAAAATTACCCAAACAAATACTGAATATAAAATAGACCATACTTTAATTTTAGGATCATATATTGAATTTCCAACGAGCTCACCTAGGACGATTGCAGAAATAAAATCAAATGGCGTTAGCTGAGATATTTGTGTTTTCCCTAATATTTTTGTAGCAATTAATAGAACAAAAAAACCAACTAAAAGCTCTATCGTTATTTGTCCAATATGATTCATATATGTTCACCTTTCTACTTTTCAAGTGCTCTGTATACCATTTAATAAAAAAACGGCACATTTTTTCTATTATCATGCCCGTTCACACCTCATATATCCAATACACATAAAACAAAAAGAGTCTGATTCAAAGTAATATATGAATCAGACTCTTTTCCTCTTATTTAGAATACACAATCTTTTTAATCGTTTCCCCAGAAAGAAAATATTCTTCTGCAAGTTGATGAATAGCAATCCCACTTTTAAACGCTTCTTTAATTGCTTTATTTCTTTCATCTAGTTGTTTTCTTCCGCCAGATCGTGTACCCCATTTATAATGTTTCGTTTCTTGTTTCGGAATGTAAATTGTTTCACCTTGTATATACTTTTGAATTTCGGTAATTAAACTCTCTGGTAAAACAGCATTAGCTTTTACGTATTTCATTTCTGCTCGCCCCTTATTTTTTATGGTTCATTTCAATAAGGTGCAAAGCCAAATATAAAAAATGATACGAGCTCATATAGGCGATTGTATATTACTTGTCTACCTCACGCAAAGTATCGCCATTTCCATACTTGGCTTTGCATGAGACGTTGCAGTGTCTGGCAATTGAATTATAATCGCCATATAAACACCTCCTAATATACCTTTTGCATTTTATTATATGATAAATTCCTTCTCCTTGCATCCACACCCTTCTTAAAGCACGAAATTACTTAGTTTGATATAATACTTTTTAACTGAATTAAAAATCATTGTGAGGTTACATTATGAAGAAAAAAATTATCATTACAATCGTTACACTATTCTTTATTATCACGGCATTATTCGGAACATACAAATTGATGAACGCAAGAAGCTTTCAATTATTTGGAGATTTAACACAACGCGTAGAAACAAATGAAAAAGTGATTGCTTTAACTTTTGATGATGGCCCTACTAACAATGTAAAACAAATATTACCGCTACTAGATAAATACAACGCTAAAGCTACTTTCTTTTTAATTGGAAATGAATTAGAGCAAAATTTATCGTTAGGAGAAGCTATCGCGCAATCTGGGCACCAACTTGGAAACCATACATATTCTCATAATAGAATGGTTTTCAAAACACCTTCTTTTATTAAAGATGAAATAGAAAAAACGAATTCATTAATCCGCCAAACAGGATTTACAGACGAAATTGATTTTAGGCCCCCTAACGGTAAGAAGTTAATAGGGCTGCCATATTATTTAAATAAAAACAATATCGAAACAATCACATGGGATCTTGAGCCCGATACTTTTTATAAATCTGCGGCTGATAAAATTAAATACGTTAATAAAAATGTAAAACCAGGTTCTATCATTTTACTGCACTCTATGTATGATGAGTCTAATGAAAATTTACAAACGATTGAAGGTATTTTAGATTCTTTATCTAAGAAGGGCTATCAGTTCGTAACAGTAAATGAATTGCAAAAAAGAGCAAAATAAAAAGGTAGCGTATCTTTGTATGATACGCTACCTTTCTTTTTATATAATGCCAAGTACATTTAAGAATACGATAATAATCGCAATTGGTGCGATATAACGAAGTAAAAATAACCATAATACGAATAGTTTATAACCTTTATTTTTACTTACACCTAGCTCTTTCATTAATACATCTTTCTTCATTTTTAAAGGAACAAAGATAGAAACTAATAATACACCAAGTGGCATTAATACGTTACTTACTGCATAGTCCGCTAAATCAAAGACTGTCTTCCCGAAAATCTTCAGATCACTTAATATACCGAATGATAATGCTGATGGTACCCCAACAACGAAGATTAATAACCCTACGATTAAGGCCATTTTTTCACGTTTCCCTTTACCTTTTGATGTTAACGATGCAACACTAATTTCTAACATCGAAATTGCTGATGTAATCGTAGCGAAGAAGAATAGTAATAAGAAAACAATGAAGAATAATTTTCCGAACGCCATTTTACTGAAAATAGCTGGCAACACGATAAATAATAGTCCCGGCCCTTGAGATGGTTCCATTCCAAATGCGAACACAACTGGGAAAATTGCAAGTCCTGCAAGTAATGTAATAACAAGAGTTAAGGCTACGATAGAAAATGCTGAACGTGGTAAGCTTTCTTCTTTCGGTAAGTACGAGCTATACGTTACCATAACGGCTACCCCGACAGATAATGAGAAGAACGATTGCCCCATTGCGTATAATATAACTTCTGATGTTACATGTGAGAAATCAGGTTGTAAGAAGAAACGAACGCCTTCTCCAGCACCATCTAATGTAAGTGCACGAACGATTAATACAAAGAATAAAACGAATAATGCTGGCATGAAATATTTATTTACTTTTTCAACACCATTTTGTACACCTTTACTTACGATGAAAATAGTAATAAGGATGAATAATAGCTGTGATCCAACTGCTAAATATGGATTGGAAATGATTTCACCAAACGTAGCTTCGTATGCTCCATTTCCTTCCCATAGTCTACCTGTAATTGCATTCCATAAATATAATAAAATCCAGCCTCCTACAACACTGTAGAAAGAAAGTAATATGAAACATGTTACAATTCCTAATTTACCTAACCAAGGCCATAACGTTTTAGGAGCAATCTCTCTATATGCATCGACAGCCTCTTTTTGTGTACTTCTTCCAATAACAAATTCAGCTAATAATAGCGGTAAACCAATTAATAATGTGAAACCGATGAAAATTAGGAAGAACGCTCCGCCTCCTCCAATGCCGGCCATATATGGGAATTTCCAAATCGCCCCAAGACCAATTGCCGAACCTGCTGCAGCTAATACGAAACCTAATTTCGATGTCCATTGCTGTGAATTCATTTGTTAATCTCCTCTCTATCTCTTTTTCTTTGTTACAATTCGGTATTTATATTGTTCTATCAATACTCTTTTCTAATACGTTCACTTCCTCCCTAATAATAAAAAACGTCCCTACGTAAATACGTAGGGACGACAAAAATATCGCGGTACCACCCTAGTTGTGAAGAACACTAAGAAACCACCTAAATAAAAACGCCCCTACGCAAAAACGTAGGGACGATAAAATATCGCGGTACCACCCTAGTTATGAAGACACACAAAAGTTAGGACCTAAATAAAAAACGTCCCTACGTAAATACGTAGGGACGATAAATATCGCGGTACCACCCTAGTTGTGAAAAAATCTTCACCACTTTATTTGATAACGGTATAAACTACCGTCTTTCATTTCCTCATAATGCGAGATTTATGAAAGATGCTCCAGGACGAACTTCATGAATAATCTATATACTGATTCACACCAACCATCAGCTCTCTGAAATAGGGAGATATTCACTACTATACCCTTTCATTGCCCAAATATTATTTTCCGAATTGATTACTATCATTTTTATCACACATTAAAAATAGTGTCAACTTATATTTCGAATTTTTATGTATTACAATCTATTTTAAAATTCGAAATATAAGTTTTTAGTTTAGAAAACAAGTGGATTAGTACATAACGAATTCTAACAGGCAATAGAAAAAGAATTACGTATTATTGATACTTATTCAATAATACAAATCATCTAGAAACATAACTTGTCTCTCTGTATTAATTTTTTAAGAGTTTGATGGATACCAAGAAAATTTCGCATCACTATCCAGTGGTCTATTTTTCGTTTCTTCTTTAATTACACGAAACCATTCATTTAGAATTTGAGTTTTGGGCAATTGAGCAGCAAGGTTATCTTCCCAAATTATATGTGAAAACCAGGCTTTCGTTTCCCATTCAAACTGCAATTGCGCAAACGAAATTATAGGGTGATCAGCTTCATGAAATTGCTCATTTACTGCATTTGAAACTTCTGGAGCTTGCGGTAACAACTCGTTCTGAATTCTATTTCTTATCGTCTCATTTTCTAGCTGATCCCAGAAATACAATTGCCCATTTATTTGATAGAAAATATCAAATGAAGCCTCACCTTTCTTCAAATTCAATAACACGAAGGCACGTTCCACATCATTGTCAGCCGCTTTTACAGCATTAACAATTATATTTTGTGCCATTGATACCCAGTAACTAGTCGCTTCCTCTACCGGTGATTCAACATACAATTCTTCACTTAATTCATGAAGAGTGGCTTCTTGCTCATTTACTTTTTCAACTTTTTTAAAAAACCTATTAAAAAAACCCATAACTTCCCCCTTATTACTATTTTCTATTTCACAAAATAAAAAATAGATTTTTCTTGCTCATCCACATTTACTCCTGGCGCGTATGTATGAACTTGTTGCAACACTTCTTCTATTAGCAACTCTAACTCCTGCACACTATTTTCTGGACTCCCTATTAATGTGTCCGCCATACGTTCATATAAATTTTCAGGTTTAATAGTCATTCGTTCCACATTATTAGGCATCCATTTAAACGCTGGATGATGTACATACATTTTATTCAAACCAAATAAAACACCGAATACGTTCCTTTGTACTTCGCAAATAACATCATAAAGCATAAGCCAATCTTTCCGTTTTAAAAGCGCCTTTCGATTGTGCCAACGATTACTTAACCATAGATTTTCTGAAATCATTCGTTTTACTAGTTCATCTGAATATACCACTACTCTATCTTTTAATTCATTCACTTTCCCTTCTCCATACAAACTAACACCATCATGAACGGATGATACAATACATTGTTTTTCATAACTTATATCATATTGATCCACCACATCCGAAATCACTTTCTCTACTGTCTCTGTTAAAAAGTTACTAATCTCTAATTTAATTCCCTCTTTCGTTAAATACGTTTCCGACCATTCTTCTTCCTCATACGGATGATACGATAATATTGTCCCATCAATATGATGAATAGGGGCCCTACGATCCTCATCTTCTGGCGGTGTTGACCATAAAATATGTAATTCTATATCTGAATGTTCATCTTCAAGCTTTCTAGCTACTGAACCCGCTAAAATAATGGCTTCTACTTTCGGATTTTGCCTATAGATCTCTGACATCTCTATTGCTTTCTCTTTTAATCCCATTTCATTTCCCCCTAAAATTGCAGTAATCCCCTATACTGCATTTATCTATTTCGATATTATAGCTTGCATTACCTTTTCAAATTCCTACTACATCATATTTCTATCCAAAAGCGCTGAATAACTTCACCAGTACGAGAAGAAACTACTTCATTTTCTAACACACCGCCAACCTTTTGAATCGTTTTAACAGAACCGATATTGGATTCATCACAAGTTATTAATACTTTCTGCAATCCTAATTTTTGCGCTTCAGCTAATGCAAGTTGTAGTTGTTTCGTAGCGTAACCGTGGCGACGTTTATTTGGATGGACACTATATCCAATATGACCGCTTTCCCGTAATAATTCTGGATTTAATCTATGTCTAATATTCACAAAACCTATAAGTTCCCCTTTTTCAAAACTTAAAAACTGACTAGATGGCACTCGATTAGCTAGTAAATTTTCTCCTAGTTCTTGTTTACTCACTTTTTCAAACCATTCATCAAGAGAATCAAAGTTTTGTAAAGAACTACTTCCATGTGGTTGTTCCCCTGAGTTTAAAAACGCGTGTCTATACGCTGTAATATGCTCACTATATTCATGGGTTGGTTTTAATAGTTTCATTGTTCTTCTCCCCTCTTCATTCCATAAAACAAACACCTTAATAGTAGCTATTCACTATTAAGGTGTTTCTATCCTTTTTATTCAAATAACCCCATGCTCAAATAACGTTCACCTGTATCAGGCGCAATACATAAAACTTTTTTACCAGCGCCTAGACGTTTCGCTATCATGATTGCAGCGTAAACAGATGCTCCGGAAGACGGCCCAACTAATAATCCCTCTTGTCTAGCTAAGTTTCTCATTGTCGTTAAAGCCTCTTCGTCTGCAATTTGAATAATTTCGTTATACACTTCTGTATTTAAGTTTTTCGGGATAAACCCTGGGCTTGTTCCTACTAGTTTATGGGGACCTGGTACACCACCTGATAAAACGGGAGATCCTTTCGGTTCCACTACTGCAATATATAAGTTTGGTAATTTCTCTTTTAACGTTTCACCAGTCCCTGTAATCGTTCCGCCTGTTCCTGCCGTTGCAACAAAAGCGTCCAGCTCTCCATCCATTTGTTCGTAAATTTCAAGCGCAGTCGTATAACGGTGAATATTCGGATTAGCTGGATTTTCAAATTGTTGCGGGATAAAACTATTCGGTATTTGTTTTTGCAGTTCTAACGCCTTCGCAATTGCTCCTGGCATTCTTTGTTCTGCTGGTGTTAAAACTACTTCTGCTCCGTATGCTTTCAATAAATTAATACGCTCTTTTGACATATTATCTGGCATAATTAAAATCGCTTTATACCCTTTAGCTGCTGCATTCATCGCTAAACCAATCCCTGTATTCCCGCTTGTCGGTTCAATAATTGTATCTCCTGGTTTGATGAGACCATTTTCTTCTGCAACGTGAAGTAAATTATAAGCAGCACGGTCTTTCACACTGCGCGATGGATTAAACATTTCTAGTTTCACATACACATCTGCTGCGTCTTCCGGAATAAATTTAGATAATCGGACGACAGGTGTATCTCCTATTAATTCCGTAACGTTTTCACACAATTTCATAGCGCATCCCCTATTCTATCGTTTTCTTATCACTTGGCAGTAACCATGAAGTGAGTCCAATTAATGGTAGACAACTACATAATAGCATAATAAATTGCAGGCTATATATATCTGCTAATTTCCCAAGAACTACAGCACCTAATGCTCCAAGTCCAAACGCAAGACCTACGATTAATCCTGACACCATTCCCACTTTTCCAGGTACAAGCTCTTGTGCATATACAACAATTACACTAAAACTACTTGAACTAATAAAACCGATACATAAAAATAACGGTACGACCCACACAAGTGAGACATGTGGTAATAACAGTGCAAGTGGCGCTGAACCTAACATTGAAAATACGATGATATTTTTCTTACCAAATCGATCTGCTAACGGTCCTCCGAAGAAAGTTCCTAACACACCAGCAATCATAAATGCGAATACGAAATACTGGGCATTTTTTATAGATAAACCGTAATGCTCTATTAAGTAAAATTGATAGAAATTCCCGATACCAGCACCGTACCAAGAGCGTACAAAAGTAAGAAAAACAAGAAGTATAATAACGAATTTAATGTGTGTACTTACAATTGCATTTTCCGCCTCAAGTGCAGCCCTCTTCTTCCTTCTTACAGCACCGGTTGCTAATTCATTTTTGTACCAATTCGATACGAAAATTAATAATACAATTCCTACTGCTGCAAATGCTGTAAAACCTAATGAACCAATTTGACCGAGTGGAACGAAAATTAGCGCTGTAAAAATAGGAGCTAGAGAATTCCCCGTGTTTCCCCCAACTTGATAAATTGCTTGCGCTAACCCTCGTTTTGCACCTGCCGCCATATACGCAACACGAGCGCCTTCTGGATGAAAGACCGCGGAACCTAAACCAATAAATAAAACAGAAATAATAACAATAATAAAGTTTGGTGCAAACGCGAGTCCAATCATTCCAAGCATACTTGAAAACATGCCGAGTGGTAATAAAAATGGTGACGGCTTCTTATCTGAATACATACCAAACACCGGTTGCATAATCGATGACGTCATATTTAATGCAAACGCAATCCACCCTACTTGCATATAGGATAAATTCATCGTTTTTTCCAAAATAGGAAACAACGCCGGCACAACTGCTT
This sequence comes from Bacillus sp. CCB-MMP212, assembly GCF_022748145.1. Taxonomy (NCBI): domain Bacteria; kingdom Bacillati; phylum Bacillota; class Bacilli; order Caryophanales; family Bacillaceae; genus Bacillus; species Bacillus sp. CCB-MMP212. The sequence continues at coordinate 564,632 of NZ_JALDQE010000001.1, forward strand.
GCATCGAATCATTTAAAAAATGCCCAAAGCTAATCGCAAATAAAATTCGATATATTGTCGGTGTTTCTACAGTTTCTTTGTGTGAAACTGCCTGCATATGTGAATCTCCCCTTTCTGTACAAAATATATATTTATTACAGTAGGTGTAATAAATTCTGACTTTTGAAACATTTCTATTCTATACTGCTTTCATTTCTTTTTCCAGAAATATAACTTAACTCCCGTCATTGGCTTGCATCCTTGTAACTTTCAGCGGTAAAACCGTACAAAAAAAGACAACCCAATCACATACTGGGTTGCCTCTTACATTAAATTGCAAAATGCTTATACTTCTCGTAATCACTCGTCTTACATTCTATTTCTAATTTGGTACCTTCGTTTTCGTAACTCGTAGATAAAACGTGTGCATGATTATTGAAATACGAAACTACCTGTCCTTGATCATATGGAATTAACATTTCACACTTCGTATATTCTTTATAGATGTGTGAGCGAATCATTTCTACAAGTTCTTCAATTCCAACATGTTTCTTCGCTGATAAATAAACGCGATCTTCTTGCACTTTCGGAATTTCAACATCTACCATATCTGATTTATTATAAGCATAGATCGTTGGAATATTTTCTACTCCAATTTTCTTTAACGTTTCATTTGTAATATCAATTAATTGTTCATAATTTGGATTTGCGTAATCTACAACGTGAATAAGTAGGTCTGCTTCCGCTACTTCTTCTAACGTTGAACGGAACGCCTTCACAAGATGATGTGGTAATTTACTTACAAATCCAACTGTATCTGTTAATAAAAATGATTTATTATCTGGCAAATCAATATTTCGTACAGATGTTTCTAACGTCGCGAATAACATATCTTTTTCAAATACTTGCTTTTCTTCTGTACCATTATAAATTTCAAGCATTGCATTCATCGTCGTTGACTTTCCTGCATTCGTATAACCTACTAATGCTACAACAGGTATTTCATTTTTCTTACGCTGCTTTCGCTGCGTTTGACGCTGGGCAACGAGCGCTTCTAAATCTTTATTCAAAACTGAAATTTGTTCTTCGATTTTACGACGGTCTAACTCTAACTTTTTTTCACCGACACCTTTATTTTTCGTACCAACGCCGCCGCTCTGTCTCCCTAACGATTCACGAAGACCGATTAAACGAGGCATCATATACTGAAGGTGTGCTACTTCTACTTGTAGCTGTGCTTCTTTCGTTTTCGCACGTTGCGCAAAAATATCTAAAATTAAAATGGTACGATCAATTACCTTACAATCTAAATCCTCTTCTAAATTTCGAATTTGTGAAGGAGATAATTCATCATTAAAGATAACCATATTCGCATCTATTTCTTGTACATACGCTGCTACTTCTTCAATCTTTCCTTTTCCGATATAATGCGACGGATTTACTCGTTGTAAATTTTGCGTTACTTGCCCAATTACCTCTACATCACAAGCTTCCGCAAGATTTGTTAACTCTTCCATCGAATATGCAAAATCATCTTCATTACCTACATTTACTCCAACTAAAACTGCTCTTTGTAATACTTCTTCCATATATTTATTCCTCCATTTCGATTACGTAAAATAAAAAACACAGGTCGCTGCCTGTGTTTTCGTAAACGGATAAGGGTTCACCAAAGAAATAGAAGAAAGCTATGCTTTCATCCTATTTTATAGTCAAAAAGTCCCAAGATTGTATACGTATCCACAGTAAGTGTTCACTTATACAATCCCATTCTATTTATAAAGGCAAAACAAAAAGAGGGCGTATTCGTCCCTCCCTCTTTTTCACATATAAGCTTAATAAAGGGTTCCTTTAAAATAGGCAGACCAATCCCGTTCACTCTGTACACAGACAGAGCCTTTGAGCGCTATTCAATTATTGGCACAAAGTATTGAGACGTAATCTGATTAAGATCAAAGGAAGCCCCTCCGTTCATTTTAAGTTACATAAAGTGTAGCATAAGTAATTCGCTTTCACAAGGTTTAACAACCTATATCACACTAAAGAATATCTTTATATTTTTACTTTAATCGTCATTTTTTGCGAGTTTTTCTCACAATAAAAATAACAAAAACAATCATCAATAACAAACCAATGGAAATAATAGCAACTTGCCGCCAATTTAAACCGCTCACCATCTCACCTTTTAAATCCACTTTCTTCGTCGGAACAGACTCTTTTGCAATTTGACTTAAAGCCGCTTTGTCCGCCCCTGCCTCATCCAATCTCTTCGTTCCACTACAACTATTTGTGTATAATTGTTTTTCTGATCCTCTTTGAGTAGAAAATACTAAGTACTCTCCTCCTTCTACAAAGCGAAACATACAATCACCACCCTTTGTATATACGATAATTTGCGAAGAAGTTGTCCCTTTCCAAATTTTCTTCACTTCAAATAACACTTCAGTTCCAACCCCTTCTTTCCTTCCAACCTCAATTACTTTTCCCTCAAACACTACATCGTTTTTTTGAAATGCATCTTCTGTTGATACTTTAATACAATCACAAGCATAAGATTTCTCTGGAAAAATAATAAGAATAAAGCTACAAATGATGACGACAGGAAACATCTGTAAAATCCTTTTCAAGGAGCTCAACTCCCTTCATTATCAATTTTAGAAACTTCTCGTATATTATTTTTACAGCACTCGCCAAATTCCTTCATAGTAAGTTAAGTATTATCGTTTTAATACAACAAAAATCTTTATTGACATTTTTATAACCTAATATTAGTATCAGGTTATAAAAATAAAAGTTAGGAGATGTTCCTATGCATTCTAAATCTCGTATTACTGCAATTGGTACTTATGTTCCAGATCAAATATTGTCTAATAACGATTTAGAAAAGATGGTCCATACGAATGATGAATGGATTGTACAAAGAACAGGAATGAAGGAAAGAAGAATCGCTAGCGACGAAGAATACTCCTCAAACTTAGCCATTAAAGCAATTGAAAATTTATGTACAACATATAAGAAAAACTTAGAAGATGTCGACTGTATCATTGTCGCTACTACTACTGCTGATTACGTTTTCCCTAGTGTTGCTTGCCAAATACAACAATACTTCAACATACCTCATACACTAGCTTTTGATTTAAATGCAACTTGTGCTGGTTTTACATATGGACTACACGTCGGTAATAGCTTAATCACTTCTGGATCACATGAAAAAGTACTTGTCGTAGCGACAGAGACATTATCTAAAGTTACTGATTATACCGATAGAACGACCTGTATTTTATTCGGTGATGGTGCTGGAGCTATTTTATTAGAAAGAGATGAAGACACCCCAAGCTTTATCGCTGCTCACATGGGAACAAACGGTGATGGCGGCATTCATCTATATAGAACAAACTTATCTACTACTATGAATGGCACACCACTGCAAACAAATGAAAAAATCGTTCAAAATGGAAGAGAAGTATATAAATGGGCAACACGTACAGTGCCAAAAGGCATAAAAGATTTAATACATACCGCAAATATGCAAGTAGATGATATAGACTGGTTCATACCCCACAGCGCTAACTTACGAATGATTGAATCTATTTGCGAAAAATCTCAAATTCCAATACAAAAAACATTAACGAGCGTGGAATATATGGGGAATACCTCTTCAGTCACCATTCCACTCGCTTTAAATTTAGCTATAAAAGAAGGAAGGTTAAATAACGGAGACACACTTTTACTATACGGATTTGGTGGCGGACTTACGCATTTAGGACTTATTGTAGAGTGGAATTTAATTTAAGTGTATAAAAAGAGGTTCTAGTCAGTAACTAGAACCTCTTTTTCATTTAATTTCTTGCCCCTTTTCGAGACCATATCACAACAGGAATAAGTAATAACGCTAACACGCCTCCAGCCAATGACAATGCCGCATAACTTGAATTCGCTACTACCATACCTGACATTGCTCCACCAGAAGCTCCAGCTAGCGCAATAAAAACATCTATTTTCCCTTGTGTTTTAGCACGTGTAGACGGTGTTGTGGAATCAACGATTTGTGCTGTACCACTTATCAATCCGAGGTTCCATCCTAGCCCAAGTAAAGACAGAGCAACGATTAATAATAATAAAGAATCACTTGGCGCTATCGCAGCTATGACACCCGCTGCAAGTAAAATCACTCCACCAGCTATGCTCATTGTAGTTCGGCCAATTTTATCAATTAACATTCCTGTAACGAGAGATGGAAGATACATTGCACCTACATGAAAACCTATCACAAGTCCTACTGCACTTAAACCGTGACCGTGGTGTCCCATATGAACTGGCGTCATCGTCATAATCGCAACCATCACTATTTGCGTAAGTATCATTACGATTGCTCCAACTGTAATACCTCGTTTATTTTCTTTCGCTTCTTCTGTTATTGGTTGTCCTTTATATGTATGTTCCTGTTTATATCTTTCTATTATGTTAGCAATAATCAAAGGATCTGGACGAAGCATAACAAAAAGAACTAGACCCGCCAGTATAAATGCTGCTGCCGATAGTATAAACGGACCTGCAAGTTTAGGAACTCCAATTGAATGAGCAAAACTTCCCATTACCCCTACTAAATTTGGTCCTGCAACTGCACCGAAAGTCGTCATTACCATCGTAATACTAACAGCCGTTGCTCTCTGCTTCTTATCTGCTAAATCTGTACCTGCATAACGAGCTTGTAGATTCGTGGCTGTACCGGCACCATATATAAGTAAAGAAATAAGTAAAAGAATAATACTATTTGTTAAAGCTGCCATTACAACACCAATTGCTCCAAATCCGCCTACTATAAACCCTGTTGCAAGACCTATCCGGCGTCCATATCGTTGCGAAAGCTTCCCTACTATGAAAGCTGCTAATGCCGATCCCAATGTAAACATAGCAGTTGGTAATCCTGCAAATGCATCTGTTCCAAGCATTTGCTGCGCAAGAAGTGCACCTACTGTAATACCAGCAGCTAGTCCTGCACCGCCAAACATTTGTGAAATGCTGACGATTATTAACGTTCGTTTGTATAGTTTTTGTTGCTCTTCTTCTGTGTACACATGATTATCTATTAAAGCCCCTGCCTTATCTAGCAATTCCCCATCCTCCTTTTAAAATTAATCCCTCTTGTTAATGTACTATGTATAACGTTACATATTCAATGGCATTTTCCATTCATCCCTTTCATTCTAAAAAACTTTCTAATCATACTCGACTTATCCCATGCTATATTAAAAATACTACTATTCACAATATGCAAGGAGAAAACAATGAAAAAAACAGGCTGCTATAGCCTGTTTTTCTTTACGCTTCTTCTACTAATCTTCCCTTTCTCTTTTTACTCAAAGCTTTCCCTTCCCAAAACAACAAACTTACGAAAGCACAAATTAAAATAATTGGCACACTTGCTTTATATAAATCTGTAAAACTCATAGCCATCTGATTCTTGGCATAATGATTCACATCATTTGAAAATGTGAGTACTTCTTTCTTTATACTTTCCTCTTGTTTTTCAACTTCTTTTGTCACTTGCCTCATAACTTCTTCTCTTTTTACATCTCTATATTCTACTGGAACTTTTCTTAATATTTCATCCGTCTTGTCGCGAATCAATTCTTCCTTTTTCTCTTTACTTAATCCCATTGTCATTGCATTTTGTTTCTTATTTATATTCGACTCTAAACTTTGATTCTCTATTTTTTCTTTAGTCATTTGTAAAATTTCAGTTTGCTCAGTACTATTCACATGAATAGTACGCACCTTTTCTTCTGCATAACGATATACTTTTTCTTTATTTACAGTTAAATTGTGAGTTAAGTTAGAGACAAATATTGCGACTGCCAATACAATTCCGACTTGTCGTAACATTGATACAACACTTTGAGAAGCAGTTAACAATTCTCCTTCAAACGAAGACGCACTTAAAACTGTAATTGGCCCCACTACTAAACCATATCCAACACCTAATATCATACATGGAATAATAATTTCTATATTTGTTGAATGAACATCAATCATTTGCAACCAATAGTAGGAAAGCCCCATAATAAGAAATCCTGACAAAATAATAGTTACTTTTCCGAGTTTTTTAATTAAAGTTGCTGCAACTGGTGAGACAAAAAATATCATTGCTGAAATAGGTGTCACTAAAAAAGCCGCTTCAATTTCCGTTCGACCTTGTAGTTTCGTCAAGAACGTTGGAAGCAATACAGTAACTCCAATTAAAAATAAATTACTTAATATAACAACGATAGACGCTCCGACAAACATTCGATCTTGAAATAACTTTAAATTCACCATTGGATTATGAATCTTTCGTTCTACTAAAACAAATAGAATAAGAGAAATAGTGCTAATTGCATAACAAGACAAAGCAATATTACTTTGCCATCCCCATGTATTACCTTTTACTAATATGAGAGTAAATGAAAAAATTGCTGTGCTACTTAATAGTAGTCCTATCCAATCTATTTTTGAGATAATACGTTCTTCATTTTTTATTTGTAGCATGATGCAACATAACACGATTCCTATTATACAAACCGGAACATTAACGAAGAACACCCATCTCCATCCTAAATGTTGCGTAATAATTCCACCTATTACTGGTCCCATAGCAGCTGACAATCCTTGTGTTACTCCTAAAATTGCAAGCGCAACATGCCTCTTAGCTAATGGCATAGCTGATACACCAATTACCATACTTGTTGGAAATAAAATCGCTGCCCCAATACTTTGTATAAAACGAGAAAAAATAAGAAAATCACCTGTATTAGCAAAAGCGCAAAGTACCGATCCACCACCAAAAATCACCAGACCAAGAATATACATCTTTGCTTTTCCAAAGATATCAGCTATCCGCCCTAACGGAATGGCAAGTACTGCAATCGTCATTGTATAAACATTTAATACCCAAGACATCTTTTCTAACGAAGTATTTACACTCGATTGTATTGCCGGTAAAGCTATATTCATAATTGTCGTATCAATCATACAAAGAAAGATACCTAGACACATTAAAAAGACAATCTTAATACCCTTTGATTGCTCCATCTTTATATACCCCTTTATTTATTGTGAACGCGTTTTTCATTCTTCTGTTTTATTGTTTTCTTTCGCCTCTAACTCTTCTAATTTTTTCTTCAAAGTCTCCACTTGTGCACTATACGATGCAATACCTACATCTAGTGAAATTTCTTCGACGAAAGTAATACCTACTCTCCACTTTTCATATTTCAATCGAAGATCTGCAATGTACGCTTCTTTTCTTTCAATTTCATCTTTAATCCATTTTTTTATTGTTACATCATCACTATAGTTACCAAAATACATTCTCATTAAAAAATCCGAACGTAAAACATCCTTCTCTACAGGTGTCTGCATGTATTGATAAAATTCTTCACGCCCCTCATCTGTAATAAAGTACATTTTCTTATTCGGTTTTCCCTCTTGCATGACAACCTCTTTTTTTATTTTCCCTTCATTCTCCAATTGTCGTAACGTTGGATAAATCATTCCAAAACTTCCATCAAAAAAATGAGTAAATACGTCTTCAAACACAATTTTAATATCGTAACCAGACAATTCCTTTTGCATTAATAAACCTAAAACAACATCTCTTCCCTTCAAAGTAAAACCCCCACATAGTATATAATCAATAATCATATTAACAATGTTAATATGATTATTGATTATATACCTTATTCTGTTAATTGTAAAATGTTTCTAAATAAAAAAGCCCCATAATTTGGTTTCACCAATTCACAGGACCATTTTCTTTTTTACTCTTTAACACCTACATCTTGCAAAACTTCAATATCCTCTTTCATTTCATAATAATAAGAAGGCAATTCTATACCATGTTCTAAGAAATAATCCTCAATGAATGAAATAATGATTTTTAACGTTTTCACACGGGCATACAATTTATCGTTACTTTCAATAATATGCCACTTCGCATTTGGCTTACTTGTTTTTTCAAACATGTCTTCCATTGTTTCAACATATTCATCCCATTTTTCACGATTACGCCAATCTTCGTCTGTAATTTTCCATCTTTTCAAAGGATTTTTCTCTCTATCTTTAAATCTCTTTAACTGTTCCTCTTTACTTATATGGTAGAAGAACTTCCCTATTATGTAATGGTCATCTGTTAGTAGTTTTTCAAAATCATTAATCTCATCATATGCTCTCATCCACTCTTCCTTTGTAGCAAATCCTTCAACACGCTCAACTAACACACGACCGTACCATGAGCGATCAAAAATGGTGATTTGCCCGTACTGTGGAATTTTGCGCCAGAAACGTTGCAAATAATGGTAACGTTTTTCATGAGGTGCAGGTGCTCCAATTGGATTTACTTGGAACCCACGTGGGTCAAGATGTTCCGTCACCCGCTTAATTGCCCCACCTTTACCAGCCGCATCCCATCCTTCCATAACAAGCATAACCGCGATTTTTTCTTCTTTCAAAATTTGCTGTAATGCTAATAAGCGCCTTTGATATTTTTCGAGTTTCTTGTTGTACTTAGATTTTGATTCAATTTTTTTCGTTAAATCTACTTTAGCAAGATGTACATTTTCCATAAAACAAAGACCCCTTGTTGTATGACAATGTTACTTTAACATATTTTGGTAATTTTTTCATATCCTAAATAGCTGTGTAGAAACATCTCTACACAGCTTCCCTCTCTAATTTCACATATACAAGCACATTTAACTACATTAAAATAAATAATTTATACGGAATTCTTAGTATATTCTTTTTATTAAAACGTAAAAATAGCCCTTTTAAAAAGGGCAGTAATCTAAGTATAGAAAAAACAAATTTATTCTTTCTTACTTCATACGTAATTATGCTAGCTATAAGAGTAGTGAATAAGATATTGATTCACTACTCACAACAACCACTTTACATTATATGGTATATTAACTCGTAAAAAGAAGATAATAACAAGTAAATCCATTAAAGAATGGGAGCTCTCAAAAAATGAAACGAAAAATATTAACTCTCTTTACGCTTATATGTTTAGCACTACCAATGCAAGCTAGTGCTTACACATTTCAGTCACTACCGATTGCATCAAAGTCTAAACAATGGTATGTCGAAATTGATAAATCTCATAACTCAAACAAGCAAGCAATCCAGCCGAAACAAGGTGTATTTGATACGTATAGTTTACTCGTAAAAAACATCGGTCATGATGTATCAAACGTATCCGTGGAAATACTTGATAACAATCCTACCTCTAAGGCTACCTTTAAACCTACTACACCTAATGAAAATATTTCTAAAAGTCATACAAGCTTTGACTACATGGTATTCCCATTAGACTTTAATAGTCATAATTTTAAAGTTGTGATCACTTGGGAAGAAAAGAATTTCTCTTATAACGGCCATCCGGTAAATGAAGGTAAAAAAATGAAACAAACATTTGTATTTAATGAAGAATAAGTCCTAATTTCTTTAGGGCTTATTCTTCTTTTTTGAAACCTGCTTGTATCGCTTCCATCACTTCTTTTGTGATTTCCAATTCTGTTGCTTCCATACTAATTTTTTTGTGCCAAATATGTATGGAAGGTTTTTCATTACAAAGATGTTTTATTAATACTAGTTGATTATATGCTAAGTTATTTTCTATTTGGGTAGAGATATAAACTGTAAAATTTTTTGCTTCAAAGACCTTTTCTTCCAAAATGTATTTACTCTCTAATTGCCTTGTTACTATATCTTTCAAGTTTTCTATAGTCATGCATATCGCCCTCTTTTCCCATATAATCAATCAAATCGACGAATACTCGGTACAGACAATGCGATTCCAATTGTTAAAATTACTAAACTAGCTAGTGTTATAATAGTTATCTCGCCACCTATGACAGTAGCTAACCAGCCTACAACTACGTACCCTAATGGTAATAAAGCAAAAGAACCCAACATATCAAGGCTTGCCACTCTTCCGAACGCTTCTTCTGGTACAAGCTCCTGTAAACTCGTTTCCCAAATGAGTCCAAATATCATCATGCCGAATCCTTCAATTGCCATTAAGAATATTAAAGCAGGTGCCCAAGAAATGAATGGCATAATTAATAAAGCAATCCCACTAATTAAAACACCTCCATAAGCCAGTAATCCTCTCTTCTGCCACCGCTCTTTCCCACCAAATATTAATGCAGCAATTACAGCTCCACCACCAGAAAAGGCCATGCCAAGTCCATACACGTAAGCTTCAAAATGATGATGAACATTAAATAACCATGGAATTAATACGACGATAATGCCGGCATAACAAATATTTATAAAAGAAAAGACTAAAATTGTAATCCATAGCCAAGGATGACTTTTTAAAACGAAAACACCTGCCATAAACTCTTGTTTGTAATCAATGTTACTCTTTTCAATAGACTTTACTTTTTTAAACTTAATTTCTTTTAAAAATAATAAACATAAAAATGATAATAAGTACGTTACTGCATCTAGTCCGAAGCCTATCCCTGCAGACGCAACCGATACGATTAACCCACCAAGTGCTGGTCCAATTAATCGTATACCTTGATTACTCATTTGAGTGAGTGCGTTAGCTGCATTACGAATTTCAGGAACAAATACTTTCGCTCTTACAGCAGCATATGCTGGTTGGAATATCCCTTCCATAAGTCCGTATAAGGCAACGAGAATATATAAAATTGTAATTGTTAATAAATCCATAAATATAAGCGATGCAAGTAATAGCATTAATATACAGCGGATTATATCCGTAAATAACATTAATTTAACCCGATCAATTCGGTCTACAACTAAACCCGCAAACGGTAAGGCAAGAATATTAGGTAGCATGTACATTGCCATCGTCATCCCCATTACAACTGTTGAACCAGTTAATGAATACACAACAACTGGGAGTATGACCATAGTTATCGAACTACCTAAGACCGAGAGTAATTGTCCAATCCATAAAAATTTAAAGTGTGGTGATACTTTAACCGGTAATAATAATTTACCAACATAACCCAAACTTTTCTCCTTTTGTATTTCTCCTTGCATGTCTCTCCCCTCTTTTCGAATGACTATAGAATTTATAATATATAACTGAAAATTTATAACATTCCATTTCTAATTATATAAGAAACAATTATGTTATGGTAAAATTATCAAAAAAATATAAAGGAGAATACATCATTATGCCTCCAAATTCACATAACATCGAACATCAGATCTATACAATGTGTATGATCCAACGTAACAATGAAATTTTACTCATAAAACGCCCCAGCCATCGAGGTTTCCCTGGCTACATCGCTCCTGGCGGCAAAGTAGATTTCCCCGAAAGTATCGTTCAAGCCGCTATAAGAGAAGTAAAAGAAGAAACTGGATTACTTGTTTCCAATTTAACTTTTAAAGGATTAGATGAATATGTCAATCCGAAAGATAATGTTCGATATATGGTATTTAACTATTGGACAGACTCATTTGAAGGTGAACTTCTTTTGAATCCTCCTGAGGGTGAATTATTATGGATACCAATCGATACAGCACTAAAGCTACCTATGCAAACTTGGTTTAAAGAAAGATTCCCATTATTTTTTGAAACAGGCACTTTTGAAATTCAACGTGTTTGGGATAATGAGCTAAATAAACAAATTTCTATGACAATTACCCATACATAAAAAAGCTTGGAAACCCCTCCAAGCCTTTCTTACTTCTGTGCAATTTTTTCAATCTTATAATGAATATGTAAAAATTCAAGTCCAAATAGCCACATGCTATGATGAGCTGTTAACATTTTATCCTTACCCTCTGTAATGATGAAAGTCTCTGCTAACGGTAAACGGATTGTTAAGAACCGAGTATGTAAATAAATCCCCTCATCTCCCTGGCCATTTTCTCTTAACTTACTAGTAATAATTAAATCATGATTATCATTACATAGCCTCAAAATACCAGTCATATTCGAATAAGGTAAAGGCAAGGCGATATTCATATATGTCTCATCCTTATCTGTATGCTTTGAATAAAGAGCTACAAAAATAGATTCACCTGCTTCATTTTTCCTTAGCCAAGCCCTTACATTCTCTCTTCCATCTTCCTCATCCATTACACCAATGATAGAGCCATGCATCGTTTCCCACTTGTCGCCCATTCCTAAATGTATTTGTCCTACATGCTTGCTCATTTTCTCATAACAAAATGCAAATAGGCGGAACCAACGAGCCCATTTAATATTTGATTGCAACTCATACTCTGTTGTATTTTCATAAAAACGAATAATACTTAAAGGTACCTTCGTCACGTCAAATGACTCACTATGAAAATCAGTTATTTGATCAACTAAACCGTTGTATTCCTTACTGCCTACTAAATTGCCGCTATATAAAAAAGCCTCACCAATTGCCACACTTCCTCTTAATTTACTCATTGGTTTCCCATAGTATTTATAATTCGGAACACTCTTTTCGATCATCCAGCCGACAAATGCCGGTAACGCTACTCCAATTCCGTTGACAACACCGTGAATCCAAACCATTTGAGCAATTGTAATCGTCATTACATGCTTCAAATTCCCGTATGAGTATATAAGTGAGAACATAATTGTAACCATGAGTGTACTAGACGAAACGATTAAAAGAATCTTTGCACTGATAGCATTAAATTTTGCTCTCCAAACGTAAAATCCATATCCATAAATCGCACATAAATATAGGAGCACTGCAAAAAATTCAAATATTCTCGAGTATGTAATTCCTATTGCAACTGTCATAGGTGAAATCATGATTATAAACATAATAGCATCATATACTTTACTTCTCTTTTCTCTTTTTCTCCCTATTAAACCAGCTGATAATGGCAATAGAAACGCCGAATAATGAAAATGCGCTGCTGTGAGTAAAACAATGTCAGAGCTAAAATGCATAATTGAAAGTTTTGCTACTGAAGCAAAAAACCAAAAACCACCTAAAAACAAATAAATAAACGCACTATCTATGGCGATCTCTTCTAACGGCTTCCATCCTCTTTCTAGCAATCTACTTACACCAAATAACGCAACAATTCCTGTATATACAAACCAAACTAGCGCAAATACATTGTAATTTGTGACGAAAGCTAGCATTGCACAAATTGCTGCGATTGGATATAAAAACCATACGAATTTATAAAATAATAAATACGATTCATCTCTTTTTCTTTTATCACTAATACAAAGTGACATTGGTATAAATAATAAAACAGATAATAATATAATTGCTTCAACAGGATTTATATTCGACCACTCATATATTAGAAAAACAACATAACAAGCAAGCCCAAATATTATATTTTTCATATCGTTTATTTCCTTTCCACAAATGTTCCCTTATATGAAAAAAGCGAGCCAATTAACGGGTTTCGTACTTGTACATAAATTCGAAAACACTGTAGTGTTGTATCATAACTTTCAACAATTTTTGCTTCACCATACAAAAATTTTGGTAACGGCATTTTTCTTCCAAACATATAAAACCATTGTTTCTTTGAAGAAATATGCATTGCCCCTAACTCATCGATATGAAAATGCAGTGTAGAAACGAGTAAATGTGGTTCGCCAAAATAATCTACAATTTCATTTTCGTTTCCATCCAATTGCATAACTGCGTTAAAATATCTTTTCTTATTATGAAAATAAAAAGTACGGTTCCACCTTACTAATTCTTGTCCATATTCATCTCGCTCAGCTATGTTTTGTATCGTAAATGGAATTTCCTCTCCTCGTTCCGAGAAAAACATTCGAAACTTCGATGCAATTTTTAATATAAATTTCACGAAAAAAGAGCCACCGTAAATTTCATCCATCTTTCCTTCACCTGTAAAACTATTCTCTTCTGTAATCGCATAACGCTTCTGCAATTCAGGATGAAGATTTTTATAGGTATCCCCTAATAATCGTTCATATATATTAGCCATACACTTATCCCTTTCTCGCCCTATTGCAATTTTTCGCTCTTGGTAAATCGAAACTATTTATATAACCGACAATTGATAACCCCATTAGAAGAACATTTAATGTAATCGGATTAAACGGCCCTGTAAAGCTTGCAATATTCGTAAATCCTGCCGCTAATGTTAAAACTAGTAATACAATAATATGCAGTATAAATAATTTTCGTTTTGTTATTGGCAACAGCCATACAACACCGAAAATTATTTCTAACACCCCAATTATTTTAAGTATATATACACTATTTTCATTTGAACCGATTAATACAGAAAGCATCTTTACTTCTTCTAAATGAGTAAAAAGTAGTTTTGGCACTATCCCTTGATATATCCATACAAAAGCAAATAAAAAACATACGAGCCAATACGTCATTGTTCTTCTAATTAGTAACCTAGGATGAAGCCCCTTTTCTAACCATAATTTTAAGGCATCAAAACTCCAAGCAGTCGCCCAACCTAATAACGGACGAAAAATATAGGAATCTATCACATTTCCTATACGACCAAATCTTGTATCATAATCATATTGTGTCTCAAAATGGATGTATTCTTTATTCGGCGTATACTTCCAATAACCACGTCCTATTTGAATAAGAGATAATGTATTATCCGTCCAAAATTTTAAAGAAGAAATTCTTTCACCAGTTTCTTTTCTTATTTCACCTATTGATTCCCCTTCTCCAGCTATTTCAAGCCCAAATCCAATCTTTGTTTTATACAAAAACTTCTGTGGTTCTCCTTCTTTTTTCTCTAAATACGAAATTTCAGTAAAGCGAGCATCCCACTCCGTATGTATATCTGGTTCTTGCGTATATTCCCATAATTTTCCCATCGTCGTGTTCATTTTTGTCGCAACATAAATAGGCTGTTTCCTTTTCATTCTCCCACCTCCTATGCACTATAAGTTTAATGTACATGCAATGAATTTATTTTGCTACATTTTTCACAAACTTCCTCAGAAAAAAGAAAGAATTTTTAAAATATATATAAAACACTTGATTCCCCGAAAAATTTAAATTATTATAAAACAAATGTTACCAACAACTTCATAAATCAAACACTCTCGCCTAAAACGTGAGATAGAGGTTGCGATACTTATGAGTATTCTAATGGAGACACAGAGATGTCTATGAACTTAGATGAAAGGAAGTATTGCCGAAATTGATAAGTTTCTCTGCATTTATCAATTGGGGCTGTTTTCGAATAGAAACAGAACTGTCATATGTACAGACGTGTACGTATGAAGAGCTATCTACAAAAAAGAGATATCATTTTTTATGATATTCCTTTTTTGGCGGTTTTTTTATTAGCTCCGTTTTCTGTTTCCCTTTTCCTGTAACAGCACCATCCTCACTTATTTGAGATGGTGTTTTTTGTTTGTCTTTCTGGTAACTACAGGAGTATTGGGATTTATATATTTCCTAATCTATTCTTAAAAATAGACGAAAGAAGGAATTTGTAATGGAAACAATTGTTCAAAAATTTGGTGGCACTTCTGTCGGAAGCGTCGAGCGCATTCAACATGTAGCAAATTTAATTATTGAAGAATATGAACGAGGTCATAGCGTTGTCACTGTCGTTTCAGCAATGGGAAAAAGCACGGATGAACTTGTCGCACTCGCTAACGTTATTACAGAAAATCCAAGTAAACGTGAAATGGATATGCTTCTATCTACAGGAGAACAAGTAACTATTTCATTATTAACAATGGCACTGCAAGCAAAAGGCTATCGTGCAATTTCATTAACAGGGTGGCAAGCTGGTCTTACGACAGAATCTGTACATAGTAGTGCACGGATTACTGACATTCATACAGATCGTATTCAATCTTATCTTGCTGAAGGCACAATTGTTATCGTAGCTGGTTTCCAAGGTATAAGTGTAGAAAATGAAATTACAACGCTTGGCCGTGGTGGCTCTGATACGACTGCTGTCGCACTAGCCGCTGCACTTAAAGCAAAAAAATGTGATATTTATACGGATGTGACAGGCGTATATACAACGGACCCACGAGTTGTAAAAGACGCTTACAAATTAGACGAAATTTCTTATGACGAAATGTTAGAGCTTGCTAATCTCGGTGCTGGCGTATTACACCCGCGCGCTGTTGAGTTTGCTAAAAATCATAACGTAGTTTTAGAAGTTCGCTCAAGTATGGAACAAGAAAACGGAACAATTGTAAAAGGAGAATGTAACATGGAACAACAATCAATCGTTAAAGGTATTGCATTTGAGGATAACATTACACGTGTCACAATTAAAGGACTAGAACAAGGCTCGCTTTCAACAGTTTTCTCTACATTAGCAGCAGCACACATTAATGTAGATATCATCATTCAAAGTATTACAAATGAAGGAACTGTACATCTCTCTTTCTCCATTCACTCGAATGATTTAAGAGAAACTTTAAAAGTTTTGGAACAAAATCAAGAAACTCTTCACTACGAATCTGTAGAACATGAAAATCACTTAGCAAAAGTATCAATCGTAGGATCTGGCATGGTATCTAACCCTGGTGTCGCTGCAAATATGTTTACTACTTTAAAAGAAGAAGATATTCATATTAAAATGGTAAGTACATCAGAAATTAAAGTGTCTGTCGTTATTGACCGCCTTCATTTAGTAACAGGTGTTGAGGCACTGCATCAATCATTTATGGCGAAAATTGAGCCTTTAGTGCAAATGAGCTAATTTGATATGCTCAGTAACACTTATAAAAAAATCATATTAATCTACTTCCTTCCTATTAGATAAAAGCTGTTCGTTAACAAGATGCTATATGACATATAAAAAAACACCTTGTCAATTTTTCCTATACTGTGACAAGGTGTTTTTGACTGAAAGGAATTTGTAACTACTTAGTAGTATAATTATGAGGATGATTAAATAATGAACTTTTATACATAAGGAGATAAGACTATGGCAAAAAACAAATTACTACGAATGGACAATGTCAGCATCGTTGTAGAATCTCTTGATAACGCAATCTCTTTCTTTGAGGAGATTGGCTTGAATCTCGAAGGTCGAGCCAATGTCGAAGGTGAATGGGCTGGTCGCGTAACTGGACTCGGTTCTCAGTGCGTAGAGATCGCTATGATGGTCACTCCAGATGGCCACAACCGAATTGAACTTTCGCGATTTCTCACCCCTCCTACTATAGCAGATAACCGAAAAGCTCCTGTAAACGCCCTCGGTTATCTACGCGTCATGTTCACCGTTCAAGATATTGACGAAATGGTATCGAGACTCACTAAGCATGGTGCAGAGCTCGTTGGCGAAGTAGTTCAGTACGAGAACTCGTATCGTCTCTGCTACATTCGTGGAGTCGAAGGAATTTTAATCGGTTTAGCGGAAGAACTCGGTAATAAATAAGCAAGTGACGTTTTATAAAAAGGCACTATCATTGAATAAAACGTAGACTCTTAAGCGATTTTATTATTATATTTTGAACCCCGTCCTAGCTTTAGAACGGGGTTATGCTTGTTTGAGCTTTTAAAATTAAATAACTTTATTATCATTTTACATATAGATTTCAAGGATCTACCCAAATAGCTTTCATATTACCGATATCCCAAAATCATTATAATACAATGAAAATATTCATTATACCCTTTCCTAGGAAATATAACTAACTCTTCTCACTTTTTATCACATATATCTTTTCGCTCTTTCTCTTGAAAAAACGATCTATATTCATTCAAAATAACTTTCTTCACATTCGAATAAAAAACCATCATGAATAGTGCAACTCCTAATACAAATACTTGTATTCCTTCATAATCAATGAATGCACTCATAATTAGCAATCCAAACCCAATATAAAAACCAAAATCATTCTCTTTCTCAAAATCCTCATCTTCTTCATCAATATGTATTTTTTCTTTAATATTCTGTTTCCCTTTTATCAACTCATCTAGCGTAACATTATACATTTCGCTCAGTAAAATTAAATTATCAATATCAGGATAACTTTTATCATTTTCCCATTTGTACACTGCTTGCCTCGTCACACCAATCTTTTTAGCAACATCCTCTTGCGAAAACCCCTTTGATTCTCGTAGTTTTTTTAGCTGCTCTCCTATGCTCATAACGTCCCCTCCTTTAACAAATTATTACATAAAAAGAGATGTAAAAGAAAGAAACCATTAGTAAAATTCACTGTAAACCATTCGTTTACACAATAAAAAGAGAGGATAACTCTTTGAGCTACCCTCTCTTACTTCTATTAAAACAGATGAATGTTTTCTTTCTTGCAAGCTGCACGTAAATCGTCAGGCCATACAGAAGATTGAACTTCACCGATATGTGCTTTACGTAAGAAGTACATGCACATTCTTGATTGTCCAATGCCACCGCCGATTGTTAATGGTAGTACGTCTTCTAGTATACCTTTATGGAAATCATACTCACGTTTGAAGTCTTCACCAGTTTTCGTTAACTGCTCATCAAGTGATTTACTATCAACACGAATTCCCATTGATGATAACTCAAATGAAGATTGTAGTACTGGGTGCCAGAATAAAATGTCACCGTTTAATTTCCAATCGTCATAATCAGCTGCGCGTCCGTCATGCTTTTCACCTGAACGAAGTGCATCACCAATTCCGATAATGAAGACTGCACCGTGTTCTTTTGCAATTGCATGTTCACGATCTTTCGGTGTTAATTCTGGATATTTATCTTCTAATTCCTGAGAAGTAACGAAAACAATTTCTTCCGGTAAATACTTTCCAAGGAACGGATATTTTTCAAATAAGTGATCTTCTAAATCTTTGAATATTCCATAAATTGTTTGTACTGTTTTTTGTAAGTATTCAACAGTACGCCATTCTTTTTGAACGATTTTTTCCCAATCCCATTGGTCAACATAAATGGAATGCGTTGCATCAAGTTCTTCATCACGACGAATCGCGTTCATGTTTGTATATAAACCTTCACCAGCTTCATATCCGTATTCATGTAATGCAAATCGTTTCCATTTCGCTAGTGAATGAACAATTTCTAATTCTTCTCCTGAATGTAACATATCAAATTCAATTGGACGTTCTACACCGTTTAGGTGATCGTTTAATCCTGATTTTTTCGTTACGAATAATGGTGCAGATACGCGGAATAGTTCAAGGCGTTTTGCTAATTGGTCCTCGAAGAATGTTTTAACTTCCTTAATTGCGATTTGAGTCTCTCTTACTGTCATTAATGATTGATACATGGTGGTTTCCTCCTAAAATGTTTGGATGTTGTGAAAAGAAGCCAACAAAAAAAGCCCTTCTTTCCCAAAAAACTGGGACGAAAGGCTTTGGTTCCGCGGTACCACCCAAATTAGCAACAGAGGTTGCTCACTTATACAATACGGAGATGAAATATCTCGATACTGTTCTTCTTGTAACGGCGAAGTTCCCGGCTAAGTCTACTTTCCTATAAAGGATTTCGGTTAGCAACTCCAGGAGGTTCTTCATAATAGGCTTCGTATCAGGCTCACACCACCCCTGACTCGCTTAAACTACGTCCTACTACTACTCGTCCTTTCATAGTCGTTTTGTTGTCACATCTCTGAAACATTTTATTAATGATTATTCTATACAAAAAATAAAGAAAGTCAACAAAAAGTTTTAAAATGTTTTTCAATTCTTTATTTTACGGCTTTATTGATTGTTGTTAATTTAACATCTTTACTTTTTCTGCCTCGTCAATCCAAAAAATGTTTCACTGACCGAAACTAACGTATACACAACAATTAATGTGATCGTTCGGAATATAGAATCTGCAGTATTTCTTATTATTTTCATTTTCTTTATAATTCCTTTCAGTTTACTTGCAAATTCATGTTATACTATAGCATTCAAGCAGTTTATTTTTACTTAAAGCAATCATAGTCATTTATAAAGAGTATTTTCTAAATCATTGACTATTATCAAATAAGATTTTTATATAACGGAGTGATCATATGAGTAAAACGAAAGCAAAACCGAAAAAAGGTGTAGGACAAGGTACAGGAAGTAAAGGATGGAACCGTTGGCAATCAAGTGCAAAGAAAAAGGCAGCTGCCAAACCATACAAAAGTAAAGGTACAAAGAAGTAATTTAAATAACATTTGATTTCTTTACTTTGTACAAAACAAAATATAATTATTACAACAAAAAAGCTATGCCCTCATAAATTTGAAGGCATAGCTTTTTTATATTAAATCATTAAAATATCTCGAATTTCTTCCTCTGTGATTGAGGACAATTTCTCTTCTCCCGGCTCAATCACTTCAGCGATTAAATTTTTCTTACTTTCTTGCAGTTCATGCATTTTCTCCTCAATTGTTCCCTGAGCTACTAGCTTTATAACTTGCACTGTATTTTTTTGTCCCATTCGATACGCCCTATCGGCCGCTTGTTGTTCAACAGCTGGATTCCACCATAAATCATATAATATTACTGTATCTGCACCAGTTAAATTAAGTCCGGTACCACCAGCTTTTAAAGAAATGAGAAATAGATCTCCTTCTCCTTCGTTAAACCGATCGCACAGCTCTACACGATCCTGCGCTGGTGTACTCCCGTCTAAATAAAAGTATGGAATTGCTTGTCGATTTAACTCACGACCAATAATGGAAAGCATCTTCGTAAATTGAGAAAAAATTAATATTCTCTTCCCTGTACTTCTACATTCCTCTAAAATCTCTAACAGTTGTTCAAATTTAGCTGAACTTCCTTTGTAATCATCAACAAATAAAGCGGGATGACAACAAATTTGTCGCAATCTCGTTAAACCAGCTAAAATTCTAATTTTATTTTTACGTAACGTGTCTTTGTCTAAATGCTTTAACGTTTCTTCCCTTAACTTCGCTAAATAAGCAGCATAGAGACTCTTTTGATCGGGTAATAACTCCGATGATTGTAAGTGCTCTATTTTCTCTGGCAACTCATTTAATACGTCCCCTTTTAATCGTCTTAATACGAATGGTTTCACTCGCTTCGCTATATCTTCACGCCTTAAATCACCGAACTCTTTTCTTCCTGGTAATAATTCCGGGAAGACGACATGGAAGATAGACCATAGCTCTTCTAATGAATTTTCTACAGGTGTACCAGTTAGTCCGAAACGGTATTCAGCTTGAATTGTTTTCACAGCTCTTGCCGTTTGCGTTGTAGGGTTTTTAAACGCCTGTGCTTCATCAAGAAATAGTGTATGAAATGGTCTTGCATATAATCTTATATCTCTTCTCAGTAATGGATATGACGTGATTACGACATCAAATTCCGTTATATCTTTCAAAATTTTCCGGCGCTCTGCTTGGTTTCCATCTGCAATAACTGCTCTAATATACGGGGCGAATTTTTTCAATTCACTAAACCAATTATAAACAAGAGATGATGGTGAAACGACTAATATTGGCAGTTTCTTTTCTCGAATCTCAGTCAAAACAGAATCTATAAAAGCAATGCTTTGCAACGTTTTTCCAAGTCCCATATCATCTGCTAAAATACCGCCAAAACGGTAATGAGCAAGTGTTTTCATCCATTCGAACCCATATACTTGATACTTTCTCATTTCTGCATTTAAAGTATTTGGCACAGCAAACTTTAATTTTTTCGGGTTTTGAATGTTTTCTACTAACTCTTGAACAGAATCATCCAAACTTAAAACATTGCCTTCATGAAGTCCGTTCATCCATTTTACACTTCGAATAAGCGGAACATTTACCTCTTCTCCATGTAAAAATTCTTTCCGAATACCTGATTCTTTTATAAACTGATTAATTTCATTAAACTCTTTACTCTCTAGCGATAAAAACGAACCATTCGCCAATCGATAATATTTACGTTTCTCTTCAAGGGCCGCTAATACACCTTTAATTTCTGCTTCTGGTATTCCTTTTATATCAAAACGAAATGACAACCAATCAATTCTTTCTTTTCTTCTCACTCTAATAAGAGGAACTGCATCCCCTTTACTAATTCGCAATTTGATTGCTGTCGTCGCATAAATATCAACTAAACCTTTTAATGTTGGCACGACGTGATATAAAAAGTTATACTCAGCTTCTTCATTATGCATAAAGTAACCGCCTTCTGTTTTTGCAAAGGCACTTTCACTCATAATGTCTAAAATCTCTTTTTCTTTTTTCTCATCACGATTAAAAACAGACGGCTGTCCATCCTCTTCTAGCGGATTAATCATGACGTTCCCATAGTGAAATTCAAGACCTGCTAATAAGCGATTTTTCACGCGGTCTAAATACAATTTCGCTTTTAGCGAAGGTGTTTCAACACGATCCGATATTACTTCATCAATGTGTACAGTTCCGAGCTTCATTAATCCTGGTACAACTTTCGCGACGAAATGTTCCATCTTACTTTCTGGAATATAAAACTGATTACTATTTGAGCGACTCATCATCTTTTGTAATTCAATAAGTCGCATACAATCTTCAATGTGTAAGT
Organism: Bacillus sp. CCB-MMP212; assembly: GCF_022748145.1. Taxonomy (NCBI): domain Bacteria; kingdom Bacillati; phylum Bacillota; class Bacilli; order Caryophanales; family Bacillaceae; genus Bacillus; species Bacillus sp. CCB-MMP212. The sequence continues at coordinate 587,029 of NZ_JALDQE010000001.1, forward strand.
GATATAATTTCCCACCATAAAGTGCATTGTTATACATATCCATAACTTGTACACGATTTAGACCATCTATATGAAGTGTAAATCCGCCATTATTTCCCTTCGTAAATTCAAAGTGTAACGGCAACAAACCTTTTGAAACTTGTAATCCCTGAAACAGTTGTTTATTTTGTTTCAGCTGTACATATTCAACTTTAGAAAGTGAAGAGAGCATATCTTTCCATGAAGCTGGTGGTATAAATATCATACTTTCATCTTGTTTCGCATGTACTTCTAGCGCATCCTCATACATTTTTTCGTTATGATACATTTTAACGAGCTGCTGAATAATTGCATCCGTTTCTTGTTTAAAACTATGTACATCTGGTGTATATGTAAATTCATTTGAACAATGAAAAGACTCTCTTTTCTCCACCTTAGAAAGAAATTCTCTAATATGATTTATGAAATACACCTTGGCAAGTTTCAATTGAATTCCAAGAAGAGCACCACCACTTCTCGTAGCTACTGGTGTACATATAAACTCAACATCTAATATTTCACGTGTATCAAAACGGTGTTGTTTACTTTTTGGCCTCAGTGGTTTGTCTGCAAACAACTGAAACATACCACTTGTCAATTGATCATTTCTGTTACTAGTGGAGCTCATTCCACCTGTTTGTTGATTATAGTTTATTTGTATTAATACTGCTGCAACATGTTGACAGTACGTTTGAAAAGACGCTAATGAAGGACAACTACATTTCGCAACAACATCACCCTTCTTAGCTTTTTCTACTGTAACATGGAAATCCTCGTTCCCTTTTACTGTCGCCTCACAAATTTCTTTATTTTCATCGTAATGATCTATTATCACTTTATTTGATTTATAATAGGTTTCACCTCTTTTATATGAGGTCTCTCCGCACACTTCTTTAATAATCGATTTATTCAATGTGAAACTCATCGCTTTGACACTTCCTTAATATAAAACCATTTTCTCTTACTTAACATTTTACATGCTCCACAAGAAAATATAAAATGTTGATTTAACAAAAAAAGATGCTTATTTATAAGCATCTTCTTCACTCTATCTCCATCAACCTCTTCGCCTCAAAATACAACACTTGAATAAACTTCTTCGTATTAATTCGCGTATGACCAGAAGATGCGAGTTCATCTTTCGTCATTTCTGTCATCCGTTTTCTAACTACGGTGAAATCGAAAAATTTTGGAGCATAGCTTTCAAATTTTGGATTTGAAAAGTCTGTTAGTCCTAAAGAAGCCAAATGATTTAACGACTGATAAATAGCTCGACGTACTCTTTGTTCAGACGCTTTTTTCTCTTTATCAATATCCGCACCTAAAGCTAGATTCCCTAATTTCCTTATCGTAATATGATGAAAAATTTCTTTTAACGCAGGAAAGCCAAACTCAAATGTCTGTGCCTTTTCTTGACCATATAAATATTCCAGCATACTAAGTAAATCTTTACTTCCATTCTCTCCCGCAATACCGAGTTCTGATAGTAAAAAGCGTCCTAAATCTCCTATCTTTTTTCCTTCTTGCACTGGTTCAGTACGCAATTGCGGTTTTTCCCACTGAAACACGTTATTCAATGATTTTTGAATATCATGTATAGAACGCTCCAATCTAATACGCTCCATCACTTTGCGTACAACAGATACAACTTCGATTTTATTTAATGGTTTCGTAATATAATATTCTACACCAAGTGTATATGCCTCACCTATAAGCTGCTTCGATTCCACTTGAGAAATCATAATGATTTTCCCCGTGAAAGTTGACGCAATGTGACGAACTGTTTCAATTCCGTCCCTCATCGGCATCAACAAATCAATAAATAAAATATCTACTTTTTTAAAATTTAGTTGATCCGCTTCAATAAAAGCTCCGTCATCCGCCTCACCAATTACTTCTCCAAGATCTCCATCTTCAATAATTTGCGAAAGCATCGAACGGAAAACTTCATCATCGTCTACGATATAATAAAACAAATCTATTCCCCTTCCCGCTTTAAACTACCCTCTGGTAAACAAACGATAAACTTACATCCTCTTTTATTTTCTCGGCCTTCTAATCTCACTTCTCCGCCTAGCTCTGTTACCATTTCATTTATGTAAGAAAGCCCAATACCAGTTGACGGTGTTCCCGTTTGATCATACTTGGAAGTAAATCCTGGCTTAAATACTAATTTCTTATACTTTTGTGCAATACCAGGTCCATCGTCAATTACTTCAAAAAATATATGTTGATCTCTTTTATATAGCTTAATAATAACGACACCTTTATCTTCAATTGCTTCAACTGCATTTGCAACTAAGTTATTAAAAATTGATAACACTGTATACACATGGTATGCAGCATGCTCACCTTCTATATGTTTAGAAAAACGTATATCCTTTTCTAGCATTTCAGCATACTTCTCGTTTATTCTAACAATCATTTCTGCTAACTCATGTCCTTCTACATATTCAGCCACATTTTTATCTAATAACAGTTTAGATAACCCTGCAAATATCCTTTGATTATCCTTTTTTATTTCATGCACTTCCCCCGCTATTTTCAATGCTGTTTTACTACTTGAATCAGCGCTTACTTGTAAATTTCGATATAGTTGATATGCTTCTTGTGTAATTAACTCCGCATTTTGTAACGTCTTTTTCAAATGAACAGATTCCACATATAAATTAGAAAGATGCATTAACATATTTTCATTTTCTTTTCGAACTTGCGATTCTTTTAATTTCGTTTCATATAAATTCATCATATTTAAAAAACCAAGTGCAAAGAAACTACGAAAAATAGCAATAATAATAAGTTTATTCACTTCAGAAATCGTTATTGTTGTACCTAGTACTAACATGTGATAAAACGCAAGTTCTGACATACTTGCAACAATTTCAATTGAAATTCCAAGGCATCCAATAATGATTGGTTTCTGATGGAACTTATTTACCCTACAAAGCGAAAAAAAACTGCCATAAATAAAATAATAGAAGAACACAGGATAACGCAAATAAAATGATTCTGTCATATGAAATGAACCTTGCATGATCCAGTCAAGACATACTCGGAATAAGACTACAGATATACCAACAAGAATACCTGCAACTCCTGCTGGTACTCTTCTTAAAAATAATAATAAAAAGAAGAATAGCGGTGTACCGAAGCTAACTCGAAACGTATCATTAAAGGGATGAAAGTTCAGCTCCCCAGCAATCGGAACAACGACCATTAATATAATTAAAAGGGACATATCTTTCTTCCATAATTGATTCCAATTCAAAGGTGACACTTCCTATACTTTTTTTCAGTAGTAAAAGTGAAAGCCCGCTTATTGTTATAAACGGGCTTTTTTTCTATATTCTAACCTTTTCTACCGCTTTTATTTGGCGATACTCTGGCTTCCACATTGCTTCTTGCACTGCCATCTTGATATCGTTATCACTTAAGTTCACTCTTGCAACACCTTCTGCAACTGCAACTTTCGCTACTTCAATTGCAACCATTTCTGAGATATTACGTAATTCTTCGACCTCTGGTAAAATAGGTGCTCCTGGCTGACTTGTATCTACCATACTTGCAACTGCTTCAGCAGCCGCTGCGAACATTCCATCCGTCATGACGCTTGCTCGTACTACAATTGTTCCAAGACCAAGCCCTGGGAAAATAAGTGCATTATTTGATTGTCCAATCACATACGTTACACCGTTATATGTAACTGGTTCAAATGGACTTCCTGTTGCAACTAACGCTCTTCCTTCTGTCCACTCGATTAAATCTGCTGGTTTTGCTTCAGCAAGTGGCGTCGGATTCGACATTGGTAAAATGATTGGTCTTTCTACGTGAGAAGCCATTTCTTTAATAATCTCTTCTTTAAATGCACCTGCAACAGTAGATGTACCAATTAAAATTGTCGGTTTTACATGTTTCACAACTTCAGCAAGTCCGATCACATCATTTTCTTTCCACTCACTTACTTCTGCTTCTTTTCTTGCGTACGGAATTTGGAAATCAAGAAGATCTTCCATATTATCTGTAACTAACCCGTTACGATCAATACACCAGAAACGCTTATATGATTCTTCTTCAGATACGCCTACGCGGACCATCGCATCTCTAACTTGATCTGCGATACCGATTCCAGCCGTACCAGCACCAAATACAACAACGCGGTGTTCACTTAATGGTACACCAGAAGCTTTCACTGCCGATAATACTGCGGCAAGTGAAACTGCACCAGTACCTTGAATATCATCATTAAACGTACAAACGTCATGACGGTATTTATCTAAAATTTTTCGTGCGTTACGAGAGCTAAAGTCTTCCCAATGTAAAAGTGCTTTCGGGAATTGTTTATTTACTGATTGTACAAACGTATCAATAAATTCATCGTAAGCTTCACCTGTTATACGAGGGTGACGATTTCCAATATAAAATGGATTGTTTAATAGTTCCTCACGGTTTGTACCTACATCTAAAATTACCGGTAATACGCGGCTAGGATCGATTCCAACTGCGGCCGTATAAACAGCTAGCTTTCCGATTGCAATGTTAATACCACCAACGCCCCAGTCACCAATTCCTAATATGCCTTCTCCATCTGTTACAACGACTAAATCAATGTTCTCAGCTGTTGCACCAATATTGGTGAATGCTTCTTCAATACCTGATGGATCGTTAATCGATAAATAAACACCACGTGGTTTACGATATTCATGACTATATCTTTGAATTGCTACACCGACAGTTGGTGTATATACAATCGGTAACATTTCACGTAAATGATCTGTTAATATACGATAAAATAATACTTCATTTCGATCATGTAACGCAGTTAAGTATACATTCTTTAATAAATCATCCGGCTGAGAACTAAATTGTTCGTATGCTCGGCGTGCCTGTTCTTCTAACGTTAAAACCGCTGGCGGTAATAACCCTTTTAAACCTAACTCTTCTCTTTCATTTTGTGTGAAAGCTACCCCTTTATTTAAAAGTGGTGTTGATAATACTTCTGCTCCTCTTAATGTTGTTTCTAATGCACCATTAGAAGCTACTGTAAACTTGCTCATAACATCCCTACCTCTATTCATATATAGCATTTCTATATTGTAAACAAAAAAGAGGGGCTTGTCCCCCCTCTTCTTTTAATTTTTCTTTAAAAGAGTTGCTCCTGCAATCCCTGGGTGCGTCATTTCGAATGGATCTAGAATTAACTCTAAGTCTTCTTGTGACAGTACACCATTTTTCACACAAAGTTCTCGAACGGATTGCCCTGTCGCGATTGCTTCTTTCGCAACGCGAGCTGCTGCTTCATAACCGATATGAGGGTTCACGGCTGTAATAATTCCTACACTCTTCTCAACATACTCTTTTAAGCGATCTTCATTCGCTTCAATTCCTTTTAAGCAATTATCTGTAAAGGCACGGAAACCGTTATTCATAATGCTAATCGATTGCAGTAAGTTGAAAACAAGTACTGGTTCCATAACGTTTAATTCTAATTGTCCTGCTTCTGAAGCAAGGCAAATTGTATGGTCATTACCAATTACTTGGAACGCAATTTGGTTAATAACTTCTGGCATAACAGGGTTTACTTTCCCTGGCATAATAGATGAACCTGGCTGACGAGCTGGTAACATAATTTCTGCTAAACCAACACGTGGACCTGATGCCATTAAGCGAAGGTCATTCGCAATTTTAGACATATTCATCATACATACTTTAAGTGCTGCAGATACTTCTGTGTATGCATCTGTATTTTGCGTTGCATCTACTAAGTCTTCTGCACCAACTAGTGGTAGTTCACTAATTGCAGCTAAATGTTTTACAACTGCTTCAATATATTCTGGGTCTGCATTTAAGCCTGTACCAACTGCAGTTGCTCCCATGTTCACTTCATATAAGTGTTGACGTGATTGTTGAATTCGTTTCATATCACGTTCAAGTACGCGAGAGTATGCTTTAAACTCTTGTCCAAGACGAATTGGCACAGCATCTTGTAAATGTGTACGACCCATTTTAATCACATGATCGAACTGTTCTGCTTTTAATTCAAATACATCATGCATATAACCCATCGTTTGTAATAAGCCTTCTAATGCATTTAATGTTGCGATATGAATCGCCGTTGGGAATGCATCGTTTGTTGATTGCGCCATGTTTACATGACTATTTGGACTAATATAGTGATAGTCTCCCTTTTCCATTCCTAATAATTCAAGAGCACGATTGGCAATGACTTCATTTGCATTCATGTTCATTGAAGTACCTGCTCCGCCTTGAATTGGATCTACGATGAAATGATCATGCCATTTTCCATCAAGAATTTCTTGAGCAGCTTCTGCAATCACGCCACCCTTGTTCAATTCCAATCTTCCTACATCTGTATTCGCAAGTGCTGCTGCTTTTTTTACAATTGCGAACGCTCTAATTAAGCCTTCATGGATTTTGTATCCTGTAATTGGGAAATTTTCAACTGCACGCATTGTTTGTACGCCGTAGTATGCATAGTTTGGTACTTCTTTTTCACCTAAAAAATCTTTTTCAATTCGAACACCATTTTTAACTTCAGTTAATGTTGCCATGATTATTCACTCCTTAACGATTTCTTATGCTGCTTTTGTTTCTTTGACTGTTTCTACATATTGTTTTGCTTTCTCATTATCGAATTCGCCTTCCCACTTCGACATAACAATGGCCGCTAATGCATTTCCTAATACATTGACAGATGAGCGAATCATATCTAAAATGCGGTCAATTCCCGCAATTAACGCGATACCTTCTAGTGGTAGCCCCATTGAACCTAACGTTGCTAATACAACAACGAACGATGCACCTGGAACTCCCGCCATACCTTTGGATGTTAACATGAGAACGAATAATAACGTTATTTGCTCCGTTAGTGACATGTGCACACCGTACATTTGGGCAACAAACAATGCCGCTAACGCTTGATAAATAGCCGATCCAGTCAAGTTAAATGTATAACCTGTCGGAATTACGAAAGAGGCAACTGCCTTTGGACAACCGAACTCTTCCATTTTTCTCATTATATTAGGTAAAACAGCTTCTGAACTTGCTGTCGTAAACGAAAGAATCAGTTCTTCTTTTAAAATTTTTATTAATGTAAAAATGTTTACTCCAACCATTCGTGCATTAATACCTAATACAATCACAACGAATAGTATAACAGTTACGTATACAGCTAGCACTAGTTTTCCTAGCGGAAGTAATGTTGCTACACCAAATTTTGCAACTGTAACGGCAATTAATGCGAATACACCAAATGGTGCAAATTTCATAACTTGATTTGTAACCCAAAACATTGCTTCGAGTACGCCTTCAAAGAAGTTAAAAACAGGCTTTCCTTTTTCCCCAATTGCCGCAACTCCTAAGCCGAATAATACTGAGAAGAATATAATCGGTAATAGGTCACCTTGTGCAATCGATTCAAATACGTTTTTTGGTACAATGTGAACAATTGTCTCAGCAAAACCTTTCTTCTCCGTTGCATCTGCTGTTTGTTTATAAGAAGAAATATCACTTTGCTGTAAATTACTCATATCAACACCAGTACCTGGTTGGAATATATTCGCTGCAAGTAATCCCATTAAAATAGCAATCGTCGTAATAATTTCGAAATAAAGAATTGTCTTACCGCCCAGTTTCCCAAGCTTTTTCATATCTCCTACACCAGCTACCGCAACAATTAATGCTGAAATAACAATTGGTACTACAATCATCTTAATTAAGTGAATAAATATATCCCCAATTGGTGTGATATAAGAAATCGCCGTTTTATTGCCATAAAAGACTGCCCCTACTACAATCCCTAAAACAAGCGCGACAAAAATTTGTGTTGCCAATCCGAATTTTTTCATTTATGTTCATCCCCTTCATGCGAACGCTTTCAATTTGAATTTATAAAAGCTACTCACACATCTTATAAGCGAACCTACAAAATCATACAAAAACCTACAAGTTCGTCACAAAAAATTCAAATATTTTTCTTCTTTTTTTCATTGACACCATTTTGTTAAAAAACGATAAAATAAACTTGATAAGCAATCAGATTATTTCGTATAATCAAAAAGATATATACTTACAACAAATCAAAAGGAAAAGGAGTGGATGTTATGAAAAACTATACAAAGCAATTCGTCCTATCTTCTTCTTTTCTTTTTCATTTTCTTAAAAAGGAACAAAGGCATTCGCCTTTGTTCCTTTTTTATTGCGATCTATATAGGGGGAATTGTTATGAGACCATATAAACGTGTCTTAATTAAATTAAGCGGCGGTGCACTTGCCGATCAAACTGGAAATAGCTTTAACTCCAAACGATTAGAACATATCGCAAACGAAATTTTATCCATTGTTGATTTAGGTATCGAAGTATCCATCGTCATCGGTGGCGGTAACATTTTTAGGGGGCATCTAGCTGAAGAATGGGGAATCGATCGCGTAGAAGCTGATAATATCGGTACACTAGGTACAATCATTAACAGCTTAATGCTTCGCGGTGTTTTAACAAGTAAAACAAATAGAGAAGTACGCGTTATGACTTCCATTCCATTTAATGCAGTAGCTGAACCATACATTCGCTTGCGTGCAGTCCACCATTTAGATAACGGTTATATCGTTATCTTTGGAGGCGGAAACGGCCAACCGTTCGTGACAACAGATTATCCAAGTGTACAAAGAGCCATCGAGATGAATAGTGATGCCATATTAGTCGCAAAACAAGGGGTCGATGGCGTCTTTACAAGTGATCCAAAGCATAATAAATCAGCAAAAATGTACAGCAAACTAAACTATAATGATGTCGTTAGACAAAATATACAAGTCATGGATCAAGCGGCATTACTGCTTGCCCGGGACTACAATTTACCAGCACACGTCTTTAACTTTGATGAGCCTGGTGTCATGAAGAAAATATGTTTAGGCGAACATGTGGGGACGTTGATCAATGATGATGTTACGATGCTGGTGCATGAAAAATAATAATTCCCCACCAAAAAGGGTGCCTTTTGTAGGCACCCTTTCCTAATTCATCATCACAAATAGAAGTCAACCAATCCCGCCACTTTCTCCTTACAACGCTCCCAAAAAGATAACTTTTCAAAAAACTCTTTCGTCATTTCTTTCGAATCATGAAAATCCTCTGTTAACGCCTTATTAACTTGTCCTACAATAGGACCACCATAAATATAAAAATTCATTTCATCATTTATATTGAAGCTACGCGAAGTAAAGTTTGTTGTACCAATAACGGTTAATTCATTATCAATAAGCATTAATTTACCATGGAACATTCCTTTTTTATAACCATATACAGTAATCCCATTATTAACAGCTTGACGTATGTATGGATACGCCGCTTCTTTTATAAGAGGTAGATCCGGTTTATATGACCAAAGTATTTTTACTGTAACACCACGCTTTTGCGCCGCGATTAAAGCATTCATAGATTCTTTATTTTTCGCTATAAAATACGGTGTTGCAATTACAATGGAGTGCTGAGCTTGTTTTATGAGCTCTATATATTTTTCAGCAACGTAATGCCCATTGTAACTAGTCATAGTATGTAATGTAGTCCCTTTACTAGCTTTATTCGTACTTCTCTTTATCTCTTCTTTCGTATCTCGTTTCCAATCTAAAGCGAATTGCTGTTCTAAATCTTTTGCTCCTTCTCCTTTAAGCCGCACATGATAATCACGCCAATATCCAAATCGCTTATCTTTCCCTAAGTACTCATCTCCTATATTAAATCCGCCTGTATAGCCAATTTCTCCATCAATCGTCGTAATACGGCGATGATTACGATGGTGAAGTGAATAAAATCCGAATGGTAATGTAGGTTTTCTACTATATGTAAAATGTACACCACTTTCCCGCAATTCATTTATCACCTTTCTTTCAAATGATAAATCATTAATGCGATCAACTGATAAATAGACGTTTAATCCTTCTTTTGCCTTCTCTTTTAATAAGTTTAAAAAAGTATGGCTACTTTTATCATCCGACAAAATGAAGAAATAAGTGTAGATGGAGCTTTTCGCTTCTCTTATATCAGTAAATAATTGTTTATAAAAAGGCTTCCCTTCTACATATAATTGAAAGTCACTATAATGAGGCGCATACTCTGTCGGCATGTTTTTCCCAGCTTCCATTTTCCTACCTAAGGTAACATCGATATGCATCCATATTAAAATAAAAACGAAAATAGCAATAACAATAGAAGTAACTCGCAATATTTTTTTAATCATTTTGATTTCCTTCCGATCATTTTCTTTCCACCTTTCTATTTTGTCATTCAAGTTTAGATTTCATGCTTCATACAAAAAGGATGTGACTTAACGTCACATCCTTTTCACATTAAACAAAATTCCTCGCATCATTATTTCTTCCAAACTTATAAATCGCAATTAAGAAGAATGCAATCGCGAAAGCGAATAAAATTAAAATATTTAAATACAACTCAGAGAATGGAATTCCTTGCTGTAGTTTCGATACTGTGTCTAACAACCAGCGCTGCGGAAGAAAATTAGCTACTTTTTGTACTGCACTTGGCATAATGTCATATGGGAAATAACATCCAGCAAGTAAGCATGTTGGTACAATGACCATGTTTTGCATCGCATTTGCCGATGCTGAGTTTTTCGAAAAAGCTACAAGGACTAATGATATTCCAATTGCGATTAATGCAAATAGCATTAGTACGCCCATCATCACTATAAAAGGCATATTGATATTCGTATGAAAAACATTCGTTAGGAATAGGATTGTAATCAAAATTTGTACTGTTAGTATTATCATATTTACTCCGACATTAGATAATATAAACTTCTTCCCATCTATCGGCGTTGATAATAGTCTAAAGTACGTTCTATTCTCTTTTTCTTTTAAAATATGACCTGATAGGTTCGCTGCTGAAAACAGCATAAACATAATAAGGTAACCCATCGTTTGATTTGTCATATCTTTATTTTTCGAAGTATCTTCTAGCGTCTCCGTTTTCATTTTAAATGAACTTTTTTGATACCCTGCGTACATATTGTCGAATGTACTTTGATCTGTTCCTGCTACTTTACTAATAACTGCTATATTATCAATATAATTATATAAATATGATTTTATAAATCCTGTTACTTGATCACCTTTAATCGATGAAATTTCAATATGCTCTGGTTTCCCTTCTCGAACACTTTTTGAAAAACCAGAATCTAATGTAATAACTCCATCAAGTTTTTTGGAAGTGAGTTTATCTTCTACTTCAGACTCCTTAACCTTACTCACATTCACATGATTTAATCCTTCTAAAAACTTTATCGTATCATTTGCTATTGGCTCATTTTCTTTATTTACAATCCCGATATTTAACGTTCCTTGCCCTGCATTTCCGTATATCGAGAAGGAAATGAGCGTCCCTATTATCGGCAAGCTAATTATAATGAGTAAACTTTTTTTATTTTTCAAAAGCACAGATAACGTTTTTTGTATGAGCCATAAAATATCCTTCATACTATAGCCCCTCCCGTCTACGTAATGCAATAATTGCAATTAATAAAAAGAGTGCTGAAATTCCAAGGTTTAAAGAAATGACTGGTAATGCTGCCCCTACATCATTTGCATAAATAATTTTCATAACAGCTGTATTTGCCCAAGTTAATGGTGATAAATTCGTAATGAAATTTTCTTCTATTACGAAATATGCACCTCCAAAAATAGAAGCTAATTGCACAACAACCATAATAATTGCCCTAGACGCTTCAGCTGTTTTCGTAATATATCCGATTCCTAAACCGAAGCTAATTGCTAGAAAGACTTGTGTTAATAAAATAAGAAATATGATTCCAAGATGTTCGCCCCAATTCGCTTGAAAAACAAATTTACTAAATAACATGACGAGTAATATGCACAGGGCATTTGCTACTAGGCTACCAAGTACTTTTCCAATGAATATTTCAGCTTTACTTATAGGTGCAGCAATGAGACGATCTCCTGTTTTACGTATTCGTTCTCCTCGAATTAAAGAACTCGCTCCCATCGCAGCATATAGTGCAATCATCGTTGTCATTACAACCGCATAGTAATCCATAGAACCTGGTTTTTTCGCAGCTTGTAAAGATGTTTCTTTTATATAATCATTATGATTTCCGTTTGAAATAACCGTACTAACCTTAGTAGGATCTACTTTTGCAACTTCGACCGCTACATTGTACTTATCAACAAATGTTGTAAGCATTCCTTCCACAATACTTCCCTCAATACTACTTTTGTCACTTCCATAAAATTTTGCACCATCTTTATTTAACTCTACATAAGCGGCATATTTATTTTGCTTCACTTCTTCTTTCCCATCTATACTGCCGGAAGCTTTTTTAAAATGAATACCTGATTTATACACTTCTTTCGTAAATGCTTCAAATGATTGAGAAAACGTGCTACTCGCTTCATCTTTATATAGCACTTGTATATCTTTAATCGAATGACTATCACTATTAAATGCGTTGGTTAACGCTGTTCCTAACACAAGCATAAGCACAATCGGAAATGCTAACATAAAAACTAAAGTCCTTACGTCTCTGAAATCTCTTTTAATATGCATAATTGCAATATTGAAGATGTTCAATTGATGAACCTCCCTTTACCTTTTCTTCATTTACTTTTTATTTATCTCGTAAGTTTCTTCCCGTCAATGTAAGAAATACTGTTTCTAAGTTGGGAGCCTGCTCCTCTAATGAACGAATTTCAATATCATGATTGATACAGTGTTGAATGATTTTATTTAAATTATTTAATCCCGCATCAGAATTCACTTTAATTACGTTTTCTTCAATTTGAACTGCTTTCACACCGTTGATCTCTTTTAACTTTTCTACATCTAAATTTTCTACTGACTTCACTTCAATCCAAATATCTTTCGTATCTGTAATAATCGCTTTTAGTTGTTCTTTCGTACCTTCTGCAATCACTTTACCGTGGTCGACAATTGCGATTTTCGTACAAATCTCTTCTACTTCTTCCATGTAGTGGCTCGTGTAAATAATAGTGCTTCCCATTTCATTTAACTTCCGGACAGACTGAAGAATATAGTTTCTTGACTGCGGATCAATTCCAACTGTCGGTTCATCCATAATAATTAACTTCGGTCTATGTGCAATTGCACAAGCGATATTCAATCTTCGCTTCATCCCGCCAGAAAAGTTTTTCGGATAGCTTTTCTGTTTATCACTAAGTCCTACAAATTGAAGTGCTTCCTCTACTCTCACTCTTAGTTCGGCCCCTCTTAATCCGTACAATCCAGCAAAGAACTTCACATTTTCATAAGCAGTTAACTCTTCATAAATCGCAATATCTTGCGGAACAATACCAATATTCATCTTTGCAAATCGATTATGTTTCTTTATATTTTTTCCTAGTATGCTAATTTCGCCTTCATTACTTCTTAACAAACCAGCAATCATATTAATTGTCGTACTCTTACCAGCACCATTCGATCCTAAAAAGCCAAATATTTCTCCTTCTTTAATAGATAAAGACATATTATCAACTGCGATGAAATCACCAAATTTTTTCGTTAAATTTTTAATTTCTAATGTATTCATCATTTCACCCCTATTTCGGTTTCTCTGCTGTTATTATAAACAAAAAGAATGAACCTGCTCAGTGCAGAAGTTCATTCTTTTCACATGAGAATATTCACTTTTTTCATATGAGATGATTCATCTTCGTCCCATTCTCTTATATCGGAAACAACATTGTCACTGAAAAACCACTTGTTCCATCTACAATAATTTTGCCGTTTACTGATGCTGTTCGCTCCTCCATCCCCATAATACCGAGACCTTTCTTAACAAGAGCTGCGCCTTTCCCGTTATCCTTCACTTGCACCTTAACCATCTTGTTAAGCACATGAATATCTATAGAAATAACTGTCGCATCAGCATATTTCATTGCATTTGTTAGTGCTTCTGTAACATTCTCACCGATAATTTTCCACTGAATGGGAGAAATCATATCTAAGTTCCCCTTGTATACAAAAGGAATATTCACATCATTCTTACCGGCAAATTCCTCTATGAATAATTTCATACGATGAATACCAATTTGCTCAGTTGGTGGCTTCATATTTTTTAATGTAATGCGAATACTTTCAATTCCATCTTTTGAAATGTGAATTGCATTTTGTAATAACTCCGCTGATTTTTCTTTATCTATTTCCATTAACCTTTTTGCTGCTTCCATTTGAATTAATGCACCCGTCATCGAATGGCCAATTTTATCATGAATTTCTTGTGATAACCGATTTCTTTCTTCTAACTTAAACGTGTATTCTGATTGTCTTATGTACTCTTTATTTTCATGTAAGCTTTTCGTAAGTCGTTGCATATCTTTTCGCATCTTATCATTTTGCGATTCAAGCTTTACTACACGCGATATATATCGATCTGCAATAGTTAAAACGAGAAAAGAAAATGCAACAATTAATCCATAAGTCATTCGAATACTTTCATCTGCAATTGTAATTGGGAGCATCATAATGACAAAGCGTGGCCAATTCTTTTCTATGTAATAGAATGTAATTTCGTATAAATTCAAAGGTAAAAACAAAATAAAAAATGGATGAACCCTCCATGTAAATAACATAACTACGCCAATTGACATACAAATTAATATTTTTTTATACGTATCTTTTTTAAATATAGAAATCATTACGTTTATAGAGATGTAAATAAGTAAAGTAAATATAACCCACGGTAAATTTGCTACATTTGCGTAAATATAACTAAACACAATATATAAAAAAACAATTAATTTACTTACAGTTAACCAAAATTCCATATCATTAATCTACTTTCCCTGTTAAGTAATAAATCGCGATTTGTGTGCGATGTTCAAGTCCAGTTTTCCCTAAAACTGACGTAATATAATTTGCAATTGTTCCTTCAGATATAAAAAGCTGTTTCGAAATTTCTTTATTTGAGAAGCCTTTTGCAATTAATGCGATAATACTAAGCTCCCTTTCTGTGAAAAGACTCTTATCAATTTTACATTCTTCCTCTTTACTTTCCATTAAATTAGACTTAATTTTATCGAGGACAACATCTTGCATAACAGTTTGACCGTTATATACTCCTTTTATCGCATCACGAATCCGCTCCGGATCGTTATTTTTTAATAAATAACCTTTCGCTCCGTTCTTCACTGCATCCAAAATATATTCATCATCATCAAACGTCGTTAAAATAAGCGGTTTTGTTTTCGTCTCTTCACAAATGAATTTCGTCGCCTCTACCCCGTTCATATTTGGCATGCGAACGTCTAATAGAGCGATATCAACGTCGTTCTTTTTGCAATACTCCACTGCTTCTTTCCCATCATTTACTGTATCTACTACTTCAAACTCTTCGTATGTATTTAAAATAATTTTCATGCCCTCTCTAATAAAAGAGTTATCATCTGCTATTAATATTTTAATTTTCATGTTTGTTAGTATGGACCTTCCCCTACTAACATTCACATCCTTTCTCCGTGTAACATTTCCTACTTGCTCATTATATACTTCTCTTTACCATTTTTTCACACCTTTTTTCATCTAGCTCTCCTGCAAAAAATATATTATTCTTTTTTTACAAAATGTGTAGGGTGACTTATCATTCTTTACGTCTATATAATAGAATGCGTCAAAAAGGAGGGAGAGACCCATTGAGGAAAAACAATTAATTGAAAAAGCACAACAAGGAAGCGAACATGCTTTTCGTATCCTTGTGCAAACATATCGTCATTATATTTTCCAAGTTATCTTTTCTATTTTAAGACATGAAGAAGATGCGAAAGATGTTACACAAGAAGTATTCGTAAAAATTCACGCCTCTCTCCCTAATTATCAATTTCGCGGATTAAAAACGTGGATGGCACGTATTGCCACCAATCACGCTATTGATTATAAGAGGAAGAAAGCTAGAGAAAGTGAAGAACTCTCCTTATGTAAACAAGCTGAGGAAAATATACAGTCCTCTCATAATATTGAGGCTTTATTATTGACGAAAGAGCAGAAATTACTCATTGCTCAAAAACTGAGAGAACTTCCCGAAAATTATCGTGACGTTGTTCTCGCACATTACTTAGAAGAAAAAAGTTATCAAGAAATTGCTTTACAGGAAAACATCGAAGTGAAAACAGTCGAAATGAAACTGTATCGGGCACGAAAATGGATTAAAAAACATTGGAAGGAGGAAGAGTTTCTATGATGCATTATTCAAAAGAAGATTGGCGCAATTATACATTAGATTTTATAGAAAGCAATGAACGTGAATCTATGGAAGAACATCTTTATGAATGTGATCATTGTTTAGCACTTTATATGGAAAGTATTGATGAACAACATGAAAACCTTCCAATGATAAATGATGATTCATTTACGAACGAAGTTATGACGCAAATTAATTTTGAAACGCTACAACCTAATGAAAATATAAAAACAAACTCACTAAAGCGCACGATCATTCACTACATAATTGCGACTGCGGCTACAATTATTTTTATGGTAAGTGGTTTATTCCAATATATTTTTACAGCGACATCAAATTTCGAGAAATCTTCAAAACATAACGAGTCTTCTATCTCACAACAAATTGTAAACAAATCGGTAGATACATCAAAAAAGGACGGAGGTTTAAAGCATGAATAAAAACCCCTTTTTAGCACTTGTATTAGGGCTAATTCCTGGGCTTGGACATTTATACTTAAAAAAGCTAGGACGGTTTATTTTATATAGCGGAGGATCTTTATTTCTATTCTCCTTTGCAGTATTTTGTACCATAGTAGTAAGAGAACGTGATATTGCTTTTCTTTCTCTATTTTTACTAGCTGTTCTATGGGTAATTAACTTACTAGATTTAGTTATCACCATTATAAAACAAACGAAAAAACAAGAAGCTGGAGAATTGATAAATTCCTCTAAAGAGAGCGAACGATTTTATATCATTCTCCTATCCATCATCCCTGGACTTGGCCATTTCCAATTAGGACTTATGCAACGCGGACTTACATTTTTAGTAGCTTGCACAGGAATCGGCAGTATGATCATTTTCGTTGCACTTTTGACATCGCAAGAAAGTTTTCTTATCTTCCTTATTACGTTACCTGTTTTATGGATTTATAATTTCTTTGACGTTGTTCAGCAACTACAGAAAAAAGAACGTGGCGAGCAATTAATTGACCGTACTATTTTCGAAGATTTTGAAGAACATCGAGAGCAGGGAAAGAAAAGTAAAACATTTGCTTCTATTTTAGCGATGTTCCCTGGAGCAGGTCATATGTATTTAGGCTTACAACGCCGTGGCCTTCAGCTTATGGCAGCCTTCTTACTATCTATTTATTTACTCGACTTATTAAGACTTTCTGCGTTTTTATTTTTAGTACCAATCATTTGGTTCTATAGCTTTTTTGATGCGTTACAGCAAACAGCAAAATACGGAAAAGAACGAGTACAAGACGAACCCATTATCGATTATTTTATAAATCATCAAAGATGGATCGGTATCGGATTAATTACACTCGGTGGTTATTATTTATTAAATCAAACAGTCCTTCCTATTTTGAATGATT
Source organism: Bacillus sp. CCB-MMP212 (assembly GCF_022748145.1). Lineage (NCBI taxonomy): Bacteria > Bacillati > Bacillota > Bacilli > Caryophanales > Bacillaceae > Bacillus > Bacillus sp. CCB-MMP212. The sequence goes on from NZ_JALDQE010000001.1 coordinate 604,645, forward strand.
ATTTTGTAACTATATTTAATATTCATCTTAGTGAACTATATTATCGCTATTTCCAGACATCTATCGTTGCGCTCCTTTTAATTGGCGGCGGCTTTAAATTGTTACTTGGAAATAAAGAAAACAAAGGTGGGACAAGCGAATGAGGACTTGGCGTGTTGGAACATTCTCAATGGGGCTTTCTATTATATCGTTAGGATGCTTTTTACTATTTTCAGTCGTAAAAGGAATTCAAGTATTAGATGCACTAACTGCATGGTGGCCAGTTTTACTTATCATACTTGGAGCTGAAGTTTTACTATACCTTCTATTTTCTAAGAAGGAACAATCATTTATTAAATATGATATTTTTAGTATTTTCTTTATCGGTGTTTTAGGAAGCGTCGGAATTGCTTTTTACTGTTTATTATCAACTGGATTACTAGAAGAAGTTCGTCACTCTATTAACACAACGAGGCAAACGAGTAATATTCCAGACGGACAATTTGATATACCTGAATCTATCAAAAAAATCGTAGTAGATGCAGGTCATCAGCCTCTAACTATAGAGGGAAATAATACAAATCAAATTCACCTTTTGGGAACTTATGAAATGACGACGAAAGCAAATGAAAAACTCAATTTAAAACAAGATGATTTCCTTTCAGTTCAAACGGCTGGAGAAACGATGTATATCACTTTAAAATCATTACCTGTTCAGCATACGTTATTTAATTCAGCACCACAGGTGAAACCAACGCTTGTTCTTCCGCAAAATAAAAATGTGGAAATTCGCGCTTCAAATAACGAGCTATCTCTTTATCCTGGCCAATTACAAAATAATTGGTTTGTACAAAACAACTCAAGTGTATCTGTTCATTTAGCTAAAGAAAGTGATGTTTCTTTAACAGCAATAACAAATCAAAAAGAAACACACGGAAACACACCTTGGGAGCAAGTAGAAGATTTAACGAAAAAAGAAAATAATTCTTCAGAAGAACATCCAGAATTAAACGAGCAAGAACATTGGTATAAAAATTCGATTAAAACTGGAAATGGGACGTACAAGTTAAATATTGAGAAAGCTTATAATTTGAATATGAGCGTTATCGAAAAATAAGAAAAACCTTCCACAATTGTGGAAGGTTTTTCTTATATAATCGCTTTAATTCCTTCTAATATTAATCCAATCATAAATCCACACACAGCACCGTTCACACGGATCCACTGCAAATCTTTACCGACATTATTTTCAATCATTTCGATTAATGTTTTATCATCTAACTTATCCAGGTTTTCTTGTACAAGCTTACCGATTTTCGAATGGTTCTTCTCAACAAGATTCACAACTTGTTTTTGTAACCAATCTTCTATTTTTTGAACAGTCATTTCGTCTTCTTTTATTTTATTCATTTGTTTTTGTAAAAATGGAATAACATATTCATCAGCAAATTCTTCATTATTTACAAAAGTAACTGCTCTTTGTTGCACTTGCTCTAGCATCTCTTTTATTTTGTCAGTAGCATTCCAATTCGCAATCCACTTTTCTTTCCAATTTTCTAATTCCTTTAATAAGGCTTCATTTTCTTTTACATTGATAATTTCTTGACGAATCTTCGCTAATATAAGTTGTCTTGTGCTATTATCAGCCTCTTGTAAGCTGTTAATATTACTAATGATAAACTTCTGCAAAATGCCGCCAATTTTATCTTCATCTACAATATTCATAAATGATTTCAAAGTAAACTGCAAGAATCCATCTACTTTTATATTTTCCATCGCCTTCATACCTAAGCTACCGAGCTGGTAACGAGCTTCATCTTGCGCTGTCCAATCTTTTACCTTCACTAATATGTAATCAAGTGTCTTTTCATCATATTCTTGCACAACTAATTGATCAACAAGCACTTGTAAAATGTTACTTGTATTAATTGTATGCAAATATGTTTTTAATTCTTTTTCAATAATAACAGCTAACTTTTCTGTATCTATTGTAACAATTGCTTTCTCTGCAATCGTTACAATCCCCTTTTTCACAGCATCAGACTGCATTTCTCTCTCAGCAATTTGCAGTACCATTTGTGCTAACTGCATCTCTTTTACTTTATTCGTAATACTTTCTTTCGTCAGCCATTCATTTTCTAACGTATGAATGAGCCCTTTCGTTACCCGTTTACGGTTTTTAGGTAACAAAGCTGTATGCGGAATTGGTATTCCCATCGGATGACGGAATAAAGCAGTAACCGCAAACCAATCCGCAAGTCCACCAACCAATCCAGCTTCAAATCCCCCTTGTATAATCTCTCCTGCTACCGTTCCTTGAAAAGGGATAGAAGCCGCAAAGCCGACACCCATAACCCCAAGCGAAATACCCGCTATATATTTAGTCTGTAATGACATCGTATACACATCCTCTTATTATGTAAAATAAAGCTTTTTTGTTGTATTTATTCAATATTAGTTATCCTTTATATATACTATAAAGAACTATTGTGAAAATAACAAAGATTTTTATGTACACGAAAAAATGAGGCTACAACTAGCCTCATTTTTCTTATACCGTTAATTCCAAACCTTTCCTATAGTATTCATTCATTATATCTTTTGGAACCATACTTCCACCCGTTCCCCACACAATATGAGTACCTTTTTTCACCTTCTCTGTTAACTGTTGCTTTTGTAAATACTCATCTTCTTTACATACTTTCACTGGCCCTATCATACCTGCTAGTGCAGAAGGCTCTAAATAAATATTCTCCGTATCAGCTAGTTCTTTTAACAATCTATATAACGCTTCATCGCTTACTGTGTAATTCCCACTCAAAAATGGTTCCATCGTTTTGCCGACAAATCCAGATGGCCTTCCTACCGCAAGTCCATCTGCATCTGTTACATTATCAATTCCGATATCTTGAACAGCAATTTTGTCATGAAGGCCTGTCATTAAGCCGAGTAACATACAAGGAGAATGTGTTGGCTCTGCAAAGAAACAATGAACATTGTCTTTATACAATAACTTTAAACCGAATGCTACTCCGCCAGGGCCTCCTCCTACTCCGCACGGAAGATAAACAAATAAAGGATGATTTTCATCTACTACAACCTCTAACTCTTCTAATTGCTTTTGTAATCTTGATGCTGCTACTGCGTATCCTAAAAATAAATCATGCGAGTTTTCATCGTCTACAAAATAACAGCTAGGATCCGCATCCGCTTGTCTTCTTCCTTCTTCTACTGCTTTGCTATAATCATCTTCATATTCAATAACGTTTACACCTTTACTTCTTAATAAATCTTTCTTCCATTTTTTTGCGTCTGCTGACATATGAACAGTTACATTAAAACCTAGATTCGCACTCATAATCCCTATGCTAAGTCCTAAATTCCCTGTAGAACCTACTGCAATTGAATATTTCGAGAAAAACTTTCTACATGTATCACTATCTAAAACGGAATAATTATCTTCTTCTGTTACCATTCCGTGCTGCAATGCTAGTTGCTCAGCATGTTTCAACACTTCATAAATGCCGCCCCTAGCTTTAATTGATCCTGATATTGGAAGATGACTATCACATTTTAATAATAATTCTCCTAAAATAGGTTGCTCATATTTTCTCTCTAAAGCTTCTTTCATAGAAGGTATTTTCACTAAAGGTGATTCGATTATGCCGTTCGTCCCTTTCGTTTCAGGAAAAACTTTCGCAATATATGGTGCAAAACGCTTTAATCTCTCTTCCGCATCTTTTACATTCTCTTCATTAAGTGGTGAATCTTTTATTGCTGTTTCATACTTTTCTATGTTTGGGTTTATCCAAAACACTTCTTCTGTTGCAATAAGCTTATTCACTAATGGATATTCTGCTTGTAATACCCCTATTTCTTTCATTTTGTTTCCTCCTTATATCCTTGTAGCTCACCATACAATAAATTATAATTAAATTAATTTTAATATAGTTTAACACAAATAATCCAATTAAGTTAATTTTAATTTAATTTATTTAAATATAATTTAATAATTATTAAGGAGATTTTCATTATGGAAAATATAGATATTGGTAAAAAAATTGAAAAACAAAGAAAAGAAAAAGGTTTAACTAGTAAAGAACTAGCAAAGATGGCCGATATTACACCATCAATGTTAAGTCAAATTGAGCGCGGGTCCGCTAACCCTTCTATCCAAACATTAAAAGTGCTTGCTAAAGCTCTTGATGTGCCAACATTTAGCTTTTTACTTGAAGATACAAATACAGACGATTTAATTGTACGTTCCCATAAACGAAAGAAAATGATTATTGATAATTTATCATATGAAATGCTTTCACCTGATTTCACTGGAAATTTAGCAACAGCAATTATGACCATCCCACCTAATACAGCTTCATCAGAAAATGTATTAGAACATAAGGGTGAAGAATTGGCATTTGTATTAGATGGGAAAATCACATTATATTTAAATGAGGAAGAATACATATTAGAAACTGGCGACAGTGTAAAGATACCTGCTTATTTAAAGCATAAATGGGTGAATCATTTTGAAAAAAACGCGATAGTTTTATTTTCTGTTACTCCGCCGATTTTTTAATGTATAAATAAAAACAGGTTACTTCTTATGAACTACACCTCCAATTGTTAGACTGTGTCTAACAATTGGAGGTGTAGTTTTTTTATGACTAAATTTACTTCAGAAAACAAAATGAATGCAGCAATACATTATCAAGATGGAAGTGAGAGTATAAAAGATATTGCGAAATCATTGAGAACGAATCACGAAGTGGTTCGAATATGTATAAAACAATTTGAATATCATGGAATCCGAGCATTTGAAAAAGACTATACAACGTATTTTGTACAGTATAAACTAAGCGTACTAAATTATATGTTCGAAAATGGGACGTCTCCAAACGAAACAGCAGTTATTTTTAATATTTCTTCATCTGGACTTATTAGAAAATGGCGTATTCAGCTATGTCAAAAAGGAGTAGACGCCCTTAAATCTAAGAAAAAGGGGCGTCAATCTATGACTAAGGACAATCAAAAATCAATTAAGAAACAAACACAAACAGAAGAGTCAGTAGAAGCATTACAAGCTGAATTGGAGCGTTTGCGTATGGAGAATGCTTATTTAAAAAAGTTGAATTCCTTAGTTCAAAACAAGGAGAAATCACCAAACAAGATAAGGCGCAAATAATCTATGAACTAAGGAAAGCATTTCCGGTAAAGGCACTTTTAAAATTAGCAGAACTCCCACGAAGTACGTATTATTACTGGATACAGAATTCTAATCATCCAGATAAAGAGCTAAAGGTCTTAATTCAAAACATTTACGATGAACACCAAGGTCGTTATGGATATCGCCGTATTCGCGATGAGTTAATGAACCAAAGACACAAAATCAACCATAAAAAAGTTCAACGAATTGTGAAAGAGTTAGGTTTAAAGAGCCTAGTTCGTATGAAAAAATATCGCTCTTATAAAGGGAAAGTAGGTAAGATTACGCCAAATATTTTAGACCGTAACTTTAAGGCTGAAAAGCCAAACGAAAAATGAGTTACAGACATAACAGAATTAAAATTATGCGGCGAGAAGCTCTACTTATCACCGATGTTAGATCTATTTAATTGAGAGATAATCGCTTATACAATTGATTCAAGACCAACCTATTTACTTGTATCAAAGATGTTACGATAATGCGATTATTTAAAGTTTCTTTGGTATTATAAAATCTGAATTTCTTTATCTAAAAGATTTTGAAAGCATAGAACACTTTAAACAAGAATTTGAAAAATATATCGATTATTATAATCACAAACGAATTAAGGCAAAATTAAAAGGCATGAGCCCGGTACAATATCGAACTCATGCCCTAAAAGCTGCCTAATGAAACGACTTGTCAAACTTTCTGGGGTCAGTTCAACTTTTAACGAACCCATACCATAGTTTAGTATTAATGTTACTAGCTAACTCAATAGCCCCTTTACTATAAAAGCACCTAGATGCCTTCATATGATTATCTTCATCATAATATTTGATGGCTAATTTCCCATTATATTTTTGGAAGTATTCATATAAAGTTTCCTTGGTGTAATATTCATTCCTAGATATTATGAGTTTTTCTAGCTCTTCTTCAGGAATATTTAGATGTATGCTTTTAAGATTTGGAAATGATGGTCATATTCTATATTTTTAAATCATTACTAATTTCCAATCCTGTTTCAAATACATTCAATACTTTGTCTTCCCTCCCCAATTTTGCAAATTCGCAAGCCAAAATTAAAATACTCTATAATTGTTAAGGGACTCGGCAATTACTTCAGATATATGACGAATTGCTAATTCTGATAAATTCTAACTGTTGTATAAGAATCTTAAATTATGACAACCGATAAGGCAAGCATGATTCTCTTCATTTTTCTTAAATATATCCAAAGCAGAAACTAAACGCTCTTCAGCTAATTCATAATCGTTACGCTTACAAAAGATACCTTTGGCCTTACCTACTTATTGTAGAGCTACTACATATTGTTGATTGTGACCGTAAAACATAGCCATATTATAGTAGAATTCTGCATGTTTTAATTAATCTGGAATTTTCTGTCATTATCTCTTCCTAAGCCATACCACTAGTACTCAAAAATTCTTTTCTCTTAACTTTGATATCCCCTTATTTACCGGGCATTTTACTTTCACTTCCCAGTGTCCATGTACTGTAATCCTTACCTGCGGATCAAACATTTTTAATTCATCTACACTGAAAATAATGCTTTTCTCCTCAAATTTTTTTTGCTTAGTGTTTACTTTCCCTATCACTTCATTCTGCCAAAACACTTCTAATGAAGCCTCACTTTTAGGGTCTCCCAAGTATTTATATACAACTTCAACTTCCCCTGTACGTTCAATTAGTTGAAAAAAACACTTCTTCATGTCTATGGGACTATTAAGAACAATGTTAGTTCCACAGGTATATGGCTTAAAGTATGAGCCATCAAGTTCTGTAAGACAATTTACTTTATGATACCAATGTCCTATATAATCATTTTTAACGACTATTTTATTCGGGTTAAACTTGGGATCATAATAAAATATTATATCATTTGATGTATTAAAACCTTGTCCATACGCGTGTGTATGAGTTTGTCCAATTGGTGTAGTAAGGTCGTTAATCCAAAACACTTTAAAAAAAGAATCTACCGGCCTGGCTTGATAAGTATTAATAATGATATAACCTGATTTATTTAAAGGTAATTCATGATAAATTTCGGGAACCGACGTGTATAATCTTTCTCCACATCCATAGGGTTTTGCAACAGTTCCATCTCCGTCATCAATAATGAATATACCCCCTTCTACCTCTAAATCCATTAAATCTGTCTCCATTGCACAAAAAAATGTACCATCTTCAAAAAAGAACATTACATGATAGAGTTTTTCTACTTCATAATGCCCTGTAAATCCTTTTACAAACTCTCCATCATATTTCAATTCCTTAGTAGGTGGATATATTATACCTTTTAGCCCCTTATATGCCCCTTCTTTAACCAGTGCTATTTTCCCAATATTAGGATCTCGGGGATCTAATTTTGGTCTAGGAGCATTAATAGTACTAATACTATTACGCGTATTTTCACTTATAACAAAATCAGACAATCTTTTATCCTCCCACAACATGTAGTTCTATTGATTCATCATTTAATACAGTGCGGTCCACAGCAATAACCATCCCCTCACCAACTTCAATCATAATGGATTTTTCAGTGATGTCTTTTAAACCACCAATATATGCATTTTCTTTACATGTAAGCATAATAGCTTTTCCAATTTGATCTCCTAATCCACAAATCGGATGAGATTTCCAATTACTCTTCATATCATCACCTCTAAACTATTCAAGTTGTAATACCCGCTTTATAATCGCTATTTATAATCAAACCCAAACTACGCAAGAATATAAACAATTAAAGCTTTCCATTATTAAAAAACTGCATGTTTATTGGATTTTATTTAATAGTATTATAGGTAAATTGAATTATTTTTTATCTGAATGTAGAATTATTTTTTATTTCCTTAAAATTCCCCCTCAACTTTTTCAGCATATAAAACGATACTTATAATAGAAAGAGGTGTTTTAATTGTATAAAACGATGCCAAATTCAAAAGAAAGAGAATTTATATACAATAGCTCATACAACAAAGGGCATATAAGCACTCCTAGCATGGTAGCTCACTGTATTGGCCTAAGTACTCACGCAAAATTGGTTTACTCAAACATTTTGAATTACATTTATAAAAAAGGAGAATTCGCATTCCCAAGTATTTATAGATTATCTATATCTTGTTCCTGCTCAATAAATACAATTATTCGTTATATTAATGAATTAGTTGAAAAAGGATTTATAAAAAAAGAGGTCCCAGGTCGCGGAAAAAGTAATCGATACTACATAATAGAATGTGATAAAATTCCACTCCTAAAAGTATCAGAAATGATGTGGGAAGTAATAGATACACTTGCAAAAAAATATGGTTGGAAGGATATTATGAAATGTAAAAATTCAATATTATCTTTTCTCAATCAAAATAAATATTCATTACATCATATGGAGATTCAGCAAAATACAATAAACCACTTAAATGCTTTATTCCTTCATGTTTTAGAGAAAAAAGAATTAGATATTGAAATATTAACTAGTAATTTTATATTTAAAAATCAATCTATTATATAACAGTTTTGAAATTACAAAATCATATAAAGAATTTATAAACATAATGGGTGGTGTGAATATTGAATGAACCTTATGTTACTTGTGCACAATGTGTCGTTAGGGATTGGTGCCAACGTAGAAATGGTACTACTCCCCTGCCACAGGATTATACGATAAATCCTGAGTGTGGCGGTTATATCTTACTTAATCAGGCTATAAAGCTTTCTCAAATTCCTTTAGAATATCAAAATGCAAATAAAAGAAATTTCATAATAGACACGGACAACAAAATGTACAAAGATTACATTATAGATACTTTTAATTCAATTAAGGAAATTGTTAAGAATGGAAATAATCTTGCTTTTATACATCCACAAAAAGGAACTGGTAAATCATATACTGCTATAGCCTTTGCAATGGAATATATATTTAAATCAGTAATGAATCCTTCTTTATTTAATTTCGAGTCTCCGCTTGTACTCTATATTAAGTATGGTTCATGGGCAAATGATCTACGCCAAATTTATCAATTAAATGATGAAGATTTCACACAAAAAGTTTTACAACAAGTAAAACTCATGAAGACGGTTCCCTTACTAATACTTGATGATATAGGAAATGGAAGATTTACAAATTATATTAGAGATTTTACTTATGATGTGATTGATTTTCGTAAGGAAAATAAAAAATCAACATTTTTCACTTCTAATCTTACACTCCAACAATTAGAACAAGAGAATTGTCTTGGAGATATTATTACATCTCGTATGTTATTTAATACTGTTGTATATCAATTAGGAGGTCGTGATAGAAGACAAGAAAAAAGTTATATTTTGAAGCCCATTATATAGAGGTCTCGTCATGCAACGAGCTCTTTCTACAATCCATTTAACAATAATATGATAAATATGTAAAAATAGTATTACAATTAATATATTTCCATAGTATACTAATTTACATGATTAAATTTTCAGCTTATGAATTGAGAAGGAATGTATTAAATCCTTATATATAAATATCTGTAAAATAAAAGAAGTTAATTAGAACAAAATAAAGCATCAATATCTGTTTTGGATAGTAAGATGCTTTATTCCATTAGAGTTCTGATTTAATCTTCTATTCTTTTACGCCTCAAAAACGAACATAGGTTCTTTTATTTTTTGATAAAAATAGAACATACGTTTTATTTTAAACCACAAAGGAACGTAGGTTCTATTTTTTCATCTTAAAAACGAACATAGGTTCCGTATTTTGTTATTAAAAAAATCGCAACTATTTCCATTATCACATCGATTATTATGTCGAGATTAGATGAAAAGGAGTCTATATTATGCCATCCATTGAAGAATTACAACTATTAAACCATATATTAGAAAATAAAGATTGGTCTTCAATTGATCAAAATGGCCTTGATGAAGAACATTTTCCTATACATAAAGATATTTTTAATTACATTAAAAATTTTAAGAAATTACAAAAACAACTTCCAACAATAGAAACCGTAATGAATATGTTTGAAGAATTTGAAATGGTCGAATTAGAAAAAACAGAATTTGTAGTAGATGCCCTTAAAGAAGATTGGTTACATAGAAAATTCAAGCCCTTTCTTCAAAAAGCAGCAAACCTTGTCGCTGAAAAAAAAACTGTTGAAGCTATTTTAGATATTAAATTAAATGCCACGAATATGTTAAAACTTGCGAATATTGACAACAAAGGATACTCATATACTGGAATGGCGGATACACGTAAGAGTAAATACATATCAATTCATGGTAGAGATGAAAATGAAATTTTAGGAGCGACTACAGGTTTTAAAACATTAGATTTAGCAACTAATGGATTAGTAAGTGATGGACAAGAAACTGATTATTTTCTTGTTTTCGCGCCATCTAACATGGGTAAAACATTAATTTCTTCATTTATGTTAATGTCCGCTTGGAATAGTAATATCGAGTGGGATTTCCCTGCATACTTTGCTTTAGAACAACGTGCTGAAGAAATTGCACGAAATTGGGATCATGTCCTGGCTGGTGTATCAAATTTAGGCATACAACGTGGTACTATGTCCGCTGAACAAAAAGACCGTTACATATTCTTTTTAGATCAACTAAGGAAAAAGCAAAAAGATATGGTCATCTATGATATTCAAAAAAATGGTGGTCGCCCCTATTCAGTTACTGAAATACAGCGCATCCTTGAGTCTGAAGGACATACTCGCTTCGTTTTAGATCAATTATCAAAAGTACGTTTAAATAACTCCAATAATAATTTTGGAGATTTAAGACAAAGATTATTTGATATATCAGCAGCAGTACGTGAAATGATTTTAGGAACAGGAATTCCAGGTTATGTAGTAGCACAGGCTAACAGAGAGTCCGCTAAAAGAATTAAAAAAAGTCTAACTGATAGCACGATGACTGGTGAGGATATCGGGGAAACTTATGCAATTTTCCAAGATGCTAGCAAAGGTATATCTATTATCAAAATAAATGAAACAACCTTTAAAGTACAGGTCATAAAAAATCGTGGCAATGCTAGTGGTCAAAGTTTCATTGTGCGATATAACTTTGATACAGGACTGATTAGTACCATTAACAATCAGTACGAAAAACAGTTCTTCTAGTATTAATAATGGAGATGAAAATACATGCAAAAAGCAAGAAATATAGAAATGCTCGAAAATACATCACTGGATATACCAAGTCTAATAGATGATTTGCGTTTTAAGTATCAGTATTCCCTTAGATACCAAAGTAACCATGCAGCATTTTCAAGGAAAAATGATAACGGCAATTATATAATGTGTTGCTGTCCGAACCATACAGAAACAAGACCATCATTTGGGATTTCTAAAACCCCTCCCTATCACACACACTGTTTCTGTTGTGGATACTTAGGAACCATAGATTGTGTAATTGAAACCGCTTTTGTTTTAGAGCAAGGCAACGGATTAAAAGCCCTATTATCGAATTACTATTTTGAAAACAATCGTAAACCTTTAGACATTTCAAAACTCTTAGCTACAAGAAAAAAATGTATAAAAGCAAATACGTTATCCGAAGAAACACTCAAAAAATTGGATGAGGAAAAATTTAAAAATCAAGGGATTTACAATGTAGCAATGTCCTATTTAATTAATCAGCGTGGAATAAACATGGAGACTTTAGATACTTACGAAATAAAAATAGATGTCAGAAATAAATGTATAGTATTTCCGCAGCGTACTCGAAACGGGGATCTTCGCTTTTTACAAAAACGAAAAATTGGAAGCCATTATAAGGGTTCAAAATTTATCAACGAAGGATTACCAAACAAAAAAGATATTTTATTTGGACTTCATTTAATTAACCAACTACGAACATCACCCAATCGGATTAAAAGAGTTCGTATCGTAGAATCTCCTATAGATGTAATGAGTAACTATCAAGTAGGTATTCCTGCTGTTGCAATTAATGGGAAATTATTATTTAAAAACCAAATACGCGAATTACATCTAGCAGGTATAGTGATTGTTGATCTATTTTTTGACAATGACAAAGCTGGAAAAGATGCAACACAAAAAGCAACAAAACAATTAATACAGGAAGGATTCACGGTCAATCATACGCTCTATCCACCCCAATTCACTGAAGATTCAAAAATCGACTCCAATGACTTACTTAAAATGGGATTACTAGATAAATTAAATACAAATTCAATTAGTTTACTAAGCAGTAAATTTTAATTCATTCAAATAAAGGGGATTTATATAATGAACACAGCAACTATAAACTTTCAAGATTTAATAATGGAAATACTAAACTCTGAATCTATAGCTAAAATTTTTAATTTCGAATTATTTAAAGTGAGAAATCAAGACAAAGAAGATGTGAAACAAGATTGTATCTTGCGCATAATGAAATCTCTTCAACAAACAACAGTTCCATCTGAAAAGCTACCTTCATTCTGTCAAACAATTATTAAAAGAACCGTGGTTGATTACTATCGTTATACAAATAGAATGGTAGAACAAAATTCGACTTCTGTATTTTATTGTGATGGATTTATTGAAGACGATTCTAGTGACAACAATTGCCCTACATTTTGCCAAGAGTCTTACGAACAAGGATATGAATTCTCAATTGTTAAAGCAGATTATGAAATACATAGAAATAAATTTACTCCGACTGAACAACATGTTATCGAATACATGCTATATGACGGCTTAGGAGTCTGTATGAATTTAGCCGAAATCGCAAACGAACTTAAAATTAATAAATCGCACTCAACAAGAGCATTAAAGAAATTGCGTAGCATTTATTGTTGTTAATATACTTAGTTCCCTACTATCTCAAACAACAATCACCCAAAAATATTGTAAAACAATTAAGAACATTTTGTAAACAAAAGTGACTTTTATTTTTATTATAAATTCCGCAACTTTTTAATTAGTTATTACGATAACTATTAATTAGTCTAGTATATACAACTAGTATACAACATCGACAATAATTTTCAAAGGCGTTTTATCTGTTTCTTATTAGATTTCAGCCTTCTTTTATATATAACACTTCATTACATGAACTTTACTGGAAAATTATTAAGCTTAGCTATTCAATTATTACTATTAAGTATTGGTTAGATTCATAACTTACAGTCTGCATTTTAAAACTTAAGTTTTATTTATTTATATAAACAGAATAAACAAAGTTAATTTAAATAAACCTTTATATCGATATATAACAATTTAGAGACGGTATATATATTAAGGAGGAAATAAAGTATGACAACAATAAAAGGATTAGATGCAATTTTAAAAGTGGGAAATACCTTTCTTACGTTTAAAGATAAAAAACCACTTACACTTTTATTTATCGATTGGTATGAAAATCTGGTTGGTATTCGCGAGCATTATGAACCCACCTTAAAACCCAAATATATACGTTGTCCAGGGACAGGTGTGTGCCCCCTTTGTCACGTTAATCCGAGTAAATATCCGAATTTAAAGATTAAATTACGTGTATATGATCCATTAGATAATAAGATTAAGCTAGTCTCTTTAGCGAAAACTCACATTCAAAAATTACACACAGATTTTAATCTTTACATGATTGATCCTACAAAAGACTTTGTCACTATTTCTAGAAGTGGAACAGGTGCTAATGATACCACTTATTCAGCTAAACCATACCATTATACTTCAGTGGATGAAGAACCTATATTAAATAAACCAGACTTTAATGAAATTGAAATGCTTGATATATCAATATATATAACTTCTCATAGTCCTGATGAAATCCAAGAATTTATGAATGCAGCATCAACAATATATAATTTACAGCAAGCACAGTTTCAATGTAGTTCCCCTACTCTTCCATTGGCTACTGAAGGTTTTGATGAAAAGGAACAATTGAGAACTACTAATCATAAATTACCATTTTAGAAAACAGTATGGAATTTTAATTTCTATTATTAAATATAGAAAGGGACGATTATTTCGTCCCTTTTTGAAGTAAGGAGTTGTAAATTTTGTTTTTTAGATCAAATGAATCCAATCAGGACATTTTTACACTATTAAATAGGCGCGAAGTAAAAGAAAGCACACAAAAAACTCGTATAAAAAAAAATGAGAAAAAAAAGATTACGATAAAACAAAATCAATATATTCACGGAATTAATCATTCAGTAAAACTACCTTCAAATTACTATTTAATACATACACCTGAACAATTTGAAGAATTTATTACCAAGTATAAGGTGTATAAAACCTTACATTCGCAAGCTTATACATTTATTGATACGAAATCCACTGGTTTTAATCCTTTTAAAGACTCAATCATCTCAATTACGATTGGATTTATGGATAACAGTTTTTTTTATATACCTATTAAGCCTTTTAAACATGGATTATCACAGCATATCTCTACATTAAGTCTAGAATACACGATGAAAAAACTCTCACCACTATTAGAGAAAGATACCTTATTAATACTTAGTAACAGTAAGCAACACATTCATGCTCTATATAATTGGTGTGATTTTGACATTACATATAATATCTTTTGGGATACTGAGATAGCTGCAAGCCTATTAAATGAGAACCATCCAAAAGGTGTAAAAGAATGGTATAAAGAATATGTATTACCTCATCTTATTTCAAATGGAACCATTTTAAATACCATTGATAGAAAAAAATATATGATTGAAAAGACACTCTATGATCAGCTACAACATCATGTAGCTACCTACTTCGCTTGCTATGATATTTTTATGCTAAAGTCTGTATTCGAGTATCAGAAAAGGATTTTTGAAAACCCTAAATTTAATCTTGTTCCTATATATAAATTATTTAGGGAAATAGAGATGCCTTTAATAGCCGTACTTACTACCGCTGAAAGAAAAGGAATTGAAATTAGTGAAGAATTTCTAAGTAATGATGTAAAACAAATACTCCAAACGAAATTACAATCCGTAAAAAAAGAAATATTGAATTACCTAGGTTCCACTATCACATTAAATAGTTGTATACACCCACCTAAGCAACAAAATAAATATAATGGCGTAAATAAATTAACAAGCACTTTGTTTAATATAAATTCTCCAGCCCATTTGGCCCAAAAACTTTATATTGATAACGCTATTCTAAAACCTATCATGGAATATGACAAAGGTTGCAAAAGTGTGGTTTCCAAACTAAAAACAGATAGAAAAACGCTGATACGTAATCTATCAAAGCATCCTGTAATTCCTCTAATTCTAGAATATCGTCGCTTAGTGAAATTAATAAGTTCTTTTTGTGACTCCCTACCCAAAGAACAACAAGGTACTATTGATAATAAAATCCATCCTATCTATAACTCTGTAGGAACTAAAACAGGCCGTATGAGTTGCTCGTCACCAAACCTAAAGTTGTGGGCTGCATAAAGGTGACTTTATGTGTAAGCAGATCGTTAATTCAGGGGAAACTAAGGGTAATTACCTATGTCAATCCTGAGCCAAGTCTAATAGGGATATTAGAAAGGTGCAGAGACTACTTAAATTAACCTAGAACAGGCGAAATAAGCACGAAAGCGATCCACCCTTCTACAACAGGGTGATGATATAGTCCGATACTCTTTGAAAAAAGAGAGCAAGGATAAAGAGCCTTGCATTACTACAATGACAACAAGTACCAAGTAAAGCTGATTTTATACGTATGGCCTTTAGAGCAGAAAGAGGTAGATTGTTCACCAGTATTGACTTCAGTTTACAAAACGTTGGCTGAAGTCGTTAATCTAAACCTACTCAAAACAGGGAACGCCCTCATGTAACGGTGGAGCGAATCCTGTGCTTCTAGTGACAAGAAGTGCAACGACTGCTTGTTAATTATCATCTCGATTCATAGTTAACAAAATAATGAGTCGTCTATCAACCAGAATTGATAAATCAATCGAACTCATTTATACGGTAGGCTATGGGCTTAGTGGTCACAAAATTCGCCCATTATTTGCAGGAATGCAACAGAAGGTATAGTCTAATCCGGCTCCTTTAAGGAGCGTTGAAGTACCATGAAAATGGCGGTATACATACAACAAGAATTACGTTGGCTCGCAATAGTAACACAAGAACCGGTTCTAATTGAAGCCTTTAAGAAAGGTTTAGATGTACATAGTCAAATCACTTGCCAAATTAAGGGGTTTACTTATCACTTGTTTGAGGATATTCGAAATTATAAAAGAGAGACACTAAAAGAGACTCAGCATCATATACAACAGCTTATAAATAAATGGTCAGATACTCCAGAATGTCTATATATCTTGAAGATATATAATATGAAGGAACTAAATAGTACTACCATTCCTACTCTAGCAAATGCTTTTGAATTGCTTAGAAAAGAAATGAAAAGCATTGTATTCGGTAAATGGATTGCCGAATTCAAATCTCACTCAAAACAGGGAAACCTAAGTGTATAGGCATAAGGCAATCCTGTGCCAAAGCGTTCATTCGAATGGCAGGTGCAGAGACTTATAGCGTTCCGCGGTTAATAAACAACCAATCTAACGAGTTCGCTTAATGTGAGAAGCAGCTTAAAATAGTTGCTAAGGTATAGTCCACTCCCTTAGGAAACTAAGGGGTTTAAGTGACCTTATATGGTATAACAGAAATCGGTTTATCTGATCAATTAAATATTACAAAAGTAGCAGCAACCTCCTTAATTAATCAATTTAAAAATCAATTACCAAACTTTTTAAGGTGGGAAGCTGAAACACATAGAGAAGTTTTAACTAATGGTTATGTAAAAGATTTGTTTGGTAGAAAAAGACGTTTTAAAGAAGCAATTCTAAAAGCTACCTCTTCCTCCACCTTTAAGAACGAAAATTCAGATTGGAGATTAGAGAAAATAAAACGGCAAAGTTGTAACTTTAAAATACAAGGAACTTCTGCGACACAAGTTAAAAAAGCTATGGTGAATTTATTTTATCCCACTCGCTCAGATGGCACAAAATGCTTAGATAGAGTTGAATGGCTACAGGAGAATTACAAATCTATACTTGAAGATCATGATATACACATCGTATTACAAATACATGATGAATTAATCTTTGATGTACCACAAGATATTTCCCAAGACGTTTTAAAAGAGATTTCAAACATCATGCTAAATGCCATACCTTCTACCCATTTAGGAGTGACATTTCATTCGGATATTCATACCTCTCCATATTGGGGTGGTACATTTTCAATCGAAGAAATTAGAGAGTACTCTAATAGTGATTTAGATTTCAATAGATTATTTCATCAACAATTTGAAGAGAAAATAAACGACTTTCTTAATTCAAAGTTTTAGGTGCATTAAATAGAAAATGACTTGAAAATTAAACATTATAATTTCCGCCTTGATTAAATGAAATAAAAAGATAAATAAAAAAACGTACACTTCTGTACGTTTTTTATTATCTTTAGTTTCTAATTATCTATACAAAAAATTGAAATACCATTTCAACTTCTGCCTCATTTGTATATTCAACCCTAGGCATAGTACTTGGATTACCATCAATAGCTAACGACAAAGGTGCCAGACTAACCATTGGTGTAGGTGTTGTTAATGAAACCTTACATGCAGTTACCCATTCTACACCATATTTTTGCCGTGCCGAGTCATTTAATTTCACATCAATTCTAGAAATATTTCCAAAGTTCGTTACTGACTCTCCTGTTTGCTTATTAAATCCTTTAACCGCAATACCGTTACGTAACGAGTCATACGTTACAATATACTTCTCTGATGCAATTGTGAGAATTTTATACGGCATTGCACTCTTAACAAATTCAAATGCATTTGGTCGTTTGTCAGGCTTTCTAGTACTCATCTCAAATACTTTAATTAATTCAATATCTTTAAGTGATAATTGTCTCTTTTTTCCCCCACAATTGCTTGCTGTATCATATGGTGCAGGAGCTATATCATGAGATAATTCACCTGGAATATCAATACAATTAAAGCATCTTTCAATAGATTCTATAATCGTAACAAAGTTTAATAATTCAAAATCTATATTTGTACGTTCTAATTCATATAATTTTTGTTCAAGCATCTCTAATTCTATTTCCAAACGACATTTTGTAATAGAGGAACAATCTGAACTAGCTATATCGTCTCTCATACGCTGCATAGCATCTTCAATAGCTACGATTTCCTCATACAAATCTCCAAACCTAATTGTCATTATCACTTCCTCCTCACTTTTTTTTCGGAGCCTTAGTAGGATCTAATGTCCAAGTGATCCAATCGCTTACATCTTTTAAAGTACTTACATGGAAGTACTCTCTACACTGTCTAAAGAAAGGAATGATAGGACTATTCCAATTCCCTGGCCCTATTTTCCCAGGTCCTTTTCTTCCAGGAAGAACTGTATATATAGTTTTCATAGGCACTAACGCATAACGATTAAATACTTTAAGGCTATTTAGCTTCCCGTCAACCTGATCGTATGTAACTTCTTTATACAGGCGGTGTGAAGGTTCGCTACTGCCCTCTAACTTTTGTCTATCATCTGATACAAGAATAAGAGAATTCTCTACAGGTTTACCATTTATTACACTTTTATCTATCACTTGATCAATCGAATGATAAATTGCAGACATACCAGATTCAGGGAAATCCGATCCTCGATTAAATGTTAGCGTACTAATATCAGAAAATGCTTGTGCTAATCCTTGTACATTTACACTTTTATTCAGTAGAATTCTCCAAAAGTTCGGCCTATTCTTTCCTGCTCTGTCTGTAGGATCAGCGTAGGCCACTAATGATACTTTACATGGGATTTTAGCAGCTTTAGCATAACGTTCGATTTCATTTGCTGTGGCAACCAATAAGTTTCTAACACGCCCTCCAGGTTCAAGGCCCCCTCCTTCAAACATGGATTCAGAAATATCCACAACGAAAATAATATTAACCCCTGTGACTGTAACAGGTGGTACCCACGGATCCGGTTTTGGATAAGGTAAAACTTGTGGTTTTCGTGCATAAGAAGGTCTCACGCACTCCCTTATACATTCCCTGATTTTATACATTAATGTATCCAAGTTTTCACCAGATTCAAGTCCTGATTCCATGATTACTTCACGTATAGCTTCTAATTCATCTACATATTGCCGTAAAGCATCTACTGAATATGGATGGCTATGTGCCATACCCTTACGCAAATCTTTAATCATTTTATCTATTTCTTTAACATATCTCATAATACTTTTAAGTTTAGGCATATCGATTGTAACCTCCTAACCAAATATAGTAAGCCCATTATAGGAAAAGGTGTGTCAAATGACACACCTTTGTGGTATTACCTTTTCATGTTTCTTCTCACTTTAAGCATCTTTTTCTAATACTTCCTCTTCAGCCTCCATTTGGCTTGCTAATTTACTAGCCTCAATAAACTCCTGAATTTCTTGCTTAGGAGTAAATCCCACTTTCTTTTCAATATTTTTACCATCTTTCATAAACAGAAGCGTTGGAATCGTAGTAACTTCACACAATTTAGTGATATCCGTAAATTGATCTGCGTTAACCTGAAGAAATTTAATATCGTCAATTTCTTTTGATAATTCCTTAATATCCTGTGTAATCATTTTACAGGGGCCACACCAAGTAGTATAAAAATAAACTAAAACAAACCCTTCTACTATCTTCTCTTTAAATTCTTCAACTGTATTAATTTCAAACATTTTATTCCTACCTCCTGTAAAGTATTTATAAGGAAGAAAGCTAATAAATCCTTTATACCGTATATTAATATAAAATAATTATATATTTGCATACATTTATGTCTACTTAATTTCCACCACAGCCGCATCCAACCTTACGAGCTACCGTATATGTATTACCGTCATTCCACTCTTGAGAAATATTTAATGCATTACGAGCAGAACTAGCCCAAACTTCTTTTTCTACATATTTTCCTTCTGCATCATGACCAGAAACCATATATTTTCGCTTGCCTAACAAATTAACCCTCTCCTTAATTACTTTTATAGAAATTACCTAAATGCTCAAAGCGAGGAACTTTTACTCCGCATACCTCAATATCCGCCATAAAAGTACTCTGAGGTTCAATCCAAGTATTTCCTTTAGCATCTTCATAAATTACCATTTCTTCATCCGTTCCTGTTTGTTTTCCCTTACCAGTAACGAGATAAATTCCACCCTTATAATATCTATAGATTTTAACTTTTTTATTATCCATATCTCCTCAACCTAAACATAATCCTCATATAAATTTATTTAATAATTTCCTTCATTTCTTTTAACCAATTTACTAACACCATTTCTATTTCCTGCAAACGTCTTATAGAAGTACTTTCAATCATTCTTTTAGACGCTTTATTGCAAATATAGAGACGTTCTTTTTCAGTATCAAATACCAAAGAAAGATGGTAATCTTGTAAGCCAAGTGAAGTGGAATCATATCTTACCATTCGTTTAATGGAATGTTCTATATGTATCTCCTTTAACTTACTAGCGAGGTTTTCTCTATGCTTTTTCCACTGATCCGTTGTAAATGTATTTAATAGCATATCAAATTATCACCAACCTTAAAATCATATCCTCTAAATCTCATTTATTAACTACACTAAAATTGCTGAATCATAATCCCCTGATACAATATAATTAATCCCTGAATCATTATGAATTTTAATTATAATCACTTCGTTAATTTGATGATTTATAAATGATCCATAAGGTACCTCAATATCTTTCATTGCATCAATAACATTTTGAATCTCTTTATTCTTAACTTTCATTGCATTTTCTATTTTGTTGCTACTATTAGAAAAATGTAATGGATACTGTAAGTTTTGCTCCGTTACATTTTTTACATTTAGTTGTTTCACTAAATATTTCACATAATCTTCTGCTTTTTTAAGCCGATTCTCCATATTACGATAGCTCTTTTCCAGCTCCGCAATATAAAGATTTCTACTCATATCTGCCTCATTATTAGAAACTGATTCAGAAGCATTCTTAGCCTTTTTATTCAATTGACTTTTTTCCTCAATGTTATCTCTTACTTGCAAATGTTGTACCTCAAGCAAATCTACATGTTTCAAGGCATTATTTTCACCTTGTTCTAATTCTTTTTTTATTGCCTTTCGCAAGTAATTAAACCATTGGACTAGCCATGTGTTATCAATATGACCATTAATAATTTTGTTTTGTTCTTCCATAGAAAAATCCATGTCACAAATTCTAGCAAGTCCGGAATTAATGTCGATACTAATGGACAAATTTTCGCCACTTTGAATTAACTGTACTAATCGACTAATTTTCTTAGATAATTCCATATCGTTTACCTCTCCTATTTCATACTGGTATTATAGTAGTCGAAATATATATCAATTTAGTTGCGATTTTTTTCTATAGCAAATTTAAATATTAAACTTGCTATAATACGTACTTCCTTATGAAAAATACTGTACTATGTTTTTACATTCACATTAAAAAATCTTAAGTAGTCGGTAATTCATCTAATGGTTTATATTGAAATGCATTAGATTTTTCAGACTCTTTACCCTCTAAATTAATTGCCGTCATTTCAATTACAGATACTTTATCATTAAAAATGTTATGATCTAATTTAGCAGGTGAATGCTCAACACCTGTTAAAACTAATACACCATTTACAAAAATGTTATAAGTCTCACTATCAGGTGACGTACTATAATCAAATCTAACTTCTACTCCACTTTCCATATTATTCACAGAAGTAATAGCTGGTGGTTCAGGGGCTTCATTTCCTACGACTGTAATTGGTAAAAATACTTCATGCACCCCATTTGTAATGACTATATCTGTAGTTCCTCCACTAAGGCCTGTTACAATTCCTTCAGGGCTCACCTTTGCTATATATTTATCTTTGACAGAATAAGTAGTGCCTGTACTCGCCCAATATACATAAATTAACCAATTATCACCAACTTCTTCTTTACCATCTGTTTGGAAAGTAATCCCTAAATAGTCACCATTTAAATTTACAATTCGATATTCATTTCGTTTATTCGTTGCTATAACTTGTAATCCTTGTGTTTCTCTATCATCACCCACACCAAAACCATTGGTAGTCTTTACTATTTCAACTGTTCGTTCTTCGTATTTATAATTACTAATGTCTACCGTTGTAATTAAACCTTTATTATTATATAAATTATCTATATCTTTAAATAACATGGCCGGACGAAGTTCAGCAGTAACATTCCTTGTAACCCCATCACTAGTTAAGGCTTCTACATTCAACTGAACTTGATCACCCGTGTTGAGATTTAAATTCTTGTGGGAAACCATTAGAAAAGCTGTTGATGATAAAGGCTCGAATTCTGTATTAAGAAAAGCATCAACTTTCTTCTGGTACTTCTTTAGAGAGTCCTCCAAAACTAACTTTGCTTCTCTATAGGAAGTCTCAATTAATGCAGAACTTACCTCATCTCTCTTTTGCTCTAAAGTGCCTAACTTCGTTAAAATTTCTTTTGCCCTCATATTTCATCCTCCTCCCTCTTGTATCGCATTCATTATAAGGATTTACAAAATTTTTTATTTAATTTTTTGTAGAATAATTCTAGCCTTTTGTATAGTCATATTGTTTAACTTCCTAAAAGAAAAACTCTTTATTTTCAAATCTATAAAGTAATTTTTTAATGATGCTGCCCTGTTCATTATTATTTTTTAAATGCAGGATGTTCTTGAATACTTCTTGTTGCTTTAGAAACATCTTCATTCAACTCAGTTGTAGCTAGAGAGATATCTTTGGCTAAGCTAACTAACATGGTCATATATTCAACTTCTGCAAAGGATATGATAGAATTTTCACCTTTAGCATTTTTTCGAATAATAGTAGTACCATTTTCCTGCCATTCCTTAAACTTACTTTGAAAAAAAACATCTGCTTCCTCTAAGCTAAGACCTTCAGTTACTTCTTGTGTCTCACTCTTTAACTTTTTTATTAACTTATCCTCCAGCCAATCAACTTTCTTTGAATTACCACTTTTAAAATAAAAAACCGCAGAAACATTAAATTTATTTATTTTCATATTTAAATACCTCCTAGATTATAATCTTTCATCTACACCTGATCTTACTCTAAAACTTCAATAGGTTAATTAGTTTGATATGGGATTTATCTCATACAGTCATATATTTATAGTCGTTTTACTTAACTAAAGTGTTGCGAACTTATTTCCTAATAATTAAAAATGAGCCAATATCATGGGAAGCATCTATAGGTATTGATATGATTCCTTTAAGATGAGAGGTACCTGATTTACGAATTGAAATACTTCCCTCTAAGCGCGATGCGCTTGCAACATAAATAGAGCTTTTTATTTCGTCAAACATACTCTTTCTAATAATAGCTGTTCCAATAAGAGTATAGCTTGCATACTGTCTTGTTAATATTGTAGAAATTATTTGAGACATATCAGGATATACCACTAAAATATTGCTATGAATCTCCATAAATTTATAATAAGTACCATCTGCAAATGGTTCCGTATTTAATACTTTTCCAATTAACAAATTGTATGCTGAGCCGCCAATTAAATTAATATCATGATGTTTCTTTGTATCCATGTGCTCAAACACCAATACAGTACGATTATTAGAAAAATCATATATCCCACCTAATTTACAAAACAAAGGAATGTTATTATCTCGAAAAATAGTTGTAATCATTTCAGGAAGTTCACTTTCAAATTGCTCATGATAAGTTTTATATTCACCTGTCTTTAATATGACATTGTATACAATTCCATCGATCTTAATTTCTAGGTTTTCATCTAAAATAGAAATAACATCCTCCAATTTTTTATCGCAGTATATTCTATCACCATGTGGAGTCAATGCCACTTTCTTCACCTCCTAAGAAAAGCAAACTTTCAACAGCTTTGTTACTCTTTAAAGAATTTCTTTGCTTTGAATTTTGTTTAACTGAAATTTTGTTTGAATAAAACAAAATTATTACTCCTCCTTTTTCATAATAGCTATCGAAATATCCCTAAAAATAGTTGTAAGATTTTAAAAATCTAAAATGAAAATAGTTTTTTGCTAACCTTCAATTCGATACTTACAAGTGTCTTCCGTTTATCCACTCAATAAACCTATATTTTCTCCTGCCCTTTTTTAAATCCTTCTACTTTTTCCGTCGCAACCTATTAACTTCTCATAACGACAGTTAGTATGCAGATTCAACAAACAGGAGGATTTAGAAATGACAAAAGACAAATTAATAAAGCTATTATATTTCAATTTGGATAAGTTAAAGTTAAACTCATACTTTGATTCGTTACCACAATCTTACATCCTAAAATTAACCAAAAGTTTTTTCTTTGTTAATAGAGTTGGGGTGAATTAAAGTGCCTTCCCAAAGATATATTGATCTTAGAAATGATAATTTACCTGATTTGCATAACAATGTGTTATTGAAAGCATGCCAAGAGGATTCTGATTTACTCTCTGAACTTTTATATGAAAATAAAGAATTTCTCTTCTCAATAATTGCTCACTACAAAGGAAGCATTGAATCCCTAAAAAGCAAATTCAACGTTGATGAAGAGGAGTTACTTCAACACGCTTATATAGCTGTTATTACAGCTATTAGAGATTTTGATTTTAATAAAGGAATTAAGTTTACAACTTATATTTATCGGCCAATTATATGGGAAATTAATCAATTACTCTATAATGATTCTAGACTAGTACGATTAAGCCGAAGTGCAGTAGATCTACTCAAACAAATGGAGAAAGTTGAAAATGAACTAGGTTATTTCCCAAAAGCTGAAGAATTAGCAATATTACTTGATGTTACTGTAGAGCGCATTGAAAATGTTCTTCGATTCGCTTCAGAATTAACCTCTTTAAATTCACTTGAAAACTTTGAACCCGAGGATTACTCAATAGGTTATGAAAGTAAAGTAATGGATAAAATCTATGTAGAAAATCTACTTAAAAACTCCGATTTATCCGAATTTGAAACTCAAGTGATCAATCTTATTATGGATGGTAACAATAACTCACAGATAGCAAAAAAATTAAATGTCTATCCAATGACAGTTAATCGTGCTTTAAACCGTATAAAAAATAAATTAGATAACAATTTTGAGTCAAAACGTTTGTCCAAATATGAAAGTGAAATTGAACTAATTGCAGAAGAAATGTCAGAATTAAACTGTATAATGAATATAGAACAGCTCAAAGATTTATTAGATGTATGTGATTATAATATAAGCAAGTATAGCTCTCGGGTTTTATATTATATCCGCCAACAAGCTATAAGCCGCTTAGAACAGAACCTATCTGAATGCACTAACTGCTCACAATAAAGAAATTAAGAGAGTATATAATTTAAATTGATTGAAGATTAAAATTATTACTTACTATCGAATTCAATATAACTATATATAAAAATAAGCAGATTCTTAATTTGAAAGAATCTGCTTATCTATTAAAGCTCCTGAATCCACATACCGTAGCTAGGAAAAGCTGACTTTAGTTTATTAAATGTTTCATCCAGCCATGATTTAGAATTAAAATCTCCCACAACAATCCTATAGCTGTCATTACCTAAATTTTCCTCCCACAAACCATAACCAGGCAGGATTTCTTTTATTCTATTTACAGTAGCATTCTTCCATTCAGATGAATTAAAGTCACCAACGTAAATACGATAATGCTGTTTATTCTCCTCTTCTCCCAAGAACCATTTAAGAGATTTATCGCCATTCAAACGGTTAACATCACAATTTCCAATTCCAGACACATACCCACCTGTTGTATTGTCTGCATATTGCCATAAATCACAACTATATTTCGGCTTATTGCCATAGCGTGGAACCCATAAAAAATCAGCTTTTACATTACTTAACCCATATTTTTCATACATATGGTGGCTTACATATAAACCAACTTTCCACCCTGCCGCTTTACATGTATCAATAAATGTTTGAGATGCTGCAGCTAATTTGCTTGGTCCACAACTTGCGAGTGTATCATCTTCTACATCCAACACTAAGAATCTAGCATTTGGACTAACTCGTGCCATAAAATCTTTTGCTTCCACAATTGCATCATTAACACTTACATAACACCCGTAAGCATATGCTGCATGCGGGACGCCATATGCTTCTAATTTTTGCACATGCTGATTATACAATTTATCACGTTTCAATGAACCATATTGCACACGACAAATAGCAAGATCTAAATTTTTTGCCGCCACAGCCCAATTAATATTATCATTCCATTTTGAAATATCAACAATATATCCCATACTTTAATCCCATCCTTTTTTAACGTAAAATATCAAATTTTTTCAAAAATCCATTCGCATAATTTGCTCCTCTACTTGCCAATAATCCTGCAGATATCATGGATATATATTTTCCATATCCATTCAAGTCAAAGAAGTTTAAATTAAAAGCAAATGCTAAAGAAATACCTACCAAAATAGATAACAGATACGTGAAACGATCTTGAATGGTTCTATTAGGTATCATGTTTTTTAGAATCTCTGTAAGAGATTCTGTTAGAATTGCTAAAATCACTAACAATGCTCCATTTTCTAGCATTGACTGTAAAAGGTCATTCATTTTCTATTCCTCCAATTTAAAATAGTGCATACCAAGTTTGCATACCAACTACACCATCAATAGATAAGAAACTAGAATTACGCTGATACTCTTTAACCTTTTCTTCTGTTTCCTTACCAAATATGCCATCAACACTCACTTTTAATGTTCTTTGAATCGCCTCTATATTCCGTCCCCTATCGCCTTGTTTTATAGGCTTCCCTGGATATGGTCGAACAGGAGGACTTCTCATATACTCTTCTAGTTCTAAGTTGATGTAATTCTTGCCTAATTGTGGTGAACCTGTCTCGATTAAAATACTTTGTCCTTCATACAATGCATGGATGTCCAGTTCTGGATTTAGTTTTTTTAAACAATCTACTTTTATACCAAATTGAGTGGTTAAAGACTGAAGCGTATCGGTTGAACGTATTGTATATAAATTTCCATTTTTGACTGACACCTGTTTAGATATCAAATTGGTGCCCTTTGTACAACTTTCATACTCGTCTACTACATCCATAATGAATTGATTAAAGCTTTTCCCTACATATTCTAATCCTTTAGTGGGATCACTTCTCAGCTTAGAATCTAGTACATCATGCCCTATAATATCTCGGCGAGGATTTAGTCCAAACTTATAACAAATATAAGCATGTAGCCAAACATAGCGCTTATACGAATCTACCTTATCAATTTTTTCACCGTAACATAATTCCACTCCGATGGCAGAATTATTAGCACATGTATCATATAATGCATTACTAGTATTAACATCATAAATTACATGAAAGGCATATTCTGGTTCATGTGTCACCGCAGGTATACATTCAATAATTTGTTTATCATCTACGAGAAAATGTACCGCAGTATTTGATTGATTCTGTGTACGTTGATAATAATCTACACTTTCTCTTGCTGTTAAGTTTGGATGCTCTATATCATGTGCAACAATAAATTGAACATAAATGCGATTACCAGGACGCTTGGTTGATCCTTCATCCAGATAATTTGTTTCAATTTCAAATTTTTTCTTAAATCCCACATCAAGACCTCCTCATGCCTGAATAAAACGAAGAACATCAATCTCGTATTGCAACACTTGATTTGCATTATTATAAGGAGAATATTTAATGATTTAACATTTACTTAGAATAATAAATATATCTAATACAAAAACAGATAGAGGTAGTCCTTGCTTTTGAAATAACTAATTATTCTGAATGCATTTCCCAGGAGTTACCTTATTCCGCAATACTATTACGTCTCCTTTGTACCTCTTCTTTTAATTCTCTATTCGCAGTGGTTAATTCATGCACTTGCGTTTCCAGGCTCTCATTACGAGCCGTTAATTGTCTTACTTGTACTTCTAATTGAAGATTCGCTTTTGTTAATCTAGCAACCTCTAGAGTTAGTTCTTTCACCTGATTTTGATATGTTAACATCATATCTTTAAGTTCAATTCGAAACTGCCTTTCGTCATCAGATAAAGAATGACGGTTTGTACTTGTATCGATACTGGTGTTAGAAGTTGGTTTGTTCTTAGAAGTTAAGTAACCAAAACCTCCTGTAATAAACATGCCTAATACAGAAGCAATTGCAGAAATTAAACTATCTTTCATTAACCGTCACCTACTTTCATCAGCTTAAGATAGAGACCTGCGGCCATAAGTGCCCAAACGAAATAACTTGTACCTGTTGTAGCACTATCACTTAACCATAAGGAAACGGAAACAAATGTCCAAAATCCAATAGAAATTAACAATCCAATACTTCTAATAATCTTATTATCTGTAGCCACCCCATATAATAAGAAGAAAGATATAAATAAGCATTGCATGCCCCATAACTGTTCCGGCATCACTTGCTCCATAGTACTGTAAACAGAATTTTTAAATGTAGCAATGGGAGATAACAATAGAACTGCCCACCACAGTGCTATACTGATCAAACCAATTTCAACAAGATTGTATTTTCCCTGTTTAGGCATATATAATAGCCTCCTACTTTTAGAAATTCTCCCACCTTAGACATAACTTAATATGAATTATTAAAAGGTAAAGAGATGTTACACATGAAATACACTCAAAATTTTTATCTCCATGTATTGTCAGAGATAAAACGTATTCCTATTTCATTTATCCTTATAACTTAAGGCAGTTATCACTTTCTATCATTGAGTCTTATCTATCTTCTTACGTAAACAAGTTAAAACAATTTCAAGTCAGTATACATAAAACTAACTTTCTACATTGGATATATTTACGCTATTAAAGAATTTAAGTAGAAATTTATATTTCCCCTCTAACATTACTCAAAAATAAAAAGGTTACACCTTTCTTAGAGAAACAATATCTACAATACAATACGTTAAGAAAAGGTACTTTAATTAAGCCATTGAAAGTTCTTTAGACAATGAAAATTGGATCTTACAACAAAATCATAAGATTTTATAGGATTCATATATTTATAAATTTATTATCTTATTCAATAGAAATTATAAGAATTTAATCATAAAAAATAGCCTCCCCAGTGAAATGGTAGGCTACTTTTCTCTTTTACATTATATAAGCATAAGGATATGCTGTTACGACCTCAATACTACTCTCTAAATTGCTAACACGTTTAATTAAAGCTGTTACCGATATTTGTGATTCATCACTTTGTCTTACAAAGAAATTGTAAGCTTGTAATTCACTTTTATCAGACTGTCTTACAGCTACTGTTCCAAGTTTATCATATGAAGCTGATCGTCTTACTGCAATTGTACTGCTTACATCTGCCTTATCACTCTGTCTTACAATAAGCGTGGAATTTACACTGTAATGTTCAAATACTTCAACTAAACCAACAAGATTACTATTCGAAGACTGTCTTACGGTAATCTCACCATTGAGTAAACCACCATCTGTTTGAGAATCCCCCCATACTCTAACGGTTGCGTTCCCGAACAAATTAAAATGATCATAGCAAGCTATTTCACAAGCTAAATCTGCAAAGGCAATTTGTCTTGCAGCAATCTTGGAAGGTAAATCACTAACTTGTTTAGCTTGAATAAATCCATTTAATCCGATTTCAGCACTTCGTCTAATACTAATACTTGATTCTTGATTCTGGTTATCCCATATTCGAATAGCTATTGTTCCATCTAGTTGTCCGCCATCAAGCCAGGAGTCACCCCATACCCTTACTATAATAGAGTTTTCTAGTATCACTGCACCAGTTTGTCTTATTCTAATAGAAGAGGCTAAATCTCTATACCGTGGCTTACTAGCAGTAATGCTAGAGAACAAGTTAATCCAAGGCCTTACATACCCCTTAATCGGAAGCCTATCTTCAGTATTTTGTTTAACTCTTACATAACCTCTAAAATCTATATGACCTATAGCTCTTACAGTTAGTTCTGAATAGAAGTTACCTGAATTTATTTCAAATATACTGTCTAAATCTGAGCTTCTTCTTACTCGCGCATTTAACATGGAAACCAGATTTTTTTGCGCATTAATAGGAATCGTAATAAACGATTGTAAATTACCTGAGTTTACTGTTACAGTACCTGGAACATCATACATCATGCGTAGATTAATCGAAGAAGGAATTTCCTCCCACCCACCTAGCGGAATATGAATAGTCGCAGGAAGATTGTTCTCATTATTTTGTCTTGCAATTACATGGCCATTTAATAAAGATTTCTCCCAAACATTAATGTACGTTTTTAAATTAGGATTTCCTATGTTACCATAACCTTTTAAATCCACCCTATACTTAACGTACATTTCAGAATGTTGATCCGTATATTCTTCAACCCTAATTCCAATTGTACTATCTAATTCAACTCGCTCTTTAACATCTAAACTACCAGGCAACTCAAAACTACGTGTGATTTCAAATTCCATGGGTAGATTATTTTGCAAGTCAGTATCATTAGACCATACTCTTATATCAAAATTAGAAATGAGATCATCCCTATAAAGAACATAAACACTAGAGACTTTATTATTTTCAGTAATACTCATAGTAGAGGTTATTTGCCCACCATTAACTATAGGGTTCCCCCATACACGAGCGGTAATATTAGTGCTCAAATCATTTCTATAAAGAACATAAATACTCGAACGTTTTTCTATTTCATTGGCACGAATATAACCATCAAGGTCAGATGCACCTATTGTTTTAATAGCTATTTTTACAGGAATTTCACTAAAATCTTTTTGTCTAGATACAATACTACCTATAATTTGTGGATGATTAATCCAAATTCGGGATTCTAGTTCCCTAGGTTGATGAACATGTAAACTAGATGCTAGATTACCAAATCCTTTATTATCTCTAACAAGAATGTTACCAATTAAATCTTTTACCTTATTCTGAATAATTGTGATTTCTGCTGAAACATACGCATGATCATTAGAATATATCTGCATGTCATAGTATGTAACTTCTAACTCTGGTCTTCGCTCGATTGCTTCTTTTGTATAAAATCCTCTAGATAAATTTTCCGACTCTTCTACTGCCCGCACTAAGAAACCAAGGTTAGGTTTTTCATATATATGCCACTGCTTAACTAACTGCGTTACATCAAACTCTACGTATCCAGCTGCTCCACCTATTACTCTAGTTACAGAAAATCCATCTATTGCAGCTTGAGGTTGGTTAGCCCACGTTACACCTGTTTCATTCCATTGACTATTACTTTCAGTGACCTGGACAGACTGAGAACCTTGTCCTCTCCCATCATAATACAGTCGTAAAATAGCTTTACCTATTTCAGTATTTGCTGTAGGTATTGTTGAAATATCAAATCCAACAAGGGAACGATATTTCTCAGGAAACGGTGATCCAGTCCTACCTATATACATCTGTGTTTCTGAACCATAGTTTAATTTCGGGAAAAATTCACGAACAAATGCATCCTTATTCGGATACAATTTCATATTAAACTTTGGCCTTTCCATCATGCCATAACTAGCTCTTAATACGAATGGCTTAGAGACAAACAATTTACATTGTAAATTTTCAGTTACTCTAATCGATAACTCAGATGATAACCATTCAAAATAAATAGGCGCTATTTCATAGGTAGCCGTCATACTGTTTTTCAAATTAATGAACATGTCTCCATATAATTCATTCCACTCTTTAATCCCTAAATCCATAGGTAAATCCGCTATAAAGATTGGAGAAATTTCATAGCTGGCAGACATTATTCCCTTTACAGCTACCGTTAAGGTACCATCGAGCTCTGAAAGACTAGTAATAGTAATTTTTGAAGCCAAATCATCTATGATAATTCCCGACATACCATACTGTGCTCTCATGGATGAACGGGTCGTTACGTTAATAGTAGAGAGAAGCTCCTGTACAGCTCTTACAGTAAGATTTGCAGGGAAATCTCTAATGGTAATACCATCTACTCCATAGGTTGCTCTTATATATGAAGTAGTAGAGATGTGTAAACTTGATTCCAAGTTATTCGTACCCATTACAAAAATCTCGGAATAAAGATCACTATAATACGAAGGCTCAGTAAAGTATGTAGCCCTTACTAATCTATCTACATTTATATTAACTCCAATATTGGAAGGTAAATCTTTAAAATATGTTACAGAAATGGCACCTTTAAAATCATGATATGAAGCTTTGTCCGTTTCATACTTAGCAGACAAATGAATTTCTTTCATATTCACTATAATGTTTGATTTTAAATGTGCAGGATACGTCAATACATTTACTTCAGAGAGTAAACTTGAAATATATTGCTCATCAATCCCATAATGACCTACTAATTTGGCATAAGGGTTAATAGATATATTGGAAAATAGAGTGTTATGTGTACATACTCTAATTTCTGATTTAAAATCACTAGATCCATAACCCTCCATATTATATTCAGAACGCATATAACTGATAGGATTGATATTCAATGTACATCTTAAATCTTTTTGGAAATGTGTGACACTAATTGTAGCAACTAAATCGTTTTCTCCGAATTTATCAATCTCATATTTAGCGGCTATTCTAATACTTGGATTAATTATAATAGAACTTATCATATCTTCAGGTTTCATAATATCTATGAAGCCTTTTATATTTTGACTATCTACTTTGGCTGTCTCATATTTTGCTGTTGCTCGAGACATCATGCTTACATTTAAGGTAGCTTCTATCTCATCACGCCATAATACTAATCCCTTAGAAGATAGTTCACTTTTATTGTCGGTAATAAGAAAACCTGCATTGTAACTATTCGTTACCTCATCCCAACTAAGGGCCCTTTGATATATTCTAAAAGTTGCTATATTCCCTTCAA
Source organism: Bacillus sp. CCB-MMP212 (assembly GCF_022748145.1). Classification (NCBI taxonomy): domain Bacteria; kingdom Bacillati; phylum Bacillota; class Bacilli; order Caryophanales; family Bacillaceae; genus Bacillus; species Bacillus sp. CCB-MMP212. Next base: position 637,699 of record NZ_JALDQE010000001.1, read on the forward strand.
AATAACTATTATTTGCTGTTGATGATTTACCTAATACTAATGGGGCCTTTGTATTAATATATTCTCCTAATACAGGTAAACTAAAGCCTTGCGGAGCTGCATTGATCATCCCCCATAAGCGTTCCCCGTCATACAGCAAAGTTACATGTTGCCAAGCCTTTATGTTAACTTCAGCAAAAACAAAAGACATTTTCTTTGTTTCTGTCGTTATTTGAACCCGAATTTCACGAGTATCTAAGTCAAAATAAAGTGAAAACCCTCGTTCACTCCCCGCACCATAAGATGCGATATAACCTGACTTAACTGGTTTGACCCAAGTTTCAAACGTAAAACCTGAGTCTGTTGGCAGTAATTCCAAATGATTAGGGATTACTACGTGATTGTTAAGGCCGTTAAAGTAAAGTGAATAAGGGTCAGTAAGTATATTCATACCTGTCCAAGTCTTATCTTGCGAAAAGTTAAAACTTATCAAACTTCCGTTATGCCCTTTTCTTGCTAAATCAAACCAAGAATTAACAGGGATTGTATTTACACCCTGTGAGTAACCTTGGTTAGCTAACGCAGAGTGTAAATGTAAGGTCAGTCCCTTTAACGGATATGCCATTCTAATCACATCCAATCCCATTGTATTGAGATGAAAAGCTCATTAAGCAGGACTTGCTTTTGCCTTCATATCAAATGTACCACCCTCTGTAACTGTAACTTCGGACAAGAACCTAATATAAAACTGTCTAGCGTCTCCAATAGGTATCGTTCCAGGGAAAGGTATTTCATCTACAGGTACAAAAGGATTGTTTGATAAACTTAGTTGGACTGTAATACCTGGTTTTACTGTAGGTGGATCAACCCAAACTTTCATATCCTTAACAGGGAAATCAGCATTATTCTGCAGCCATACAGGATAAGCCTCAGAGGTACTACCCGCTACCAAAGTTCCATATTCTAAATATCGTAAAATATTACCTGCTTCATCAGTATAGTACAGGCCTATTTCATTTCTAAAACCTAAAATCGGAAGTTTTGGTGGGATGTGTTTTATTAATACGGGATCCCCATCTCGATTCTTTTCATCAAATGCCCAAATATTCACGAAGTCGTAGGCACCGTAAGTGGAAGGATGTCGAATTTCTGGTGTATATTTGGCTTCGAGTGCATTATAAGATCCTGAGCTAGTATTATTTCTATTATAGAAGCTATTATCAATTGTCCAACCTGTAATAAAATATGTTACTTGGGGAGTTTCTCCTGTATAATTATAATCACACGTCGAGTTGTATAGAGCTGATGCTCTTGCATAACCTGTAATAATTACTCTAGAAATCTTTACATTCCAAACCCCATCTTGGCTATTTCTACTAGAATTATAATACTCGTGCTTTCTATAATGAACTCCGCCAACAACACCGGAAGAGCTAGATGCTTTACGCATATCGGCATGGACTACGCAATCCTGCACCATAATATCTTGACTACCTTTTGAAGAGTATACTATATAAGGTATATTACCAATAATCCCACCCATATAACCATTGACTTGGTCAAAAATACCCGATACAGTACATTTTGATATATTGGCTCTCTTACTTGTAGTACCTACAATACCTCCAAAATACCCACTTTGCTGTTGAATCGGGGCATCGAAGTGACAATTTTCTATAATAGCTCCGTCACCCATATTACCTACCAATCCTCCCGAACCATTTCCGTTTCCTGAACCAGCGAAAGCCTTATAATTAAATGAGTTAAACATTTTTACACTTACATTAATTAATTTAGAATAATCCCCCATTTTACCCACTACAATACCTGATTGATTACCAACTTCCATGTCAACATCAATAATAGTCAGATTTTTCACAATAGCGTAATTAGATAATTCGTAAAATAGCCCAACATTACTAGATGAACGTCTATACATATAAAGGTTACCTATAGCCTTACTATTCCCATCAAAATTACCTTCAAAAACATTAGCAAACCAGCCATTATTATAATTACTCATCCCCATTCCAATTGGCAGCCAACCATAACCCGACTTGGGATAGTTCAATATAATATCATTTTCCATACGAAAATGTTTATCCGCGAAATGACGGACCTGTTCTAAATCAAATTGATTATAAATTAGGAATGGATCATTTGAAGTACCTTTACCTTTTCTATACTTAATAAACTTCCTATTCTCAGGATATCCCTTATTAACTTTATAATCACCAACATACCAAAAATTCTGATAATCAAACGAATATGAAGAAGCTTTTTTCATGTCTGCTTCATTAATTGCATTGCCTCCACCCTTAGCTACTCCGCCTTGTTTTGTAAGATTGTAATAGCAAGAATATATGCTGCTTCCTGAACCTACAAACCCCCCATGATTCGAAGCATTTTTAGCAACTGTTAAATCAGTAACAGAACCTGTTGAGAAACATTGAGATACAGATCCACCATTAACAGTTCCTACAAAACCACCACAGTTATTACCTGAAGACATCACATCCGCATGACTGTAGCTTCTAAAGATACTCCCTGCATTTTGGTAACCGACTAGACCACCTGTATGTTGAGCAGAGCTCCCCTCATTTTTAACTGTTCCCGAAATTACAGCACAATCTTCAACATCTCCATCAGACTTTCCTACTAAAGCACCTACCATTAATCCGTTGGCCACAATATTTACGTTAACTAATCGAACACGCTTAATAGTCCCCCCGGTTTGTTCACCAAACAAACCCACATTAGATTGGGTACGATTAATATATAAATCTTTAATATCATATCCCGCACCATCATAGTAACCTTTAAAGCTAGTAATTGGAGCAAAACCGGAACCAGTTTGATAACTGGTCATAATAATATCCTTTGTTTGTGTGTAGTAAGCACCTGAATTACTTCGGACATTAGATAAATCTTTTTCATCTTCAACTAAATAAGGACTAGACTGGGTACCTCCCCCACCAGAAAAATGGTCAACATATATATATGTCTTACCTTTTTCTTTTACAAAGTATGGTCTTTCTTGATTCTTTTCTGTCTTTTGTTCAATAAAGACAATTAAAGGATTTCCATCTTTGTCCGGATCAGTAGCAATAAATACTTTATCATAATCATCCTGAGGTAAAATAATCACACCACTTGTTTCAGATGCCCCGTCTACCCAAGTAAATTCCCGTGGCAAATCAATACCTGCTTCAGAAATTAAATTAGATAAATCGCGAACACGTTCACGACTTCGTACAGAAATACCTGTAGGATCATCTGTATCTAAAATTATTTCACTGTCCAGATGAACTTCTTGAAACGTTGAATATATTAGACTTAAATCTTCATCACTTACTACATTTTCAATATCACACCATTCGTTTTCTACTAAGATTTGAACAGGTATATTAAATGTTTTTAAGTGAACTTTCTTATCTATAACTTCTATTGTGTAGTTTCGTATCGTTTCAGAATCTTTTACTACACTCCCATCCATGTTATAAGACGTACCATAAAGGATATTTAGAAGTTGATCTCTTGTTAACTTTACTGAATGATCCAATTCAATTCACCACCTATATTAGGTTCAAGAGGCGCTTTAGTTTCAAAAGCTACTCGTCCATTATTTACTATAATCACTTTTCCATCTAATTTCTGATCAGCTACCATTCGTAAATTAATCATGGCAGGTTGATTAAGTGGAAGTTTTACAATGGGCTTAAAATGAAAGTTAATACCTTCTACATTAATATTCGTTTTATAACCTAAGCTGTAATGAGTGATACGATTCGATAACATTCCGTTTCCCTGAAAACCAGCTACAAGTCCTGATGCTTCTGCATCTTTAAATGTGATAATATCGTTAATGTCATACTTAAAATCGCCATTTAAAGGTATAGTTTTTCCATCAAACTCATAAAAGAACTGAATGCGATGACCTGCTATACTGAAAATACCATCACGTTCAAAATAAATTTTATTACCATGACCAATTAACCCGAATCTGAAAAGCTTATTTCTATCAATCTTATAAAAGCTATTCTCTTCTTTTGTATTAAAATCAAATTCTGGGAGATGAGTACCGTCAGGATACTCAGCCACCCAGATAAAATCCTGTGCCACAGGAGAATGTGTATATTTATCATTTTGTAAAATCAATTTGCTTCCCCCTACCTCATTGCATTGAAGTAACTATTTTTTATACGTACTGATATGCAACACGTGTTAAGAATGCTACGTTTCCTGCTGTCGCGTTACCTGGAACATTGGCACGAAGGATAACTTCTGCATAGTTACCTTTTGCACTAGTTTTATTACCATCATTTTTAACACCTAAAATTTCATTTGCATTTGGAGAAAACGTACCATCAGTATTCGTTGAATTTCCTCCTGCTTGGATTGGATGAGTAGAATTACCTCCAATAGGTGTACGACCAGTTTCAGCTGCCGATGCAACAGTCACCTCAACCCATTTATTTGTTACTAACTCACCCGTATTACCCCCTGCACTATCTTTTGTCGTAATAGTACAGTTTGTCATAGTAGATAAATCTGTTGTTCCCGTAAAGTTATTCCAAATTAATACTCCAAAATCAGAGGAAGGTGTTCCTGCATCAATGGTCCCAATATTCCAAGACGGTACAGCTCCTGAGTTGTCTTGTTTTCTCCAATTCACTTGTGGTGCTGGCATATAAATGACCTCCTAATTTTTATTTACACTTTAATTATCGCTACATCTCTTTATAAAGTTGTGATGAATTATTTATTATTCTTCGAGAGCTAATTCAACTACCAACTCTACAGTAATATCTTTTACGCCCTTACCTACCTCTTTGATATTGATTCTAAAGTGATCATCACGATTAACAGCTAGTTGTGACGGTTTAAAAGAATATGGTGTAGAGGACGTACGATTAGATTTGCTCTTTCCATCAATAACAAGTTCATCAGCAAGAATGCTATGCCAAATAGGTGTTGTATCATATGAACTTTGACTGCATCTTTCAATGTCAATACACGTTTTTGATTCTCCCATTGTGCCGCACGTTACATACGCATCAATTACGTTTCCCTTATAAGGGAAACGTAATTCTGTACGAACAATACCTACTTGTACAATAGATGGCACAACAAATACCATCACTTTATCGTCAAGCTTCCGTATACGCCTGTTATTGAGATGTGCTCTATTGTAAGCAATAAAATCCATAAATTTATCCTCCTTATAAATCGAGGTATGCACTGTCATTATAAGAACTTTCCATTGGAAATTAACAAAGGGATAGACTTAGCTATCCCCTCGTACTGTTGTCTTTAATAGTCTTCTAGTTGCAGGATCATATGAAAATTCCCTTGTAACCTGTTGAGATAGACTTCCAAGACCATCTGTATAATATACAGTCTCTGTTTTCAATTCACCCTTTACCATAGGTGCCTCGTTCTCATAATACGTAAACTCTCGAATAATAGTATGATCTCCCGTGATAATTTCACGAATAATTTGACCTCTTGCGTTATATTCATAATCTATATCTACACTAGAATTTCCACCGTACACCAATTCTAACTGGCGTTGTATTTCATCTAGACGTGCATCTAATGAAATATGAGGCTTATCACTCTCTCTGAATTGCCGAGCATCATAAACTTCCTTTTGTAAGTCATAAAATTGCGTTCCACTAATAGTAGCTTGCCCTCTACTACAATATTGGTTTTTATAGACTTCTATGTACACCTCATCACCAATTTGTAGCTGTATAGAACGCTCTTCATTTTTTGAACCTACACCTAAATGGATGTGATAATCATCCAGCTCAATATAATCAACTCCGCTTAGTAAACGCCGGCCATTATAATACACTTTTAACAACCCTTTATTTGGTTCATAAGTATGACCAACTGGTAAAATAGGATTTGATGTACCATATGTTTTCACGAAATCTTGATCAACAACGTGTAATATTTCATCCCAATCTTTTGTGATAGGACTATATCTATGGAGCTTCATTCTTGTTCCCATTTAGCCACCCCTTATTCGTTTCTTATTTCCAAGAAGAAGTGTGAAGGTCTCATCTGTTGTTTTATTTTTTCAGGATCGGTTGTATCGACCCTAGCAATTCTCACCCAAAAATCCTTTGATTCTCCTTCATGTAACGTTCCTATACGTATTGTTGTATCTTCATATTGATTAGGAGTACCGTTGTTGTCTGTGGCAAGATCACACCATTCCCAGCCAAACTCTTTTTTATAAACAGCAATCTGAATTTCAATATTCTCGGCTACATTTCCCGAAGTATCGTTTAAGACAGTCAATTTTTGTTCAATTATGTCACTTTTCAGTGCACCTAAATGTGTAGCTTTTGTTTCACTTAACTCTTGGCCTTTCCATTTGACTTTTAAATTTGTACCTCTTAAAAACAGATCTCCGCCGTACATTTCAGCGTATTCTTTTTGTTCATCTATTAAAACATACTCACCAGTCTCATTCTTATCGTAAACTCTAATTTTCCCCTTAAAAGGAATGGTAGGTAATTCAATGTCTATACCTGAATATCCATCTGGAACTATTTGAGTAGTTACAATATTTCTTTCATAATCAATTAACTCAACTTTATAAAAACTATTTAAATTACCCACACTAATATTGGTACCTTTACACAAGATGACCCTTTCTACAATAAGGGGGGTATACCCATCTCTTGGCGTACCTTTTAATACAACTCCAGCCATAACTGGATCGATACAAATTGTTGAGTCAAATAGCTCCCACGCATTTCCTCGCTCTGCAAAAAAGGTCCACAGATTTTGTTTTTTTACTGTTCTCCAAATATTATAGGTATTCTCATAAATGCTATCTTCACTTTCCAAAAACTCAACTTTCTCAAGAGCATTCTTCCAAATAACGAGACCACCTTCATCTCCCAAATATTTTGGTGTATAGTTCGAATGCACTTGTAGTAACAATTCATCTTCATTTTGAGGCAGAGAAAAAAGAGCATTTGTACTTCTATCAGTAGAGTTGTGTTTAAGTACTAATTGTTTATCAGAATCACTGTACGTATAAGAATCAGTAGGGGATACGATCCAACGTGAATCAAGTGTTTCAAAATTATCGTCAAAAATAAGTCCAGTTTGAACCCTATGAATGCTCAATAGTAACTTCCTCCTATCGCGTCTTCTTGATATTCCAACCATTCCATGCAGGGAATGGTTTACCCATAATGAGCCATACTTTATCCTTTTCTTTTTCATCCCATGGCTTATCTGGTTCAGGTAATCCTATACCTGTATCATCTTCATCAATTACATTCATTTCATGCTGTCTTTCAATATTTAAATCAACTTCATTTTCTATAGAAATTATATTTGAATTCGAATGCATTCCCTCATCAATTCCATCAATAAATCCATAATTCCCTTTATTAATATTTAACAATTCTTCATCTTCTATAGACATTGTATTTGATATTAATTTTTTCGTTGTAGTTTCACTATCTATTGTGATATTTGAAGCAGAATTAATGTTTATCTGTTCTTCTTCATCCAGTCTCATTATAGTTTCATTACTTGAACTTCCCTCTTCTTCTTTGAAAATCCTTATTTTCTTCTTATTTACCTGTTCTGTTTGCATTTCATCTTCTATTGTCATTTTTCTATTTTTACGTAATATTGTTTTATCAAATTGTTCTTCGTTAACATCTAAGAATACATTACATTCTGCTAAGGTACTTTCTTCTACCTCTGTATCTACATGAATTCCCGAAATTGCCATTTCATTATTGTTTATAATTGAATCTGTTTCTTGACTATTACTCGCAAAATCATAGTGATTTATAGTAGTTTCGAAATTACTTTCTGAACCTGCAAACTCTATTTCTTCTAATGTTGTTTCTCTATCATTACCACTATTTACGAATTCAATTGTTGCAATATCCACTTCATTTGATGCGTGGTGATCTGCTAAATTCGCATCTATAACTACAGTGTCTATAGTTGCACCCATTTCACCTTTAATAGTAGGATCAATAATTGACTCATAAGTATCTTCCAAACTCATAAGAGCCCCATCAGTAACTACAACTCCAATTTCATTTGTTTGATTACCTGAAACTGTATCTTCAATGGTAGCATCCTTTTCTTTCCCTACATTGGTTAGTACTTGATTGTTCATTTCAATATCAAATATATTAAACAGATGAGCTAAATGTTTTCTTTCTACTGCAACGTGGACTTCACTTCCACTTAATGCGTTTTCTACCTCTTGTATCATTGTTTCATATTCTTTATGAATAATTAATGGTTCTACCTCTTCTATTAACGTTTCATAAGTCTCTCCTACTATACCTTCTGATACATAATCCAATAGAATACCATTTTCTTTTTCAGCCATATTTGACATTGTATTTTCCTTATAGACAACACTATCAATTATCCCATCAGATTTTGCTGTACTTAGATTAATGAAGTAATTTTCCTCTTCACGAAGATTTTGAAATGCTCTATCGTCACTTTGCATATACACTTCTAGCGTATCTTCCAGATTCATATCTAGTAATTTATTGACGTGTAATTCTTCTTCGCGTTCAATTTGGTCTGCTATCTCACCATTTTGCACATTCGTTTCTAGTGTTTTTTCAAGATTCATGCTTAGCATTTTATCGACATGCAGTTCTTCTTCACGTTGTAATTGGTCTAATCTATCCATACTTTGCACATGCATTTCTAACGTTTCTTCCAGATTCATGCCTAACAATTTCTCTACTATTGTTTCTTCTTCGCGTTCGATTTGTTCTGCTATTTCACCACTTTGCGCATACGTTTCTAGTGTTTTCTCCAAATTCATAATTAGTGGTTTATCGACATGTAGTTCTTCTTCACGTTGTAATTGATCCAATCTATCCATACTTTGCACATGCATTTCTAGCGTTTCTTCCAGATTCATGCCTAACAGTTTTTCTACAGCTGTTTCTTCTTCGTATTCAATTTGTTCTGCTATCTCACCACTTTGCGCATACGTTTCTAACGTTTTTTCAAGATTAGTGTTTAATATCTTCTCGACATGTAGTTCTTCTTCGTTCATTCGTTTTGCTTTATTACTATTTTGTACATACGTCTCTAGCGTTTCTTTTCTATTTTCATTTTGTTCTGCCATATTACCGCTTTGCATATACGTTTCTAATATCTTTTCATGTTTCGAACTAACTAACTTCTCAATATATACCTGTTCTTTATGATCAGTTTGATCCGCTCTACTACTATCTAATAAATACAAGTCTCTTGTATTATCTAGAACTGCATCAATTAGATTTATTTCATTCAGCTCTTCTTCTCGTTCTGCAAGCGCTGCTAAATCGTTATTTTGAATATAGGTTTCAACTATATTTTCTAATTCCAATCCAATTAGATTATCAACATGAGCTTTTTCTTCTCTCAGTATATCATCTGCTATCATGTGGGTTGACACATCAGTATTCAATACCTTTTCACTTTTAGCATCTAAAAAATTCACTAAATTTATTTCTTCTTCTTGTTTCAATTGATTTACTACATTACTATCTTGAATATAAGATTCAAATATCTTTTCAAGTTTTGAATTGATTAGTGTGTCTTGCTGAATTTCCATGTTCTTTTCGGGTTTATTTACTACACTTTGTTCTTCTACATAAAGTTCTAAATTCTTCTCTATCTCCCCAAAATCTCCATAGTCATTCGAAATATCAACTACGATTTCTCTTTGATCACTTAAGATAGTCGTTGAAATAAATGTGTCAAATTCTTTATCTAGATGATACTTAATTTCATTTTCTATAGTTATCTCATAATCAGCTACACTATTTTTAACAGAAATATTTTGTTCAATTTTTGTTTCATTTGTTTTTTTCTTTTCACTCTTTTTCACTACATGTGTAACCACTACATCTTCACATTGTTCCAACACACTTGAAGAAAAACCATCTATTTTAGCGTCCTTTAATAAAGAGTGAGTTTGCATTGTATTTAACTCGTTAAGTTCAACATCTATCATATCCTCATTGCTAAAGGCCTGTTCTATAGCTATTAATTCCCCTTTAAAAGCAAAACGATTAGCGCCATTCTCTAAATTATTCAAATGGCCATTTTGAATCTGGAATGTTTCACCGGAATTTATAACAACCTTTTCACCAACTTGGTAATTTCTATCTCCACTAAGTAGATTTAACTTTTCTGCTTCACGAATAAATTCTGTGCTATCCAATAAAGTAGTAACATTCGTTTGATAATGACTACTAAAGTTACTATTTAATACTGAATCTTCAAATCCATACTTAAATGATTTGCTTTGTGTTTTTTCCATATCCAGTGACTCAGAACCAGAATGGTAAACCTGACCTAATTCGAATCCTGATAAATTATTTTGAACATTTTTATACTTATCTGCAATGATAAATTTCTCACTATTCTTCGTATACTGATAAGATTTACTATCTTCCATTCTATGAATTAGCTGTTTTACAGACTTGAAAGAGGTACTACCAATGTACTGACTAAAATCATTCAAAGTATAATTCACATTTGCCCTTGGTACTGTCATTGAATCTACTCTTCCGTCTGAAATATTCTTACCTGCACCTAAACCCTGAATAATTACATCATGTACGTTTCGTGTTTCATCTAATGAAGCTTTCTGATTCATTAATCTATAGACTTCACTCGCTTCACTTAATGTAGCTATATGAGACACACCCTCGTAAATTTTAGGTTCAATATACGCCTCATATATATCAAATGGGACTAATCCATATAAATGATAATTCCCTCTACTATCCTGAGAAACGTTTCCTTCTAATGCAATTAAAGATCCTGTTTCAGTATTTGCAACCTTACTTGATAACAGCTTATTTCCATTACTCATTTCATGCTTTTGTAGAAAACCTAAAATTCCTTTATAGGATTCACCTATATCTCCTAAATTCAGAACGCCTTGAATTGGTGTATCTTTTCCTTTTAATATTCCTTCATCAGGATAACTTGTAAAAATAACTTTAAAGTTCTCAATCTTATTGGGCTCTTTCCCAAATTCACTTAATTTGTTCCCCTTATCCAATTGGCTATAGAGGGCATCCAAAACCACTTTTAAAAAATTGGCTTTTGCTATTTCTACAACTTTCTCGCCATATTGTAAGGTTAGCAATCTTTCTTCCGTATTAATTTGCCCACTTTTAAATAATACATCTGCTAATTCTTTTACTTGATTATGACCAAAACTCGGTAATAACTCGAGTAGTTCTAAACTAATATTTTCTCCAATTAACTCTTTCAAAAAGCCGAAATCATAAGAATTCCTTTCACTATAAACCCTCTTATTACTACTTTTATATTCAAATGGAGTTTCTGTATGAATCATCGACTTTTTACTAGATTTCAAGTCATATTTGTTTAGTTTCTTAACTAGATTTGTATTAATTTGACTAATAACTTCTCCAAAATAAGCGTAAAAATCCTTATTCTCTGTTATTTCTATTAAATCCCCTTGTCGTGCACTTTTATCCCCTCTAGTTAATGCTTCTCCTACCTCCGCTATATAAATAAGACTACCTTTTTCTAAATTTAAATTGGAGCCTTCAAATATAGTTTTGTAATCAGCTAATACAGAGTGCATCGCACCAGCCGCTCGTTTCACTTTTGTACCCATTTTCATATCATCTAAAGCTAACGCACTATACCTATTCCAAGGATCAAAAGCCAATGGGACAACATCTAGATTAGGTACATTTTGATGACGATTGAACCTGAATACATATCCCTTTTTATTATAAAAAAGGGTAGTGAAACTGAGTAAATAATGCTTACTGTTACTCATTTTCCACCACCCACCTTTCGACAAAGTAAGACTTGCACCGTAGTATTCGGTACAAGTCATGACTTAGTTGCGGTTATTATAAATTTTCTTTTAAGAAACCAAGTCCAATAGGAGCATATGGAGTCATGTTCGCTAAACGGAAAGGTGTTCTAGGTGTATCTGCTAAAGTGTAACGATATGTTTGGGCGTAATTATAAGAAACAATCACTTCTACGCGATCTTTTGGAGCATCACCCAAAATTAATCGTTTGGTAGAACCATCTACTGTAAATTTCCCAGCAGCTGGAGGTGTATCTGCTTTATATTCAACATAATTCGCTTTAGTTAACGTATTACATCCAGTTGAACTTACTAAGCGAACTTCAAATTCATCATCGATTGTAGGTCTATGGAATAAATGAAACTCTTTAATTGCTCCATCTCCTGTACCTACTTGCTCGTTTTCAGATCGTTCTTTTACTTCTAGTTCATCTAATTGTGAGATATTTTTTGGATGAATTGCATAAACTTCATCTAGTCTACCCACATAACCATCAGAAGGATGAACAATATACATTGGCGAAATGTGATATTTATTAGAATATACAGACGGATTAAAACGAGACTCATGGCTTGGATCTACGTCAGCATCATGAGTAATAAATGCTAAGTAATGTTTTTGATACATTGCCCCGCCAACAGTTCGCTGTACAAGTACAGAACTATTACCATTAGATGTATTTACACCATAGTCAACTACACTACGTCCTAATTTCATACCCGTCTTATATTGAATCTCATCATCAGAACGAGCTCCACCAATAATTACATTATTCATTCGAGGAGTCTTACCAATTGTTGATAGACGTCCAATATATAATGGTGCAAAGAACGTACTTTCAGGATCCGGCGCAGGATCTAAACGGAAGTAAGAAACGATACGGTCCTTTGTAATATTTCCCCAATAATAAACTTGAGAATCTCGTCCCCATCCTAAACCGATATCATTTTGCGGAATAAACGATACGGCTGTTGGTAATGAAGGATACACAAAGCGAACTGCATCATAAGCGGCCCCCATAAGTTCTGTTGGAACTTGCGGATTAAACTTATTTACTTCAATATCTCCATAACTACCGTTTGCATCTTTTACATATTCTAATTCATAGTCAGCGAATAATGCTAAAGGCTCAGTTCCTCCTGAAAACGTTACTGTACCGGCCTCATGGTCCACAGTATAATCAGCGGAATCAAGGGGTACTGTTCCAGTTAATTTATCATAGAACTTATATGAATTCTCGCGGATACGTTGGTTCCCTTTCTTCATTTTAAAGCTAAATACTCCACCTTTTTTGTCTTCTAGCTCAGCCAAGTCAGGGCGTTCAGAACGTAAAATAAATCGAGTAGGGATAAATCCTTCAAACGTAAAGAACCATAAGCGTTTTACTAGATCTGGAGCATTATCTGTAAGCGAGTATGTAGAAAGAACCTTACCTACTTGACTATCATTGAATGTTACAGCCCCTTTCTCTCCATCTATTAAATACTTTGTTGTAGCTTGGTCAATCATTGAACCATCTTCACGATATAAAATTACACTAGAAGGAATAACTGGTTTAACCATAAATTCAAATACTGTCTTTGTTTTTTTGGCCCCACTAGGAGTTACATCCTTCATTTCACCTAAAAATGTATCTTTTGAAATTACAGGTTCCTCTCCAAGCTTTCTCAGATTTCCACCATAACCTGTGGTGAATCCAAAGTAGCGATGTTGTTTATCGCTACCTTTCGATTCAAATAGAAAAGTTTCAGCAAAAGTTTTTCGGTATGGATCCTTCTTTCCATTTGCATCTGTTAAAGGCGATACCGCACGGTATTTCCCTAAAGTACTCCATCCTCCCGCATTAAACAACTTCTCTAAATCTAAAGGTAGAAGTTGCACGGACAAATCTACATCGAAAAATCCATCTGTATTAATTAATGACATATTGGTCACCCCTTCTATATTTATTAAGAAACCTCTATAGGTGTTGCAGTAATACCTACAGATTCGTTACCGGCTGAATCCACCGTAGTAATTTTGATCTCAGGTTTAAATCCTGTGTTTAATCCCATTAATCTGTAATAAGTTGTTCCAGTAATTCCAGTAGCATAGATCTTACCATCTAAGTAGATATTGACATGCTTTAAATCCTTATCTGTAGGAAGTTCAAATTCTACATCAATAGTCTGTGATATTGGACTTAATACTTTAGTAATCTTCACTTCTCCTGGAGGAGTTTTATCATTCTTAATGTCGTGAGGAACTTCATTTGGATTAACGTCCTCAGAATAAATCCCCAAACCTACAGGACGGAAAGGTGTAACAGGTAGCTTCGTTAGAGGAGATACCGCACCTATACTATGTGGTTTATACATTTCATAAACTTTTTCCGGACAGTTTTGTTTTGCAACACGTAAGTTCGTTGCACTCATTCCTTGTGAGTTAAAACCAATTGCTTTATCTAAATACCCCCTCACACCCTCTTCAGGATGAACTACATAAATTCGAGAGGAGTGTACTTTATCTGAGTATCGGGAAGTATTAAATTGATATTTATAATTGTTAGTTTTTTCAACAGGATTATATGCTCTCGGATATTTCTTACCAATTTCATCTACTCTATTTGGTGGTAGCTGGTTCGAAGGTGCGTTCCATGAGAGATAGTGAGCCTGATAACGTGCACCAAATCTTGAACGGGAAACCATTACAGAATCTACACCATTTGAAGAATGATGTGGATACAATTTAAGTAAAGGATAAATTGTTTCGCCAACAGTTGCGCCAGGATCATCAAAATCAAATAAAGATACTACATCTTCATTCTTCACTCGTTTGCTAGCGTTGTTAGTCGATAGACGAGCAATTGTCGCACCTGTGTCCCAATAAGGTGCACGCATGAATGTTCCTAGTTGCGCACGTTCAACAGTTAAATAGTTACCTTTTTTCTCAATTAGTTTAACTACCTCTGTACCATTAATCGTTAACAACGCTGGTGCCTCAGGTAATTTCGTTGCATCATTGACATAAAGGATTGTATCGCCAGGCATAATTTTCCGCCAAGAAAATGTAGTTTCTTTTCTAGTTGAATCCACACGCTTTACAGGTGGAATAGTTCCTGAAAATAATGCATAGCCTTCATCTTTATCTCCATCTAAAGAATTTACTTTACCGAAATATAGCGGTATAGTCGGAACCAAATTCTTCTCCCAAACAGGGGCTGTATCAGCTTGAAGAACTAGGAAAAATGTTGTGCTATCAATATGACCTTTGACACGAACTTCTGAATCTGTCCACCAGTTCGTATGCCATAAAGGATCGTTTATATGCTCTAAAAATTCAGCGCGCAATGTAGTCTTAACAATTGGTGACTGCATTACACGAGGATCCGCTTTTTCAATTACCGCTTCTTGCATATCAGTATCCCAACGTGTTTCTAACACTTCAATATCTAGTGCTGAACGTATTACATGGAAAGGAGAAGCTGATAATAATTTTTCTTCATAAATTAAGTCTTCTGGATCGTAGTCTCTATCTTCTACATGGTAGTTTCCTTCAAAATACTCATACCACCACTTAGACCAGTCATCTCTATCCCTATCTCTGTCTTGCTCAAAGGATGTACCACCCATACCTGGCATAGTAACGATAGAAACAATACCATCTTCTTTAACAAGATTAGAGTTTGGTAACTTCTCTAACATATAGAAATACAAGTTTGTTCTTGTTGTATTATCTACATACTTTTGTTTAATCCATTCATCCCAAGTAGGCTTCATTTTAAAGTTAGGATCATTAGGATCGGTATCATCGTGAGGTCTACGAATAGGCTGTTTTTTTTCATACTTGTACTTAAGAGGGAATTGGCTAATTGTCGCAAAACCTAGCAATTTCCCATCTGCATTTCTAAAAATGGTATGTCTTGCAATTGCATAATTGACTTGATCCGTTCGGCGATTGTACGCCCTAGTATCTACCGCAGCTTTATAAAAGTTCCTCACTAACGTCCAACCGTTATCAATTAACATTTGTGCAAATACGTCCTGCAAGTTATCTTCTTCAAACTTAGAGGGATAATCCTGAGGAGTTGAATCAATATATGGCATCTCATCACCCACTTCATCATTTTATTTTAATAATAGGTTAATTAGTTTTATAAATAGCAATTCTTCTATGTCATGTATATTATAGGTAGGTACCTTTCTTTCATAACATGTAAGTTGCATTACTACATTACGTTCACAGATACTTCAATACCTGCAGATTCATTTCCTTTCATGTCTACAGAAACTAGTTTAATTTTTACACCATTTCCTTTTGTCACATTTTTAATAGTATATGATTCTACTTCAGTGACACCTGTTGCATACTTCATACCATTTACGAAGATGTTAACCGTTGAGAGCTCCATATCATTCGGATTTGTCCAAGTAAGTAATACAGTTCCTTCTTGTGGATTTGTAGCTTTTAGGTTAGAAACATTAACTAGAGTCTTATTCGCTGCTGGTTTCTTAGAAGTATTTAGTGCTTCTTTGTACAACCCTAATCCCATTGGTCGAAATTGTGTGGATGGTCGCTTCGTTAGTGGTGAAATTGCACTAACTGGGACACACTGATATACATCAAAAACCTTTTCTGGACAACTCTCTTGACGAATTCTTAATTCACTAGATCCCATATTAATTGAATTAAATCCTACAGAGTTCTTTAAATATCCTCTTACTCCTTCTTCTGGATGAATCAGATAAATAAATGAAGTTTGTACTTTATCCGAATAACGTGAAGGATTGAATTGATAATTATTAATTCGTTCCCATGCTCGTGGGTATTGTTTATTACCTACTTCAGATACACGCTTAGGAGGCATATCTTGTGCAGGTGCATTCCAAGACAAGTAATAACTTTGATAACGAGAACCTAATTTAGTACGACTCACCATTACAGATTCAACACCATTAGATGGATTAGAAGGATATTTTTTCAGGACAGGCATAATTTGACGCCCACCTTTAATCTTAATATCATCAAAGTTATAAGCAGCAACGCCATTTGTATCAGTACCTTTTGGAACAGTTCCTGCGAATAATGCGATAGCAGGATCACCTTCATCTATTGCTTCAATATCGCCAAAGTAAATCGGTACAATAGGTACGACATTATTTTCCCACATTGGTGTATTATCCGTTTGGATAATTAAGAAAAGACTATTACTGTCAATATGTCCTTTAATATTAATTTCCGAATCAACCCACCAATTTGTATGCATATAAGGGTAATCAATATTTTCAAGTAATGGTGAACGTAGAGATGACTCTACAATAGGCGACTGCATCACAACAGGATTCGCTTGTTTTACAAATTCTGAACCAGCACTTGTAGATTTAAAATCAATTTGTGTAACTTCAATATCTAAAGCCATTTGAAGTCGTTTTTCATCTGCACTAGATCCCGTTCCCCATGGGGTAAATAATTTATCTCCTTCTTTTACATCTGGTAATTTTTCCAACATATAAAAATAAAGAGATGTATTTACTTTTCTTTTTTCAAATTCTTTGGCCATATAGTTAATAAGGGCCTCTTTTTCAGTAGCTGTTGATTTAAAAGCATTGTAATATGGAATCCCTTTATCATGAGCAGTAAACTCCTTCCAATCTGCAACTACAGCAAAACCAAACAAATCACCTCGTGCATTACGTAGAATAATATGATTGGCAACTGTAAATTTTTCATCATGCCTTCCTTCTAAAGGATGATCTGTAACATAATAAGACCCTGTTACAGCTTTTTTAAACTCTACTACTTTGGTCCAGCCGTGTTTAATCAGTAAATCCATAAAACCGTGTTGTAAGTTACCTTCACGAACCTTATAAGGGGAAAGTGCAGGTGTGCTATCAATATACGGCATTTCTACACCTCTCTTTCTATTAATTAAGGACGAGATCTTACCCGCCCTTATTCTGCAACTTAGTTATCGTTATGAGTAGGTAATAAGTTGCAACTAATTACTTAAATTTATTATAAGTAGTCTTTTTATTCTGTTAACAACACTCATGTCTAATTAATAATTTTAGCTTTTAGCTTTACATCCGAAGGTACACTACTTCCACAATACAGGGTATAACTCCACCTGCTCCCTTTATCTTGGCCATCATTCATTACTACTCTTAATTCCCCATCATCAGGTTTATAATAAAAACCAAATGGGCTTCCTTCTTTATCCATTTTACGTGAAGTATCATAAATCAATTCATTATTAACAAATACTCGCATTCTATCTGGTGCAGAGAAGAAATCATATTCCACATAGCAGATGCCCTCTTCACTTACAGCATGAATATATTCCCCATATCCCATGCCACCCTGTGCTGTTTGTCCGCATTTTAGTACATTTTTACCTGGTTTCTCACCTTCTCCTTCTGGCTTTCCACCTCCGCCTTCTGGTTTTCCACCTTCACCTTCTGGTTTTCCGCCTTCACCTTCTGGCTTTCCACCTTCACCTTCTGGTTTTCCGCCTCCGCCTTCTGGTTTTCCACCTTCACCTTCTGGTTTTCCGCCTCCGCCTTCTGGTTTTCCACCTTCACCTTCTGGTTTTTCAGGGAGAATATTTTTTGAGATAAATTCAATATTCACTATTTTTTCGCAAACTCCAAAACCATAATCAACGATAAATTTAATTGAATATACTCCTGGTGAACTACTAGTAAAAGTGTAATTTCCTGTCTGCATGACTTTAGGAGGGGTTTGAACAAGTACACCAATATTAGAAGCTGAACTATTTTGTCCATGATCTAAATGAAGAACAATTGAATCTCCTACATGTGATTTTAAAGAAGGACCAGTAATGTTTAATTCACAAATAAATTCGCCAATAATAGTCCCCTCAGTTATACATTCTTGTCCATCGTTATACGTTACAATAAATGTAACTTTATATACGCCCTTATTAATAACTTTAAACGTTCCATTCCCAAGACTCTTTAAACCATTCTTATCATAGTTCGTATCAATGCGTAGAATACCAGATTTATTTGTGTGTACAAGCGAGAATGTAACAACCTCTCCTACTACCTTATTAAATCGTGATGTAATTAAATTTAAACCACAGCTACTAATTGGGATATCATTAATAATCTGTATTTTTGAAGGCCTTGAAATTGGTTCTAATACAGGAGTCTCTATTCTTTTAAAACAACCCGCATCTTTTAACATACCTATACCTGCCATTCTAAAATGGGTAGAAGGCCTTTTAGTAAAAGCTGAGTCCCCCTCTACAATCGTCACGTAATATTCATCATTATATTCTGATTTTTTGTTATCCTTGCCCGCATTATCAGAATCATGACCATCTTTTTCTGGAGGAATGCTAGGCACCAAGTTGTCCCATTGAAAAGGAACCCTTAAATGCATTTCTTTTCCTAACCCTGTAATTACTTTTATCCAGACTTCATAAATGCCTTCTTTAGACATATTCATAAAGTCGTACATAGGTGTACCATCACCTAAGTCTTTTTGCGTAAAAGCAATTCCTTTAACTCTCCTTAATTCATGGTTTACTTCATCATCCTCTAGAGCAATTACTGCCCCAGCCTCTCCAATTTTATAGGGTTCCTCTATTAAAAGCTGATCTTTTTCTCTTAAAAATCTGATATATGCTGTTACTTCAACAATATCAGTATCTTTTAGGAAATAAACATCAAGATAAGATACACCATGCTTGTTAATATCTATAGTAAGTGGCCCATGAGAATGATATGTAATTACGTCATCTACGTCTTTAAAAATGTACCTCGCTGGTAAATGCCTCCATCTAATTGAATGTATAATTGGTAGTGAATCAGTTCCTTTAAACCCTTTATTTTGCGGTACTGATAAATTAGGAACGGGAGTTAATGCCATATCAAAATCACCTCTACGCTTTTATAATTTCCACGGTAAAGCCTTGTAATTCTAAGTCTCTTTTAAAATATTCCATAAGATATAATTTATTAGATTTATTGATTGTCGAAGGATTTTTTCCGTCCTTTGTAATTAATTTAGGTGGAATACCCTTAATCTCTCCTCTAAACCTTATTCCAGTTTGAACATTCAAAATATTATCCAGGGATTTTACAAGAGATTCATTATTACCGCTTACTCTGACTTTATGTTGAATATCACCTTCATTATCAATAAAGGCAAAATCTTCTCCTCTTTTTATCTTAAGAATCATTATATTTTACCTCCTACATTTTTGAATCAATACCCATTTCTTTTAATTTATTAACTATAAAATCGTGTTTATCTTTAAAATTGCTAGCTAAAAACTGTCTATTAATGATATACATCATAAAGGCCTCAGCAAAGTCTTCGGCCGGGCTAAAACATCCATAATCTGATACCGGAGCAAGTTTTCCATTATCTAGTGCTGTACCCGGCGAGCTTTTCGTTAGTTCATTAAATGAACCATCAATATTCTCGATCCACCCACTAATATCTAACCATTCTTGCATTTCATGTAGTTTTTCACCTAATATGTCATATCCATAATTAGATAATGCATGACCCATCTCATGTACAGCTACTTCTGCGGCAACATAAGGTATATAATTATCATTAGTCATATCCGGTAAATAATATGCTTTATATTCTCCATCAACAACATGACTGCCAAAACCCAGGTTAGGTTTTATATAGTCATATGGGCGATGTGCCTTGGCAGCTGAAATATTATAAAGCAGCACCTGAGGTTCAAAGTTAACTAAAGAACGAAAAGAAGATAAAATATTTTCCTTTTTCCCATTACTATGCATGGCTGTAGCAAAACTATCCATTACCCAAGCTCCAACAAGACCTGTATCATCTTCGTTTTCAATAAATACGTTATTAAAGTCAATCCAATCATATATAGCACTTGGTACTTTCTTAATTAAAGGAAGCATTTTATCTAATATATCGCCCTTTAAAAACCCCTCTGAACCTTGGAAAAATAAGACAGGTTTATTGAGTTTAGCTGACATAAATACTGAGGCTTTTTGCAATTCATTTAAACAAGGTAAATTTGCCTTTCCCCACTCGTTAAAATCTAGCCATCTATCTTGTAAACTATAACCTTCCTCTTTAATATCTTTTAAAGTTTTCCATAAAAATTTATGAAAATCTTCAATTTTTATTTTAGAGTTATCCAAATGATACTGACTTTGAGGCTCCTGTAAATAATCTAACCAATCATTTCGCCCCTCCCAGAACGATTTGCTTAATTCCTTTCCAATACCATCTGTGCTGTTAGCCAAATAATCTTGCGTAATAACAGAGGGATTCCAATAAGTATCATCTACTGCTTGTGCCCTTACTGCCCCATCGCAATAATAAGAAAATTTATTACCTTTATCAGAATTGGAATTAGAATTATTGGTTGAATCTCCTAAATGCACATGAAGATTATTCAGTTCGCTTGTACTCTTAGCAATTCCCCACTCTAATTTAGTAGATTCTTTAGGTACCTCAGGTTGATATTGAGATTCATTACATTCTTCACACCAATAAGGGAACACTAACTTCTCACCTTCGGAAACATTAATAACGGGCAGAAGTACGATATTAGGAATATACCCTAATACCCCATCTTCAGGATGCATGACTGTTGCACGAGATGTATGAATCTTATTACTATACCTAGATGCATGAAAATCGTATTGATAGTAACCATATCTTAAATAATTCCATGCCCTTGGGTACTTACGAGCATATTCTTCCTCCTTCTCGGTTCCTTGTGCATTTTTGACCAGTCTTAATTCTTCACGAGTAGGTGGCATTAGATTAGGTGGCACGTTCCAACGTAAAAAATGTTCTTGATAACGTGCTCCATATTTTGTTTTTTTGATCATAACGGAATCTACTCCGTTTGATGGATGGTTTACATAATTTCTTGTGATAGGTTGTAAAATTTCAGTTTTAGTCTCTATACTATCAAAGTCAAAAAATTCTCCTACTTGCCTACCTCCAAGCATAGCGATTGGTGTTTCATTTTTCGAAGATGTATTTTTAGATACTAGATTTCCAAAGAAAAAGGGAATTAAAGTCACCATATTATTTTCCCAGCTAGGAGCCGAATCTACTTTTAATGTGAAAAATGCACTTGTCTCATCAAATACACCTTTTAACTGAATTAAAGAGTCCCCCCACCAATTCGTATTAGTTCGATAATTTAATTTCCCTATGGAGGCAACTAAATCACCTGTATCTCCTTTTAATTGCATGGTAATAATCGGTGATTGTTTCATACTTTCATAGTATTCATCCTCACCGTAGTACTCTATATCCATGCTATCCCTAAATATATCCAAACCATGATTTTCACTCATGATAGTAACTGGAGCAAGTTCACCACTAGGTGATACATAATGCGTATATCCAGCATATGTGTCTAGTGTGTATGAATAAACAGTTGTATAGTCTACAGATTTTCTATAAAAATTAGAAATCCATTCTAAGAAACCTTCTTTTTCTCTAGGAATATCTTTAGTGTTAATTTTTACAGCCCCTGTTGACTGTGCGAATGCTAAATACTCATTATCCCACCTACGCATAATCATATGCCGAGTGATGCATAACATACCTTCTCGAGATTCAAAAGGGGTTAGATATCCCTCTTCTCCTTTTACAAATAACCCTTTTTCAAAAGTAATTTTATATAGATCTACTTTTGGAACTTGATTGTTAAAATTCTGCCACCAGTAATTACCTGATTTATCTTTAAATCTTCTAAATACTTTATCAAACATATCATCTAAAAAATTATCGTGTCTTAATGTTTCCTCTACCCAAGGCATTTATATCCACCTCTCTTATTTGTTGGGATTATCCCTTAAACATTGAAAGTTTATCCAAACATATTTCGATTGCCCACCTTTATTATCAAAGCGGAATGTAATTGGGGTACCTGCTTTTACTGTTTTCACAGCCATTAAATAAGCACCTTCTGGTAAATCCTTCGTATATATTTCATCAAATATGTAGTTATTTTTATGATCATCTCCAATAAACAAACTCCAATTATCAAAGGAATGATATCTAGACGCTCCTACAGCTACGGAAACCAGCTCAATATCAAAATCAGGGATAAATTGAATATCAAAGTGCCCTAAAGTACCTAGTACCTCTAAAATTTTCCCCTTTATATAAGGAACTGTTTTTGTAGGCATAAATGGATAATCTAAACGTCCACCACCCAATCTACCTACTCTATCTATTTCCCCTCCAACTACTACATTTGCTCCAAAACTCATGTAGGACCTCCTCTCTAAATTTCATCTGTTACCTTTGGTCCGAGTTCCACATTCACATCTACAGGAGACGATGGATTGTATCCATCAGACCAACCATCTGGAGAGATTTCAATTTCTTCATTAGATGCATATCCTATTTCTGCATAGTCTACATAATCTTCTACTATCACTTCTTCATAATTACTATATTTACCGTTATAAAAATCAGATGGATTTTCATATTTAGACGGTATAGAATCTTCTTCGATTTCTTCCTCACTCGAGCCCCATTCCGAGTCAAAATACGTAAGTTTAACCTTTTTAAAATTACCGTAATCATTTTCCCTTATAATCTTTGCAACAACTTCTTGGGATTTACCAAACCACTCTGTTCTTATAGAAACTTCTGTAATCATAATATTGTTGATGTACTCATAATCTTGAATTTCATCAGATACAGGTGGATTGAGCCCACGGACTAAAGAGATTTTATCTATTGCACCATTTCGATAAATAATTCTAATCTCATTAATTACATGATTAGCTATTGAATTTTCTGTTTCCCTTATGACTTCAAATGACTCTACTTGCCATTGAGAAGAATTCAATGTTGTTACACCATTGTCGTTATCATTATTGAATAGCGGACTAGTAAAATGGTGTCTTGTTCCCTTTCCTTGATTAACTTTTCTATTGATCATATCAAGTATTGGATATACATCATTTACGTTCATATGACTCTTTTGCGCCATTTTCCCACCTCGCTTTCCATAGCATTATAAGAAAAAACAAGGAGATTCCTAACGTTCTGTAGGAATCTCCTTGTTTTTTTAGCTATAATAATTCTCTTTGTCATGCCAAGTAAATTCTAGGAAATTTAACATCCCTTCCTTATTTCCAACAAGTCGGTTCCCTTTTATGACATAATACCCTGCATTAGAAGTATTACTATCATAAACATAACAACCATCTAATAACTCTATCATTGGATTTCCTTTAACAACGGCATTAAAAGTACGGGCTTGTCTTTTCATATCAAAAAATAATTTGTTCGAAATATCCTCTTTGGTTCCTCTTGCATTTGAACCAAATCGCTCATCAATCCAATCAGCAACAATCTTAGCCGTTCTCATATTACCCTTTGTAGATATAAGAAGATCTTTATCTACAAAATGCTCAATTTGCCCACCATTACCAACAATAATAAGATGATTACGTATACGAGAATGGTCAATAGAAGTGGAAAGAGAATATAAATTCTCACCATCTATAAATGACCATTTTGCCTCACTTGCATTAATTTTACGGATATTTTCCAATCTAAATGTCCCATAACGATCACAGTAGGAGCGATACATAATATCTCCAATCACTTCATGAACCGCATCAGATGCCCTTGTACCTTCTAAAAAATCTATCGCCTGTACATAAGGATTTTTATAACCTTGTGCATCTTGTACAGTTGCTATATCTTTTTCAACATATTGTTGACTTTTAGTATCCCAGACGATTGCCTTTTTCCCACCCCTATCAATATCAATATAATACGTTTCTTCAATGATTGCATCAGCATATCTCAAATCATCTTCATGGATTCTCCATCCAATCATTCCTGCCTCATTTACGATATTATGAATAATAGATGATTTAACCCACATGGTTACTGGTTGTTTTTCATCACCATGTATCTCATCTCTTCGAGGAAAAGTTAGGACCCTATCAAAAACATGTTCTTCTAACATATCGTACATATCTACACAATTAATAGTAATTGTTTTTTCATCAGAATTTTGCTCAATTTCTCCTCTTATACGTCCTGTAAAAACCCTTACTAGGTTTTCACCATAGCCTGCATAAATACGTACTGGGGTAGCTTCACTTAACACATGTCTGATTGCACCATTCTCATAATATGACATCTCTGCTTCTCTTAAATTTTCAGGGAAGATATTGGCTCGTTCATATGTAGGAGAATAAATACCATGTTTATTGTCTAAAGTAATTCTTGCAGTTGCGACTCTGGCGTCAAAATGGCTATTTATCTCCCACTGTAATACATCTTGGTCTACTG
This sequence comes from Bacillus sp. CCB-MMP212, assembly GCF_022748145.1. Taxonomy (NCBI): domain Bacteria; kingdom Bacillati; phylum Bacillota; class Bacilli; order Caryophanales; family Bacillaceae; genus Bacillus; species Bacillus sp. CCB-MMP212. The sequence goes on from NZ_JALDQE010000001.1 coordinate 662,850, forward strand.
TAAAGGTTTTATCGTATACAAATGCCCCTGTATCAACCCATACATCACGTTTACGAGCCTTAATTCTTTCATCAACATATTGTGCGCCGTATTGAGTTTCAATTTCCACTACTTTAAAGCATTTTAGTCCAAATACAGCCTCACCACTTACATTATTTAAGGAGAAATCTAATATATGTGAATTGACTCCTTGTATATCACTTGCAACCCATTTTGCATAAACTGGAGGTTCATATGTAGGTTGTGTTGTATTGTTCTCTTTTGTATATCGTTTTACAATCATTCCGTCATATGTAACCGTTACAGAATCTCCTTCTTTAAGATCTGCATAGAAAGCATATTCATAAAATCCGTCTGAAGAGAAGTTATGTTTATATCCAAAATCTTCAACAGCTCCTTTGGCAATATTCTCATTAAAGCCTAAATACTTTTCACCTGTTGACCAAGCTGTAAAATGGGTTATGTTCTCTTGTCCGTGCCAATTTCCATCCAGATTTGCATCCCTATCAAAACACTTATTAAACTTAATATTTTGGGTAATGGTCATTTGGGGTGGTGGTTGACTAACACCACTTCCATTTCCTGTACTATTATCATCTCCACCACCTTCACCATTTCCGCCCGTGTTACCACCGCCATTATTATCTCCACCGCTTGGTGCTACTCCCAATTTTTGAGCACCTGTTAAAACAGGATATGGATCAATATGATTATTTCCACCATAAATCCATTCACCTTTCCAAATTTCAAAGTGTAAATGAGCACCATAAGATTGACCTGTATTCCCGGCTTTTCCTAAACGTGTTCCTGGATTAACTAAATCACCTTTTCGAACCTGTAAAGAATTATTTTGCATGTGGGCATAAACTGTCATATATCCATTACCATGTTGAATCATTACACAATTACCATAAGATGTACTTTTATAAGCTTTATGTACATATCCAGCCCAAGCCGCTACTACCCACATACCATTAATCTTACCTTGGGATGTATGTACAATATCAGTACCCTTATGCCCTGAACGTGCACCTCCGCCCTTATGTTTCATATGGTGTGAAGATACTTTCGCACCATTTCCAAATGAAATTCCTTCAACAGGAAAAGTAGCACCGGATAACGCATTAGAGCTTGCATTATGAACTTCTTTCCTTTGTTCCTCAATTGTATAAGTCTCAGCTTTCTCACAACCACAGTCTTCCTTCTTCGAAACATTTAGATTTGTAGAATGCTTTGGAAACAGATTTTTATTAATAATAGAACCAGATTCTTTACAATGCCATTTTTTTTGACTAGATTCACCAATAATTCTATCAAAATAGCTTTTCACAAGTTTTTTCCAGTTAGGTCCATCTGCTGACCATTTCCATTTTTTATACCCTTTATCTCCACCTTCATGGAAATAATCAACATCACTAGCATCCATATATCCATTAGAAATTTTTCCGTATCTGCTCCTCATTGCCTCGGAAAAACGTTTTGCAGCATACTTCGCTTGGGTATCTATACCTTTATATGCAGGCTTGCATGAACCCGGGCAACCATATCCTACGATATAACTTCCATTTTCAGGTTTCCCTTGTCCCAATGTTCCAAATCCTGTTTCATGTTTCGCTACAGCTAATAGAAAGAAATAAGCAACATTGGGACACTTATAATGTTTTACCCATTTATTTAAGGCACATTTAATATACTCAAATCTATCCCCTGACTCTCCACCTTTTGTAACAGAACTTGGCTCAGCACCTGCTACTGGTGTTGTTAAAGTCGCCTCTGCTGCCTGATGCACAATAGATGCTTCTCGAATTCTGTCCCAAACTTCAAACTTATTTTTCATTCCTGGTACATAGGCCATTTTGTCAAATTCAATAATAACCCTAGGTTCATGACCTAAAGCATTAACTTTTCTCATTACGTCATTTAACAACTGAGGCGCAGGAGTTCTATGATCAAATACGTTCGGCATACCTTATTCCCCCCTATCTAAATCTTTCTAGTGCCCATTCTGTAAATCTATGTAAATATACAATTGCTTCAGCTCTAGTTACACATACCTCAGGTTGAAAGGAATCATCTGCGTAAAGTGGAAATACATAACAACCATCATTAAATTTTTCATCTAATATATTTAAGACTGATTCGGCATACCATTTTCCTACAATCTTATCTTTATCTTTAATGTATCTCTCTGTTTGCTTAATTGTGTTATTCACATATCCTCTATCTGTATATCGATTATAAATATTCATTCTAAAACGTTGTAACAAAGTAAAAAACTCTCCTCTATATATCGTTATATCAGGAAAGAATCTATCATTATAGAGTGCGCAACTTGACATAGGGACAACTTTTTCTCCCTGCCTATTTTTGATTTGAGCACCCTTTTGATAATTATAATTTACATAAATAGGAAATTGATTTAAATTATAAGATACATAAAGATATCCATTAATTATAGTAAAACAGTCTCGTTTAAATCCTAAGGTTCTTGTAAGCGCATCTTGTATGGATTCATCTTCATTTACATCTACATGTATTCTCTTTAACTTCTTGTTCATGCAAACTGCTATTTCATTTAAAGAGTAAGTGATATCAAATACGTAATTATTTGCTTTTTCTAACTTTTTTGCCGGATATGCTAATGAGCATCCGCTCATCAAAGGATAAATCTGACAGTTTTCAGGTGTATGATCTCCTTCATGCATTTCCACTACACCAGATAAAAGAATACTAACTTCTCTTCCATTGGTTAACGGGTAACCAATATGTATAAAATTATCCTCAAGTTTAGATGGAAGTGTAGGCACCCCATCAATATAAACAAACACCATTTCCCTAGAATCAGGTTTATATCCACTTACTTCAAACTTGGTTTGTCCCTCTGTGGAAGTAAAATTATGAACCTGACGTGACTTGCCACCAATAAATTGGTTATAGGTTTTTCCACTAAATAAGGTTTCTTCTTTTTTTGCATCAATAAACATATTATCTGTTTCTAATACTGCGCGATAAAACCAATCCTTTGGACCCACATCTAACCATCGCTTTGGCATTTTTAATACCCCCTCAATATCTTTTCGATGTATTTAAAAGTCCTTGTCATATAGGATGCCGTTTGAGCCCTTGTAATCCAAACTTCAGGTTGAAAATATTGTACAGGTGTTCCATCACTAGCATAAGTAGTGACAAGGCCCCTTTTTTGCATTTCATCTATATACGTTTGCGCCCAATGATTTTCAATATCTATAAAAGGATATTGATGACGATATTCGAAATCTTGTTTTCGAATTAACATAAGGTTTACAGTAATGATATATTTCGTCTCAAATTCTGCTGTTTTAATATCTAAATCACCATTAACAATCCCTAAATAAATCGTGCCTTTTTCATCATAGTATTTGTGTTCTGCACCAATAAACTGCAGCCAATCTGCAAATTCCTCTTTGCTCGCAAATAAAAATTGAATGGTAGTAGAATAATGAGAAGTCCCTTTCCCTACCAATCCTGCAGAAGATTGAATATTTTCGTTTATATGGGATTTTAATACTGGTGTTGGTGGCTTATAATCGCCAGTCATACGCCCCCTTACTTGTACAAAACGAATCCCGTTATCATAAAATAATTTACGTTTAAATACATCATCATTAGATTTACTTGGTTTTTGTTGTGCCATTTAATCACCCCTTAGTATTATAAGAAACCCCACCTAATAATTAGATGGGGTTTTGTAATTAGAATGTTGGATATCCCCAAGGGGCTGAATTTAACTGATTTCGTAGTGGTGTTGTTCTACCTTGTGCTAATCCTTTTCCTAAATTCATTCCAAGATTCGCTAACTGTTGACTAGAAGTTTGTCCAGTTACATTAGGTAAAGTTATATTGACATACATATCTCCCGATTGAACACTAAAGTTTGAATGTGTACCTTTACTTGTTAGATAATCATACTGAGACATAACCTGTACGCCTTCAGGAAGATTAAATGTTCCACCCATTTGCGCTCTTAACTCTTGGTGGATACCAATCTGTGCTTGTAAAGATTGCTTTGTCAATTCTCGAATATCTTTCATGATTTGCTCGTATTCAGATGAACCTTCTTCAAACTTACCACTATTTCGCTCTGCAATTCTTACCGCTAAGGTCTTATCTATAAGTGATTTACGATCTTGTAATTCTCTTACTCTTAGGTCACGTGCTAAGAAACTATCATCTCCTATACTTGGTCCAAAGTTCACACGTTCCTGCATGTACTTAATTTCCAAATCATCCATATTATTACCGAAATCATGTCTCCAAGCTGTAAGCCTTTGAATTCTTAAATTTTTAACTTCTAATTCAGCACTCGCGATTTGTTGACTCAATCCTTGAATAGTATCTTGTAACTGACCATCTGGATCTGCTAACTGTTGGGATTGCAGATTTGCCAGTTTACTTTTCATTTCTCCAATCATTGATTGGCTTGAAACAATCTGTGAATCAATATAAGTAGGACTCTCTGTGTTCATGCTAATAGCACTTAATGTATCCTTATACTGTTTCTTAGCCTGAGCTCTAGAAAATCCTTTCTGAGTGTCGTTAATATAAAATTCCGTTTTAATACGTTGTGCTTCAATTTGTTTTTTCTTATCTTCTAGGTCAAATTCAGCTTTTAATTTCTTTTCTTTGTCCTTACTCCGTTCAACAGATTCTTTAATTTTTTTATAATCAGCCGTCTCTACCTTTTCTCTAGTTTCTGGGTCCACAGTATACCTTTTCCCGTTTTTTTCTAATTCTTCCAACTCTGCTTCTCGCCCTCGAGTAAAGTTATGAAGCTCGTCCATCTCTTTTTTGTAAGCTTCTCTCTCTTGTTGAATTACTTGTAACCTAAGTTTCATATACTCTTTTGAGTCAGCTTTCACACCATCTAAAAGGGCGGTAATTAAGTTAAGTTCTCCCTTATTACTGGCAACTTTCTGGCTCTCTTGAATACGAGATTTTAAATCATCATAAGAAAAGTAATCATATTGACCCTCATCTATCATTTTATTCTCCCAAGCTTTACGAGCTTTTTCTGCTTCATCCCTTCGCATATTCTGCTCTGATTCAGAGATGGCCGATTTCCTATATTGATCTATAAACTCTTCTTTTTCCAATTGCTGCTTCTTAGCATACATTCCAGATTGATTTAAATACGATTGTGTTAAATCTGTTAAAGATGCTTTTGAATAATTTCCATCTTGACCTTTAGATTTTGCATCATTTGCCCTTTTTTCATTCTCTTTTTCTAAAGCTTCTTTCCAATTCGACGTTCCATATTCTCTCTTTATCCAATTCTCAAAATTCCCTTTAAATCCCCCTTTTCCGCCTAAAAATTCTTGACCTAATCCCACATCAAAACTATCTACGTCGGGGTGTCCTGGTGAAAAAGTATTTGTAATTTTATTCCATGCCAATCCGGCTTGTCTTAGAAATCTACTCCCCTTACCTTCATCTTCTTCATATTTAACATATGCTTCAGCGGCACCTGCGGTTTGATTATGATAATCTCGTATTTTTTCTTGCTTGGTCGTTAAACCAAAGCTCTCAGCAGAATTCGTTAAAACATCACCAACAGCGGTTGCAATAGCTAATTGTTTAGCAAATCTTCCTACGCTGCGTGCAAGTCCCATAATAGCCCCACCAGCTCCTCTTGTTCGCTGTGGGATAGTATCAAGAAAATCGAGAAACCCCTTCATTCTATTTTTTGATGCACCTTCAGCTTCATCAGCTACCTTTTTTACGGCACTTGATAAATCCCTGTACGCAGTGGTACTTTGTCTTGTTTGTATAGTAGCCTTTCGATTACTAGCCTCATATTCATCGAGTGCCTTATTAAGCCCATCCATATTATTTATCGATTTACCTACACTTTGATAGTTTTGATCTAGATATGTCTCAAATCCAATACGTTTTTGATCATCCATTTGAGCTAAACGACCAGCCGTTGATTTTTGATTCTCATTCATACTGTCAAAGTTAGTCCTATTTGATAAGGTATTCACTAAATGCTCTGAGAAATTTGTGGTAAAAACGTCTGTTAATAATTTACTTTGGGTAAGGTTGCGAGCATTATAGGCTGAACGAGTATGTAATTCATCAGCTGTTAATTCTTTCTTTTCACCTTTATAATAGCCTTTAGATTCATCCATGATGCTAAGGAAATCGGCCATATTTTCAGCTTTTCCACCATGATCTTTTACATATTCTTTTATCTCATTCTTTCTATCCTCTTTTAAATTTGCTAATTCTTCAAAATAACTTTTTAACGTATCATTTTTCATAGCCGCACGATAGAATTTTTTGTTATTTACTTGATTACGTAAATCTTGGCTCTCCCCCAAAACATGATCATTTAAAAAACCTACCGCTCCGTCCACTTTACGATTTGTAAAAGATGTACCACCAAAGAATTTGTTTTCCATAGTGGCTTTCTTGTAATGCTCTTCATAATTACTCAATTGACCTAATCGTTTGACTCCATGAATAGCACCAAAACCTACCAAGGCATTACCTAAAATCGTAATTAACTGCGCAAATAGCCCTGCATGTTTCTCCATTCCCTGGGCTAAGTTTGTAATAATTTTTGCCAAAGTTTGAATCTCTGGATTTAGCGCATCTAATACTGACACTAATGCATTATTAACAGATACCCCAGCTCTTTCCATTGTCACTGAAGGTGATTTCATCGTTACCGCAATCATTTCTTGAAGGCGTGCAGGATCTTTTTTAAATTCATTAATTTCTTGCTTAATTTTCCAATACGATAAATCCTTACTGTTATTTATCCCCGCTTTATGCATGGTCTCTAAAAAGGACATCAGTTTTGGTGGCTGGTTTGCCCCACCTTCTCCATACAGAATGGATTTTACTTTATCTTCTCCAATATATTTATTTTTGCTTGCTTTCGCAGTGTCTGATAGGATATCAATGAAATTCCGACGTACTTTCATACCACTTTCATTTTTTTCAAATACCTTTACACCATAATTTTCTAATTGCTTAGAAACAGATGGTAAAGTAATACGTTCTGCAATCGTTTTTAAGGCTGCACCTGCATTCTCCCCTGTTTCTCCTGAAGTTTGAATAGCTAATGCATTTAAAGTCACTGCATCTTCTGCATTCACTCCCACTGAATGGAGTGCTGTACCCGATTTTGACATTGCCTTCATAATATCTTCACTGTTCGCTTTAGTTTGACTCGTAGCAACAGCAAAAGAGTTAACTACTCCATCCAACTCCCAGACAGATAATTTAAACTGTGCCATAATTGTCTGTAATCCTGGAGCAATTGTTTCAACTAAGTCTGATTTGTTATCTAAGCGATAAACCTTAGAAGCTTGATCAACAAATTGTCGTGCAGATTGTTTATCTCCTGTTACATTTGATGCTATACCAGCTACCTTAGACATTCTTTCATAATCAATACCGTAAAGAGTGGATAAATCACGTACATTATTCATTAGATTTCCAGTATCATTATCTAATTTTAACCAATCTGTATTTCCATTTTTGTTTTTATATTCTGGTTTCAAAGAGAAGTTTTGTGTAATCTTTAACTGTTCTAACTGAGCAATTTTAAAGGTTTCCATTGCCTTAGATATTGCAGCCATCGGATCTAGCATTGAGCCCGAAGCAAGGCTCCTAACTTGTTTGGTAACCGCTCCAGCCATTCCAAACCCGTCAAAAGGATTGTCTTGTTTTGTGGATTTACTTGTACTAGAATCGCTATTATTTTTATTTGTATTACTATGATTTGATCCACTTGAGTTATTTAAAGTATTAGCACTATTTCCTGCAATAAAGCTTAACTGTCTATTACTATTCGCCTTTTGAGGGTTAGTATTAATTTCTAGAATTTCATTTCTTATATGTGCAAACTGCTTATCAACGGACTCCTTGATTTTTTTAATAATTTGCTTATTCAGCTTGTTAATTTCACTAGTTAAATATTGCGTAATATTAGAATGAGGTTCAAAGTCCACAGCTCTTACTGATTGTTTCATTGACATCATTATTTTATTTGTTCCTGCAGTTAATTTTTTATTAATTGTATTTTCCATACCCTCAAACTGCCTTTTTAAAGCATATCCTCTTAGAGATCCTCTATCCACAGAATGAAAAGTATGAGCTAACTCGGCTGGAGAAACACCTAAATCATTTGCAATATACCTTTGAAGTTGTTTAGATATATTTTTCATAGGTACTTCTACAGATTTGAGATCAATCTTTTGCAGCCCTCCTCGTATGCCTTTTATATAATTTTCTATTAAACTATCAATACGCTTAGCTGTTTTTATAATCTCGCTATCAATGCTATTCTCTTCGCTAATAACACCCTCGAAATCAAATTTTATAGAATCTTTTATTTTCCCTCTTACTTTTTTCGTTAATTCAGATAAATCTTTCGATGAAATTGTGAATGTCTGTCCTTCAATAGCAACCTCAGGGTTCAGTAAAATAGGTTTTAATTGATTTTTAATACTTACTAAAATTTGCTTAACCGTTCCCTTAGAAATATCTAATTTAAGTCCACTCAAGTTATCTGCATTTACTAAATCCCCCCCATTTTCGCGAATGGAATTTACTAATTGTTTAATTTGATTACTAATTAACTTAGAAATTTCTTTATTAATTTTATTAAATTCATCTTTTCCAACTGGTACTACGCTATTATTCATAGCAGAATCCATATTAATGTTTATATTTTTGATCATCTTTACAATCGTTTTATTTAACTCTTTATCTACTTTAGACATCAATTGTTGAACGGTTTCTTGTTTAATACTTAAAGGTGCTGTCCCAACTGAAGATAAAGTAATACCATTTGCCTGGACGATATTATTTAATTCTTGCTCAAGTTTTGCTCTAAGGTTACTTCCCGCTGCCTTAGATGTCTGAGCCGATAACGAAGATAAAGAGCTTTTCATAGTATCTATACGTTTTTCTATACTACCAAAACGATGATCTAGCTGTTCCAACTGTACTCCAAACTCTTTCATATTTTTTATTGACTTATCAAACTCTAGTGCAATAGTAGCACCAATATTTTGATTATTGACTGTCACTTATTTCACCTTCCTTTTACATAATAAAATCCCGCCCTATCCTCAAATAAAAAGGAAGGGCAGGATTATTTATTAGAGAATACCTGCTAACCACTCCATGTCATCAGCATTTGCAACCTCATATCCGTCAATTACTTCTTTTCCATCACTATGTTTTAGATTATCCTGTTCGGTAGCTTGAGCTGAACCGCCCCCAAATAACCCAGTGAAGGACATTGAATGTACCTTAACTGTAAACTCTATATGCTTATGGCATTTCTTTAAGTAATAGTTTAACTGAGGTAATGTCAAATCCCATATATCCTGTTTTTTCATCCCCAGGTAGTGACCTAAGTTAAAGAAAATTTCTGCCCAATCAACGTAGGCATTTTCGTCATATTCTTTTTCTTCTTCCTCAGAGTCTATAAAGACTTTTTTAAGCCATTAAGTCCAATCATAATATCTATAATTTCTTTAGCTGTTACAATATCAATATAATCCCCTAAATACTGAGCTGAAATTTCTTTATAATACGGTTTAAAGCCCATCAATAGGACCTCTAATAGTTCATCATAACTATCATTACCTGTTTCATCTGCAATTAAATTAGCAATAATGACACCTGTATCAATTGTATTCAACTTTTTCATTAGGTTTTTAGCATCTTTTAATCCTAAAGGAGGGATAGCATAGGTTTTTCCATCACGTAATGTTACCTTTTCATCCTCTTCGAAGAATACTTTTTCAATAAACTCTGATTCCTGCTTAGTTAACTTTACTTCCTCTTGTTTATTAGGTTCTTGCTGTTCAACCTTTTTCTCTGCTTCCTCTACAAGAGTAGGTTCCTCAATAGCTTCTTCTCTACTTGGAATTGCTAAATTACGTTCACTCATTTAATCTCCCCCTATATTACTCTATTACCCCTTAATAAATTTATAGAGGACGCAAGGAAGGGGATCACCTAAACGACCTCGTAACTAATATAAGAATTTATGTGTTAAATGTAACAACCTTATGAAAAAAGGTTTAAGTGATAGATATTTTTTATAATCCATTCTCACCCTTATCTAAAGTTTTAAAAATGAATCAATAAAAAAGAGGATACATTAGTATCCTCCTCTCTAATTAACAAACATCGCCATTTTTTTCAATTTGATAACGCTTAATAGAACCTAAACGACTGTCTGTACGTTCCCCATCAATAACTGTAAGTGTAATACTATGAGTCGCTGCTGTTTGTCGTGCTGTGTCTAATGTAAAGTTAGATTTCACTCGGCAAGAATATAGTTCAACTTGGTAACCTTGAATGCTACCATCCATTTGTTCAAAATGTCCATCATGAACAACAGATACTGTAAGAGGGAAATCACGAGAACCAATTGCCATTACATCTACAACCTCTGGGCGCTTGTAGTTCACATAAATTTGCTCTCCTTCAAGATAATCATTAAACTTAATCTCCCCTGTAGAAGGATCAATTGTATACTCACCTTTTGCAGGATTAGTTGTTACTTTTTTAAGTAATTTATTCTCTTTTACTAATCTTACAGATACATGCTCTGTCTTAGAAGAAGCTGAACCTAAAGATCCACCAAATAGAGGATTCTTAAGAGTTACTAGTCCACCTTTAACATCATGACGTTCTTCTAATACCCATACGAAACCATCAGGATCGATAGATGATGATGCTACAGGATAATAAACTACTACAGTATCACCTTCAACCGCACCACCTTTTAGTGTTACAGCTGATCCATTTACTGTAATTGCTGATTCTGGTACAAATGAACCTGCAACTTGGTTGAAAATCTGTACTTTAGGTGCTCCGCTACCTGTTAATACTGGACTAGATAATTTAATAGAAACAGGTTCAGTATCGCCAGCAATTGTTACTGTTTCATTTTTCAATTCATAGGCTAAGCCGCTAACTCCTTCTCGAAGTTTTGCCCCTAACACAAGACGTACCATGTTTAAATCAAATTTTGCATCCTCTGCAGTAATATCAATTACCTTTTTACGTAGTAGTGTATCAATAGGTGCTGAAGAGTCTCCCCCTTCAATATCAACCATATCCAACTGCACATCAAGACGCATATTCGCCATGTGACCTAGTGTAATTAATTCATCACACCCTGGAATTTTAGCCATAAATTTACCTGCACCTTTAATAATCATTTTCTTATTCTTACTGTTAAACTTGTCAAATTGTGACATTAACTACACCCCTCAATTTCAAAAATAAATTCAAATCTAGTGAAATACTTATAAGAGTGTTCTAGTTCACTTGCAACCTCTGCAGATCCTACATACTGACCCTTGAAAAATACTCCTTTAAATAACTGCAGAGATTGATTATCGAATAATTGATTTATTCTATCTGCAAGGTCTAATGCCAATTCCACATCATCATTTGTGTAGATATCGAAGTCAAATGTTATCACATGAATATTATTGTTTCGTTCCTTTTGAACAAATGACTTGTAAAATGCAATTAAAGGAATTTGGTTATTTAGTGCCTCTTTAGGAGACATACGCTTTTGTATGTGCATTTCATTTTCCATATCTACTGTAATATTATTAAGACCCATACATTTACGTATTACACTATCTTCTCTCAATGTCTTATGTATGCAAGCATAAACATCAGTGATACGTGGAAAGAACAACTCATCACACCCTCTTGTAAGTATTTGCAGTAACAATATAAGAAAATCACAATGAAAATTTAACATCACTTAGAATAAATTTAGTCAAACTCTATCTCACCCCATAATTACTCTTAACGAAATTGATTTTTACACTTAGATTCTATTAAACTCTCACGTACATTCTTAACTATTGAATTGAAATGATCAGAGATTTTCTTATTTATTCTTCAATTAACAAATTAACAATTCTATTAAGAGGAGTATTTGTCATTTAACATAAAACATGTAAATGATTTATTTCTCTGAATTTGTTTATAAATTACAAAAAATAATTAAATTCACTTTGAAATTGATGGAATTCAATATAAAAATAATGGTTTTAAATATTTTTAGTTTCTAAAATGAGATAGTATTGAATCTATTTTTATATCAAATAATCATTATTAAATAATAGATAATAATTTATTAATAATATTATTTAGCTTTAATATGGTTGATTCAGCTTTTACCTTTAAATTAAATGCTGCAATTTATACTTTGTGATTCAGCAACAACCTTTAAACTAATAAGTCTCTTTACAATTCACTTGCAACTATAGTTACTTAAATCTCGATAACTACAGTGAGGTGATATCTTGAATTTACATAAAGATAGAAATTTAAATGCTACTGATATAAAAAAATATTTTTCATTTTTATACAATGATAAACAGATAAGGGTCGTTCTTACTACAAGTAATCAATTCTTATTTGTTGGATACGATATAGGAAAAAATGCGATTGGAATAAAAAATCCTTATAGCTTAATCGAAAATATGGACAATCGATCTAAATACAGTGCTGTAATTACCTTTAATCAGGATATTAACCCTCAACGCTATATTTTAGTTGATTTAGAGGGACTCCATCATATGGTCTATAGAGCCAGAAAAGTTAAGGTTAATAGATTAGATTTTATTCATTGGGCCATATCTATAGAAAAAAATATACTTTAATTCATTTTATTAAATTGGCTTTTACTGAAGTAACTATCCTTCATATGATTTAATAAATATCCCGGCTAAATATTAATTATTTTGTAACCCTCAACTTTCTAACAACTTATTACGACTTTTAAATAGGAATTGGAGGTGAGAAAATGAATTTAGATATAAGTATAAGCCTGTTGCTATTTATATCCTTAGGGGTACGCGCATTTTTATTTGAAATAAAATTTCAGTACACACGTGAAAGATTACGCAGTATTCATGAATTGTTTGAAATTTTTTTAGACTGTTCTTTTTGTAATGGCTTTTGGACTGGATTTTTTGGTTATGTAATTGTAAATGGTATTGATATTATTCTAATACCATTTGCTATTTTAGTTGGTTCTTCCTCATACTATTTAACGTTATTTGTTAAAAGTCTTACACAAAAAAATTAAGAAGCACAGTTTATGTCGTTTATTTCCTAAATTATCCATTCCACATCTTTATCTACTTAACCCTACTAAACTTTAGTAGGGTTTATTTAATATTCCTATTATTTCTATCTATATACAAATTTCCAAACTAAGAAATTGCTCAAAATAGCAAAGTACATTTTGTACCGTACCTTGTTTACGCAACTAAAACAATAAATAAGACGACTATTAAAATATCTATCACCTTTAGAAATGGAGTGAACAATATGATTTTCTTTTCAAGTAAGCACCGAATTAAAGATCTTTCTTTCCTAAATAAACTTTGGATGACACCCGTAGCTTATGGACTAAAATATCTTGCCGGAACTGTAATATACATTGCAGATAAATTTGATGAAAAGGTAAGATTTGAAATCCTAAAAAGGCATATCTAAAATGGAGGAAATGAGAAAATAAAAAGAGGATTTATTCACCTTAAGAAAGGTTATAACGAACTGATAGAGGCCACTTTAAATTCCTGCTATCATGCAATGAATTAAAAAACATTTAAAAATCCTTTCTTGAAAACTTTAGTCAGGGAGATACTATTCCTATAAACTATAGAGGATAGTATTAGGTATCGCGGTGATTTCAAGTATAATTACGGACTTAAAAAGTTTAAAATTGCGTTAGTAAGAAAGAATTACTCTAAGGATATTTTTACTAACGCAATCTTACTTATTTTGAAAAAACATTTTAACAATCTATAAATAGATTTTCTACCTAAAACATCGTATTATCATTAGCTGCTTCATTTGGAATCTCTTGAATTACATCCCAGTGTTCGACAATCTTTCCATCCTTTATACGAAAAATATCCACTATAGCAACTCCCTTATCTTGAGAGTTAGTACGAGAATGTACATGAAGAGCAACTGTATCTCCTTCAGCTACTACACGTTTAATTTCTGCAGAAGAATTAGAGTTCTTAACAAAATCCTCCTTAAAGAAATCCATGAAAGCTTTTCGTCCATCAGATACGAAAGGATTATGTTGCTTATAATCTTCACTTACATATTTTTAGTAAAAAAACTCATAGTTGAATTTAATGTATCTAATTCCTTTTATTATCAGAATAAGCCTTTACAACAACTATTTATTATTTTTTATTTTTTATTTTTTATTTTTTATTTCATTAATTCTATAGTTTCTTTAATACACTTACCATTATCCATTGTTATATCTAATTTCTATTTAAAACCCTTCTTTGTAAGTTTACACCTATGTATCGTGTTAAATTGTGTGTGGCAAGATAAAACAATCTTTTAAATTTAATTATTGTTAGGTAGCTTCTACGGTATGATATTATCAAACAATTAGTTATACATATAAACCTAAAATTTCAACAATCTGACGTGCCTTAGCATTATCTATATAATAATGCATCTCTAACCCTCTTCTTTCTGAACGGAGTACGGTTCTCCTCAATTTTGATAAATGTTGTGAAACAGTGGATTGGGGGAGTCTTAATATTTCCGTTAACTGTGTAACATTACATACTTTATGGTGCATTAATTCATTTACAATTTGTAATCGGACAGGATGTGCCATTACTTTTAATACATCTACATCGTCTTCATGGATTTCAGCTAGATTTCTTTCAGATATTAATGTTATCATTTCGCATTCTCCTTTATTATTAATTTCTCTTTTCCTTTTATCCTTATAATTAATACTTATAACTGATTACCATTTGTCCTGTTGAGAAAATATATTCTCTTTTTAAAACAAAAAGGACACCAATTCATAAAAACGTTTTTTACTGCTTTAATGAATTGATGCCCTCTAATTTTTTGACCAGAATATATCTTGTTTTAAAGGATATCCTCAATTCCTTTTTCTCACATCTAGTAAAAAATATGTATTTTCTTTAAAATCCATATTAAGAATATTCTTCAAATCCTAAAAACATAAGTTTATTACAAAGTTTCTATCGAAAAACAATATGCAACTGGCTGGGGCTATTATGAAACTTGGTTTAATTGGAACTCTATGTTACCAGCTGGTACAACTTAAGAATTAGTCACTTTCTCAGACAATGGAGAAGATATTTGGGCTGCAGGCACATTCCGCTATAAAGTTGAAGTTACAAATGCTGACGGTTCTGTTGATACAATTTACATAGCGCCAATAACATTAGTAAATTAAATAATAGGTTCGCTTCACATCTTATAAATATATATACTTTAACAATATCATTAAATCTTCACATAGATATACTGGATCATGAAAAGAAGGATTACACCTTCCTTTTTTATATTTTAAAATAAAAACGTATCCCCACCTATATTTATCTATGCCAATTTAAGAAATAAATAATTCAAAAAGAAAAACACTACAACAAAGAATGTCTATTTGTTTCTTTTCGTTAATTTTCCTACATGTTGTATATAAAAAAATAAAGTAATACCTGTCATAGTAATTAAAAAGATTTGATAGTAATCAATCAACTGTAATACCCCTTCCATACAAAAATAAACTCAACGAAATATTCACTATAAAACCAACGTATGTAAAAAAACAGCTACAAGTCCATTCATAGTTTTAAAAATTTGTCCTCCTCTTCTTCTAAGAATATTCAAAATCTCAAATAGATTATCTTATATCGCCATCTTATGTATGCAGAATTACATATCAAACCATATCGAAAATCATTCTCATTGTAACTATAATGGTTTCAAGAAGTGGTATTTTTACTTCCTTTTCAAATCTCAAAATATATTAAAGGAGGCACTAACATTGTGAAAAAAGCTATTTTAGCAGGGGCACTAGGAATTGTAGTACTATCAGATATGAATTTACCAGGAGTAGAGGCATCAAAAACAAGTGCAGCAACTACAAATTTAGAAACTCAAGAAGTTACAAAATACTACTCTATGAGTTCCTATGAAGTTTCCCAAAAAGAATCATTTAATCTTAATAAAGGGGAAGAACTTACAGTCTTTGTACAAAATTCCGGGTTCCCAATTTTTTATACAGTCTTTGATGCAGATAATCAAGTAATTGGCACATACAATGCTAATTCACCATATGGTCGCGTATTCAAAGCACAATAAGACAGTAATATTTCTGTTCAATTTCAAGCAGGAGTAAATTCTTCTTACATGAAGAAAATGAATTTCACAGCTAAATTCGCAGTTTCTAAACTTAACCAACAATAAAAAATTTAACGATCCTCTTTAAAAACAAATTAAAAAGGTATATCCCTTCAATGGGATATACCTTTAACTTTAGTGAATTTTATATTGACCAGATAACCTCTCTTGCGCCATACGAACTAAACGTTTCGTAATCTCTCCACCTACTGAACCATTTGCTCGTGAAGTTGAATCTGGTCCAAGTGTAACGCCAAACTCCTGAGCAATTTCATACTTCATTTGCTCAATTGCACTTGCTGCCGCCGCTACCAAAATCTCGTTTGAATTGTTATTTTCTCGAATTTTCATTTCTAACACACCTCCATTTAATTGGTAATATCATGCTCTATTTCCAATTAAATATGCAAAATTTATATTTATTTAAGTAAGCGTGTGATTTACATTAATACATTCCAATTAAAAAAGATTTTACAAATGAATCAATATAATCCTTATTGATTATATTGAATTTTAAACTCTCCATTAATTCTTGTAACTCTTGTGATAGCCAACTTAATGATGTTGCTAGTTTCGCAATAGTGAGTTTAGTGTTTCACTTAACTCTTTGATGTTCGGATATTAACAATATATTGTTAATAATCACCATTTTATAGGTACACCTACATATAGGCCAAGTATGCAATTACAGAACGTTTGTTATAAAAAAACGTAAACATGTCAAACAAAAAAGACTCAATTACTATATCTCATACCTTCTTTTAAATATAAATCTACTACCTCGTTCTTAAATTCTATATTGTTAGTGACTCTAATTTTCCCCATAGAAAAATCCGCTCTTAATTCTCAATCAATTTCTTAAATTTCTTTTCTAATTGATCTGGTGGTAATACACCTCGTACATGATCTACTATAATTCCATCTTTATTAACAAAAAATGTCGTCGGTAAAGAGAATACTTTATAATCTAGTCCAGCTACTCCGTCCATATCTAGTAGAACCGGAAACTCAAATCCATAGCGATTAGCAAATGCGCTTGCTTCTTGTACTGGGTCACTAACAGTTGCATTCACCGCAAAAATTTCAACATCCTTTTTATATTTATCATACATATGAACTAAGTCAGGTGCCTCCATTTCACACGGCCCACACCATGATGCCCAAAAATTAATAATATATGGTTTTCCCTTGGCATCATTTAACGACTGCAACTTTCCGTCTAATCCTTTTAATGTGATGCCAGGTGCTTTAAAACCTACTTGTGGTAATACTTCTTTCTCTTGTAACTCTGCTTGTTTCGCTTTTCTTTCCTTTTCTTCTTTCTTTGAATTATAAAAGTTAACCCCCGCCCAAACGAGAGCACCTACTAGTATAATAGCAATTAGTTTCTTCACTTTTCTTCCTCCTCATTTTTAAAAACCTGTATATCCACCGAATAGACGAATAAAGAATGCTGTCATTTCCGTCATTTGATTTGTATACAATAAAATACCTGTAATATATGATAAATAAGATATATATATAGCGATAAAAAGTATAATGATATAAATGACAACACTCTATCCACACTACATAGAGTAGTGTTTACCCTAAAAAAAAGAGGCTATATGCACTCTCCAACAATAAGTACAATCGACACACAGAATAACCCTATTGTTACATATACCGAGTTCGTATGTAACGGAATAGTAAGCTTAACAACCTTTTCATTTAACACTTGCTCGATTCGTAAATTTATTGCTGTTTTTGCAAATGAAGCTGTAATACATCGATTTTCCATTGTCTTTATTTTAATTAATTTTAATAACGCACTACCTAACTCAAATGAAGATTTCATTTTTCCCATCGCATATTTATCTGCTGCTAACTCTTGATACGTATGATATCGTTGTAACAACCCTTTTAATATTGGGATGTACATCATCCCTTCTGCTAATAACGTAAAACAAAATAATTTTAGCGGATCCCAATTCTTTTGATGATATTCTTCATGGAAAATAATTGCATCCATTTCTTCATCTGAAAATGTCTGAAGCATCCCTTCTGACATGACAACTTTCGGACGAAATAGTCCAACTGTAAATGCCGCAACTTCCGTAGTCGGCAATATATATATTTGTTTTCCTTTTCGGATGAAAGGGATAAGTACTTTTTGTAATTTTTTACTATAGAAAAATTGTCGCCAAATTCTTTTGCACACGATTAATACAGTAAGTAATAATAATCCAGCGATTATTATACGAATCAGCGATAATTCTTTCATATGTTTTTCTAACTGGAACAAGCAAAATTTTGAAAGAAGGAACATCTTATTTTGAAACAGAAATGGATATGTAACGTAATACAGTAACAAGCTGAAAAAGAGGGTACTAACAATTACTGCTAACAATACGATTTTACGCATTTGCCATTTCATTTCATTAATCCTCTTTTTTTAACTGACTCAATTTGTCTTCTAACTTTTTTATTAAAGTCGGATCAGCCTGCTCTAACTCATCTAACATATGATTTACAACTAAATCTCCAAATTCCCCCATCAATTCCTGTGTCATTTTCTTCGTTTGATTGGATAAGAATTCTTCTTTCGTTTGTATAGCACGATATATGCCACTTCTTTTCACAGTCTGTTTTTCTAGGTGTAATTTCCCTACTAACCTGTTCATAACTGTCATAACAGTATTAAAATTCACAGGCGATTCTTCACTTAATCTCTGCTGGACTTCTTTAATAGTAATACCTTCAGTAGACCAAATAATCTCCATAATTTTCGCTTCAAGCGGTCCAAAGAAATGATTTAATCCTTGCTCATTTAACCTATAGTTTTGCGTAAACATCGTATGACTCCTTTCACACTACGAATTGTAGTACAAATTAAATGAGAGGTCAAACGCGAGTAATATAAACTAAAATTCACTACCTATAAATACGTACATCATTCTATTCATTATAAGCCTAACTTATCTCCAAATGTATCAAAGAGATACTGCTCTAATATTTGTACACTAAACTTCTCATTACGCCCAAGGGCAAATAATTCCCGATCTTTCGCTACGATAGTATCTAACGGAATAGCTACATTATCCACGATTTTTGTAATTTCAATTATATTACTTTTTACATTTACTTCTGTTTTAAATTCAACGTTTTCTAACACTATATGTGAACGTCTTCCTGATGCAAAAAAAGTAAAATTAGGATTTTTAACAACGCCAATTTCAGTCTCTAACGCATATAAATAGTGAAAAATTACATCTCTATGTCCATCTTTTATTATTTTTTCATCCTTCTCATCGTCTAAGTATTCTTTCAGCTTCGTTGTAAATTCAAATCGAAAATCCACTTTTTTCACGCTCCTTCTTTGTATTTCATATTAAATAAATATATTGAAATAATTTTACCATATTGTAATAAAACTTCCTATTAAAAGTAAAAACTGTTTTAGAAAATCGCTATTATTTCCGATACCCTTTTAAAATATAAGTATAAATTCAATATGAATGAATGCGTCATTATATCTATTTAAACATATTTTTTCCATATTTTGAAACATTAGTATGAAATATTATATATCAATGAATGGTTTCTAATGCATTGGTATATATAGTCAGTAGTTTCTTTACTATTCCGATATACTTAAGCTATATTTTCTAATTATTGATTACATTACGGAAGGAATGTAACTCTCTTCTATCGAATTTTTATATAACAAAAATGATTAGGTGGTGCTTTACTATGAAATTAGCTGTCATTGGTGGCGGTGATTTACAAGATTCAAATCACTTGCCTATTAATGAACGCCTTATAGAATTAACAAATAAACAGTACCCAAAAATATTGTTTATTCCAACGGCTAGTCATGATGATGAAAGCTATATAAAATTATTTTTAGACACGTTTGAAAAACAATTACATTGTGAAGTAAAAATTTTACGTACTACAACAGATTCACCTTCTAAGTATGAAATAGACGAGATGATTCATTCAGCCGATTTAATTTATCTAGGTGGCGGGAACTATATTCACATGCTTACGCAATGGAAAGAACATAGACTCGATGAAAAATTATTATTGGCTCTGCAACAAGGAACACTTATTGCTGGTTATAGCGCTGGTGCTATGTGTTGGTTCACGTCTAGTATCCGATCAGATTATGAAGGTTCTGGTTATATAGAAAGTAACGGATGGGGGATTGTTAATAAAAGATTTTGTCCACATTATAATCAATTAAACAGAATGAACGCCTTCCATTCCTTTTTACAAAATCATCAAGGGAATATAGAAGGAATTGCACTCGAGGATAATTGCGCTTTATATATTACAGAAGAATCCTTTGAGATTATCGGTGAACCGGAAAAAGCGTGGGAGTTTTATATGAGTGATAAAACACTCATTAGACAACATTTTGATATCACTTTAAAAAGCTATTTGTAAACCTGCACTTACGAAAAAATGTCCCTAAGTCTAATAACTTAGGGACATTTTTTCTATTTAACTAACTAATCGTGTAATTCGTTTCTTTTGCCATGAAAGCTTATAATATGCATACTGTAATATTAAGCTGACAATAAATGCTGCTGGATACCCGATCCAGATGCCTTCTATTCCAAGACTTGTATGGTAAGAAAGATAATATGCTACGGGTACTTCTACAAGCCAAATTGAAACAACTCCAATAACAGTTGGCCAAAGTACTGTACCGCTCGCTCGCATTGTCGCACTAATAATTTGTGC
Source organism: Bacillus sp. CCB-MMP212 (assembly GCF_022748145.1). Classification (NCBI taxonomy): domain Bacteria; kingdom Bacillati; phylum Bacillota; class Bacilli; order Caryophanales; family Bacillaceae; genus Bacillus; species Bacillus sp. CCB-MMP212. The sequence continues at coordinate 683,826 of NZ_JALDQE010000001.1, forward strand.
ATGACCGAAAATTAAATAACTCCATAACGTAATCATAACTAAGCTATGAGCAATTTCAATTGTAGTTTGACTCGTTAAAAATAGTGATAAGATGTCTCTTGAGAATAAGTAAATAAGAGATATTAACACACCACCGATGACGTAGTTCATAATAATTCCGGCCTTCACAACTTTTTGCAATCGATCAAATTGATTCGCACCAATCGATTGTGCCGCAAAAATGGAAACTGTAATACCAAGGCTAACTGCTGGCATTTGTACATAACTTGCAACTTGATTCACAACGCCGTAAGCAGCTGTTGCATCCGAACCGTAACGATTTACAAATGCGATTACGGCAATCTCAGATAATGATACTAATATCATATTTATACTTGCTGGTATACCGAGCCTTAGCAATAGCTTTAATAACTCCCCATCCATTCGAAGGTATTTTCTAACCGTGCCATCTAGTTGTAATGGGTGATTTTTCTTCTTTAAATACACAAGCATGACAATAAACGTAATAACTGTAGATATAACAGATGCATAGGCCGCTCCATACACATCTAATTTCGGAGCTCCTAACCATCCAAAAATAAGAACTGGTAATAAAATCATATTTAGCGCTGTACTTACAATTAAAAAGTAAAATGGCGTTTTAGAATCTCCTGTACCTCTCATAAATGTTGTATATGCGAAATATAAAAATAATACTGGCATCGATATAAATAAAATCCGTGCATAATGTACACTTATTTCAATAATATTTTCTGGCGTTCCCATTAGACGCATAATATCCATCGCAAAAATACTGCCTATTATCGCCAACACAACTCCAATAATAAAGGTAAACGTCAACGTCGTACCAACGATAGCTTTTAAACGTTCTTCGTTTTTAGCACCAAACGCCTGACCAATTAAAATAGAGCTTCCTGAACCGATACCAATTACAAATGAAACGAGCAAGAAAAATAATGGGAAGAATGCTGATATAGCTGCTAAATCATTAACTCCAAGCCATCTTCCTACTACTACCATACCAAATAATTGTCCAACTGATTGTAGTACATTACTTAATAATAACGGTACTAAAAACATCGACATCGATTTCCAAATCGGTTTACTCTCACTTTCCAACTTATGTGACTCCGCACCTTCTTTATTGTTATCTGCAGGTGGTTTCAAATTTCATTTCTCCTTTTATTAAACATCTATTTTCAATCTCTATCTCTTTGTATAGTTGTTATAATACTGTGCTTCTATTCATTTTCTTTTCGTATGATTATAACTTCACCCAATATTGACTTCCATCGGCTGTTCGATCTAAAAATCCATATTCGATTAAATATCTTCTTAATGTTACAAAATCAGGGTATACTTTTGCTATCACTGTATTTACTTCTTTTTCAGTATACTTTTTATTACTATCAAACTTCTTCACTAAATGGCGCAATATAATTAATTTACGCTTTTGTTTCTTCGGAAATTTAGAGAGAGGTCCATCTAATCCTTCTGTAAAATGAGCTTTTAATACTTCATCATTTTCTTCTTCCGTAATATTGTATCGATCATCCACCATCGTTGCTGTTCTATGAATTGGCACAAATTTCGTTTGTACTTTTGATTTTTCTTCTGATAATTCCATTAGCGCTAAAAATACTTTTGCTTGCTTCATTTTCTCTCGCAGTGTAAATCGATGATTACGAATTGTTGATGTACTTCCGCCATCCATTTCTTTTACAATTTCTTTATCATTCAGTCCCATATGGAAAAACTGAACCATTTTCTTTTGTAAATCCGTTAAACCAGTAAATTTCTTATCCATATTTAACAAATAATCAAACATAGACGTATGCTCATTTTGAATATGCAATTGGACGAACTTCTCTGCTTCATACAAAATTTGATTATCTTGATAAATAACACCTTTAATAAATGTTTCACCACAAGCTAAGCAAATGTACTCCTCTTTTTCTTCATCAAACACATACCCTTTCTTTAATTCCTCTATTGACGCATCCCAAAACTTCTCTGAAACATCACTCATACTAAACACTCCTTTAAAATGTTTATTTAAAACCAAACAAATCAGCATAACGTTTATTATCACTTCACCATCTTATCACAACGCAAACAAACATTTCAATGTTTCGTTTACCCATTTTATAAACTTTTATAAAAACATCTAACAAAAGGGTTTAATACAACGAAAAGCGAATATGTTTATACAAATTCATTTTATAGGATGTGAAATAGAACATAAATATTCTTCAAGACCCTTAGTTTACCGTTAAACAAATTGCACAGAATACATATGCGATTAGTGAATATGGAACTGGTATTCACTCATTCCAAAACTTCAGTATTCAATTTTAACTACAAAAAAGATGTTTTCGTATAAGAAAACATCCTTTACTTTTTATATATTCTATTTACAGTCTCTACTAAAACCTTACTTGCTTGTACAAATGTATGCTTTCGATTTCTATCTTCAACAAATTTATTAGCACAACTACTCATAATCATCATACAACTAATTATGACTAACGCTATCTTTCTATTCTTGTAAGTCACTTCATGCCACTCCACTATTACAAAACTTCTTTTGAATTTATCCCATCAAGAAATTTTACATGAATAATAAAACGTGTGAATATGCAATTCTGCATATTCACACGTTTTATCACAATGTTATGATTTAATTTAGTTAAAGAACAAGTATACCGAGGTGACTAACTTGAAGTTTAAAGCGAAAAAAAATCCATTCCACGTCATTTTCATTACATTATTTATAATTATTTTTTTCGTTTCGTTATTCTTCCAAAATGAAAATTCTATTTTTTTCACTCTCATGATGCTATTAAATATCGTGAATCTTTCTTCATTCTATTTCTCTCACTACAACGTAACGGAATCATCTCTTGTTGTAAAACACGGTTTCATACTTCGTACTGAAATCCCATTTAAAGACATTCGCCATATTAAGTACTCTGGCAAAAAACTTCGTTCAAAAAAATGGACGAGGCAACAATTAGAAATTAATTATAATTTATTTGACTCAGTGACCACTTTCGTACCACAAGAAGAAGAAAAATTCATTTCACTCTTAAAAGAGAACTGCCCACAGATGAAAGTAATGAATACGCCTGCTAACAAATAATATATTTTGAAGCTTGCATTATTGCAAGTAGATGAAACTTAAAAATGAACATCAAAAAAGCCAAGATTCTATACTCAGAACCCTGGCTTTTTCTATTACTCTTTTGGAGCAATCATTTTCTTTGGATCTACAATTTCATCAAATTGCTCTTCTGTTAGTAGCCCAGATTGCAACGCTGCTTCTTTTAAAGTTAATCCTTCTTTATGAGCATGCTTCGCAATTTTCGCTGCATTTTCATATCCGATATGTGGGTTTAGCGCTGTTACAAGCATTAGTGAACGATTCACATTTTCATTAATTACTTCTTCATCTGCTTGAATACCAACTGCACAATTGTCATTAAACGAAACAATTGCATCCGCTAATAAGTGAGCTGATTGTAAGAAGTTATAAGCAATAACAGGTTTAAATACATTTAACTCAAAGTTACCTTGGCTCGCAGCAAATCCGATTGTTGCATCATTCCCCATTACTTGCGCTACAACCATCGTTAACGCTTCACTTTGCGTTGGATTTACTTTACCTGGCATAATAGAGCTTCCTGGTTCATTTGCTGGAATAATAATTTCTCCAAGACCACTACGTGGACCACTTGCAAGCCAACGTACATCGTTAGCGATCTTCATTAGATCCGCAGCTAATGCTTTTAATGCACCGTGAGTATATACAACTTCATCATGGCTCGTTAATGCATGGAACTTATTTGGTGCAGAAACAAATTGTTTACCTGTAAATTGACTAATTTCCTCTGATACCATCTCACCAAATTTAGGATGAGCATTAATACCTGTTCCAACCGCAGTTCCACCAATTGCTAACTCTTTCATATATGTATTGCTCTCTGCAATCATACGCTCTGTTTTTTCAAGCATACGGTGCCATCCGCTAATTTCTTGCCCTAAAGTTAACGGCGTTGCATCTTGTAAATGTGTACGACCAATTTTTATAATATGTTCAAATGCAGTTACTTTTTCTGCTAAAGTTTCTTTTAATTTCGTAATTGCTGGTAATACGTGATTTTCTACTGCGATTACACAAGCTACATGAAGCGCCGTTGGAAATGTATCATTTGAACTTTGTGACATGTTCACATCATCATTCGGATGAATATGTACGTCAGATCCCTTCTCTTTCAAAATTTGATTCCCACGATTTGCAATTACTTCATTCACATTCATGTTTGACTGTGTACCACTACCTGTTTGCCATACGACAAGCGGAAAATGTTCATTCCATTTCCCTGCAATCACTTCATCCGCAGCTTCTACAATTGCTTCTGCTTTTTCTTCTGATAGCTTTCCTAATTTTTGATTGCTAAGCGCTGCACTCTTCTTTAAAATTGCAAATGCTTTTACAATTTCAAGCGGCATTTGCTCTGTTCCAATTGGAAAGTTTTCTTTACTACGTTGTGTTTGTGCTGCCCATAATTTATCAGCTGGAACTTTTATTTCTCCTAATGTATCTCTTTCAATTCTGTACTCCATGTTTTCATCCCCTTGAAAATATAATACCTACATCTCTTATAATAACAGACTTCCTCTTAAATGATAAGAATTCTCACTCTTATATATAGATATTCTATATTTATTTTAAAAAATTCCTCTTGACCTAAACTTAAGTTTAGGCTGTATCCTTTCCATTGTAACCTACTATAACACTACTGGAGGAATTCAATATGAAAAAATATGCTTTTATAACAGGTGCGAATAAAGGAATTGGATATGAACTTGTTCGTCAATTAGCAGAAAAAGATTATCACGTATTTTTAGGTGCTCGTAATGAACAACTTGGACAACAAGCCGTAGAATCTTTAAATGTTTCAAACGTTTCCTATATTCAAGTAGATATTTCAAATTCACAATCCATTCAAGAAGCAACAAAGAAAATTTACGAAACGACTGACCACTTACATTTATTAATTAATAACGCAGGCATAGCGCTAGACTTCAATACGCTACCTAGTGAATTAAATATTGAAACTTTACGCCAAGGATTTGAAGTTAACTTTTTTGGAACTTTCCAAATGATGCAAGCCTTTTTACCATTATTAAAGAAATCAAGCAACAGTAAAATCATAAATGTAACAACTGACATGGCCTCACTAACAATGTTTGCTAATGGTGAAACACATCCAATTAATACACTAGGATATAATTCTTCCAAAACAGCTATTAATGCTTTAACATTAGCTTTTAGTAAAGAATTTGCCACTAACGGTCCAGAAGTATTTGGAGTAACTCCTGGTTTTACAACTACGGATCTTAATGGAAATTCCCCCGGTGGCCATACAACCACTGAAAGTGCTAAAATTATTATTAAATATGCATTAAGTGAAACAAACTATAATGGTAAAATATTTAACAAAGATGGCATTATACCTTGGTAATAAAAGGATGAATGATATGTATTATACAATTGGGCAAGTCGCCAAAATGCAACACTTAACTATTTCTCAAATACGTTATTACGATAAACAAGGACTGTTTCCTTTTCTGCAAAGAAACGAAAAAGGAGATCGAGTTTTTGATGAAGAAGCACTGAAATATTTAGAGATGATTTTGTGTTTAAAAAACACTAGTATGCCAATTCAAAAAATAAAACAATTTATCGACTGGTCTATGGAAGGAGAATCTACCATCCTTCAAAGGTTAGAATTAATGAAACAACAGGAGACCAATGTCTTACAGCTCATTCAAGACACTGAAAAAAACTTAAAAAAGATACAACAAAAAATTGCTAAATATGAGAATGAAATAACTTCAGAAAATGCTATTAAAAAATAAAAAAATCACCTTCTACATATTGTAGAAGGTGATTTTTATTTTATGATGCTTGCTTTCCTTTATCTGCATCATCTACATACCAGATGAATTTGCCTGTATATCCGTAAATAACTGCTAAAATTAACGATACGAAGCTTAACCACATAAACGGAACGTATGAGAACGTTGCTACACCTAAAATACCAGCCATAAAAATACCATTATCAGACCATGGAACCATACCTGAAGTTAATGTTCCGCCTACTTCTGAGTTACGCGCTAATACACGACGGTCTATTTTTAATTTATCATAGCTATCTTCCATAATTTTTGGTGTTAAAATTAGTGATACATACATCGCACAACCAAATATATTAGCTAAGAATGCCACGATTAATGTAGACAATGTTACATTACCTGCAGAATTTAATTTCTTCTCAAATTTTGATACGATTACTTTTAAAACACCTAGTTTTTCAAGTAATCCACCAAATCCTAAACCGAAAATAATAACGGCTACTGAGCCAAGCATGCCGTTAATTCCACCACGGTTTAATAACTTGTCAACAAACTCAACACCAGATTGAATTGAGAATCCGTTATAAGCTGTTCCAATCGCCTCTCCAAAGTTCATCCCTTGGAAAAGAGTTGCCCAAATTGCACCAATTAAAGCTCCCATTGCAATTGTTGGCATAGACGGTTTCTTCATCGCTAATAGAACGATAACAATGACCGCTGGAATAAGCATCCATATTTTAATATCAAATTGCTTTAATAAAGCTTCTTTTAAAAATTCTACTCGATTCAAATCTACATTATCGCCGCCATACATCCAACCAGCTACAGTAAACATAATACTAGTAATAATATAAGCCGGAACATCTAATACGAGCATAGCTCGAACGTGAGCAATAACATCTACTTTCGCCATAGAAGCTGCAAGAACTGTGCTATCAGAAAGTGGTGATAATTTGTCGCCGAAATAAGCTCCTGAAAGAACTGCACCAGCAACAAGCGGAAGTGGTAAACCAAGTCCTTCACCAATCGCCATCATAGCAATACCTGCTGTTCCCACTGTTCCCCAAGACGTTCCTGTTGCGATAGAAGTTATAGAACAAATAATTAATGTTGCTAATAGGAATATGCTAGGGTGAATAAATTCTAATCCATAATAGATTAATGTTGGTACTACCCCACCAGCAATCCATGTTCCAATTAAAGCACCTACTGCAACTAAAATCAGTATTGCTTCTAATCCGTTAGAAATCCCTTTCGTAATTGCATCTTGCAATTCTTGATAACGAAATCCTAATCTTAATCCAAGCGCAATTACTAAAAACCATGAAATAAATAGCGCTAATTGAATTGGGAGATCAAAAATCGTTTGGAAGGAAAAGACAACAGCAAGAAATAGTAATAAAAGAACTATGATTTCTAGCATCGATGGTAATCTTACACTTTTCATTTTTTTCTCTCCTTACAAGTCGATAACATGACGTATGTCGTCTTACATGTATGTAATATACAATTAGCGAAGACAAAACAAAATTTTCATATTATTTCGATTTATTTTTCCAGTATAATATATTCACAACCCTTTCTATTGTAAAAGTAGATTACGTTTTTCGCAATGAAAAATATAAAAAATGTTGTATTTTTATTTATCCCGATATTTTCGGTCAATAAGACCCTTGTATCAAAATTTAGTAAGTGCAAAGTACCTAGTTAAGAAATTAACTACTGTAAAATCCCGGATTGATATGAACGTATTAAAGCTTTATTTTATTTACAAGGAACAATCCCATACTAACTTTTTTAATATTTGCTGCAACAAAACTTTTTACAACTATCTTAACTTTTTAATTCACACCATTATTTTCTACATAAAAAATAGGGCACACATCATAAAAATGATGCATGCCCTACCTTTATTTATACATATTTTGTATTTCTTCTTTATTTTTAAGTATTTCTTCAAACTTATCACTACAACCCTTCGGAAATAACACTCCCAGTCCATATGAATGCGCAAATTGAAAATGAGGGTACTTCGCTTTTACCTCATCCCAAAACTTATATACGCCGAAATCACCACTTCTAACTTCAATATCATGAAATAATACAATACCGTTTTTCGCGACTTTCGGTAGCCATGTATTATAATCGTGAGAAACAGCTTCATACGTATGATAGCCATCAATATGCAAAAGATTTATCGTTTCATCTTGAAACCGGTCTACAGCATCATCAAAAGTAGATCGAATTAAATTTCCTATATTAAGGTAGTTATCACTCACTACTTTTTCTACTATTTGAAAAACTCCTTCTCCATATGGACCTGTATGCCCATCTCCAGCCCAAGTATCTACTGCAAAGCATTTAGTCGATAACCCTCCATCTTTTACTCCTTGACAAAAACTGAAGAAAGAAGCACCTAGATGTGTACCTAACTCAACTAAAGTTTCTGGTTTTTCAAATCGTACTAAGTCATATGCAAAATCTAAATGTCCACTCCACGCAGATTGTGACCGAATAATAGGACTAAATGTTTCAAATTCAAATGATGGTTTATGAGTAACCCAGTTCATCGCATAACTCCTTCTGCACATATTTTTAACAAACCAAATTACTCTTATCTTTATTTTTTTATCGCCTTGATTATGATTCTATTTCATGAAAATATGAAGAATTTATTCTTTTCTATTAAGGTAAAGCATCATATACATATGGGTCAGTTGGCTTATTAATTTTCTCGATTTTGTTTACTTTTACAAGTGGAAAGACTGTTCCTTTATATGTCGTTTCATCTAATAATCCTGTTATTTTCACCCATGTTTCTTCTGGAGTTTTTTCAATATTTTTCCCGGTAACAATCATCCCCCAGACTGATGCATCCGCAATACAACAAGTTATACCATATCGAGCCACTACTGCTTTATTACCCGTCACATCTTTATCCTTATATATAAACCCTAAGAATGTAATTTCTTTCCCTTTAAACCAATTAACATTTTGACCAATTACATTCATTGTTTGAACATAGTCCTTATCCTTTACTTGTAGTTTACGCTGTCTTAACATACTTTTTACTACTTGCTCTTCCGTTTTATAAGTCGTTGATAAATTTGATGTTTCTTCTGGATCAACGGATACTTCTCGCCCATCAAAATTAACCTGTTCCCCCTCTTTTTCATTCCTTTCCAGACTTCTCGACTGTACACTTTGATTCATACCCCTTTTTCCTGCTAAACTTCCATCAATTGTTACACTTCCAAAGAGAAAAGCACTAACTATCGGAACGACAAATAAAACATATACAAAGAAACTTTTTATCCCTGATTTTGATGTTGTATGATGTTTACAACAATTACAATCATGCTGTTTCTCTCTTCCATCTCCCCAAACTTGTACAGTACCAAAAATTAAAATTACTACAAAAGCTATATACGTAAATTTGATCATTTTTGGAGCGATAAAATTATAAATATTACCTGTTACAAGTAGTTTAAATAAGAGCATTGCTAAACCAATTAAAATAATGCCACGTATATAGCGATGATACGCCTTCTGCTCCTCTTTCTCCATTCTTTCTCACCTCCTATAACATTATGATTTGCAGGATGGTATACACAGATGCAATGACAATTCCTATCAAAAAGAATACAAATCTCTTTTGAAAATATGCAAATAGCATTAACGTATTTTTCATATCAAGCATAGGCCCAAATACAAGAAATGCGAGAAGTGCCTTTACCGAGAAAACATGTCCAAAAGATGCCGCTATAAAAGCATCGGCTGCAGAGCAAATTGATAAAACATAACCAAATCCCATCATAATAAAGGGGGCAATTACTTCGTTATGTGCTACTGCATCCAGTACATTCCGATCAAAAAACGTTTGAAATACACTTGCTAAAAAAGCACCAATCAATAAATACTTACCAGTATCAAAAAACTCATCTACAATATGATTCATAACATCTTTCCAACTCTTTTTTTTGCTTGTTTGAACTGAAACCTCTACATCTTTTAAAACATTTCTTTCGCGATAGCAATAATACACAATTAGACCTATGAATAGAGCAACTAAAATTGTTATCCCAAAGCGTGCATATACAACGTAATCATTTTTTTGAAACGCATATACAGTAGATAAAAGAACAACTGGATTCATAATGGGTGCACTCAGTAAAATAACAATGCCTACATGAAGTGGTAACCCCTTTTGAATGAGCCTTCTTACAATTGGTATAATGACACATTCACACATTGGAAAAAGAACTCCCACAAATACTGCCGGAATCATTGCAACAATCGGAGATTTCGGCATTACTTTTTGAATCATATCTTCCGTCACAAACACTTGAATACATGAAGAAACAATTACCCCTAATAAAATAAAGGGTATTGCTTCAAAAATGATACTTAAAAATACTGTATTCACATTCAACCATTCCTGTGGCATATTTTTGTGCAAATTTGCTAGACTTGTAAAATCTACAAAAAATAATAAAAAGAGAAACATAGCGATAAGAGCTATCCCTACTAATTCTTTTGAAACTCTATTAAAGACCAAGCTTCTCGCCTCCATTTTATTTATATGTAAACATGCGCTTGTCCAAATGCTCCATACTACAGCACAAATTTTATAGTCTATTTCTATTCTTAAATCGTAATCATTATGATTTATTCTTGCTTTTTCTTTTCCCATCGTTTAACATAAAACGTAATTATTACGATTTAAAGGAGAGATCATTTCATGAAAAAAGTACCTATCACTGTATTGAGTGGTTTTTTAGGATCCGGAAAAACTACCTTACTACATCACATTTTGACTAATGAGAATAACTTAAAAGTAGCTGTCATCGTTAATGACATGAGCGAAGTAAACATTGATGCATCTCTTATAAAAAAGGGTGGTTTTTCACGTACGGAGGAAAAACTAGTAGAAATTCAAAATGGCTGTATTTGTTGTACACTACGAGAAGATTTAATGATAGAAGTGAATCGTCTTGTTGAAAATGGTGATATTGACTATATTATTATTGAATCTTCTGGTATAAGTGAGCCTATTCCAGTTGCTCAAACATTTACTTATACAGACGAAGTTCTTAACATTGATTTAACGAAAAATTGTCGCCTCGATACGATGGTTACAGTTGTAGATGCAAATAGGTTTTGGGATGATTTTGCAGACGGAGAAAGTTTATTAGACCGAAAACAAGCAATCGATGAGAATGATACCCGGGAAGTTATTGATTTATTAATAGATCAAATTGAGTTTGCAAACGTAATTATTCTTAATAAAATAGATTTGCTAGAAAAAGAAGATGTGATAGAGCTTCATCATTTACTAAAAAAATTAAATCCTAATGCAAAAATTCTTGAAGCTTCGTTTAGCAAAGTACCATCACAAGAAATTTTAAACACAAATCTATTTAATTATGAAGAAGCTAGTCAATCGGCCGGCTGGATACAAGAATTAAATAGTGAACATCATACACCGGAAACGGAAGAATACGGTATCAATTCCTTTGTTTACCGTCGCAAATATCCTTTCCATCCCGAGCGCCTTATGAATTGGCTAGAAAAATGGCCTTTAGATGTTGTAAGAGCGAAAGGATTCTTCTGGCTCGCATCTCGTAATAATATGATAGGGCTTCTATCTCAAGCAGGTTCCTCTATTACAATTCAAGGAGCCGGTGATTGGATAGCCGCATTACCTGAAACTGAAAGAAATCAAATGATTGCAGAAGAACCAGAAGTATTAAAAAACTGGGACGAGCGATATGGAGATCGAATAACTGAGCTCGTATTTATCGGTATTGATATGAATCGTTCTGTGATTGAACAATCATTAGATGATTGCCTATTAACAGAAAAGGAAATGGGACAAAAGTGGAATACATTTATTGATCCTATTCCGGCTTTTACTTATACTTCATAATAATTAATAAAAGGCTTCAGTAGAATGAAGCCTTTTTATTTTATAGCACTCTTATTTAATAGGTTTGCTTTAATTATAAATACAACTGTACCTAAAACAATTAATATAGCATATATGATACCAACTACATCACCTATTTTTTCTAAGCCAAGCGGTAATATTATAGTAGCAACTCCGACTATATAAGAAAATGCTCCTGAAAGCTTCGCTAATTTATTTTTATCTCCAACAAACGTTTCTTCTTGATATCCCGCTAACAAAAACAACCTCTTTTTCACATGTATTTGATACACTAAAAAAATGATAAGTAACCCAACAAATAAACAAACTAAAAATCCAGCTAACATATACTCCCCCTCCTCTACAATATTTTACTATACACAAAAAACAAATTAGAAATTTCAGTTTATTAACGAGTCATTCTGTGATATATTGCATATTGTATTCAATTTATATTTTTAGAAAGGAGAATTTTAGATCATATGGATTCAAATCGATTAAAAGGAATTATAATGGTCATAATCGGTGCTTGTTTATGGGGCTTGTCTGGTACAGCTGCACAACAACTTTTTCAATATGACAATGTTTCAACCGAATGGTTAGTTACGATCCGTTTACTTATATCTGGAATTATTTTGCTCATTATTTCCTCATTCGGAACGAGAAAAAAAGAGATATTTGGCATTTGGAAAAAAAAATCTGATGCTATTAAAATGATTTTGTTTGGTCTATTCGGTATGCTTGCTGTACAGTATACGTATTTCGCTTCAATTAAAGAAGGAAATGCTGCCGTGGCAACATTATTACAATATTTAGCTCCTATATTCATCACTGTATACTTACTTTTCAAATGGAACGTTCGTCCATCAAAAATTGATTTCATTTCAATTACCCTTTCATTAGTAGGCACTTTTCTCTTACTAACAAACGGGTCTGTTCATAACTTGGCTGTTTCTACACCAGCTATTATTTGGGGTATTTTATCTGGATTATCTCTCGCTTTTTATAGTTTATATTCAAAGGAATTGTTAGAAAAATGGTCTTCCTCCGTTATCGTTGGATGGGGCATGATTATTGGGGGTATTGGTGTAACGATTGTACACTTTATTTCTACAAACGAATTCATTTTATTATCAACTATGAAATATGTAAAACTAAGTACCCTACCGCTCATCACATTTGTCGTCATTTTCGGAACACTTATTGCCTTTTATTTATACTTAGACAGCATAAGATACCTGACTCCGAAAGAAACAACATTATTTGGTTGCACAGAACCACTCGCAGCTATTATTTCTTCTGTACTTATATTGCACGTGCCATTTCAATCTTTTCAGTTATTAGGCGCTTTTTGTGTCATTGTAATGGTGCTCATCTTAAGCCAACAGCCGGATGAAGGGAAAGAAAAATTAAAGCTTGTTCATGCAAAAAAGGAAAATATACAATGAAAGGATTGAATTCACTATGCCTGTCCCTCAAAATTATAAAAAACCAGGAAGAATTTCAGCAAAATCACTCGTTTTAAATCAACTACAAAATTGGATTATTGAAGGTGTACTGAAGCCCAATGAAAAAATTAATGATGGGGAATTGGCTGAGGCACTAGGAGTAAGCAGAACACCTGTAAGGGAAGCACTTCAAATATTAGAGCTTTCTGGATTAGTGGAAATGGTACCAGGGCAAAAAACGAAAATTGCTCCTATTAAGTTAGACGACGTATCTATCATTTATGAAACGATGGCTGGTCTTCACTCTATTATAGGAAAGCAAGCTCTTCAAAACATTACAGACGCTGATATTCAACTACTTTCTGAAATAAATGATCATTTTCAGCACTCTATAGAGAAAAAAAACACAAAACAAGCTTTAGAATTAGATATACAATTCCACAATACAATTTCTTCTATTGCTAAAAATCAATATATTGAACCCTTTCTAGAAAATATGCAACTTCACGTTTTACGTCTTGAATATTTGTTTTTCCAAAACTTTGTTCCAGCAAGTCAATCTATTGAAGAACATCACTCTATCATTCAAGCATTGCAGAAGCAAGACGAAAAACAAATGGAACAAATAATGACTCAAAACTGGCTCCGTCCCATGAAAGAAATACAAAAAATAATTTCTACGAAATAAAAAGAGAGCTGGTTACACAAAATCGTAACCAGCTCTCCTTTTACTAATCTATATAGCTACGCCTGAATATTTGCATAATCTTCCATATCTTCGTACTCTTTTTCCAATTCCTCTAAAGACAGCTCGTATAATTGTCGGTCGCGAATCTTAAACACACCTGCTCCAATTAACTCATCAATTAAATGCCTCTTACGATTTTCAACAGCAAAACGGAGTTGACTACTCATCTTTTAAAAAACTCCTTTCTACGATCATTGAAAATGATAATCTTTATCAATTACCACTTTTGATTATAAAAGATGACTCTTTATAAGTAAAGTAATTTCATGAAATATTTACCTTGCAAAGTATTTGTGGCCACATTATATATATATGTATGCCGTGCGAAAAATGTTATGACACTTTTTCTTATCCTTTTTCTTTCATACTTTGCAAGTTGTCTCATCATGATGAAATTCACCATCTATTTCTACTTGAATGGTGACATGTTCTACATGAAATTTCTCCTTTAATACATACGTAGCCTCTTTTAATACACTTTGCGTTTCATTCCCTTTAATAATAAGATGACATGTTAATACTTGAAAATCTGATGTGACAGACCATATGTGCAAATCATGAACTTCTTTGACAATCGGAATATTTAATAACGTACTTTTTACCTCTTCAACATTTATGTGCTGTGGTGCACCTTCCATTAATATATGAACCGTATCACGTGTTACACGCCATCCACTAATAATGACTAAAATAGACACAAGAATACTAGCAATCGCATCTGCAGCAGTCCATCCGAAAAATTTAATAAGTAACGCAGCAATAATCGCTCCGACGGAACCCAATAGATCGCCTAGTACGTGCAGGAAAGCACTTCTTAAATTCAAATTACCTTTCACATCTCCGCCTCTCATTAATATCCAAGCTGATAAAATATTAATAAGCAGACCAAGGACTGCAATAATGAGCATCCCATTACTAGCAATCTCAACTGGTTCTTTAAAACGACGGATTGCTTCAATAAAAATGTATACCGAAATGACAATAAGAACGACACCGTTACATAATGCTGCTAACATTTCGACTCGCTTATATCCATATGTTTTCACAGTTGTTGCTGTTTTTTCTCCGAGCTTAAACGCAAGTAAACTTAAAGCTAAAGATACTGCATCACTTAGCATATGCCCCGCGTCAGATAGTAGTGCTAAGCTATTTGTTACAAATCCACCAATAACTTCTGCAATCATAAAACTTGTTGTTAGTAGGAAGGCAATTAGTAACGCCTTTTTATTTTTTGAATGACCATGATCATGCGAATGTCCCATACTTATACTCCTTTAAGTACAATATCTGTATGTTAGTATGAAACAAACTCCCCATCTTTATCCCGAATCGACTGATTGTAAACGCCCGCTTCCTCTGTATACACACTTCGCTATTTTTTAGACAATCCCTTTTTCTCAAATAAAACAAGACTACTTCTTTTTTATTTTCATATTGTTTACTAATGAAAGAATTTTAAGGAGGTTACTTAAATGAAACGTTTATTTCTCTGTATGGAACGTGAACTTGTTGTAGTGAAAGAACAATATGATAACTATGAAACGACTTACCACTTACAAAATATGCAACCTACCTGTATCGCTGTTGATCCGTTCCACCCAAACCGTGTATATTGCGGAACATTTGGACGAGGTCTATGGTTAAGTGACGATAGCGGGGATTCATGGAGACCAATTGGAGATTCTTATCGTTACTTTGATTTCCCTAAAGAAGATGGTATTTTACACTCCTCTATCACTTCCATAACAATAAGCTCAAATGAACAAGTGAACGGATATGGGGTCGTTTATGTCGGCACAGAACCGAGCGCTTTATTTCGCTCTGAAAATGGTGGTGAAACGTGGACTGAACTTAAAAATATGAAATCATTATTATCTTCTTATACGTGGGCTTTCCCGCCTAGACCTTTTACCCATCACGTACGCTGGATTACAGTTGATCCAAACAACCCTAATACAATACACGTTTCAATCGAAGCTGGTGCTGTTATTCAAAGTAATGATAAAGGGCATACATGGATTGATAAAAAATTCGGTGCTCCTATCGATGCTCATCAATTACTTATGCACCCTGAAGCACCAAATCGTCTTTATGCATCATGTGGTGACGGATTTATGGGCGGACCTGATCGTGCTTATCTTGAAAGTTATAACAATGGAAACAGCTGGATCTCATGTAGTGAAGGACTTGAACATCATTATTTATACAGCATGGCAATTGATCCAGCTGATTGTAATACGATTCTAGTTTCTGCCGCGCCAAGTGCTGATCTGGCTCATCACCGTATCCCTTATGAATCTTATATTTATCGAAAAACGAAAGATACTCCGTTCCAGCAAGTACAACAAGGACTACCATCTGCAATCGGTACAGTCATTTCGATGTTTGCGACAAACAAGGCTGAACCACATACGTTTTACACGTTAAATAACAATGGCGTCTTTCAATCCAATGATAGCGGCGAATCGTGGGAACAACTAAATATTCCGTGGAAAGATGAATATAAAACGCAGCATCCGCATGCATTGCTCGTTACTAGTTCTTAACGAAAAAAAGACTGCCTAAATGGTTTTAGGCAGTCTCTTTTTTATTTCTTTAAATCAATGACAATATCATCTAACACAATATCTTTACTCTTCGCTTCTTTTTTCGGCACTTCTATTTTCTTCTCTTTCCCATTCACATACTCTACTCCACCATGATTTTCAGGTGTATGTACTCGCAAGTGCACGCGAGGTGTAACGATAAGCTTTGTTGCATTTTCGTTTAACTTTTGGAATGTAGAACTCCAACTACTTTTGTGCGGTTCTGCTACTGTACTAGTTCCGCCATTTCCTTCACCAGCATATTTATTTCCTAAATCATCTTTTATTTCTAATTCCACATCAGCGCTATCCCATATACTTCTTAATACTTTAGATTCTTCCTGATTGAAAAAAACGATAAATGACATCGGAGTTACTTCCATTTTGTCTATATTTACTTTTATTAATTCATTTTCAGAAACCCTATTAACCTTTACTTCTTTACTCTCCATTGCTTTTAAACTAAGTGCGAAGTTCCAATTCCCCTTAATTGAATTACCTTTATAATCCAACTCAATCTCTTCCATATTCCACCAAACGTTTGCAACATCTAACCTTTTACTACTATTACCACTCATCGTAGTCATACCTACGTACTTTTTCTCTCCAACTTTTGTTACTTGAGAGCTTCCTCCCCCGCCATTAAACCCCATCACCTGCGGATATCCAAATATATTTGGCTTCTCACCTAAATCTTTATCACTCTCAATAGAGTATGTGATTGTGATTGTTCTACCATCGAACACAGCATCATTAATTGTAACCTTAACCCCATTACTCTCCCTTGTCATATTCAACTCAGTCGAAAACTCTTTATAATTTTCATATAACCCTGTTCTACCATTATCTAAAAATCGGAATATGTCACCTACAATTGGCAATCCCCCCGCATATGTAGGAAATCCGATACCGAGTGTTGCAACTGATAATCCTACTAAAATAGATGCAGCAGCGACACCTTTTTTCCAACTTTTCATCTTTTTCTTCGTACGTATCGATTGTTTTACATTTCGTTTTACTTTTTCCTTTTCAATTTCAGAAGCCTCAATTTCTTCTAGTTCTTTTTCGTCTATATCAATATCATTTAATAGTTCATAAATGTCTTTCATATCGCACTACCTCCAAAACTAATATTCGTAGCATTTTGTTGTAGTTTCTTTTTCCCCCGGTACACTCGATTATCAATTGCTGCCCGAGTTAATCCTAACTTGTCACCTATTTCCTCTGTCTTCATACCAAGTAAATATTTCATAATGAACACCTTTTGATCTAGCGGTTCTAATTGATTAATGAGCTTCAATAATTCTTCCCTATCTTCCATAACGATTAATTCGTCTTCTGCTGATTTTTCTGTACTGATATGAAACTCATCTGAAATGATTTCTACTGTTTTAGTCGATTTCCGGTAATAATCAATTGCTTTAAACTTCGCAATCGCTGCAATCCACTTTTTAAAATCGCTCGGCTCTCCATGAAATTTATTTGCGTTATTCCAAATGGAAAGAAATATATCGTTTATACATTCCTCTATGAGTCCATCATTTTGAATTGGAAGTAGAACTTTATGCGTGATTCCCTTTATGAGTGGTAAGTATGTATCGACAACAAATTCTAACGCGTCTTCTTTTTGCCGTTGTAATCTTTTTATAAAATTTTTCTCATTTGATTTCATGTAGCGATTCCCCTTATTGTTTTGTAAAAGCTTTTACACCCTATATAACGTCTGAGAAAATTTTTTCTCTCATCTTTTTTATTTTTTGTATGTAATGGAATACTTTTCCTTAGCCATTGTCTCACATAACTATGCGTTCAAAGAAAATTTTCTCAAGTCTACAATTTGGTTCATGTAGTACACTATTTATATAGTCATTCTTTAACTTTGTGTATATTTTATTTCGTTAATTTACTATTTTAAATTAGGAGATGAGATATGTATGTGTGGAATTACAGGTTGGGTAGATTGGAAAGAAGACCTTTCAAATCAACATATTATTTTAAAAAAGATGGCAAATAGTATTCAGCATCGTGGTCCGGATGCTGAAGGATTTTGGTTTTCACCTCGCGCAGCTTTTGCACACCGCCGATTAATCGTAATAGATCCTAAAGGAGGAACGCAGCCAAAAACATTTCGTGCTGGTGATTATACGTATGCTCTTACTTATAATGGAGAAATTTATAATTTCCGTGAACTTAGAGAGCAGCTTCAAAAATGTGGGCATGCATTTGAAACCCATTCAGATACAGAAGTATTACTACATGCTTATTTAGAATGGAAAGAAGACTGCGTACGACATTTAAACGGAATTTTCGCTTTTGCCTTATGGGATGATCAGAAGCAACAATTGTTTTTAGCACGAGATCATTTAGGTGTAAAACCACTCTTTTTTACAGAAAGAAATGGCAGTATTATTTTCGGCTCTGAAATTAAAGCATTATTAGCGCATCCATCTGTCCCTGCTGAAATTGATGCGGATGGAATAAATGAAGTATTTGGATTAGGCTTATTTCGCACTCCAGGATGTGGCGTCTTTAAAAATATTCAAGAAGTACGTGCTGGACATTCTATAACATTTACACGTCATAAAAAAGTAGTTACGAAGTATTGGAATTTAGAAAGTAAGTTCCATACAGACTCTATAGAAGATACATCTTCGCATATTTTATCTATTTTACAAGATACAGTAAAAAGACAATTAATTGCCGATGTTCCTCTCGTTTGTATGTTATCAGGCGGATTAGACTCTAGCGGTATTACTGCACTTGCGGGTAAAGAATTTGCTGCTGAAAATAAAACACTTCATACGTATTCTGTTGACTTTGTAAATAGCGCAAAAGACTTCGAACTGACATTTGCTCGCACTGGTTTAGATGCCCCTTGGGTAAAACGCGTTTCTGAACATGTCGGGACAGCGCATCATGATATTATTGTGAATGCTGAAGAATTAGCAAATCAATTATTCGTTCCCCTTCATGCAAAAGATTTACCGAGTGCTGGTGAAATGGAAACTTCACTATATTTACTATTTTGCGAAATGAAAAAAGATGCGACCGTAGCTTTATCCGGCGAATCGGCTGATGAAGTATTCGGTGGATATCCTTGGTTTCATCAAGAAGAACTACTATATGTAGATAAGTTTCCTTGGCTAACAAATTGGAAAAATACATCTCCTCTTCTACTAAATGAGGTAAGTAACCAATGTAATCTAGAAGACTATATTGATACACGATTCCAAGAGGCGATACTTGAAGTACCTACTCTTGAAGGCGAAAGTAAAAAATCCGCGAAACAACGCCAAATGTTTTATTTATTTTTAACAAGATTCCTTCCTTTCTTACTTGACCGTAAGGATCGCATGAGTATGGCTGTTGGATTTGAAGTTCGTGTACCGTTTTGTGATTATAGATTAGTTGAATATTTATGGAATGTTCCTTTCAACATAAAAAGTATTGATAATATTGAAAAAGGCATTTTACGTAGAGCACTACAACCAGCTTTACCTGACGATGTACGCAATAGAAGAAAAAGCGCTTATCCAACTTCACAAGATCCACTCTACTTACAAACAATCCGTAATTTAACACTTGATATGTGTAACAATAAAAACAATCCTATTTTCTCACTTATTAACCATTCCATCTTACTTTCAATTGCTGATCAAAGTAATAAAGAGATTAACAATTTTGAGGCAAGAAGTGCCATGGAGTATATGCTACAAGTAAATGAATGGTTAAAAACATATCACATCCATATTGCTTAACAAAAAGGAGTTCAAGGATAAAAACCTTGAACTCCTTTTATATTAATTAGCACATTGTTTATTATCAGTATCAATAGACCATCCAATAATCGTGGCACAGTCTCTACCTTTCCACTGCAGTACATTTGTTAATACGGGCTCAATCTGCAAGCTATTTCCGTCGTGTAATATTTCTACTAAAGATTGATCATCATCAAACCTTCGTTTGTCACACTCTAAAATACCGTCCGTTGCCATTACAATGTGATTCATTCCTTTTTCTAATCCTCTTACACCTGACGTAAAGCAAGGTGTATTTGCTGCAAAAATATTTTTCCTGCCAATATATTCGTAATTCTTCCGTTTATTTAATCGTCCTTTTCCATTTTTCGTTTTCTCAGAATGGAATAAATACGCGAAACAATCACCAACTGATAACCAATATAAAAATTCGCCTTTTCGTAAACAAATTAAGCAAGCGAGTTCCTCATCATCTTGATCACACTTTTTAATAAATAACTCATCTGTAAATAACGCTAATAGGTACATATGTGTATGATGGAAAGCTAAATGTATTGGATATGAGAATAACTCTTTTAGTTTTTCTTTTCTTTCCGAAATCGCTTCTATTATATAATCTATATTTTTTGTTTTGTGATGTGTATCAAAAATCATAACAAATTCAAATTGTAATTCAGGATCCCACCAAGCCAGCACCGCATCTCCTCGTTCATATGCATCACTCTCTTGATTTCCCCCATATACGCCGACTGAAAGAGGACCACATTTTTCAACATGTATTTCATCTACATACATCTGTTCATGACTAATCCATTTGAATGTATTCACAGCTATCATCCTCTCTCTTGCTAAATGTATACCTTTACACATAGATTACCTTATATTTCAATAAAAATAAACTTTTTCAACATTTTTTATCCAAATAAAAGGATTTTATTTCTAAAATAACGAATATATCTTACTATACGATATAAAAAAGGGGATTTATTATTATGAACAACATTAATCAACATTGGGAGAGCATTTATTATCACTTACGATACGAATACGAGGACAACCTTTCCCACCAAGCAATTCGTATTTTACAAATCGTTTCTCGTGAGAAAGGTATAACAATTGGAAAAGTCGCTACTGAGCTTAGTCTTTCTCATAACACAGCGTCTGAACACATAAAGCGCCTTATTCAAAAGGGCTTCATCATTAAAGAGCGAAATAAAAAAGATGAAAGAGTTGTAAATCTTACATTAACAATTGAAGGAATTGAAGTATTAGAAAAACATACTTTACTAGATAAAGAAAAGATAAAAATATTAGAATTACAGTTATCAAAAGAAGAACAACAATTAATTGAAAAAGCATTTTCGTTATTAGCGAAGGAGGCAAAATATGCATTTCCTCGTTAAAGTAATCGTTTCGGCACTTATTATCGGCATTATCACTGAAGTCGCTAAACATTACAGTACGATAGGTGGCTTTATTGCTGCCCTTCCTCTCGTGAGTTTACTTAGTTTATTTTGGATTTCATTCGAAGGCGGAAATAAACAAGAATTGAGGCAATTTGCTTTAGGGGTATTATATGGATTCCCCGCATCAGCACTACTATTATTTATCGTCTATATTGGTTTAAAAAATTCATTTACACTTAGTACATCTGTCCTACTTGGTATAGGTGTTTGGTGTATCGTTTTTGCTTGTCAAAAATTATTTCAAGCTTAGGAGGAATTAACATTCATAAATTTGTAGAAATAATGGGGCAAAATATAGAAGTACATATAAAAGGAGGTGGTAAACAAACTGTAGTCATTCAAACCGGAATGACTTGCTCATTTTATGATTGGTTTCCTATTATAGAAAAGCTTTCAGAGCACTTTACAGTCGTTTCATACCATCGCCCAGGTTACGGGAAAAGTGATTTAGGCAATCAGCCGCGTACAATAAGGCAAGTTACAAAAGAGCTACATATGTTACTAAACAAACTAGCTATTCAAGAGCCATTTATTCTAATCGGTCATTCCTATGGAGGATTATGTGCACAACATTTTGCAATGTTACATGAAGATAAGCTGCAAGCACTTATTTTAGTTGATTCTACTTCGATGAACTTACACCGTTTAGATGAACTTCATTTACCAATTTCTGATCAAACTGATTCTGATGATGTTTGGTTTCAAAAATATAATATATATTCCAAAATGGATGTAGACACACTTTATAATGAACTAAAACCTATGCTCACCGATCAATCAAAACAGCAAATTGAATTCTCTACCTCGCCTTCATTATATAAAGCGACAGCTTCTGAACTATCGGAGTGGAAAAACTGTGCTCTCTCACTAAAAGAGCTATGTAAAACATTAGAAATACCATTAATCGTTATCGGTAGAGATCCTCAATATTCTATTACTCAATTCACTAATGGCGGCATGCCAAAAGAGGAAGCAACACAACTTGAAGCAATGTGGCAAGAACTAATTCACGAACAATTACACCTCTCAACTAACAACCAATATATTCTTGCCGAACATGCGAGTCACGGTATAGAAAATGATCGACCAGATATTATTATTGAGGCGATTCATTTCTTACAAATAAAAAAAGGAAGCAACTAAAGCTGCTTCCTTACTTATCTATTCATAATCTTCTTCATCATCGATTTCTTCGTAATATGAACTTCCATTACTTACATATATAGGGCCATTCGCAACATCAATACGTAGTACCCACGCCCATGGCACAGCTAAACGTTTATGTATCGCTCGCCAAAAGCTCATTGATTTTCTTTCGTACTCCTGGAACTCCTGAAGTAACTCTTTGTAGGAGGAACCGTCTAACTGAATATTTGCTTCTAACAAACGAGAATGGGCATAGTACTGTAACTCTAGTTCAGCAGCAATTTCCATTTCTTCTTCCGTTGCCATACCAATAATTGTTCCATCTTCTGGTGCAATTTCATATACGTTTTGAACTTCAATAAGCCCTTCTTTCTCTTTCTCAAACATGTAAACAGCCTCCTTTAACATATATTTTTTATGTTACAAAGTCATACTTCTACAATAACTTCTCTCTTTCCTCTTTTTTTGATAAACTTTTACAAAATATTTAACCGATGAACTGTTTTCTCTATTCTTTCAGCAGAAATGAAACGATTTTTATCAAAATTTAATTTATACACATCAGGCATATGAAGTGTTTTCCAAAACTCAAAATCATATTTCGAATTAAAATAATTCATGAGTAATACCATAATATTTCCATGCGTACCTATTACAATATTCTTACCTTCATATTGTTTTAATATATTTTGCATACATATTACAGCGCGCCTTTGTGCGATATCATTCGATTCTCCGCCTTCGTATGCAAAACTCCAATCTTCCCACACATTCTGCATAGCATCATTAAAATTTGATACTGGCTCTGTGCTCAATAATCTTTCACGCAAATCTTCTTCTGTTTGTATTGATAATTTATATGTATTCGCAATTCCTTGTACAGTTTGGATTGCTCTTTTATACGGGCTAGAAATCACAACATCAATATGTTTATCTTTTAATAAGCGTGTTACATTCTCTGCATCTAAGTACCCTTTTTCAGATAAAGGTCGCTCCCGTTCTTCTTTTGTATAGGTAGAATGGGCATGGCGAACGAAATAGATTGTTGTCATTTATTCATCTCCTTTTTCCGTTTCTACCCAAATTCAATACATTACCATCAAATCCCTTTACCTTTATAATAAGTGCTTTCAAATTTAAATGTTGATTTTCATATTAATAAAAGGGAAACACCCCATATGGTGTTTCCCTCATTTAAAATAGACTACATTCAATTAAATACTTTATCAATTTTATTTCTATCGTATTCTAATATCCAATCATTATATGTATTATAAATATCCCTAATTGTATCAGGAGAGGTAGCTAATACATCACAACCTCTATCATCATAAACGTGAAATATAGTATTCTTGTTAACATTTATAAAATACACCCTATGAAAAATACTCGGTTTTATTCCCATATCTTGATTACAAATTGCTTTTAGCATAGGAATGTATGTAAAGTCAGAGATTTTACATTTCAAAGTATATCTATGTGTTTTATATGCTCCATCTTCATCTTCTTCTGGAAAAACATAAGGGATTGTATTTTTCTGTAACTTAAACAAATCGGACTTCTCTTTGACATACTTAGAAAAGATATTCAATTTCTGTTTGAAAATTTCACCATTTGCATAGTCATTTACATCCACTACAATATAAATATCATCTTTTGTTGAATGTAAAGACTGAAATAAAGTAATCGTCCTTTTATAAACGCCTTCTAAATATAGACAATTTTCATAAATGTTATTACAATCATAGTCCACACCTAATCTAAAACGAATACCAATATCCCAATTATAAAATAGAGGTGGTCTAAGTTCTAAATTCGGAAACGTTTCAAGCATATACTCATTCAACCTCATCTCAATACCTACCTTTAATAGCATGTTGTTTACATAATAAAATTATTTTATTATAATTTATTTCTAAACTCTTCATCTGTTATAGCATCTTGAATAAAATAATTTATATTATTTCTCAGCTTTTGATATACAACTTGATCTTCTATATCGTTAAACATAATTACAACTTCTACTTTATTCCCTTTCTTATCTGTAGTATACAAGCTTTTTGTCAATACGAATGCGGTAGAACCACCTTTTTGCCCCGCAAATTCTAACTTACTATTATTAACTGTTCCTTTGAAAATATTCTCGATTTCTTCTTGCATTAATTTAGGAAAATAATTTCTACTATTTATTTTTTCCATTATACTCATATAATCTTTAGCGTTTGCACTCACTAATCGATCTGACCAAATTCGCTGAAATTCCATATCTACCTTTAATGGAATTTCACGTTTTTTCCATTCTTCTTCATCTTTCATCCATTCATGAATTTGTAACACATGTTTATTATACTCATCCTTTGACATGTTACGTATCATTTCTAATGATTGATTTTCTGGCTTATGAAGCTCTTTTTCTACATACCCTCTCATATATAGTGAAGCTGTATACGAAGAGAACTTATCATGACTAGTAAGCTCTAACTCTTTTATACTTTCATTTACTCTTTCTATTCCAAGCTTATCTAACAAATATGTTGTATTTGCGTTAGAACTATAATGAATCATTCCTTTAGCGACTTCTTCTAAAGCGATTTGTCCATTTTTCACTAATTCTCTCGCTTTGGCATCTTCTAACCAGTTAGGATGTGCTCCACCATCAGTATCTTTAACGTAATATTTTTCTAGCTCGTGCAATGAAATTTGTTCATCACGACTTATTTTTCCTTCTGACACTTGCTTAGCAAATTCAACTGCTATTACGATTTTTGCCGTACTCGCTAATGGCAATTTTTTATTTTCATTTATAGATGTTAATATCTCACCATTTTTTCTAATCAGTAATGAACATGTCTCATCGTCTTTATGTTCTTTTATATAGGTTAATACGTAATCAGAATCTTTTTTTGACAAATAATACTTCATTATGACAAAGAAAGCTATAATTGCTACTATAATCACTCCTGCAACAATTCCTATAATCTTTAATATGTTCACAATATACCTCCTCTAACAAATTTCCTTCTATATCATAATTATACCGAACTAAATTACAAAATTATACAAAACAGAATAACTCTTCCTACACATAAAGAATTATTATTTTATTTCACACTGTATTGCACGAAAAAATCTCATGAATATGTCTAACATTCACATAACAAAAAAACATGCTTTCATGATGAGAGCATGTTTTGTGATATTCTTCACATTGTTTCGTTAAAAAATTATCTTTTTATTTACCATGATGTAACATTAAATCACTAAGTTCTTCTTCAATGTGATTTAATTTCGCAACGCCTTCTTTCCATTTATGAATATAACGTGAAACCCCAACGAAAAACAAAACAATAATTGTGGAAAGAATAATACCATATACGATTGCTACAGTACTCATAGTTACACTTCCTTATAATTAGTAATGTGGTTATTAGTTATATTTTTATTATAAACCTTTTTCTTTTAAAATACTTCAATTTCAACTTTTTGTAACAAAATTGATTTTTCTAATATTTCGTTCGTAAAAATGGCATATTTTTCACAAATTATACAAAACTTCACCATATGTACTATTACCATATGAGTTATATTATTAAATAGAATAAAGGGGATGATTACTATGACGACTTGGTTTATTGTAATGTTAGTTGTATTTGGAGCATTTAAAATTATCGTTTCTAGCCTTCCTAACACTGTTATTGAATCCATTATTAGCAAGTACGAAACACATCCAAAACTTGAAGAAGAGAATGTGACTATTACAATTCACGGAAATAACGTAGAAGGCGAACAGAAATCAAAAATTATTCATGATTTTAACGAAGGTTTATTTTTAGATCGCTATTATGCACCACCCCATAATGAAGGCACTCCTTTAATTATCCATGCAAAACGTGGTAAAAAAGATTTCACATTTTATATTTACAGTCATGAAGAGCATGTTGATGTTGTAAAACAATATAAAAAGAAGGTAGTTGCTTATAGTTTACGCTCTAAAAATCTTCAAAATAGTGATATGTTCGTGTCAGCTGATTTGTATAGTGATAATAAAGTTATTGAATTTTGACTAAAAAAGATAAGAGGCTTACTACATTCTATATGCAGCAAGCCTCTTTAAAGTTGTTTCAAATTATATCCATCTGCTTATGTAATGCTTAAAAAATGAATAATAAAGTTGTTTACTTCTTATTGAACTAACGCCCCCGTTAGTTTAAGTGTAACTCTTCACAATTATTTCATATTATATAGGTAAATAGAAAGATAAATTAGAATTTAGTTTATAGTTATAAAAATAAGTTATTTATATCCTTATAATTCTTCAAAAAGGAGAGTGTATGAAAAAGACTATTGTTTTTGTATTAACGATATTTATATTATTCCCAGGATTCGCAACACAAAGTTATGCGTTGTCAGATTCGAAATCTGAGGCAATACAAGCATTGCTAGATGATGCCTGTCGTACATCAGGTGTGCCTGGAATGTCAATCTCAATACTTGCTGATGGTGAAGTGTTCTACTTTTCTTCTGGGTATGCAGATCTTGAAAAGGGATTGTCTGCAAGTGAAAATACACTCTATGAGTTGGCCTCGGTGAGTAAAGCTTTTACTGGTATGGGGATTTTGCTATTGGAAGAGCAAGGGCTGCTCTCAATGACTGACCCTGTCCAAAAATATTTACCTTGGTTTACGTTAAAGTATCAAGGGAAACCTGTTGATATGCAAAGCCTTACACTAAATAACTTTCTTCACCATACCAGTGGTCTAACAAATATTAGGCATACTCAAAGTATTCCACAAGGCAATACACCGGATATGTTGCAAAAGACTGTGGAAACGCTGGTAGATGCAGAATTGGCGTTCTCTCCCGGTGAACAATATAACTATGGAACCGTTAATTATGACGTATTGGGTTTGGTTATTGAGATTGTATCACGACAAAGCTATGAAGACTTTATGAAGGAACAGGTATTTCTACCCTTAGGTCTTCACCAGACGTATGTTTATAAAGAAGATGCTCAAGCCACTGGACAGTTAGCACAGGGTTACCGTTCTTCCTTTTTTATAACAACTCCATTTAACGCTCCGGATTATGCTGGGAATAAACCTGCCGGCTATATCATTTCTAATACAAAAGATATGGCGCGTTGGATGGGCATACAGATGGGTATCGTGCAGGACATACCCGAAATATTTCACAGGGCCATCGAAAAATCACATAGGGGTGATATGTCTGTTTCGGCTGTCAATGATATGTATTATGCGGCAGGTTGGTCGGTAAACGCCGAACAAACGTTTATAGAACACACTGGGGGTAATCCAAATTTTAGTACCGAAGTAGCCATACTGCCAAATGAAAGAACAGCCATCTGCTTACTGAGCAACGGCGCAAATACCAATATAAACCTGGTACTAAAAGTTAAAAATATATTAAACGGCAATCTAACTCAGTCATATGAGATAAGCGGCACACAGCTGTTGGATATCATTTTGTCGTCTACCACAATTATTCTTTGCCTATTAGCCGTTCTGTTATTTTTCTTAGGATTAAGAAAAAAGAAAACGAATGAGCAGCAGCCAATGACAAAAAAGAGAACAATCGTAACAATTATTTTCCTAATCGCTACGATTGCCCAGTGTATAATGTTTTTTGCCTTCGATTGGTCAACGATACTTATTTGGCAAACATATAGTGTTCTTACAGCTTTAATTTCGTCAACATTATTAACAGCAAGCATTACTTGGTTTGTATATACTCACCGATTAGATGCCTCGGTCCGAAAATAAGTATAATGTTAAGTAAGTAAATCTTAATTTATCGATATCCTTAATTTAAAAAACAGAAGACACCTCGGTGTCTTCTTTAATGTCATCGACACTTCTCCTAGTTAAACCCACTTGCTATTTCTTCCACTAACCTGCCTCGTTAGTAGAAGAAGGATTTTTAAACAACTATATTATTTTTTAAATGACTTTATTGTAAATTAAACAACTTTATTATCTCTGTACATGATTTAGCTTAATACTCATATATAAAAAGGAATCCATGGCATATGGATTCCTTTTTACTATTTACTGAAAAATAAGCTCTGTCTTCAAACTATCTTTCGGTAACAACCAGCCTTTTTTCTCTAAACTCGCCATTAATAATTCCCTTTGTTTTGTCGCAATACTTTCTTCATTTGTTTTAAATGACACTTCTATTACGAAGTCATCTTCTAATTTCCCAGTATTACTTAATGGCCAAATTTCAATATTTGCTTTTATGTTTTCAAACTCTCCTGTATATCGCTTCATTAATACAGGACCGTAAATACGGGAATTCTTTAACATCTCTTCTCCCCAATTTGTATACAACCATTTGTTCATTTTCCCTGGTAATTTTTCTATTAACATGTTTTGAGCAGCTTGTTCATTTGGTAAATCAAGTATCCCATATCCTTTAGCACTGTAACTTTTCTTATTTGAAATGCTTAATGTTTTCTTCTCAAATCCCCAATCTATTTCCGCCTCATAACTATCCGTATTACTATCGAATCCTTCTTTTTTAGCTACTTCTAGTGCATCTTGAATTACACCATTTTGAATAGGATATCTTTTTTTATATGTTAGTTCAAAATCTTTACTAAATTCTTTCTTTCGAATTCTAGCAAACCAACCTTCATCACTTAAACTTTTATTTGCAGTATCTAAAAATTGCACTTGTATTCTTTCATATTTTGTACCAGCCTGGAAATGTTCTAGCACCTCTTGCTTCATCTCTTTGTTATAACCTAATACTTGTTCTGGCTTTAATAATAACTTCACTTCAAAACTAGGTTTCATTGGACTAGCAGTAAACCCTTCCTTAACGTTATAAAGGAAACAACAAAAGAAAATGCTTACGAATACAAATACTTTTTTCATATACCTATCCCCTTTGTATTTTAAATGACTTCTATACGTTCCATTGCAAGTGAATATACATTTTCATATCCTGCTGTACTTAGCTTTTGTTGTAATCGATCTGTATCCTCTTTCAAAGCGTGTACTAGCACCGTATGTTCTGGTAATAATGTATTTAACATCTCTTTAACGTCTCTTATACTTTGGTGAACTTTATACGGAACTCGCTTCACCCTACATGTACTCCTTACATGTTCTTTCATAACTCTTTCTGCAAAACTCCCTTTCGCAATGTGCCCAGTAAAAATAACGGCATTCCGCTTTTCATTCCGAAGCTGTTCATAGCATAACTGTGCTCGTTTCGTTTGCATATTCGCATCACTCATTACAACTATTCCGTAACTATTTTGCATACTAATGTCATTATCCATCACTATTATGTTTCTTTTTAAACTCTCCATAATCCATTTAAATTCTTCATTATTTTTTATCCACTCTTTATATACGAACATCTCTTCAAATCCAGCCAAGATTTCTTTATCTACTATAAGCGGAAATTCTTTATATCGTTCATATAAATACAATACTATATCTTGCGCCCTACCAAGTTGTGGCAGCGGTAATAATGCTATTCCTTTATTTTGCATAACTCGTTCAATTTCTGCACATAGATCGTCTAATCTTTCATTTTGCGAAACATCATCTGTGTGATAAGCGGCATCCACAATTGCGACTTTTATATTGTGGCCCAATTTCTCAGGTAAATTAGCTCGTAGTATATTAGACTCTGCTGAATAGTCGCCTGAATAAAATACGTATGTATTACACATATCAACTAAAAACCAAACAGCTCCCAATACATGCCCACTATATCCCCATTGAAACCGCAATGTAGGAGTAATTTGTACCCATTCATTTGGATTGCTAATCTCATCAATACATACATAATTTAAATCTTTTATGTGTTGGTCGCTATAAGGTAAATCCCACCCTTGCATCACATTATAGTTTCTCCATTTTTCATAATATAACGGCAGTTGCTCCTTCGTATAACGAGTCGTCCAAATTTTTTTCTTATAGCCATACTTCGCTAATAAAGGTAAACCCATCGTATGATCTTCATGAATATGTGATAAAAATACCGCATCTAAAAATGGAACAGCTTCTCTCTCTATTTTTGGATAACTATCCTCATAAGATCGATTAATACCACAATCAAATACTATTTTCGTCTCTTTATTTTTTACAAAATAGCAGGAGCGACCGTATTCTCCTGCTCCTCCCCACACTTCCACTCTCATCATGCTACCCCTTTTCGTTTTTGCTCCATATGTTGCAGCAGTAATAAGCACATTGTTGTAAGTCCAACAGAAACAACGGCCATCGCCATGCCTATAGATACTTCACCCTGTTCAAATTGAGCAAAAATAAACGTTGCTGACGTTTCTACTGATGGAGGTAATACGAGAAGCGATGCTACTAACTCTCTTATCGAAATTGTAAATGTCATCGCCCATCCAGCAAGAATACCCGGGATAATAAGAGGCAATATTATTTTTCTAAAAATATAAATATAATTTCCAGAAAAAACACTTCCTGCCTGCATGAGAGAATCATCAATTTGTCCGAGTGATGATTTTACATATTGCACCGTGTAAGGTAAAAACAGAACAACATACGTTACGATAACCATGATTGGTGTATTGTAAATTGACAGGGGCATATATGGTGAATTCCAAAATAGAATAAGACCTACAACCATAACGATTCCTGGTACCATATTCGGTAACATACCGCACATATCAAGCCATTTTTCAGAGGTTTTTTTCCCCTTTCGAATCATAAGTGCCAAAAAGACTCCAATCATTACCGCGATAATCGCTGTTACGAGTGAAAAAAGAAAACTATTCCATAAAGCCTCTAATCCCGGAGATCCTATTGTAAACAATGCCTCATAATGGCTTGTTGTAAAGTTATTTACATGTAAACCGCCGCCTCTTAATTTTGACAAAGAAGCAATAAGTATAGAAAAGTATGGAATTCCAATTGATACTATTAATAAACCAATTACATACATCCATGCTACAACGCGCGTAAATATAGACAAAGTATATCTTTTAGATTTCACACCTTTTCCACTAACCATTGCATATGAATACTTTCGATTCAATACATTTTGCATATACCAAATAAGCATACAAGCACTAAGTAATAAAGAAGATAATGCTGTTGCACTACTAAAATCAATTGGCCAACTCGAAATAAATTTATGGATTTCTGATGTTAACACGTGGAATCCTATTCTACGTCCGAATGTAGCCGGTGTTCCAAATTCAGCAATCGTCTTTACGAAAATGAGTAAAGCACCCATTACATAACTTGATACTAATAACGGCAATATTATTTTTCTTAAACGATAGAAAAAACTTCCGCCATGAACTGCTGCAGCTTCTTCTTTACTACTCCCAATCTGAAGTAACGTGTTTTTCAGCATGAAATAAAGGAATGGGAATAAATGCAGACTCATAATTAAGACCATACCTCCTAAACTAAAAAACGATGATGAAACTGTCTTTAGCATCGGAAAAAATTGTTCGAAATAGCCGTTAGGTTGCATGAACAAAATCCAGCCCATTGATCCAATATACGGCGGTGTCATAAATGGAATCATAAAAACAATATCTAACTTACTATACTTTCCTACATCTGTTTTGCTCATAATAAACGCCAATGGAAATGCAAATATTGTAGCTCCTATTACAACGAGTACACCTAGAAGCAGCGAATTCAGAAAAATCCCAGCTAATCCACCACTCTGCATCACTTCAAAAGGCTTTAAAAAGTTCCAACTGCTATTTTCATATATACTAGAAAATAAAATAAGAAAAAGGGGAATGACGATTAACATCGCCACAAGCAATAACGCTACCGTCATTCCAACTTGTCTTACTGATACGAATCGATTTACCATGGAATCACCATCTTATTGAAATACTTTCTTAAATTGTTTTCCTATTTCATCTTGCTCTTTCTCAACTGTTTTCCAATCAATATTTAATACTCGAATCTCTTCTACATTTGGTCTATTTTCAGCTTTTATATCTGTTCTACCAGGCAATAAATACGCTTTAGAAACTTGTTTTTGTACATCATCGGATAATAAATAATCAATAAACTCTTTTGCGCCTTCTACATTTTTACTATCCTTCATAATCCCCGCTGCGCGTGGACTAATAACTGTTCCGCTTTTTGGATATACGATATCAACAGGTTCACCCTTTGCTTTTGCGCTGTACGTCATATAATCAACACCCGCAATTACCATATCTTTCGCACCTGTTACAACTGGGTCTAACGCTTCCTGATTTGCTCCTGCTACTGTAACTTCATTTTTCTTAAGTTGTTCAAATAAATTCCATCCATCTTTTCCATTCTTTTTCACATATCCAGTTACAAAGTCTAAAGCTGAACCTGAAAGTGCTGGATCTGGAAGATTCACTTTTCCTTTCCATTCCCCTTTCGTTATATCGCTCCAATCTTCAGGCGCTGTCTTCACATTTTTTGTATTGTACACAATCCCTAATGCTGAAGCACTATACCCGAAATAATGTCCTTTATCATCTGACCATTCAGAACGCAGCTTATCAGCTTGTTTCGCTTCTTTATAAGCTAACGTTTGACCCTCTTTCTTTAATCCTTCCATCGCTGGTAATGATGCAAGTACGACTACATCAACGACTGGATTTTTCTTTTCAGCTTCCATTCTCGCTAAAATTTTACCAGTTGTCCCTTGAAACATTTCCACCTTTATACCAGTTTTCTTTTCAAAGTCTTTTTGAATTTTTTCTGCTAACCCTTTTGGCCCTGCACTATATACAACAATTTTCTTTTCAGTCGTATTTTTACTTTTTGCATCTGCATTGCCTGTCTTTGAACTACACCCTGTTACTACAGCCGAAAATAATAAAGTACATACAAATAAAGACTTAAGCGAACTGAATTTCTTCATATGATTCTCCCCCTATATGATGAATACATTTTTTTGGCACATATAACGATACTGGTTTACCGATGCTTAATTTACTATTGTGATAAGCTGTCCATATTCCGAGTGCCCCCATGTTTACTTTTATTTCATACCGTTCTCCTACATATGTAACGTGCTTAATTTCACCTGTATACATTTCGCACACTTCATTTTTCGTCCAGCTCATATGCTCTGGACGAACCATTTTTTTACCCTCTACAAGCCAATTCGCCTTACCAACAAATTTGGCAACAAATTCATGAGACGGTTTCACATAAATATCTTCCGGTGTTCCTTTTTGTAATACTTCTCCTTGTTTCATGACAATAATTTGGTCTGACATTGACATTGCTTCTGTTTGGTCGTGAGTGACATACAGTGCAGTTAAACCAATGGAATGAACGATATCCATAAGCTCTATTCTCATTTCTTCTCGCAAAATTGCATCGAGTGCACTTAGCGGTTCATCAAACAAAATAAAATGAGGTTTTGTTACAATTGCTCTAGCGAATGCGACACGTTGTTGCTGTCCACCAGAAAGTTCGTGTGGATACCTTTTCTCCATACCTTGCAGGCGAACTCGCTTTATCGCATCTTCTACTTTTTCTCGCAATTGATTCGTTTGCTTTGTAGCTCTTAAACCAAATGCAACATTTTCAAAAACAGTCATGTGCGGCCATAAGGCAAAATCTTGAAATACCATACCGATATTCCGTTCATGAGGAGATGTCTTTATCTTTTTTGCTGCAGAATACATGCACTGGTCTCCAAAATATATTTCTCCCTTATCCGGTTCTTCAAGCCCTGCTATCATTCTAAGTAAAGTCGTTTTTCCACACCCCGAAGGTCCTAAAAGTGTAGTGAATTCCCCTTGTTTCATTACAATCTGCAACGTCTTTAACGCCTGTATTTTTCCAAATGCCTTTTCTAATCCACTAATTGTAATATCCATTGCTTCACCTCTCTCCCCTCATTCTTAACCTGCTTTCATTCTATATGGAAGATTTATACTGAATGTTAATGTACTGTAAAGATTAAATTAAAAAACTTCTAATAAACTATTTATTTCTATAGATTTTTTCTATAGTTAAAATAAAAAAGGCGGCAATTCATAATGAATCTCTTAAAATTAGAAATTGTAGTACTTATTAAGAAATACAAAAAGCTTACAATCGTTGCAGAAAAACTTGGCGTTAAACAACCAACTATTACATTTCATATAAAAAGCTTAGAAGAAGAACTCGGTGTATCTCTATTCGAATTACGTTCTGGAAGGTATTTCTTAACAGAGGCTGGTGAGGCTTTGCACCATTATGCTTGTAAAATAGATGCACTTATGAAAGAAGCTAGACGTGTCACGCAAGAGTTTAAAGATTTTCATAAAGGTGCTATAACAATCGGCGCTAGTTATGTACCAGCGACTTATCTTTTGCCAGAAGTCGTTCATCAATTTCAATGTGAATTTCCCAATATAAAAATAACGCTACTAGTGAAAACAGCCCCTGAAATTCGAATGATGCTACAAAATCACGAAATCGATCTTGGGATAATTTCCGCTGCTCCATTTGATGAAGCACTTTTAAAACAAACGAATATAATGCCCGATACACTTGTTCTTGCCTTTTCCAAAGAACATCATTTTTCAAAGAAAGACAATGTATCGTTACAAAATATCGAAAAGGAACGCATACTATTGCATCGTAATCCATCTACAACGAGAGATTTACTTACACAATGGACGTTGGCGCACAACATTACATTCCAATCTGAAATTGAATTAGACTCATTAGAAACGATGAAACAAATTTTAAAATATGGTAATGGAATTGCCTTTATTTCTAAACTTGCTATCGAGCAAGAAATACAACGAAATGAGCTATGCTATATACCAATCCCTGAATTTGAATTTCAGCGTAACATTTATACGATTCATCATGAGGACAGATGGAATTCTAAAATCATTTCTTTTTTACTACAGAGCATCACTTCATTTGCAACAAAAAATTAAAAGGCTGTCGTTATGCACGACAGCCTTTCAAACTATAAATCTATTTATTTTTCTTTGCCTCAATTTTTGCTTGCGCCTCTTCAGCCTTATCTAATGCTTCTGATACTTTCTTCTCTTTTTCTTTCACTTCATCTATACTATCGACAGCTTTAATAATTTTATCGATTCCTTCTTCTTCTACCTTTCTACGCTTTGCCACTCTTTCATTTACTTTCTCTTCCACATCTTTTGCTTTTTGAAGCATATTCTCTGCATTTGATGTTACAGCTTTTTCAAGTTCAGCATCTTTTTTCTTTTGTAACACTTCATTTGCAATGTCTTTCGCTTCTAAATACTTACCATCTTTTAATGCTGTTGCTCCGTGATCCATTTTCTCAGCAACTTCTTTATATGATTTCGCTTCATTTCCTGATTTCTCTTTTTCTGCTTTTTCGAACCACATTGTTGCATCACTATACTTTTCATCTTTCAATGATTGCATACCTGTTTCAATATATGTGTCATAATTGCTACATCCAGCCATTACGACTAATAGAAAAAGCATAACAAAACTTAATTTTTTCATGCTGTTGTCTCCTTTTCTTTGCAAGCTCACTTTACTTTAACATACATGAAAAAGAGTTTCAAAAACTAAAATACTAATTTAGTCATTTTTATAATGATAAGTCAAATTTTTATTATTTTCTTATTTTTAAGCGGACACATCTACTTGTTTTTTCGCCATATGTTGCTTTACTCCAACTAATACAACTAACAATAACCCTCCGCCTATTGTCATCATAACAATGCTAGTTGGCAACATATCTAATAGTAGTCCATATACAATCATACCAAGTGGTGCGATGGCAGTCGCAATTGTTTCAAGTAGGCCAAACACACGCCCTAGGTAGCTCGGATCTGTCGTTTTTTGCATATGTACTTGCATTGGAATGTTTACAATCATAATTGCTATACCAGTTAACATCATAAAAGCAATATAGTAAATAAAACTTGCTACTTTTGGAATGATAACTAACAACGGAAAGACTGTACATAAACTTAAACCTGCAAACAAAAACAGTCCAGTATAAATAGAACGAAACGGATTATTCACTTCTTTACGCACTGATAAAGCAATCGCTCCCATTAGCATCCCGACTGCTAACATTCCCTCTACAGTACCGAGTTGCTTTGAAGATAAATGCAATGTATGGACGATAATGTACGGAAGTGCAACTGTTAGACCACACGCAAAAAAGTTTACCCACAATGCTATTTTCATTAAACCATATATTTCACGTTGTCTTTTTACATATAAAAAACCTTCTTTTATACTCGTCAAGAAATGCTCTGTACTTTCAGCCACTTCTTTTTTATATAAATCAAATACGATAAATAATTGCAAAATAACCGCTAAAAAGAACGTAATGCTATTTAATAGGAAAAACGATTTAATTGAAAAGAAACCATATACAACTCCGCCAATAATCGGTCCTAAAATATTTGATAAAGAAGCCGCCGTTTGATTTAAAGCACTCGCTTTTTGAATACGTCCTTCATCTACTAAACTCGGAATAGACGAAGTTAATGCAACAGAATAAAAACTTGCACAAATTGATAATAATGCTGCTGAAATATAAATAAAAAGAAGTGATGGCCCAAATATAGTAGCAAGAATAAACATACTAAGCATCGTTAAACTACTTAATAAATCAGTACCAATAACAAGCCATTTTCGATTCACACGGTCTGCTACAGCACCAGCAATTGGGCCACAGATCATCCTTGGAAGTGATCCGCAAACGAGCGTAATTGCAAAACCCATCCCTGAACCAGTAGTCTTTAATACATATAACCCCATTGCGAACGTATAAATACCTGCGCCTAATAAAGACGTCATTTTTCCAATCATCATTAAAATGATATTTCTAGTTGCAATCTTCATTCTTGAATCATGTTTTCCTATACTTATATCTCCCATTTTTGACTCTCTCCCCTTAAAAGTTAAATTGTGTTAAACTTATTATATAATCAACTTTCCAATTTTTACAACAATAAGTTAAATACAATTAAACTTTTTAAATATAAAGGAGCAATAATATGGCAACTCTCGGTGAAAAAATTAAAGCATTACGAAAAGATAAAAAGCTTACGCAAACAGCACTGGCAGGTTCGGAACTGACAAAAAGTATGCTTAGTCAAATTGAAAATGGAAAAGCTACACCTTCTATGAAAACATTACAATATATTGCGGAAAAACTTGAATGTGAAACGAGCTTTTTATTAGAAGAAGATGAAGAAGAAATTGTGGAACTCATTCAAAAAATGGAGCCATTAATAAAATCAAATAAATGCGATGAAGTATACAAGACTTTACTACCTATCGTTCAAAAAGAACTACCCCTTACTTTAAACACAGCACGTTTATATAAACAGTTCATAACTGGAGCGGCCATTATGAACGATTATAATATTGAATATTACGTTGAAACAGCTGTTTCTATATTTGAAAAATATACTTTGTATCGTGAAAGTACTGAAATGAAACTACTGTTTTACTATATGCTCTACAAACGGAAAAAATATAAAGAATGTTTACAGTTGATTAGCAGAATTCGCGATGAATATAAAACGAAGAATTTAGAAATGGATCTTATTACACATATACAACTATACTTAAAAGAAGCCATTATTTTACTCGCATACGGCAATTATAAAAAATGTGAAAAAGTCATTTTAGATGCACTTGCATTTTCAAAAAAACATCAAGTGTATTATAAAACAGATGAATTTTATCGCATTTTATCTTACCAAAAAGTCATTACAGCTGATAAAGAACAGTATTTATATTACATAAAAAAATCGGAGCAATTTGCCATTTTTACAGAAGATATTCTATCCATTGCGATTATTGATATTTTAAAAGCTTACTACTACAACACAATTACTAATGAATATACAATCGCATTAGAACATCTAGAACAATTCCGAGAAAAACTAAAAGATGAACCAATCTTTCAAGACGATGGATTATATTATCTTGAAAAAGGAAAATCTTTGTATGGCTTAAAACGTTATAAGGAAGCTTTGGCAGTATTAAAACACGCTACCATACCAGATTATATGACTCATCCACTTGATCAATCGTGGGTATTAACAGCCGGGTCTTATCGTGCCCTGTGTCATATAAAACTTCAAGATAAACCAGCTGCTCTGAAAGAAGCAAAAGAAGCAGTTCAAACGATAGATGGTTATCCTGATTCCATCTTTTCTTCATTTATTAAAGAAACATTACAAATAATACAAAAACTTTAAGAATGTCTCTAAATGGTATATTATTCCTCTTTTTTAGCAAAGATAATAATGATGGGAGGAATATAAATGAATATACAACGTGCAATAGAGCTTTCTGTGTCAGCGGAACAAGCCAATGTCAGTTTTCAAGGCATGCCTGTTATGATTCAACACGTCGATGAAAGCAATGAAACCGCCCGCATATATGAAGTAAAAAACCCAGGACGCGAATTAACTGTTCCAGTTAATAGCTTAGAGGAAATATAAGAAATGCCACTTCTCTTTTGAAGTGGCATTTTTCTTCTTTCAGATTACTTATTATAAATTTCTTCAATCTTTTATTTTACATGAGCTGAAAAAAATAAGAATTTTCTACTTCTTTTCTTTTGGTGACCTGCTAAAATACAAACTATGGATTAATTATTCACACTATACATTAAGGAGGAAAAATAATGGCATCTAATTTAGAAAAAAACAATTCTTATTATGCAGTTATATTCACTTCCAATTTATCTAATAATACAGCAGATTATAGTACAGTTGCCGACAAAATGGAGAAACTTGCAAAGCAACAACCTGGATTTTTAAGTGTAGAAAGTGCACGAGGTAATTCTGGACTCGGAATAACAATTTCCTATTGGGAATCACTTGATGCAATTGAAAATTGGAAGAAGAACACCTTACATAAAGAAGCGAAAAAAAGAGGTCGTGAGCAATGGTATGAAAACTTTCACCTGCGTATCTGCCTTGTTGAGAAAGAATTTAAGTTTCATAGAGGTACTTTATAACTATGAAGAAAAAAGTAGCTCTCATTGCTGTTCATGAAATATATGGTGTGAACGACCATATGCATCACGTTACCAACCACTTTACTTCATCTCATATAGACGTATTCTGTCCTAATCTTCTACAATCGCAACATGCATTTCATTATCGTGATGAAGAAAAAGCATATGAACATTTTGTAAATCATATTGGATTTGATTATGGAAAAAAGCAAATTGAAGAATTCATTTCTCATCTTTCTAGTAGTTATACACATATTGGACTTATCGGCTTTAGTGTTGGAGCTACCATCTCATGGCTATGTAGTAACAATCCGAAAATAAATTTTATTATCGGATGTTACGGTTCTCGTATACGTGACTATGTTCACATAAAGCCTACATGCGCTACACTACTTATATTCCCTGAAAAAGAAGCTAGTTTTTCAGTATCCTCTTTAATTCAAACATTGCAGCAACAAAAAAATCCTTTATTAGAAATAAAACAACTACACGGTGAACATGGATTTCTAAATCCGTACACTGAAAAATATAACAGGCACTCTACAAAACAAGCATACAATTTAATAGATTCATTTCTTGTAAAGTGAAACTTCAATCAGTGGGGGGGTGTTCATCCCCCACCTAATCTCTTTCCTTACGTTGAGTTTTGAGGTGTGGGTCTTACTGCCCATGCGTGATAAAAACAATCTTATAAAGGAGACTCAAAATGACGCTGACATTACTCTTACTTGTTTTCATACTCATTGCCTTTATCTCAGCGCTAACTATCATTTTTAAAACCGTAAAAAAAGGGAGATTTTTCAACCGCCCCTACTTACAATCTATTATCATTTGCATTTTATTTTTTACTAATTGGATCTTATATGTAACAACTTTTTATTCGTTACTCCCCGAGAAAGTTAGCGAGTTCATATTCCTGCCCCTTTGGTTTTTCCTTTGTATTTTAGGATTTATCGCTTTTTGGCACGAATGGAGAAATAATCGTGTGTTCTCGATATGTATTGGTTTTCTTTCCTTTATTAGTTTTCTATTTTGGTTATTGTTGTTAGTTATTTCGGGGATGTAATAGAAGAAGGAAGAAAAGCCAACTTTCAACTTTTCTTCCTTCTATGTTTACCTTTAGTTTTCACTGTCACTGATTCACAAGGTGTATAATATATTTGAGGTGTCGCCTTATCAACAAACATCATAAACGTAACGAAACCGATAATAAAGAAAATAAACAGCGTTAACAAAATTGCTCCTATCGTTAAAAGTATCATAACACCACCCCTATATTTTTCATGTTATTACACTTTTCGCTATTATATGAGCGTAATCCTTTTTAGAAAAAGAAACGTAACAAAATAATCACAACCACTCCCGTTAATACTGTACCTAATAAACTACGAGTATATATCGCTACAAGAAATGTTGGAATTGCTGCGATAAGGTAATCCCACTGCATCGTCTCATGCATAAATAAAACTTGTGCTAAAAGCGCTGCTAATATTGCAATTGGTATGTAATTTAACCATTTTAAACCCCATTCAGGAATTTGTAGTTTGCTAAATACGAGTAGAGGTAAAATACGTGGCACGAGTGTAACAGCTCCTGCTGCTAGTAAAAGTAATAATACGTCTAATCTCATTTCCATTTTTCAATCACCACTCCAATCGTCGCAGCTAGTAATGTTGCGATAATAACCGCTATACTATCTGGCATAAATAGGTGTGAAACGTATGCGATAATAATCGCTACAATTGCAACACTTAAATGAATTGCTATCTTTGGTTTACTACTTATGAGCTGAAGTACAAATAACCCGATAAACATCGCTGGTAATGCATAATCCATCCCGTATGTATGTGGATCTGGTATCCACTCACCAAATAGCCCACCAATAATGGTAGCAAGTATCCAATTTAAATACGCTGTTACGTTAAGCCCAATCATCCATCTTTCACCTAAATATCCTTTTTGCGCTGCATGCTGCACTGCAACGCCGAAAGTTTCATCTGTAATTTGAGAACCGATAATGACGTTTTTTAATAGAGGTAGTTTCGTAAAGTACGGTGCGAGGGCAGCACTCATTAATAAATGGCGTAAATTAACAAAAAATACAGTAAAAATAATTGCGGAAGCAGGAGCACCGGCTGCATACATACCAGCTAATATAAATTGGGCAGAACCTGCATAAATTAAAGTGGACATAAATGCAATTTCAATGATAGAAAAACCTGCTGTTTTTGCAATTACACCAGCTGCTATACCGATGCTCAAATAACCAAATACAGTTGGTAAACAATCTTTTACTCCTTGCTGAAATGTATCATCGCTCTGCAAAGCTACATGTGCCTGAGCTTTACTCATCTCTATCATCCTCCATTCCTTCTAAAGTTCGTTTTCCTGTTACGACATGAACTAAATCTATATTTTCACGCCATAACGTATCTAACTTATCAGCTCCAAATTCCTTTGTGATTTCTTCAACCATAATATCGTGCCGTACATACTCTGTCGCAACGAGAACTAGCGCTGGGTCATACGTTGTAACGGCCCATGAAGTGCTATCATTTGAGAAGTTCGCAATTAATACTTCCTCTCCATCACGAGCAATAACAGTTAAATGACCACCCATTCTCTTTTCAACAACGTGGGGCGTCATATAATTATGATGAAACGTCGCTCCTATTTTTGTTTCTGGAGCTCCAAATAAGATTGAAAATATATGTACGCCTTCCTCTTCCTTTTGATGAATGTATGGCTCAATTTCATGCACTTGATCTTCCCATACAGAAATCCATAATTCTTCCTTTGCCCTATTAATTATATTGCATATTTCTTTTAAAACAC
Source organism: Bacillus sp. CCB-MMP212 (assembly GCF_022748145.1). Taxonomy (NCBI): domain Bacteria; kingdom Bacillati; phylum Bacillota; class Bacilli; order Caryophanales; family Bacillaceae; genus Bacillus; species Bacillus sp. CCB-MMP212. The sequence continues at coordinate 726,637 of NZ_JALDQE010000001.1, forward strand.
GATCATTTGAGCGAATATGCGAAATTACATCTATTTGTCGCTCTTGTTCTAAACAATTTAGTTTCTCATCTAAAAATTCAAAGGACTTTTCAAAGTCTTTTCGCATTCGATTCATTAATTCGGTAGCTGGTACTGGTACATATTTAACTGGTTCAGAAGGTACAATATGCACCGCTCCTTTATCCATTAACTTACCGAGTACCTCGTAAATCATAGAACGAGGTACTCCTGTTTGTTTACTCACTTCATAGCCTGTTACTGGGGAGTGTTTTAATAATCCAATATACGCTTTACATTCATACTGGGAAAATCCTAACTTTTGTAATTCCTTTATAATTTCATCCATCGGTAACCCCTCACAATCTAAATCGCCCTTACTTCAAAACGACGATTTTGCTTCCCTTTACTTTTTACTTTATCAATAACAAGTGTTCCTATTTCACTCGTATTTTTCACATGTGTGCCTCCACAAGCTTGTTCGTCTAAATTTTCAATTGTAACAATGCGGATTTCTTGGATAGTAGTTGGCAGGAGATTTATTGCTGTTTTAATCATTCCTACAGCATTTTCTGCTTCTTCGCGGCTCATATAGCGAGTGGAAATTTCTTTATTTTGCTCAATAAGTTTATTCACTTCCTCAACAATTTCTTCTACTTCCACGCTCGATAACTCTTGTAACTCATTAAAATCGATACGTGCTTTATCAGGATAAATTTGGTTTCCGGTGCATAGTGCTCCATACTTTTCATAAACAACAGCTCCGATAAGATGCAGTAACGAGTGATGACGCATTAAATTATGACGTCTTTCCCAATTCATCTCTAATTTAACTGGACCTAATTTTACTTGAGCTTCATCTTTTATATAGTGAACTATTTCTCCCTGCCCCCTCTTTACTTTTTCAACTTCAAATACAGACCCATCTTGTACAATGACACCCGTATCACATTCCTGTCCTCCACCAGTTGGATAAAAAATTGTTTCCTTTACAAATACTTTATTCCCTTCTACTCTTATCACTTCTGTTTCGCAACTCGTTTTGTATGCATCTTCTAAATATAATGCCGTTGTCATACTCTCACCTCTTTAGTAGTTATAGTTATACCTACTAATATAAAAAAGAAGCTCCGTAAAGTCAATTGATAATTCTGAAATTTAAAATTAATAAAAGACTCCTTTATTAGGAGTCCACTATCTCAATATTTCATTCGCTTCTTTTTCATAAATTTTATCAAATGAAGTCATAACGCGCTGTGACGCCGAAATCATTTTTTGATCCGTCATAAGATCGGCCATCTCTTTCGTCATATCTACATTTGAATTTTCTAGCATATGATTTTTTACTATTCCTGTTCCGTTCGGTAAATTAGCAATGTTTCCTTCTGCTAGTGTAAAGCTTTTATTTTCACGTTGCACGAGTCGAGCATTCGTTTCTGCATCTACTGTTTTTGTTTGTAACTGTGCAATTACTATTCTCTTAATATCTGGGTCTTGCAAAGTTCCGTCGTTAACTTCTCTATAAATTTCTCCATTATTAGATACGAAGAACTCAACATTTTCAGGAATACGAATACGCTCATTATTGACATCCATAACATAAGCACCTGAAGATGTTTGTAAATAACGATCACTATTTAATGTGAAACTACCATCTCTCGTTAAAAACGTTTCATCATTTTTAGAAGTAACGAAAAATGATGTTGTGCCGGCCGCGCCGTCATCTAAAAAGAAATCTGTAGCACTATTTGTCATTTGTATGTTTCCTTGTACTAAATTCACGTGTGTTGCGGCTGGTACTACAGCATAATCGACCGAACCGATATTTGTTACCGCCCCATCTCCGCGGCGATATGTGTCTTGTACATCAAATACTTTAGACGTCATATTTTCTGCTTTAAATCCTGTCGTTTGAGCATTTGCAACGTTATTCGAATGAACATTAATTCGCTGCATGTAGTTCATCATACCCATAGAACCTATATAAAGACCGTTCATATTCGTTTGAATAAGGCAAGCGCCTTATTCTTCACCTCTTTTCTACGATGTTTGTAACATTTGTTTCGCTAAATGTTCAGCTGTAGCGATATGTATATTTTTCCTTATGTCTTGGCCATCTGTCATTAATACGATAGGAGCTGATGATACTGCCGGAATTTTCAACAATTCACCACTACTTGCTGTTTCATCAAATTTTGTAAACACAATACCATCTATATGAATATCTTTAAAGTTTGTAATGATTTCAATCATATCTTTACTTTTCATCGAAGCTGATAACGTTAAACAAATATAATCTGGTTCTACTTGTCCCATCGTTTCAATCATTTCTTCCACTGTTTCTGTCGTACGATAATTTTTTCCGGCTGTATCAATTAAAATATAATCGACGCGTGCTTCTTCTTTAAAATACGTAAGCGCTCTTGTCATGGCAGCTTCATCACGCACAGCAATTACTTCCGATCCAATTGTCTTTACGTTATCTTGCAATTGCTGCACTGTCCCTATGCGCGAATGATCTGTCGTTATAAAACCAACTGTTTTGTTCTTACCGTGAAATTGCCATGCCATTTTCGCAAGCGTCGTCGTTTTACCAACACCAGTTGGACCGATTAATGCGATTGTTTGTACTTCTTTTTCAAAGACGTTTTCCGTATTAAAATGAGATTTCATATCTTCCAATATGTACCTGATAACTTCTTCTTCTGTAATCATCGTTGCATTTTCAAACTTTATTTTTAACTTTTCAGCATATGCATAAATGAAATATTGTTCTACATCGTTTTGTTCTAGCATCCGAATTACTTTTTGAATAATAAACGGTACAGATTCTTGATTTTCTTTCTTTGGAACTACTTCTTCTTTCTTTACCGGAACGACTTGTTTCACAACTTTTTTCTTTTTCGGTACTTCCGTTTCTTTCGTCTGTTTCACCACGACAATTCCTTTTTCAAACAGCTTTAATAGTTTTTCTTTTTTTCTTGCCCATTCTTCACTATTTCCTGTTTGCATTGCCGCGTATGACATAGAAGTCGTTACGTTTTCTAAATTGTGCAGTACTGATTGAATTCCATTCGCCTTCACAATTTGTTCTGAAGGATCATTCACAACATCCATTAACTGTTCATGAAATTGAGCTGTACCTTCATTCACTTCTTCCTGTTTTTCTTCTGGAAAAGCAACTAACATTTCATAATCCTTTTTCCAGAAAAATGGTATATTTCGTTTTACACTTTCATCGACAACGTAATAATAATCTGTACCATATTGGTCAAATAACTTTCGATACAATTCATTTTTCGAAGCTGCTTTTATTCGCATTAACGCTTCTTTCTTTTCTGTACTTTCCATTACTTCACCCCCTACTATTCAATATAGGCAATTTGATCCACAACAATTTCTGGTGCTAATTCGCTAATACAAAGTACTTGTGCTTCCACTTGATAACGTTCTAGCAGTCTTACAATCGCAAATCTAAAATCTTTTCTACGTGTTAATAACACTGGTTCTCTTCCCATTAAACGTGCTTGCTTAAAGACGCGTTGCACTTGCTCAACGACACGTGTTTCTAAATCTAAATCCCAGTTTAATAAGTAACCTTGATATGAATTATTCACAACATCCGCATCTAACTCAATTGAATCAGAGAAGAGCGCTGCATATATTTTTCCGTCCGGATTTTTCGCATTTTCACAAATAACTTTTGAAATACATTCACGAACAAATGATGTCACACCGTCAACGTGGTTTTGATACACTTCTTTTCCGTCAATAATACCTTCAATAATTGTTGGTAAATCACGAATAGAAATACCTTCTTTTAGAAGTTGTTTAATAACATTTTGAACGAGTGATAAATCAATTTCTTTCTTCTTAATCTCTTCTAATAGAACGCCATTATCATTTTCAAGCGAGTTAATTAAGTCTTTTACATGTTGACGCTGAATTAATTCATGAAGATTACGTCGAACGACAACATCTAAATGTGTAATTAATATGCTAAGTGGCTCTAACACTTGATAGCCTTTCATTTGTGCATCTTGCACCATATGCTCTAAAATCCAATATCCATCTTCGCCGAAAATTGGATCTTTCGCTGGTTCTGCATCTAAATCAGCCATTACGTTCGGTGTTTTTAGTGCTAATAAATAACCTGATTTTAAAACACCTTCAGCCGCCTTCGCACCTTTAATACGAATAATGTAACGACCACGTGGTCTAAAGCTCGTATTATCTTTAAAGTTAATTCCAGGAACGTTAATACCGAGGTCAGTAATAATCGACTTCCGCATAAGAACAACTTTATCACGAGCTGTTTCCCCGTTAATTTTCTGCTTTACAAGTGCTGCTAAATCTAAACCGAGTTCTACAATAATCGGATATTTATCCGTAAATACTCCGAATGAATCTTCCACTTGTTGCAGTTGCTCATCTTCACCTTGAATCATTTCTAATTCTTTTTGAAGCTCGTCTTCTTTTTCTTTCTTTATTCGATTTTTATTACGAATGCCTAAGAAGATAATCGTTCCACCAACGAGTGCGAATGGTAAAAACGGTAGCGGAGTAAAAATACCCATTGCAATAAATAAACCACCAAGTGCATATACAACGACTTCATGTGCTAATAACTCTTTAAAGATACCTTCTGTTACTGTATCCGGTGAGCCGTCAAATACACGCGTTACGATAATACCTGTTGAAATTGCAAGCATTAACGAACCGATTTGGTTTACGATTCCGTCACCGACAGTTAACTGTGTATAATGAAGAGCTGCATCTGCAAAGCTCATTCCTTGCTGCATCATTCCGACAATTAAACCGAAAATAATGTTTACGAATAAAATGACAATCCCGAAAATAACGTCCCCTTTAATGAACTTCCCGGCACCATCCATCGCTCCGTAAAACTCTGTTTCCATATTTAATTTTTTACGTTTTGCCTGTGCATCTTTTTCTGAAATAATACGCTGGTTTAAATCAGCATCGATAGACATTTGTTTCCCTGGTAAAGAATCAAGTGTAAAACGAGCTGCTACTTCAGCTGTACGAGATGCACCGTTTGCAACGATAAACTGGAATATGATTAATACTGTAAAAATAACGATACCAATTAATAAGTTTCCGCCAATTACGAACTGGCCGAACTCTTCAATAACATGACCGGCATTTCCGTCTGTCAAAATCGCTCGCGTCGTCGAAACGTTAATCGATACGCGGAAAATCCCGATTAATAACAACATCGTCGGAAATGACTTTAATTCATCCCACTCGTTAATACTTGTCGCTCGCATATAAATAAGTACTGACATACTTAGTAGAAAAACGATAATGATATCAAGTATAAATGGTGGAAGTGGAATTAAGAGCGCCACTACGAATGACGCTGCTAAAAAGATAGAAAAATAGGTTCTTGCAGAATCTATCTTAAACAAAGAGATCTCCTCCAAACGCGCTATTATACTTCAAGTTCATTCGTCTGAATTAAATAGCGCATAACTTCAATTACAGCTACGTATAAATCTTCTGGAATCGTCTCATCTTCCTCGACTTGATAATATAAAGAACGAGCAAGTGGACGGTTTTCCACCATTGGTATTTCTTGTTCACGGGCAAGTGTTCGTATATATAATGCGAGCTCATCTTCCCCTTTTGCAACGACAATTGGTGCCGCATCAACGTGTTTATTGTACCTGAGTACAACTGAAATATGGGTCGGGTTGTTTACAATAAACGTTGCGCCATCCATCTTCTTCGCAATTGTTCCTTGCAAGATCGCATGCATAAAGTTTTTTCGTTTCCCTTTTACTTGCGGGTCCCCTTCATTATCTTTATGCTCCCTTTTTACTTCTTCTTTTTTCATCTTAATATCTTGTTCGTACTCCCATTTTTGATAAATGAAATCAATAATAGAAAGAATGATTAAAATAATTAAAATGGCTAAAAAGATAAATTTAATTTGGCTAATAATTTCAGTAAGTGACGCTGTCCAGTTAAATCCAATCATACTAACAATCTTCTCTAAATTCTTTTTAAAGAGAACATACGAAACGTAACCGATTAATCCCATATAAAACAGTGATTTCAAAATATCTACTAAACTTTTACGACTAAACAATCTCGTAAAATAGTTTTTCGGATTAATACGTGACGCTTTCGGTTTAATGACTTTAGAAGAAAATAGGAAGCCGACCTGAATCATATAATTGAATAAATGAAAAGCATATACGAGTATTAATATCGGAGCCGATACTTTCAGTAATAAAATCCCCATTAAATAAAAATACTCGGTTGAATCTGTATTTTTTCCAATTTGATCAAACAGCACCGCTACGGAATTTGCAATCTCATAACCTAGCCAATCTCCGAAAAAGTAAACGACAACTGCTAATACGAGAATGGAAAATAAATTATTTAAATCTTTACTCCGGGCAATATTCCCTTCTTCACGCGATTTTTTACGCTTCTGCGGGGTGGCCTTTTCTGTTTTATTATCCTTTGCCATGCGCGTCCCCCTACTTCGTTAAGAAAAAGTTAAATAGTTTCGTATACTCTTCAAGTAATACATCCGTCATATTTTTAAACACATAACCGAGCATCGGTACACTCATCGCAATAAACAAAATCCCACATGTAATTTTAATTACGTATGCATTCATAAAAACGTTTAATTGCGGAGCGTTTTTTGCGATTAAAATTAAAACAAAGTTAATGATGAATAAACTTCCCATAAGCGGCAGAGCAATTTCAACCGCTGATGTGATCGCAAATAATAACGTTGCGAGTAGACTATCTAAAAAACTAGTCGTCAACAATTTTGAAATCGCCTCTGTATATTGAAACGACTTTAAAATAGTGGCAACGAAATAGTTAATGCCGCCAAGTGAAATAAAAATAATAAGAAAAAATATATCAAAAATTGTTGATAGCAAAGTGGACTGTGACCCTGCATTTACATCAAACAAACTTGCTTGTGATAAACCAATATCAAAGTCTAAAATATGCCCTGCCATTTTCGGAATGTTCCACAGCATTTCTACAATTTTTGAAAGTGATAATCCAATTACAATTTGCGTTGCTGCATAAGCTGCAACGTCCCAAACTGTCTTGATGTGAGAGACATCCACTTGATCGGCCACTGTAATTGATAGAGCAAGTCCAACTGTAACCTTCGCCATTGCTGGAATGGATCGGCCTGAGAAAAACGGTAAAAAATATAAAAATGAAGTAATGCGACAAAACGCAAAAAACGTTGCCGCCCATAATTCCATATTCATTTCAGTTCACCTATCTTAGTACGAACGCAATAGCGATGGGATTTTATCAAATAAATCTAAAATAAGCATCGTTAACTCTTGGAACATCCACGGACCTAAAATGATAATAACGAGCACAATACTCGCCATTTTCGGTAAAAACGTCAGCGTTTGCTCTTGAATTTGCATCATTGCCATAATAACCGCGATAATAATAACGACAATCAGACTTACAACGGCAATCGGCATTAAAATCATAACCCCTTTATAAAAAAAGGTTTGGAAAATATCTATAATTGGTGACGTATTCATTTATATGACTCCTATCACATAGCATCAAGCGCTTCAGGCGACCGTCTTAAACATAATATCGACGATTTTTGTATATCCACCTAAATATACGAAAACGAGTATTTTAAACGGTAAACTTAAAATCATCGGCGGTACCATCATCATCCCGAGGTACATTAAAAGTGTACTAATAATCAAATCTATAAATACAAACGCTAAATAAATGAACATCCCTGTTAGTAAACCTTTTTGAATTTGCGTTAACGTAAAGGATGGTACGAGTGTAAATAAGGAAAGATCTTTCAAATCTTTCGGCAACTCTTCTCCGCGTACTTTCAGCATCATTTTCAAATCATGCTTATACGTATGCTTTGACATATATTCTTTCATAATAGGAGCTGTCGTTTCCGCAGCTTGGCTTACTGTTATTTTCTCTTTCGTCATCGGATCCCACACATCGCTCTTCAGTTGCCCGAGTACAGGCTGCATCGTAAAGAGTGATAAAAATAATGCAAGTCCAACAAGCACTTGGTTTGGTGGTAAATTCATTACCCCAAGTCCTTGACGTGTAATCCCAAGAACGATCATAAAATAAGTAAAATGTGTAAATAATAGAACGATAGAAGAAGATAATGATAAAAGGGTAACGAGCGCAAATAGTTGTACACTTGAATTACTCGTAAACTCTTTTCCATTTTCGAAATTAATAAAACCGTTCGGGGCCGCATACGCTGGATTTACAAAAATAATTGAAAAAACGATAGAAAATACGAAAATAACGGCTAATAATGATAACTGTTTCTTTATTCTCATGATGGATCCTCTACTTTTTTCGTTTCAGTCTTCACCGCGTCTTCTAGTGCTTGTTGAAACTGATTTCCTGTTCCGGTTAATTGCACAGACTGCACACCGTTATTACTAATAACAGTGAACACTTGCTTTCCGTCCACTTCAAATAAAAAGGCACTCGTTTGATGATTTAAATACACGCCGTCTTTTACCTGAATATGGCCATTTTCACCCTGCTTAAAAAACTGCTGTTTGCGCGTCTTTTTTGTCATATAATATGCACCGTAACCGAGCGCACCAAACAGTAAAACGACTTGAAATAAGGTCGTCATATACGACATATGACTCCTCCTCTACTCTTTATCTTGCATTTGACTTTGCGCTTTCATAAGCGCCGCTTGTTTCTTGTCAGCTTCAATTTCAGAAATGATAATACCGAATTTCTCGTCCATTACGATTGCTTCACCGATGCCGACTTTCATATTACTTAAATACACATCTACTTTATGTCCTAAGTTTTTCTCTACTTCAAGAACATCCCCAACTTTTAACTGCTTTACATCACCAAGCGTAATAGATGACTTTCCAAGCTTTACACCAAGTTCAATCGAAATATCTGAAACAGTATCAATATGTGCTTTGCCTGCTTCATTTCGCTTTCCTGCAAAATCTTCTAATCCCATTAATGACACAGGAGATACTTCATGCTTCATATGGATCCTCCTACTCTACAAAACTTTTAAATAGGAGCGCCTTACGCGTTCCGTCTTTTCCAATAAAACAATTAAATTTATGCTTTCCATCTACATAACCAAGTAATTCATCCGAAACTTTCGTATGAAGCGGAATAATATCGCCTTCTTCAATTTGTTCAATCTCACTCATTGTCATTTTCTGCTCACCAATTGCAACGTGAACAGGTTTGTACACTTGATTTACTTTCACTTCCACTTCAGACGTATACTTCCTACGTTTGTCCGAAGAATGTTCGACAATATTTTCAGACGTTAACTTATCCATAATTTCTTCAACAGATAAGAACGGAATTCCGATACGCACCGTCGTATTCCAAAAATCTGTTTTCATATTTACATTAAGTAATGAAATAATATCGCTCGCTGTCGTAATCTTTAATGCATTCGGATCTGTTTCCGTCGTTACAAATTTCGGTTCAATCGCAACAACACTTTCAAATGATTGCTCTAAATTTTTACAAAGAAGCAAGAATATATTATCAAGCGTTAAAAACTCAAATGCTGTTAACGGTCTACGCATCGTAAAGTTACGCTTACTATCTCCGCCAAGCCAACATTCATGAATATAAATAACGAATGCTAAATCAATCTCAATAACAATTTCTCCAAGCTCTGGTAAACCGAGATCAATTACACAATATAAATAATAATCTTTCGGCATTTTCTCCACATACTCACTCGTAAATGGAACTTGCTCAACCGTTGAAGGCTCTAGTTCAATTGGAATACGCATACGCGCTGATAACGTCTGTGACGTCTGTTTCCCAAACGTAGAAGCAATCGCTTGCAAACTACGTAAATGCTCAACACCGAACTTCTCTGGTCTATTAAAATCATACTCTTGAAATTTCTCTTGCTTTCCTGCTTCTTGTGCGAAAGCTGGCATTTCCTCGCCTTCATTTACCGCCTTCAGCAGGGCATCAATTTGCTCTTGGCTTAATTTTTCGCCACTCATGACAATCCCCTTCCCTACCTTTTCAATTCAACGATTTCAACGTACATCTTTCCATTCTTCGTCAAAATCTTTCCGGTTCCAATCTCTTCATTCTCAAGCATAAGACGCACCGTATTTTTCGTTGAATTTTCAAGACGATACAATGTACCTTTCGTAATATGAAGCAGATCTTCAATTTTCTTTTTCGTATTTCCGATTTCAAAATAAATTGTTAACGGAATATCATCTTGTAATTTCAAATCTAGCCAACTCCCATATCATGTTCACGAAAATTTCATGTTCTCTCTATATATGAAACTTCTTATTTTGAAACGTCGATATTTAATATTTTTTTAATATATCCTTGCGTTTCTTTAAATGGCGGTACGCCTCCGTACTTCCTCACATTCCCAGGACCAGCATTATAAGAAGCAAGCGCCAATACTAAGTCGCCGTTATTTTTCTTTAAATAACCGCTTAACTCTTTTACGCCACCTTCAATACTTTCAGCTGGTGAAAATGGATTCTTCACACCCATCTCCTTCACATTCGCTGGCATAAGCTGCATAAGACCCATCGCACCTGCATGTGACACCGTTTTCGGATTAAAATTAGACTCTACTTCAATCATTTTTTGAATTAACGTTTTCGGAATTCCGTATGTACGACTTACACGATCAATAATATCCTCATACTTCCCTTCATTGGAAGAACGTATTTTTTGAATATTATACTTCTTCGTTAATTCCCACGTATCAACAGCCTCATTTTTCGTTTCTGGGAAACGTCGTTCAAACTCTTTTTGCGCAACTTGCACTTCATCTGCTTTCTTCGTTTCAGCCTTTTCTTCAGGCTTACTCGCTTCCTCTACTTTATTAATAGTTTCTGCCGGTTTATTAACAACCGCTTCTATTTTCGTAGATTGTACCGGCTGACTCATATCTTCTACTTTTGCCGGCTGCGTAGTAGCCTTGGTCTCCTTCGCAGGTTCACTCTGCAACTTCTCTTGAAAACGACTACTAACGAATGCTTGTGGACTACTTAGCTTTTGCTGAATTTGCCCTTTCTTATATGCAAGCACTTCTTTTACTATATTTCCAACTATCATAATATCACCTTTTCGGTAAACAAAGATAATCTAATATTAGAGTTTTTTTTTAAAGTTTGCAATAATCCTTTTATAATTATGTAATAAAAAAATGAATATATTGTTAAACTGTTATTTTTTTATATTTATTAATTCGAATTTTTAGTTGACACCCGTTGTGGCAAGGATTACAATAAATCTCGAAATTGATTTTTTCGCATATTACCGTTTTTCAATTTGCAGAAAAGTCAATATAAAAAAATGGGGGTTTCTTAACATGAGAATTAATACAAACATTAACAGCATGCGTACACAAGAGTACATGCGCCAAAACCAAACAAAAATGAGCAATGCTATGGACCGTTTATCAAGTGGTAAACGTATCAACAACGCTTCTGACGATGCAGCAGGTCTTGCAATTGCAACTCGTATGCGTTCACGTGAAGGTGGCTTAAACGTTGCAGCTCGTAATACAGAAGACGGCATGTCTTTAATTCGTACAGCTGACTCAGCTTTAAACTCTGTATCAAACATCTTACTTCGTATGCGTGACCTTGCAAACCAATCTGCAAGTGAGACTAATACTAGTAAAAACCAAGCTGCAATGCAAAAAGAATTTGATCAATTAAAAGAACAAATTCAATACATTGCGGACAACACTGAGTTTAACGACAAAAAATTATTAGACGGATCTAATAGTACTATTAATATCCAAACTCTTGACTCACATGATAAAAATAAACAAATTACAATTTCACTTGATTCTGCATCACTTAAAAACTTAGATATTACAGATTTAGCCATTGGCTCAAACACAGTTAACAAAAATGATCTTGATACACTTAATAATTCTATGAAACGACTAGAAACTGCTGCTGCAGATGCAGCTGTACAAGCTCAAGACGTTACAGATGCAAAAAATGCTTTTAATAAAGTCAAATCAGGTTATACACCAGCAGAAGTAGAGAAAATGGAAGATGCTTTCAAAGCTTATGATAAAGTAGTAGCTGATCCAGCTAAAACTGATGCTCTTCTTAAAGCTGCTGCAGAAAAGATTAATACAGAATTTAAAACACTAACAGCACCTACGGCAACAGCATTCGATCCATCTTCTTCTGTTGAAAAAATCGATAAAGCAATAGAAACAATTGCTTCTAGCCGTGCTACTTTAGGTGCTACATTAAACCGCCTTGACTTTAACGTAACAAACCTTAAAAGCCAAGAAAACTCTATGGCAGCTTCTGCTTCTCAAATCGAAGACGCTGACATGGCGAAAGAAATGTCTGAAATGACTAAGTTCAAAATCTTGAACGAAGCTGGAATCAGCATGCTTTCTCAAGCAAACCAAACGCCACAAATGGTTTCTAAATTATTACAATAAGCCATTTGAGTTAGTTTCCTGAATAAACCTCTCTGCTTGCGGAGAGGTTTATTTTTTATTTATTAGCTTTAGAACACTAACTATATCAATCTATAAGGAGTGTCTATTATGCGTATTAGTACGAATATTTCGAGTATGAATGCTAGACAGTCGTTTTATGAGAATGAGAAACGTATGAATGTTGCGATGGAGCATTTGGCGACCGGTAAAAAGTTAAATACTGCTTTTGATAATCCCGCTAACATTGCAATTGTGACTCGTATGCATGCGAGAGCAAGTGGTATGCGCGTGGCGATTCGTAATAATGAAGATGCGATATCAATGCTTCGTACAGCGGAAGCTGCCCTTCAAACTGTGACGAATATTTTGCAGCGTATGCGTGATTTAGCTGTTCAATCTGCAAATGGTACAAATTCAAATAAAAACCGTGACTCACTCAGTAAAGAATTTCAATCTTTAACAGAACAAATTGGCTATATTGACGAGACGACTGAGTTTAATGATTTATCCGTATTTGACGGTCAAAACCGCCCTATTACATTAGATGATATCGGTCATACAGTAAATGTAACGAAACATATTCCCCCTGCCCCTACACAACATGACATCAAGATTTCAACAGAACAAGAAGCAAGAGCGGCGATTCGTAAAATTGAAGAGGCTTTACAAAATGTATCACTTCATCGTGCTAATCTTGGGGCTATGATGAATCGTTTACAGTTTAATATTGAAAATTTATATAGCCAAAGTATGGCGTTAACAGATGCTGCATCTCGAATTGAAGATGCGGATATGGCGCAGGAAATGAGCGATTTTTTAAAGTTTAAATTGTTAACTGAAGTTGCACTTAGTATGGTTTCACAAGCAAATCAAATTCCGCAAATGGTTTCTAAACTACTACAATCGTAAAAGTTCATTTTCCATCTTTGGAACGATTCCATACAAAATAAAAGGGAAATACATATAAACTATGTATTTCCCTTTTATTTTGTACCCAAATTTTTTTACTGTGTTACCGTCATAACTTGTCCACTACGATCAACCATAATTTTCATTTTACCGTCTTGTGCATTATATAGCCCTAGTTTATGTAATTCCATTTTACAATCTTGTACGAAAGTTGGTAATTTACGAATTTGATCGATATCAGAACTTGTAATGAAATGAATTAAAAGCTGCGTCATGCCCTTAATATCTTGTACAAGCTCTTCTTTCTCTCGTTTTAACCTTTCATTTTCTAGTTGTAACGACTGCAATTCACCTTCTAGGCTAAGTGTATTCTTTGCTTCTCTAGAACGCCCTGCTGCCATGCTAGAAAGCTTATAAATACCTTCCATAAACTGATGTAGTTCGTCTTCTTTCCTTTCACTACACTGATTAATTGTTTCAAAGTTATCAACGATACCAGATATAACTGTTACAAGATTTTTTTCATCCTCTTTATGCTGGATTTCTTCTTTTAATTCGTACTCGTTTTCTTGTTTTCTTGCAACAATTGTCTCTTTTACAGGTATATATTTTCTCTTTCGTCCTGGTTTTTGTTTTTCAATATTTTCAAACGGTATTTCACGTTTTTTCAATTTATAATACGTATTTTGCAATTGACTTTCTGTTTTTGGAAAAAGATTTAGTTCATTTTTACTTACGTATTTTGAAATATTTAAAATGTTTAAACCGTGACGCTGACAAAATTGATACACTTCATACAGTAGCTCTAGTTCAGATTTCAGCCATGTAATTGCTGATTTTTCGTACGCTCGCATCCCGCCATTTTTTTCTATATCTATTTGAAATAATACCATTCTATTATGTAAATCAACTAATTCTTCATACTTTACTTGGAATTCTTTTTCTATTTTTTTAAATTCCACCTCTAGTTGCATATCGTTTATTTTATTATTTGACATGTTTTGTAAAAGACCTAATACATTAATTGCTGTGTGGTGATACATAATCTGTGCCACTCCCCCTCATCCTTTCACAATTCTCATCTGACTCCCATGTCTTTTAAGAAAATAGCAATTTTTACATATCCATATTATAACAGTTCGAAATTATCTGTCAAATAATTAACATACAAAAATGTATAGAAAGTATAAAAATTTGGAAAATGTTTTTTATTAATATGTAAAATTGCATATTAATTACATTTAATTATATTATATGGTATTTTGAATATTTTTTCACCGAAAAAATTTGCGTTACCACGAAATGTTACTAAAATAACCTTCGAAAATACGTTTGCTTATATTTTCAAATCAAAAATCTTCATTTGAAGATTTTTTCATACATACAGCGCCAAACATCTCAGAAACCTTTCATTTTTCTGCCAGGTTAGAGTATAGAATACCAAAAAGGAATTAGCCAATACTACATATGGCTAATTCCTTCCTCTCTCTAACAGAATAGAGTTATAAACCCAATCTTCAAATCCTCAATCAAAGTCTCACTTCTTCTTACCTAAAACTACTTCATACCTCTGAACTCACATCGCATGAGACTCTATTAATCACTGAAAACTTACTTACATAAGTAGTTCCTCTATTCCTACTAAATAGAAAAATGTTATACACCAGCTCTTCTACTTACCTATAACCACTCTATATTTCTGGTCTCAACATCGCATAGGGCTCTATTAAGCACTGACCGCTCAACACTTAGCTAGAGCTTCTATTCCGGCTAAAAAGAAGCTTTTAAAGCACTAACTTATCAACTAAACCAATTAGCTCTTGAATATCTGGCTTACTTACTTGAGCATTTGCTCCTACAGCTTCACCTTTATGGAATAATTCATTTGTAATTAATGAAGAGAAAATAATGACTGGTAAACGATTCATTACTTCACTATCCTTAACTACTTTTGTTAAATGATGTCCATCCATTTTTGGCATTTCAATATCCGTAATTAGCAGGTGAATATGTTCAAACATTTTTTCGCCTTGCTCTTTCGCTAATTTTTCAATTTGCGCTAACGCTTCTGCACCATTGCTGAAGAAGTTCATTTTCGTATATCCAGCTGATGATAATGTTTCTTCTAATATTTGACGAAGCATCGCTGAATCTTCTGCAATATAAATTACTTTTTCAGCTCGATCTGTTTTTTGTTCTAACCCTGCAATTGATTTATTGTCATAACCAGTGCCGCTAATTTCACATACAATTTTTTCATAATCTAATAGTAAGATGATTTTGCCATCTAGTTTTACAATACCAGATGTCGTTTCTTCTAGTCCCATAGATAATGAAGCTGGTTCATCAATTTGTTCCCATGAAATACGTTGAATACGATGCACTTCATCAACGCGGAAAATAACTTTCATTTGGTTTAATTCTGAGATGATAAATTTCGTTTGATCAAGTGGCTTTGTTGACTTTAAATTAAGAGCCATTGCTAAGTTAATAACAGGTAAAATTTCACCACGTACTTGAACAACACCTTCAACTGCATGATGAGATTCTGGCACAGTTGTAACAGGGAATGGATTAATGATTTCACGTACTTTCATTACATTAATACTAAATAGGTTTTCACCAACAGTGTACGTAACAATCTCTAATTCATTTGTTCCGCTTTCTAATAAAATACTTTGTGCTTGTGACATAAAGGTGTCGCTCCCCTTCCATTAATTCCGTATATCTAATTATTAAGCTTTATAAAAGCGAAAAAGTCAACTACCTATATAAAAAATATAGATAGTCGAACGATTCATTTTATAAAAAAACAATTAATCTTGTATAAACGAAGCAAGTGCCTCTAATAACACTTCTTGTGCTCCTGCAACTTCCGTCGGCATTGCTTCCCATTTTTTCGAAAGCTCAGTCTCTACTCTTATTCTCAGCTCAGAATTCATTTCTGCTAGCACATATTCTTTCGTTGCTATATCAACATCAAGTAGCGCGAGTGCATATAATTCCGGGTCATTTATTTTTTCGAATAATCGTTTTAATACTACTGGTGCTATATGTTTTAATTTTTCAATATGAATTTCCTTATCCGAAAATAGTAACTCATACTGAATAAACGTAACATTTTCTTTAATCACTTTAAAATAACAATTATTTTTTTTATCATTCACAAAATAACCGTTTGGATCTGCAATAATACTCTCTACTTTACGAATTAAATCTGGCAAACTATTCGCCGCCATTACAGTCCGCTGCTCAATCTCATTCGGCGAAATGAATGTAACGCGATACTTATTTTGCGCCATCCTCCTCACCTCTCCTTTTATAGAAATTCAGTCTAATTGTATACTACAACTACCTTAAATTAACTTAAAACTATTTTATATTACCACTTCTTACACTACCATACTACTCTAGTAATGCTACATATCTCTGGTCTTACACATCGGTCGGGACTCTATTAGGCACTAACCGCTCCAAAACATCGCCAGGTCCTCTCTCAAAACCTAAAAAGTGCTTTTAAGAACCTTTCAATAACTCTATGTTATTAAACCAAAACGCTATCTGCTGATCCGTAATATTTGGCAACATAACAAAAAACTCACGACACTTCATCTCATCCTTAAACAGTTGATACTTCCAAATGCTATCGCTACCAACACTTATGAAATAAAACTCATGGATGCGGCCAATGATTGCTTGTTTTTCGCCAAATGAATATGGAGGCACTTGCTTAATTTCAAATTGATCTGGTAAATATACATGCTCTTCTCGTTCTATTTTTAATACTTGCTCGGCAAGTTCACGTTTATTTTCGAAAAAAGGCAATTGTAAAATTCGCTCTTGTCTTGTCATACGAATAAAAAACCCTTTCTACTCCATTACATTTTTTCCTTACGATATATTATCGAATTAAGTTTACAACTTCATTTAATACTTCATCTGAAACTTTAATTACTTTCGCATTTCCTTGGAATCCGCGTTGGTATAACATTAAGTCAACGAATTCTACAGATAAATCTACGTTTGCACCTTCTTGTGCACCACCACGTACTTTACCTGCACCGTTTTGACCAGATGCACCAAGAGCTAAAATACCTGTTGTATTCGTCGCTGTATAGTTACCATTACCGGTTTTCATTAGTCCGCCTTCGTTCGGGAACATCGCAACAGCTAATTGACCTGCAGATTTCATACTTCCATCAGAATATTTTACCATCACATATCCACCGTCAGCAATGAAGCAATCTTTAACCGTCGCTGCTGCTCTACCATCTACGTCTGTTACTGATAATGTTTTATCTGTTGGATGGTTTGTTAAATGACTTAAGTCTAATTTTATAGAGCCGCCATCGAATGGAATATTGGCTCCTTGCTCTTTCGGATTTGGATTTCCAACAGCATCAAATGTCATATTACCACCTGCACCTGGAACGTCCTTAAACTCTGTTTCTTTTTTCGAGTCATTACGCATTTGTACTTTATATGTATAATTATGTTCACTCGTTTGTTTAAACTCTACACGCATTGTCCATGTATTCCCTGCATTATCATATACAGGTAAATCTTGTGTAATTTGTTTTTCACCAGTTGGAATATTCCCTTTAATTGTCCCTTTCGATGTTCGAATACCACCAATTGCTGTTCCCATTGGAATTTGCAACGGTCCTGGAATTCCAGATAAATCAACTTCACCAGTTGCCTCATTTGCAGGGTATGCAAATACGTATTGACCTTCAGTATTCGTAATATAGTAATCTGAAGATATCCCAAACGTACCTTTACGAGTAAATTCCATATTTCCGCCCTTTGAATCACCTACAACGAAGAAACCATTACCTTCCATTGCGGCTTGTGTTTTGCCACCTGTTAACGTAATTGTACCATCACTATAATCCGTAACTGTACCACTCATTTTCACACCATTACCAATACTTTTCGGATTTGTTCCTGCGTATTTACCGTCACCTTTTGCACCAATCGAATTGTTATATAGTAAATCATCAAACATTGCTTTTTGTTTTTTATAACCTACTGTTTGTGCATTGGCAATATTATTTGAAGTTACACTTAATGCATTTTGTGTTGCATTCATCCCTGTAATACTTGTATATAACGCTTTAATCATAACGTATGGACACTCCTTATGAATTTGTAGTTTTTACTTCTTCAGTTACTTTTTGATCGTCTTTCTTTGCGTCTTCTGGGTTCGTTTCCCCAATCGGTTTATCAGACACCCTCTCAACGAAACGAAGAGATACAACCTTATTATTAATAACGAGCTGTACATCGTTATTTTCCGCAAGGCGAACTGTTTCTACTTGACCGGTTACTTTGTTTCCGTCACCGTCAACACCTCTTACGTATTTACCTAAAAACTTCATTCCACCATCAAGTGCTGTTGAATACATCGTTGATTGCAGCTTATCTACTGCTTTCGTCATATTCTGTACTTGTTCCATAAGAGATAACTGTGCTGTCTGATTCATCATTTGATTCATATCCATCGCATTAAATGGATCTTGATGTTGGAAACTTGATAAAAACAATTTTAAGAAATCATCTTTCCCCATTACACCAGGAGTCTTTTGCGCTCCTGCCGAAACTCCATTACTTTGTTGCACTGGCGATTGTACACCATTAACAGTTGCGTTTTTTGCTTGCGCTCCTGCTTGTAACGGAATATGATTTGTACTCGTTGTATTTAACCCAACTGTTGGCACGCTTTATTCCTCCAATAATCCCGCAAATTCTGTTGATTGTTGTTTTTCATGATTTGTATTTGCTAATTTCTGTTTTTGCCTTTGCTCTTGTTCTCGCTGTTCTTTTCGATTTTCATCTTTATCTGAATAGCTAATTTGAATATTGATTTCTTTTTCTTTTAATTTTAATTTCAATTCATCAAAAATGATTTCAACACGTTTTTTCGCATCGTGTTTTTCCATTTCTACGTGAACATCAATTTGATCTCCGTGTTTTTTCATAAACACTGTTAATGTACCAAGTTTTTCTGGATTTAACTGAAATAAAACACGTTCTTGTTTCACTACAAATTTTTGCAGCGCTTCTACTTGTGCTTCCATTTTCTTTCCTAAGTCAGGTAATGAAACTTTCTCAGCACCACTATTTGATTTCCCTACTTGTTCGGTACTCGTCGTTTTATTTAATAATTCTGCACCTGCAGAGCTCGAATCGTTTAATGCATCAACTTCTGGCAACTCTACCTTTGCGTCATCGCTCTCAAGTTTTGGAAGATCTACCTCTTTAGACTCTTCTTGTTCCTTTGCAATATTACAAGTTTCTGTTTCTACAACTTTCAATGCTTGCATAGTTTGCTCTGGCATCTTCATTTTGTCTAATACCATTTGCATTGTATCTTCTAAACATATAGCATTTTTGATATTCATATTTGAAAGAAGTTCTTGTAATTGTTGTAATTCAGCTGCAGGTAATTCATTAAGTTTAATATTGCCATATTCTTTATATAGCTCTTGTATTTTTTGTATGTATTGATATAACAATTCCGGCTGCACATGTAATTGCTCAATTGCAACCATTTGCTCAGATACAGCTAATAACAACTGTTCTGTCTCTTTTTTTTCTTCTTTCTTTACATTTGGTTCTTCTTTCGTTACCGATTTTTTAGAAAGAATATAATCTTTTTTCTCTTCTGGTGGTGCTTCTTCTCGTTTCGTTTTCTCCGTTTGCGGCTGTTTTTTATTTTCCATTCTCATCGTACGATCGAATGAAGAATCTTCATTTTTTGATTGTACTTCTAGCCCTTTTTCTTTTTGCGGAGGTAAACTTTGTTGCACCGGTAATACAGACTGTATCACTACATTCACCTCATCCATTCATACACATTTTCAAATCCAGAAGCATTTTTTCTTCCAGCTTTTCTTGTGCTTTCGCAAGCTTTTTACAATTTTCTTGATACATCTCATCAATGACACGTTCTTTTTCTTTTACTTGCTCTAAAAGGCTTTCATTTTTTTGAATAAAACCTTCCGTTTTTTTAATTTTTCGATTCCATTCTTCTATTCTTTCAGGTGAAAACGTATGTGAAGAAAGCATGCCCGCCATAATACGTTGCCCAGTTTGTACGACTTTACTACGCGATTTCACAACATATAAATCATATTCTTTTTTTTGTTCTATTTTTCTTTTTTCAGCTGTTAATTCATACACTTCTTTTAAAATATGTTCTTTTTCTTGATTTATTTGCAATTTTATTGTGTCGTACTGCTGTTTATCCACCTGTTTTCATAGCCCCTTCCTATTATAACGTTCTCTTTTTCTATTATATAGTTTTTTTCCAAAAAAATCTGTGAAATATTAAAAAACAAAAAAATAAGACCTCTTAGGCAGAGGCCTTATACTATATGGTGTATCGCTTCAACGATATCATCAAATTGGAAACTATCCGATCGACCTTGCTTTAAAAATGTATTTATACCTTCTACTTTATTTTTACATTCAAAAATATAAGCATTTTCTTCATTTTCTTGAATCGTTCCTAACTTAAAATACAATTCATTTTCTTTATAAATTGATAAAATTTTCCTCATTTCATTTGCAAGTTGCCAATGATGTGGTGACACGATTTCTTCCATAATCCTACTTACTGAATCTAATACTGAAATTGCAGGATAATGACTAAGCGTTGCAAGCTCACGCTTTAATACAATATGTCCATCTAAAATACCACGTGCTAAATCTGGTACAGGGCCATTTAAATCGTCCCCATCAACAAGCACCGTATAAATACCTGTTATAGATCCCTTTTGTGTTTTCCCGGACCGCTCTAACAGCTTCTTCATATAACTTTCCATTAACAGTGTTTTACCACCAATCGGTAACTCTTTAACAGCAATATCAACACTTCTTCGTGCATCGGCGAAACGAGTAACAGAGTCCATCATAAGTAATACGTTATTGCCTTGATCACGGAAGTATTCAGCAATAGACGTTGCGAGTTTCGCGGCACGAAGTTGCATAAGGTGACTTTCATCTGACGTCGCTACAACAACGACGCTTTTTCGCATCCCTTCCTCGCCTAACTCTTTTCGAATAAAGTCTTTTACTTCCCGGCCACGTTCTCCTACTAAACTAATAACGTTTATATCAGCTTTTGCATTTTTTGCTATCATTCCAAGTAAAGTAGATTTACCAACACCTGACCCAGCAAAAATACCAATCTTTTGACCGATACCAATTGTTAGCATAGAATCAATTGATTTTATTCCTGTTTCAAATACATCGGTAATCTCTTCACGTTCAAATGCATGTATAGGCGGTGCATCTAGTTTAATTTTCTGTAATGGAATGTTTTCAGCTTCCTCATTTAACACTTCACCATTTGCACTTAACACTTTGCCAAGCAAGTGATTACCACGTGGTACAACAACATCTTCTGAAACTAATGTCACTAAATCTCCATAACATACTTTTTCTGTCTGTTCAAATGGAAGTAGCATATTATTTTCTTTTTCAATAGCAATCACTTCACATAAGACGTTATGTTCTCCAACGAAGCAAACATCACCAATCTTCGCTTTCGGCCCTTTTGCTACGAAAAACTGTTCTTGTACACTATGAACTTTGCCCACTTTCGTATACAGTGGTGTTTCAATGAACTTATTCCATTTTTCGTTCTCATTCATTAACAGGCGGCTCATACATTTTGCTCCTCAAATAACTTCTCTTCTTCCCATTTCTGACGAAGTTTCGCAAATATAGGTGCAAATTTAAATTCAAAGAACTCTTTCTCTTCTTCCAGAACAAATTCACCAAACTGCAGGGAGAAATCATATTTCCATTCTACTAATTGTAGCAACCAATATTCTTTCGTATTTTCCTTCTCTTCTTGAATACGTTCAAACGTTTCTGGATGTACTGTAATGATTAATTTTTCAAATGAAGTTGGCAATGTTTGCACGATGCCAGTTAAAATAGGTAACACATCAAGCGATCGTGAATCTACCGCTTGATTCACGATTTTTTCTGCTAGATGAAAAGATTGATCCCATAATAACTCTGTCCATTCATATGCTGTTTCTTGTTGTTCTTTTTGAAACTGCACACGCGCTGCTTCCATCTGTTCCATTTGTTCATGAATATGCATTTGAAATTGTTCTTTATCTTGTAATAACTGCTGCCGCTCTCGTTCTAGCATTTGCTTCTCTTGCCTTAGCTGATTCATTTCCATATGTAATGACTCTTGCTGGGCGCGAAGCTCTGCATGATCAGCTTGTAATTCTTCCTCTTCTATTTGAACTGAAGCTGGTTTTGGAAATTGTAATTCATACGTTTCTTCAGAAAAAGAAACAGAATTCTTCGGAATTCTGTTTTTAAATAAGGACATCCTCTTCACCTCTTTGAACGATAATTCTTCCTTCTTTCTCTAGCTTTTTCACTGTACCAGTGATCGTTTGCTGCGCTTTTTCAGCATCCGTCATCTTAAGCGGTCCTAAGCCATCTAATTCTTCTAGAATCATCTCTTTACGGTTTGAAGACATACATGTAAATAGTTTCTCTTTAATTTCTTCTTTTGCAATTTTAAGTGCTTTCGCAAGAACACCGTTATCTGTAATTTCTTCTAATACACGGCGAAGCGCAAGATCTTCAAGACCAAGTAAGTCTTCAAAGACAAACATATTTTCTTTAATTTTCTCAGATAACTCATAATCGACTTCATCCAGCTTTTGAAAGACTGTTTTTTCAACACCACGTGAAACATTATTTAAAATGTTTACGATTGTTTTCAAGCCATCAGTTTTATTAATTGCACTGAATGCCATATTATTTAATTTCGATTTTAACAACTCACCAATTTGATTAATTAATTCACCATCAACTTGTTCTAACTTCGCAATACCCATTACCGTCTCTACTCGTTTATGATCTGGTAATCTCTCAATTAATTGAGACGCAAGTTGCGGTTTAATATAAGAAGCGATAATTGCAATTGTTTGTGGTGACTCATCATTAAGCACTGTAAGAAGTGGTTCTAAATCTGTAAGTGAATTTAAGAATTCAAATGGATTATCTTTGTTATACCAAAGATCTTCCAATAATTTTTCCAGTTCGTCTTCTGGCATGTTTTTAAATATGCGACGAATGTATTCTTTATCTGGAGTGACTAAGTTCAATTCTTTTACATTTAGTTCATATAAGAACTCTCCTAGTACATTTTCTAACGTTTCTGGTTTGTATACACGAAACTTTGCGATTTCACGAAGTAATACTTCTTTTTCCTCAGCTGTCATATATTCAATGACTTTTGCTGCCACCCCTTCTTCTAATGTACGAATAAGGATGGCAGCTTTTTCTTTGGAGGAGATTTCATCTAACATCGTTGTTCCTCCCTTACTGTCCGTTTAACCATTTTTTAATTACTTTTGCAGTTCCTTCTACATGTTCTTTCGTAGCATCCTGCACTTGTTCATCTAACGTTGGTTCTTTCGGTTCTTCTGGTTCAGGTTTTGGCTCTGGCACTATTTTTTCTTCAGGAATTTCCAAGATACTTTCATTACTTGCAGCCACTTCCTCTTCTGCTAAGTATTCTTCATATTCCTCTTCTTCTTTCTTTCTCTTACGTCTTGCTAATAAGAACCATACTAGACCACCGATTGCTAATAAGCCAGCTGTAATTCCACCGAATAACCACCAGTTCATACCACTTTTTTCTGGCTCTTTCTCTTTTTCGGCTTTCGGCTGATCGAACTGAACAGTTACAACGTTAACTTGACCATTTATAAAGTTACCGTTCGGATCAGCTTGAAGTCCTGCCGCTGTTCCAATTGCTTCTTTAAAAGTTGTCATATCAATTCTACGTTTTACTAGCGTATCATTATCTACCCATACAACAACATTTGTTTTCGTTAATTCTGGGTGTTTCTTAATTGTTTCAACTGTTTTATCTATTTCATAGTTTTCGATTTTGTTACCATTTTTATTATCATAGACAACTTTACCATTTTGATTATTGTTCGTACCGTAGTTTGGCACTTCACCGTTCGCTGTAATACCAGCACCTTGCTTCGTATCTGCCCCTTCTTGCGCAGTAGAGCTTTCCTCTTGCTCTTGTTTACTACGAAGTACACCTTTATCACCATACTTTTCTGACTGACGTGTAACTTCATCGTAGTTTACAGATACTTTCGTATTCACTTTATATTCATTCGGTTTAAACATCGTCATTAATGTTGCATCAATATCTTGCTTTAATTTACCTTCAAGTTGGTGCTGCATCTCTACTTCTTTCTCGTAAGAAGAGGAACTACTAGAATGTGCTTCATCTGTACCTTTTGAGATAACACCTTTTTTACTATCAATAACACTTACTTCTTCTGCCTTCACACCAGGAACTGCTGCACTAATCATTTGCTGTATACCTGCAACTTGATCAGCTGTTAACAATTGGCCACGCTTCACTCCAACCGTAATCGCCGCTGTTCCTTTTGCTTTTTCTTCATCAAAAATTGTCTCTTTTTCAGGCAATGTAATTTGAACATTTGCCGTTTCAACTGTCGCAAAGTTTCTTACAATATCTTGCTCCAATTGCTTCTTCGTCCCGACAATTTGCTTCATTTTTTTATCTTGCTCACTTGAACCGAGCGAGCTTTCTAATAAAATTTCCTCACCGCTTTTAGAATTAAACGGTAAGCCCATCCCATTCATTTCTTTTCGAACCCATGGAGCATCATTCTTTTGCACACGAATCGAACCATCGGCCGCTAATTGATAATCGACACCTAACTTCGATAATTCTGCTGTAATCTCTTGTTTATCTGTATCATTTAAATTTTGATATACAACAACATATTTATCTGGCAAGGTGAAGTATAAAAGTGCTCCTGTTACAATCGCTAAAAGCGCAGCACCAATTACTAACTTATGCCACGTTTTTAATGATTGGATAACATTTTTCATCTTTTCCATTTAAACACACCCGTCCACTTTCCTAAATTTGCATATTAATTAGTGACTTATAATTTTCAATAAGATTATCACGTACGAGAGCAGCCGTTTTCATTTGAGACTCAGCTTTCTTTTGCTGAATTAAAACGTCATGTGTTTCTCCTACCCCTTTAGTTAGTAAATCATATACTGCTGTTTGTGCATTGTTTTGCGTTTGATTCATATCTTCCAATAAATCAATAAACTTTTTCCCCGGAGCTACAGATGTTTCAGAAGTTTTCGGTGCACCAATTGACTGAATTGCTCCAAATGGTTGTGTATGTAACATTGGTTGGATTTTCATATTACTATCTTCCCCCTTATCCTCGGCCGATTTCTAAATCTTTATCAAGCATTTTTTTATTTGCATTTAATACACTCGTATTTGCTTCATACATTTTTTGAGCAACCATAACATTCGTCATTTCAGCAGTTACATCAATATTTGGATAACGTACATATCCTTCTTCATTTGCGTGCGGATGCGTCGGATCATACACTAAATTTTCCGTTTTGTCTGCTTCAATACTTTTTATCTTTACTCCGTTAGTAGGAGCCCCATCTAGCATACTTGCAAAACTATTGTTTGATTCTAGCACCACACTACGACGCTCATATAAATCTGCCCCCGGAGCCGCCGTCGTATTTGCATTTACAATATTGTTAGAAGTAACTTCCATCCACTTTCTCGCTGTCGTTAGCCCTGAGCCACTTGCATTAATTGCCTGAAACATCCGTTGTCTCTCCTTCTACTTTTAACGTCCGCGTGCCGCTTGGTTAATTGCATATTGTGTATTAATTGCGTTAACTGAAATACCGTATAACTGATTTGTTTTCATTAAATCTAGCATTTCTGTCGTTACATCCACACTATTTCCGTCTTTATTCGTTTGCATTGATTTTGTTTGAATCTTTGCATATGTATTTTTCGTATTTACTGTCGGCAAGTGCATTTCATTCGTTTGATATAAATCTGGATTGCTCTTTAAATCAGCCGCATTGTTTTTATATAATGCACTACTTTTATTCATCTGCTCAGCAAATGTTACATCTTGTGCTTTATAGCCAGGTGTATTCGCATTTGCAATATTACTAGAAACAGTATTTCGTTTCGTCACTAAATAATTCATATAATGGCTTACATCACTCACTAAATCTGGCATATTCCACACCCTTTCTTTTCTAACGTAATGATCCACTGATAGAAGTTTCATTTCATTATTTATTTTCTTATATGTGTTTATTAAAATATTTACTATTATGTACCCTTACATATTTTATTCCATTTTTCCATTATTGTCTTTAGAAAAATACAAAAATATAAAAAAGAATGCAAAAAACTGTATACACCCAGTAATCTATACAACATTTCAATATATGAACTATAAACTAAAATCCATTTTTCTATTATTTAGATTACTATTTTTTCATCACAGTCATAAAATGAAACCTCAATCAGCGGAGTTCTTTATTTAAACGAAGGAATAGACCCCCTTTTAAAAGGGGAATCTGTTTCTAAACGTTATTATTAATATTTACCGTAAAATGAATTAGCCTTCATTCGCCCATCATTTGCCATAATCATTTCTTCCAAAATCTTTTGCTTATCTCGAATATGCTGAGCTGCCTTAATAATGAATGGGCTTACTTCTGCTGCAACTTGCGTACGTTTTTCTTCATCTAGTGTCATCATCCAACGATTTAACATCTCACTCTTCTCAGCAAACTCTTCATCTGACACTTGCAATTCACCGATTTCATTAAAACAGCCGACAAACGTTCGATAAATATCATTGTTCATTTTCAAGCGCTCCACGGTATCCGTCTATTAAATCCTGTAGCACTTGCACAATGGCATCAATATCTTTTACTTCACGCGTGACTTTCATCGTTTGAATTTGAATGCTAATCCAGTCATATAAACCATATAAACTATCATATAAATCTTTCGTAATCTCAGGATTTAATTGAAGCTTTAGTTCTTCAAAAATACGTTCTAATTTTTCAAGAAGTGCGTCCCCTTCTTGTAGTTTAAAAGTATGTAAAAGTTCTTCTAAATTACGAAACTCTACAATACATCTTTCATAAATAAAAATTGTATTTTTAATCGGATTACTCGTCATAATATCATTTTGCATATAACGTTGCCATGCTTGCATACGATCACTTCCTCAACTTTCATTAATCATCACTTTTTTGTTTTGTCATTGCTTTAATTGTTTTTAGTTGGCTATCAAGCGCCGCTAATGTACTTTCTAGTTTTTGATACTTTTTCACAATTTCATCTTGTTTTTGTTTATTTTGCATATCAATATCGCTAATTTTTCTATCTAAATCACTTACACGCGAATCTATACTCTTTACTCGTTCCCCAACGACACCTTTATCACCGAAAAGCTTTTCAAGCGGGGCTTCCATCATTTTTCCTAAACCATTTGAGCTAAAGAAAAATTGTTTAGCTGTATCTGGCTTTTCTTTTAATGCCTTTGTTAGAGTTTCATCATCGACTTCTAATGTCCCATCCTGCTTTATTTGGATACCAAAAGTAAATAAATAATTATCATCTTGAGAAAATGTTACAACACTATTCATTACTTGGCGTATACTTTGCATAATTACTTGTCCCTGGAAGGCTCCATCTTTTCCAGCAAAAAGATCTACTGTAGAAACCGCTTTATTATAATCTGCCACCATTTTTTTTATAAGGTTGGATGCTTCTGTTACGTTTGAATCACTTACTGTAAATTTTAAATCTATTCCTTTTGTGTCTGTACCAGTTCCACCGTCCGATACCTTCGATTCAGTTACTTTTAATAACTCCACTTTTACACCAGGGAGTGTTTCAATTGTATTACTAGCACTTTTTCCTTCAATGCCATTAATACTGTATATTGCATCCTGTGCTTCATTAACGACGTTCACTGCTTTACCATCCACTGTAGATAAGCCCATTTTTTGGAACAAATCAGATTTTTCACTTGTAAACTTAATTTCGCCTCCCATTCCCTCTTTTTTAGCAGACATAAATACTTTGCCACCAAGCGTATATGCAGAAACACCATAGTCACCATCATTAATTTTATTAATTAAGTCCTTATAAGTCATATCCGTTGTTACTTTAAGTGGTTTCCCATTAATTTCCAATGTTTCTTCTGTAGGTAATTTTTCATCAATTTTAATATCATTTGAAGCAATTTGATGGCGTTGCGCAAGTTGCTTAATTGTCATATTGAATGTTCCTGAGATCGCTCCGCCATCAGCTATTACATTAATATAGCCATCCTGTGTTGTTGAAACTTTTTTTTCATTCCCTTTAAATGATGCTAAGTTTTTAAATGTTTGTGTAAAAGAACTAAATTCTGTTTTTAAACTTGTATATAATTGTTTATCTTGTGTAAGTTGTTGTTTTTCCGTTGTATACGGTGTTTTTTTCATATTTAATGCTTGCAATTCTAATTCTACAAGATTAGAAGTATCAATCATATTATTTCCTAGGTTCCAAATTTGTTGTCTACCGCCAATACCTGTTAATGTTCCTGCCATGTTGTATCACTCCTTATTCGTTTACATATAATCTAAAATGCTCGTTTTACTCATCGTACTAACTGCTTTAAGCGTCGCTTCATACGTTGCATTTATATATGCTAAGTCAGAAATTGCGACCGCTAAATCGACATCCTCAATTTCTTTACGGTTTTCTTGAAGCGCTAAATTTTGCTCGCTTAAAATTGTTTTAAACGTCTCCATCGTGTTCATTGTTGAACCAACTTCAGTTGTACGGTTAATGATGCCATCTAAGTTTTTCTTATTTTCCCCTAATAACGGTTGTAACGCTTTTTGGTCACCTTTTTGCATCGCTTCGCTCATCTGTTTTAACGTTTTTATAACCGGGGATAATAATGCTTCTCCGTTACGGAACGCCTTGAATTCATAACCGTCATTTAGTTGCCAGTTCACATCATTTTTTCCGCCCTGGTATGTACCATCTTCTGTAAATGGTGGATTCTCTGCACTATCACCACCGAAAATATAACGGCCTTGCTCTTTCGTATTCGCTAAATATACAACTTGTTTTAAAATTTGATCAATCTCTGCACCGATTGCTTTCAATTCTTTTTCACCATTTTGCTCACTTAATGCTTGTACTGTTAATTGATCTGCTCTTGTTAAAGATTTCAAAACACCTTGTAAAGTATTTTCAGTTTGTGTTAATACATTTTTCGAATCCGCTATATCTTTTTGCATTTGCTCCATATTCGCCAATGAATGTTGAATCGCAAATGACTTACTCGCTGCAAGTGGATCTTCACTCATAAGAAGGTTTTTCTTCCCTGAAGTTACTTGATTTCGATGATATTGCTGTTGCACGTTCAAATCCATTAACTGATTCTTTGCCCAGTTTGCATTTTGAAATGTAGATACTCTCATTTCTATCTCCTCCTTATATATTTTCATTCAATTACTATCACCTATCGAATAATCGAAAATAGACTATCAAACACTTCATTCATCGTAGTAATAGCTTTAGAGTTCGCCACGAAATATTTTTGGAAGGCCATTAAATTTACCATTTCCTCTTCCATATTTACCCCTTCAACGCTCATCTTTTCTTGCTGAATGCCTTCTAATAAGTCCCCATGAATTTTTTGATAAGCATTCACTGCACTTTTATCAGAAGCTACACGAACTATAAATTGGTCTAATGCTTGTTTATAAGAAAGACCTTCTTTATAATCTCCATCTGTAATTGCTGCTAGTTTATTTGCTGTTTCAGCAGATATTTTCATTTTCGAAATATCCTTTTGGAATTCTGGATTTAACTTCATGTCTTTCGCATAATCTCCAACGAAGAAATCTTTTCCCATCACTGTGTTCACTTGAGTTTTCACTGAACTCATTAAGTCTTCAAGATTTTTTTTATAATCAACAATTTTCGCTTTCGTATCAATCGCTGATTTTATCGCCCCGCTAGTTACAGAGATTTCTGAACCGTAAATCTCAACTGACATCGGGTCTTTTTCTTTATTTAATTGAAGTGGATATGTATCTTGTCCATTTACTGTTAAAATACCATTCATTCTAACACTCGCGATATTAGGATTCATAGATTCATAAGATACTTCGATGTTTGCATACTTAGACATCTCTGTAACGATGCGATCACGTTCGTCTAAAAGTTGATTCGGTACTTGTGTACCTGCTTGCCCAATTTTATGATTCGCTTCTGCTAAACTAGCAGCAAGACGATTAAATTCATTAACATGCGCTTCAATATCTTCTGCCGTCTGTGCTTCCACTGTATCTAAGTTTTTCGCAAGACGATTCACTTGACTTGTGAACTTCCCAGTTTCAGAAATTAATGTATCGTAGTAGTTTGGTTGTTCTGGATTTTTCGCCACTTCACGAAAGGCATTAAAGAAACCGTCCATTAAACTAGATAATGAATTCTTTCCTGTCGTTCCAACCATAGACTCTACACGTGATAAAGTCGAATTCATGTAGTTATAGTAAGAGAGCTGAGATAATTGATCATTAAACTGCTTCGTCTTTACCTCATCAGTAATACGGTCAACACCTAGCGTTTGTACACCGTAACCAATTCTCTGTTCTGGCGTATGACCATTGCTTGCTCCAACAGATCCGTAATTCACCATTTGACGCACATAACCCGGTGTATGAATGTTAGACAAGTTTTGTTTCGTTGTTTGTAACCCCATTTGAGCCGCTAACATGCCCGATAGCGGTGTATTATAATCAGATAATCTCATAAAGCTTCACTTCTCCTTTACAATAGTTCGTTCATAAAGATTTGCGAATTATTGTTTCGCTCTAAGTTATATTCAGAAACAGAATCCACAATACTTTCTGTAGTTTTTAATAGTACATTTAAGTAATATTGATTTTTCAAAAGAATCATTTTTACATTCTCTTCTAATTCAGTTACGTTTTTTTGTAATTCTTCCATTTTTTCAATTTCTTCTTGAGAAAAATACGAAAATAACGCACTTACACGAAACGATTCAACTCCTTGTTCTTTACAGAACTGAACAACCATTTCTTCAAATGAGCTTGATAACCCTTTTAAACCATCAATGTACTGCAATTGCTCTACTTGTAACTTTTGAACTGCATTTACATTTTTATTTTTTAAATTCTCATATATTTGCTCTCCAAGCGCTTGAATATTTTCATACGCTTTTTGAATAATAACGAGTTTTTCATATAATTGTATGTACATATAGCTTCCTTCCTTTTACAAGACTAAATTCACAATTAAACCATGGATTTCTCCAATTTGATTTAACATTTCTAAATGTCCTGTTTTCGTATTAATTAAATTCATCACATCTTCTAATTCATTCAATCCCATTTCTGCCTGTTTCACAATCGTCATTTTCTGTGAATATCCGTAACGTGGGTGACGAGACATGACATCTTTATACTGCAATACATTATCAACGTAAAAATTCAAAAATGATTTTACTGTATTTTTGTATTCCATTACATTATCAAGCGTTAATTCCATTTCAATTTTCTCTTTAATTTCTCCAATATTATCGACAAACGCTTCCATTTGTTCTAGTAATTTATCTTTTTTCGGATCTGCATGCAAATTATCCGAAAATGCAAGTCCTGTCCTGACATTTGCTTCTTTCGGCATTTGAGTAGCAGGCGGTATATGCGATAAAATTGGATTATGTGAGATAGAACGTAGCATATATATCACCTATTTATTTTTTTATTTCTTCCTAAACTTAATCGTAAAATCCAGTTATTTATAATTATACTCTGAACAGTAATATTTTGCAGTTATTTTTTATAAAAGATATGTTACAATTTAGCATGAGGTGGCACAATTCTATGAATATTTTCCTTTGTGGTTCAAATCAATTAACAGCATTAGATCAAGAAGAAATTAAAAAATTTTTAACTGACTATGCTCACAAACATAAAATTTACATATTATGTTATAAATCTATTGAAAATGAGGTTCTTCGTTTTTTCGTTGAGAATGAAAGACTCGCTCAAAATTTATGCCTTTACACACTGCAACCATTGCAAGCAATAACAGATGAATTTCAAGAAGTCGTTGATTACTTAAAAAAACACGGAGCCGAATATGTTGCTTTTGATCATCCTTCTGACTCCATTTACCGATCAGATTATATGTTTTTTGTTAAACAAATTATTGAAGACACTGATTTAGTTCTCTGTTTTTATAATGGGGACAAACATACATCTGTCATCCCTGTCGATGTTGCAAAAGAAGCAGGTATTGATGCTGTCATTTATGATTTACCAGGATTACATGAAAAGCAAATGAAAAAAAGCTTTGAACAAAAAATTCGTATGATGTAAAGGGGGAGGCACAATATCATTATTGTGCCCATTGTAAATATGATAATTGAACAAGATTATGATCATTTTATCGCGAGTTTTAAACAACAATTCAATATGGATATCGCTTCTTATAAACAAGATAGAATGCGCCGTAGAATCGATGCTTTCATTTCGAGAAAAGGCTTCGAAAACTACACTAATTTTTTAAACAAATTACGCGCTGATCAAAATTTATTTTTAAATTTTATTGACTATATTACAATTAACGTTTCAGAGTTTTTTAGAAATAAAGAACGCTGGCAAACTTTAGAGTCGAAAGCACTACCAAAATTACTCGAACAAAATAGCGGAAAATTAAAGGTATGGAGTGCCGCTTGCGCTGCTGGTGAAGAACCGTACACACTCTCTTTAATTTTATCAAAGCATCTAGCTCCATTTCGTTTTGAAATTCAAGCAACAGATCTTGATTTTCATATTTTAGAAACCGCAAAACGCGGTCAATATACAGAACGTTCTCTGAAGGAATTACCTAATGATTTGAAAGAACGTCATTTCAAAAAAGAGAATGATATATATTCATTGCATCAAAACATTAAACAAAACGTTACGTTCAAACAGCACGACCTTTTAATGCAGTCGTTCGATACAAATTATGATTTGATTATTTGTCGTAACGTAATGATTTATTTTACAGAAGAAGCAAGAGTAAAACTTTATGAAAAATTTAGTCGTTCTTTACGAAAAGGCGGTGTACTATTTGTTGGTAGTACGGAACAAATTTTAACACCCGAACGTTACAATCTTCAGCGATTTGATACATTCTTCTACGAAAAAATATAAAAGAGGTCGTCACAATGAAGTGACGACCTTTTTACATAACTCGAATTAAAATAATACCGACAATCCATATAAAGAGAAAAAGAAACGTCATAGACCATTTATGTTCTTGCACCGTATGTTTCAACGCCTGTGACAATTGTGTCATGTTCATTTCCGCAAGCGCTCTCCATACACTTACATCCCGATCTTTAGCAATACGGTCTGTAACGCTAATTAAAATTGTTTCGTTAGACAGTTTCGTTATATAAGCAGTAATAACCGTTACCATCAAATTTATATTTCCTTCTGAAGAATCACTTTCCACTCTAGAGATAAGTGCACTCACATCTAGTAACGGAATATGTACTTTTCTACCAAATGATAGTTGTACTTCAGCGAAATCATATGTTCCATCTAACAAAGGAAGTTCTTTTATATGCGCCTGCTTAACAAGCCCTTGTAGGCTTCTAATTACTTGTTCAAATATTTTTTCTGTTTGCTTACCTTCTCCAGATAACGTGTGTAACTTTTTAAAAAGTTGTAACACTGTATCCATCTCTTTAGAAAGCATTTCCTTCATAATCTTTCCATCACTTAAACTTGCAAGTAAAATACCTATTTCATTATTTTTCGAAATAATTTTAGACTGTCCAGTAAACACTAAATTGCTACGCTTTCGTTCTTTCTGGATTTCATGCTCCGAAATAGCTGCAGGCTGTTTTAATGGTTGTAACGCCTTATCTTCAATTGTCGTACGTTTAATCTCCATTTAAGCGCCTCCACTACTATGAAATAATTAGCCCCATTCTTTATTACTCTTTAAAACTAAAAACAGTACGAATAAACCTGACATGATAGTAAACACATCAGAAGCTTGCACTCCCTGTTCACCTTTTTCTTCTTTCTTGTCTTTCGGTTCTTCATTTTGTTCTTTCTTTTTAGAGGCAACTTGTTTGTTATTTTTCTCTTTTTGGTCCTTCCCCTTATGTACTTCCTTGTTGTCTTCGAACGGCTCTTTTATAACGTAAGTAAATTCCTCTTTCTCTTTCAACGGTTCTTTTATAAACTTATTTACTATCTCATCTTGCTTCGGAATTTGAACAACTGGCAAATTTTCTTCTGGAAGCGGGTTTTTGACTTTCGAATCTTCTTGTTTCTCATTTTCTTTCTTATCTTCTAATTCATTTTCTAGTTTATTATCTAATTTATCTTCTTTCTCTTTCTCTTCTATCTTTTTATCATCTTCGTTTTTTGGTGCCAA
The DNA here is from genome assembly GCF_022748145.1 of Bacillus sp. CCB-MMP212. Lineage (NCBI taxonomy): Bacteria > Bacillati > Bacillota > Bacilli > Caryophanales > Bacillaceae > Bacillus > Bacillus sp. CCB-MMP212. Next base: position 761,412 of record NZ_JALDQE010000001.1, read on the forward strand.
AACAGAAATGATATATTCACTTTTCTCAACAAGTTTATTATCTGCTGCATCTATTATCTCTACAAGTAATTCATATGGACCAGCCGGCAATGCTTCTGTTATTTCAAATACTTTTTGCCAATCCATATCATGCTTGTTGTAGTCTAATAAAAACGAAAGCTCTTTATTTTCTTTCCCTTTTAATGTAACGCGCACTTCTTTTACAACCGATTCTATATCTGACGCTTTTACTCGTAGATGTATAGAATCTCCCTGTTTTCGTTCAACTAAGTTCTCTTTTACTTCATCAATAGTAACTTTCTGTAACTTTGGCAATTCTTTATCTATAGTTGGCGTTTCATTTTTAATCCGAATGAGTGGGACTTTTACTTCATTTTTTACGAGCTCTTCTTTCTCATTCTCTTTGTAACTTTGAACAAGCTGAAGATTCCAATCACCTTGCAAATCAAAATCCCCTGCTTTATAGTTAGCAACCCAGCTCTTCGTTTCTTCATCATACTCAAAAGATAACATTCTTTCTTGCGCATATTGCTCGCCATTTTTTTGTAACTGCAATATACCTTTCATACTTTGAATGTTTTTCCCATTTGGTTCTACAGCAATCCGCACTTCTTCGCCAACTTTAAGCTCCGGCTTATTTATCGTAATAATTCCCTGTTCCGTTTCTATCTTTCTTTCACTCAATTGTTTATTTGCTACTTCTTGTTGTTCTGCTTCTTTTTGTTTCTCTTCTTTTTGTTTCTCTTCTTTTTGTTTCTCTTCTTTTTGTTTCGTTTCCACTTGCTCTGGCGGTTCTTGAGATTCCTTATTTTCTTCTTGTACATTCACTTCATTTATTTTTTGATCTGGCTCAATTTGTTCCTCAGCCTGACTTTGCAAGGGGAAGAACAAGCACACATGTATGCATAGCCAACTCATTAGAAAAAACTTTACGTTTTTCATCTACTAGTTCAAACTCCTATTTCAATGCCTTATAGTGATTTCGTCACTTTTACTCCGAAAAATCCATCTACATTTACAAGTTCACCATACGCCACTAATACATCATTTACATAAATACGAATCGGTTCATCAATATCCTCATCTAGTACAACTGCTTCATTTTCTTGTAAACTTAATATATCTTGAATTGTTTTCACTGTACTTCCAAATACAAATTTCACGTTCATTTCTACATTTTGTAGAATGGACGTGTCCATATATACTGGTTCCATTTGTTTTACTTCTTTAAATTCAATTGGTTGCACAACTGGTTCTACAATTTCTTCTGTTGCAATCTCTTCTTCTTCCACCATCGGATACAGAAGTCGCCTTACCATTTCTTTCGCTTCAGAAATCGGCAAAATTTGATACATTTTCGATTGAAGCAGATCGCCAATTTCAAGATTGAACGTAATTTGAACGAGTTCGTCCACTTCCATTGACTCTCCCAAATACTCCATTTCTTCTTTTAACGTTACAAATTTAACATTTGGCGGCGTCATGTCCATTTTTTCTTGGAACATTTCTGACATCGCCGTAGCAGCGTGACCCATCATTTGGTTCATAATTTCTTTAATACCGCTCAGTTCTAATTCAGTAAGCTCTTTTTCCGGATCAACTTCCCCTGTTCCCATCATCATTAAATCTACCATTGTTAAGGCGACATCTTTCGTAAATACGAATACATTCTCATTCTTTAGCCCTTCAACAAAGTCAACATTTAAAATAACAAATGGCACTGGTACTCCATCATAATGACGAACATTGATTGCTTCCACATTTGGTGTACTAATTGTAACTGGCTGATTTAAAAGCGTTGACAATACTGTTGAAGCGGAACCAATTGAAATATTTGCAATTTCACCAAGCACATCTTTCTCTTCTTGTGTTAAATGCTCTTTTTCAACTTCTTCTACAATCTCAGTTTCCACTACTTCTGCTGGCTCGTCTTTTTCTTCTACTCCACCAGATAATTGCATTAATTTATTTACCATTTGTTTCGCATGCTCAACTGAAACAATTTGTACAAGTTTAGAGTTTACAAGATTATCTATCTTTAAATCAAACGACACTTTAACAATCGTATGATTCCCATCGATTTCAGAGATTTTCTCCATTTCTTCCGATAACTTTACAACATTAATCGTCGGCGGAGACATATCTACTGTATCTTGGAAGAATTCCGACATAGATGTAGCTGCGAATCCCATCATTTGATTCATCGCTTCTTGTACAGCACTTAGTTCTAATTCACCAAGTTCTTTTCCATCCTCCACTTCACCTGTTCCCATCATCATTAAATCAGCAATGGACAATGCAACATCTTGTTTAAGAACAAGAAGGTTTTCCATATCTAATCCTTTTGTAAAATGAATGTTTAATACAACATGTGGAACTTCGACATCTCTTGAATCATATAAATCTACCAACTCTATGCGAGGAGCAGTAATGCTTACTTGCCTATTTAAAATCGTTGATAATACAGTCGAAGCTGAACCAAATGATATATTTGCAATTTCGCCAAGAATATCGCATTCTTGAGGCGTTAAATGCTCATTTTCTTTTTCTAGCACAATCGTGCTCGTATCCCCTTTTGTGTGTTGCTCAGGCATTTTCCCTGCCTCCTCATTTCTGTTTTTCTATCAAATAATATAAACTCTCATTTGATTTTAGCAAACTTATTATATAAAACGTTAATATGTATGTATTCCCATTATTAGATTGGTAACGATTAGCCAAAAAGCTCCCCAATTGTATACAAGTGGGGAGCTTTCCTTCATTCCTATTATAAACCTTCTGGGTTTAAAATGAGGACCACTCGTCCATCACCGAGAATCGTCGCACCAGAGAAATAGTTAGAACTCTCTGCAAAGAAGTCACCTAATGACTTTAAGACTATTTCTCTTTGACCGATAATTGTGTTTACAATAAGTCCATAGCTGCGATGTGTATTACGAACAATTAACACAGGAACCATTTGACCATCATATGACGCAAACGCCTCATCTACTGTTTTTTCACCAAATACAGTACTTAAATGTTTCACTTCAATAATTTGATTACGATAATTTAACACATCTTTTCCTTGTAAGGATTGGATGTCTTCTCTCTTAATTCGAATTGCTTCAACGATATTTCCAAGAGGTAAAGCATAACGCTTATCATTCGTTTGAACAAGCATAGATTGAATAATAGACAACGTTAACGGAAGTTCAATTCTAAATGTACTTCCCTTTCCTTCCTCAGAATCAATGATTAAATGTCCACCTAAACTATGAATCGTATGTTTTACAACATCTAATCCGACACCGCGTCCAGAAAGATCTGATACAACTTCAGCTGTACTAAATCCTGGTTGGAAAATAAGATCAAACACTTCACGATCTGTTAATCTATTTGCATCTGCTTCAGTTACAACGCCATTTTTAATCGCTTTTTCTAATACTTTCCCTTTATTAATACCGTTTCCATCATCCGTAATTTGAATAACGACATGATTTCCACTATGAAAGGCTTCTAATTTAATAGTACCTGTCTCATTTTTACCTGCATCACGTCGTTTTTCTACAGTTTCAACACCATGATCGATTGCATTTCGAATTAAATGAACGAGCGGATCACCGATTTCATCAATAACAATTTTATCTACTTCAGTATCTTCACCTGTAATTTGTAAATCGATTTTTTTCCCTAAATCTTTCGCTAACATACGTACCATACGTGGGAAACGATTGAACACAGTTTCAATCGGCACCATACGCATATTTAATAGTACGTTTTGAATATCTTTTGAAATATCGCCTAATCGATTTAAATGTTCAATTAACTCCTTGTTTTGAATCGTTTGAGCCAATTCATCAATGCGCCCACGTTCAATTACACTTTCTTCAAACATATTCATTAATCTTTCGATTTTCTCTAATTGAACACGAATTGAACGATTCTCCACTTTAGCATTTTTCGTTTTTGTAGTACTTTTAGCTGGCATAGCACTTGTAGGTTGATTCGTTGCCACTATCGGTGATTCTACCTGCGTAGCCACAGCTGGTTGTAGCATTTCTTCTACTTGCACAACTTCTTGTGTAACAACTTTTTTAGAAGCTACTTCCCTCGATATAGGTTCTCCTTGCTTTACTTCCACTTTCTCAATTTCAGAAACATGAAGTACTACTTGTTTCAATTCTTCTATACTACAATCAGTATCCATAAATACTGTAAATTCAAATCCGAAAGCATCTGCTTCAATTTCTTCAATACTCGGAGCTGTTTTTTGTATATTCCCTACATTCTGCAATGCTTCAATACACATAATGGCACGTACTGCTTTTAAAATTGCTTGCTGTTCAACTGTTATATGCACTTCATGCGAAACTCCATCATCGGTGTCTATATGATTTTGCTCTATATGTTCCGTAGGAGTTTCTACATTACCGTTCAATAATGCTTCTAATTTCTGTTTAGTTGAGGCTACATCAATATTGCCCATTCCACCTTGTTGCACATCTGCAACCATCTTCTCCAAATTATCAATGCACTCAAAAATCACATCAATAATATCCGCATTTACAACTATATTTCCATGACGAATTTCATCTAACACATTTTCCATCTTATGCGTTAAATCAGCCATTTCCGTAAATTCCATGCTCGCAGACATACCTTTGAATGTATGAGCGGATCGGAATATTTCTCCTACAACATCCATATCAGCAGGATTTTGTTCTAACACTAGCACATTTTCATTTAGCGACTGTAAATGTTCTTCTGACTCTTCGAAAAATATATTTAATAGATCTGTTTGCATTTTTATCCCCTACCTGTCTAACAAACATTTCATTTATGTATAACAATTTAGTGTTTTACAATGAGAAAAAAGGGGGCCACACGTCGATCCGCTATCACTGTTTTGATTCCTTGTGGCACCCCTTCTATATTAACTATTTGCTACTTTTGTTAAAGCTTCAATTACACGATCCGCTTGGAATGGCTTTACAATAAAGTCTTTTGCCCCGCCCTTAATTGCATCTAATACCATACCTTGTTGTCCCATTGCAGAACAAATAACAACCTTTGCACTTGAATCAATTTTAATAATTTCTTTTAATGCTTCAAGCCCGTCCATTTCTGGCATAGTAATATCTAATGTTACAATATCAGGTTGAAGTTCTTTATACTTTTGAATTGCTTCTACCCCATTCTCTGCTTCGCCGATAACTTCAAATTCAGCATTACTTTTTAATAAATTTTTAATCATCGTTCGCATAAACATCGCATCGTCTACTACTAAAATTTTATGTGCCATTCTTTTTAATTCTCTCCTTCTATGTATAAATATATCTTAATATTTCACCTTATCATTCTCACTCATTATACAAAATAAAATGATAAAATTTAATATTTTTTTAAAAGAATTTTCGTATTTTTATTATTTTATTATTAAAATAATAATATACTACTCTTTTATATAAATAACAACGCGACGGTTTTTTTCCCAGTTTTGCGGTGAATCATTTGGTACAATTGGCTTTGTGTCTGCATATCCTACTGCAGCTAGCCTTTTATCATCCACATTATACACTTCAATTAAATGGTGAATCATATTTGCCGCTCGTGCTGAAGATAACTCCCAATTAGAAGGGAATTTCTCGTTATGAATAGGTCTACTATCTGTATGTCCCTCTACAACAATTGGGTTAGGTACGGATTGAAAAAATCCAACTAATTGACTTATTATCCCTTTCGCTTCGGGCTTAACGTTCGCATCGCCTGTATCAAATATTAAATTATCTACTATAACGACGCTTACCCCTGTATCCTCTCGATATACATTCACTTGACTAATACCGTTATTATCTACATACGCTTTCAACTTCTTATATAATTCATCCATTCTCTTTTTTGAAATCATTTTTTCATCATTTTTTTCATGTGAAATATCTGGTATTGTATTTTCCATTACTTTTGCATCTACTTGCCCCGTATCACTAAACTTTTCAAGCATCTTTGACAATTTTACTGCATCTTGCTTTGATGTAGCAACTAGTAATACGAAGAAAGTTAATAATAACATCGTTAAATCTGTAAAAGTCGTCATCCAACGAGGCGATCCCTTTTGCGATCCTTTACTCATCATACCACTCCTTGAAATATTAGGCTGCTCCTTTTACCTTTTTTACCTTTGTTTCGTATACGTATGTATCCAGTTTCAACTTTAATTTAGAAGGGATTTGTCCGCGATACAATTCTGAAATTGCTTCTATTACAAACTTCTTCTCTGTATATAAATCTTCAATACCACGGTATACTTTTTCCGACAGAGGGATTGCAATCATATTCGCAAGTACAGACCCATATAATGTCGTTAACATCGCAACTGCCATCCCTGTACCAATTTGCGATGTATCTTGTAAGTTTTGGAGCATAATGATAAGACCGATTAACGTACCAATCATTCCCCAAGCTGGAGCAAAATCACCAATTTTATCTAATAATGCCGCTCCTTTTCTTAACTCATACACTTCCGTTTCAATATCTTTCAATAACACTTCTTTTAATTCATCTTCATCGTAACCGCTTAACATTAATCGAATTCCTTTTTGAATAAAAGGATTGTCTACTTGCTCTCCATCAACCTCTAAAGAAAGCAAACCGTTCTTTTTAGACTTTTTTGAAAAATCAACAAACAAATCTGTTAACTGTTCTAAATCTTCTTCTCTTCTATGTAAAACAGTGAAAATACTTTTCGTATATTTTTTTATTTCTCCAAATCGATATGCCACAACAATTGTCGCTGTTGTTCCCCCTATGACAATTAAAATAGATGAAATATCTAAAAAGTTTTTGAAAGCTTTTATTCCACCGCCGCCAAGCATAATCGCCGCTATCACTATGATGAAACCTACTATAATGCCCACTGGGCTAGAAATATCAAACTTCCTTTTTCTTCTTTGTGGTCTAGCTAATACTTGATTTTTTTCTCCCATATTTCTGCCCTTTCCTTTCCATTTTCATATAACATTTTTTTATTTTAATAATACGTTTTCACATATAACATGTATTATACGCTTATCATCTGTTTATCGCAATATACTCATGAAATTGACACATTTCATTTCTATATTAGAATTATGGTATAAAAACATGAGGAGGCTCACGATGGAACACAACATTTTACAAGTCATTGCATTAGCAGAAAAACTAAAATATGAAATGCGACATAGCTGGCTTTCCAACGGGCGTCAAGAAAGTGTTGCCGAACATACATGGCGTATGTCTCTAATGGCCATTTTAGTTGAACCTTATTTGGATCAAAAAGTAAATATTGAGAAATTACTTAAAATGGTTATTATTCACGACCTAGTCGAAGCCGAAGCTGGTGATATCCCTGCATTTGATACGATGAATAGTCACGAATTACAGCTACAAAAACAAAAAAATGAACTAGAAGCTATTTTAAATATTAAACAAACGTTAACAGGTTCTCTCGGTGAGGAATTATATGACTTATGGATGGAGTTTGAAGCAAAAGATACGTACGAAGCAAAAGTTGCTAATGCACTCGATAAACTTGAGGTGAAAATCCAGCATAACGAAGCTGATATTGATACGTGGCTACCAATTGAACATAAAATGACATTCCAAGTAGCAAAGCATACAAACTTTGATTCTTTCCTATCTAAATTACAAAAAATTATTGAACAAGATGGAGAAAAGAAGTTAATTGCTGCCGGCATTGATGTTGAGGCATGCAAGCAATAATGAAATAAGACACTCAACAAGAGTGTCTTATTTCATTATTGTTGATATAGCCTGCTTATAAATAAGCTGTTGTTTTCCATCCACTAAAATTAAAACTGTAAATTTATCTACTCCAACAACTTCTCCTACTATTCTAACGCCACTCTTTAAGAAAATTGTAACTGTACCTTTTTCTTCTTTTATTTGTTTATACAATTCTTCCTGTAAATGTTCCAATTACTGTCCTCTCCTTTCTGTGAAACATCTTAATATAAAAAACTATAAATTTTTTATTTATGCACTTTGTCTTTTATATTCATAAACTTATTAATTAGTATATCTAAATCACGACTAAATAACAAAACTTTATCATGATCCAATCCGTGTCTCGCAACAAGTTGAATTAATTCTTTCTTTTTGTTTTCTATTTTATTTTGTAATTGTCCCATCTCCATCTCTATACTAAAACTCCCTTTTCCCATAATATTACTTGTAAAATTATAGTACATATTCTCTCATAAAAAAATAAAAAAATGGTTTTTTTTACAATTTTTTATTTTTCTATGCCTAAATTACGAATCATGTAAAGGTTTATTTACAAATCACTAACATACAATCCTAATGAATCTACAGGCATTTGTCTAATTATAAATAAGACTGGCTCGTTTTCTATACAAAAAACATACTGTATATAGTAGTCCATGAACCATATAGATTAACTTACTAAAAAGGAGGAAAACATATGAGTTATGGTGGAAGTTGCGCTGGTTTCGGCGGTGGATTTGCTTTGCTTATCGTACTATTCATCCTTCTAATCATCATCGGATGTAGCTGTTGGGGTGGCGGCGGATACGGATATTAATATATCCTATCCTTGACAAATGAACTAAAAACTATAGAAAAACAGCTCATATTTGAGCTGTTTTTTTCATACTTTCGTATGAATTTATATCCCTCTTATTTGCGATTTCAACTAGCAACATATTGTTTACTATGGAATAAGAAACATTTTTACTAAGGGGGATTACAATGATTAGAGGTCTTTACGAAGCACATTTACCTGTCCGCAACTTAAAAGTATCAATACCTTTTTATGAATCACTAGGGCTAAAATTATATAAACGAGGAGATAATATTGCTTTCTTTTGGATTAAAGAAAATGAGAGTTGGCTCGGCCTTTGGGAAGGCACAGAATACAAAGTGAATTATCACCCCTCTTTACGACATATCGCCTTTCAAGTAAGTTTACATGATTTAGAAAATGCGATTCATTGGCTAAATCAAAAAGGAATTTCAGCACGAAAAGACTTTGGAATGGAACCAATTGAACCGATTGTTTTTCCGGAATTAGCACATGCAGCCGTATACTTTAACGACCCTGATGGAAATAGTTTAGAATTGATTGCACAATTACCTGTTGGACTTCCTACAGCGGAAAAAGTGTATTTAAGTGAGTGGAAAGAACAAATTCAAACATCGTCATTACATAAGGAGTAATCTATTTATGTCGGTTTCTTATTCCACACTTCTTAAAACAAATAAAAACTTCAATAAACTATTTTATGGGCAAACATTAAGTGTACTTGGGGATTGGTTCCATACGGTAGCTTTATTAACATTTGTCTACAGCATAACGGAATCGCCGTTTATGATCGCACTTACTTTTATAAGTAAAAGTTTACCACAGCTTCTTCTTAGTCCATTCATAGGCGGAATTGTAGATCGTTTCTCTAAAAAGAATATTATGATTTTTACCGATATTACACGGGGAATTCTAGTCCTTACATACTTACTCGCAATCTATAAAATTGAGATTATTTTCATTTCTAATATATGTTTATCTGTACTTGCTTGTTTATTTGAACCGGCTAAACAAGCAACCCTAAAAAATATCGTACACCAAAATCATTTCGTAACTGCTAACTCTCTTTCTAGTACAATTAATGGTTTTATGTCTATTATGGGGGCTTCTTTGGGCGGAGTAATTGCACAATCTTTACATATTGAGTTCGCTTTTTTAGTAAATAGCCTATCATACTTTCTTTCAGCCTATTTTATTTATAATATGAGTATTCCTGCTCATGATACTTGTAACAAGAACAAAGCATTTTTCACTGATATAAAAGGTGGTTATACATACATATTACAAACAAAAATCATTTTAACATTAATTCTTGTCGGCATTTCATGGGGGATTATTGGAGGCGCTTATCAACTACTTCTAACGATCTATGCCGAAAAAATTTTCCATACGAACATTGGGATTTTATATACGGTTCAAGGGGCTGGGCTTATGATAGGAAGCCTTCTCGTTAATCTTTATATATCCCATAATAAAGAAAAAATGAAAAAAGTATTCGGTTGGGCCTACTTATTACAAGGAATTTTCTTTCTCGGATTCATTCTATCCGATCAACTTATTATCGGTATCATTACTTTATTCTGTATGCGTATAGCAGGAGGAATCATCGTTCCACTTGATACGACATTACTTCAAACTTACACACACGAAAATATGATAGGTAAAGTTTTTTCATTCCATTATTCTATTTACGGATCTCTTATTCAGTTATCGATGTTTTTTACAGGAGGGCTGTTAGAAATTTTTTCTCCTCAAATGATTGGCAGTTTATTAGCTATATGTTGTATTTTTGTAAGTTTTATATGGCTGTTCTTGTTTTATCGCGGGGATCTCAGTGAATAATTTAATGATAATCAATAAATTTTGATCCCATTCATTATTTGTTTCCCAATAATAAAATTGTTTAAAAATGGCAGTCTGATTTTTTAGTTAAAGAGCCTTATATGGCAACACTATTTGAGAAAAAACTAGATATTTATGTTAAAATACAAGTAAGTTTGTGAAATATTGCACTTAAATAATAGACTTTAACTAGTTAAACTTGATTAAATAGGAGGGCTGTTTTGGGTATCACATTCATTTTCATATGTATTATATTAGTGGCTTCTATTCTGCAAGCAAGTACAGGTTTTGGCTTCTCCATAATGGCAACCCCTTTCTTACTTATGTTATTTCTGCCACAAGAAGCTATACAAATAAACATTATTTTATCTTTAATTATTTCCATTTCACTCATTTGGAAAATAAGAATGGATGTTGATTTTATTCTACTGAAAAGGTTTATTTTTGGAAGTATAGTTGGTGTTCCTTTTGGCATTTTCATTTTCACTTCCATTAACATCAACACTTTTAAATTAGCAATTAGCATCCTGCTTTTACTATTAACGTTGATGCTAATATGCAACTTTAAGATTAAATCAACAAAATCTAGAGATTTCTTAGTGGGCGGATTATCCGGTCTTTTAACGACAAGTATCGGCATGCCAGGTCCTCCCCTATTACTTTATTTTACAGGAACTGATACTGAAAAAGAGAAGTTAAGAGCAACTACATTAGCTTTTTATCTGTTTATATATTTCATTAGCCTACTAACTCAAATACTCTTTACTGGCACAAACAAAACAATTTGGGAATCAAGTTTTTACGCTATTCCAATCGTATTTCTAGGTTTGTATATAGGGCAAATGATTTTCAAATGGCTTAATCAACGAATTTTCAAAATATTTACGTACATCCTTTTAAGTTGCACGGGTATGTATCTTCTTATTGAAAGTTTGCATTTATTATAAGTAAGTTTTTCAAAATACAAAATCATAAATAAAATACTAACCAAACGATAAAAAGCGGCTATTATGCCGCTTTTTATTTTCACATTAAATATTTTAAAACTAGAAGCCCAGCTATCGCTATTACAAACACATTGAAAAAAATCATCCAACTTTTTTCGAAATCTTTATATCTCTCTTCTTTCACTCCACATTGTTTTAGCTTTCCAATTAAAACTGTTAATTCTTGATTATACTCTTTACTTCCTAATTGTATATAATTGTTATTTATTTTAATTCCATATACATTTTTCATTTTTTTATGTTGCGAAACTGCTTGAATTGAGTTTACTAATACACTGTATTCATTTAACTTTTTAAAATAACAATCTAACGCTATAATTTGTAACCTTGTATTAGTTAAAACAATGTAATAATAAAATGTAGCACCTGTGGTTAATATATTAGGTATAACTTTAGAATTTACAAGACTTCCTTCTTCCACTAATATTTCACATTGTATTTCCTCTCCTTCTTGCAACTCTTTCCGAACTGATTCTTCCAACATTTGCACCGTTAATTTCTTCAATAACTCCCCGTTTTTCACATAATACTTATCTATATTGATAGACTCATTTGCTTCTTTCTCTAAACATGTAATTTCTTCCTCTGAATATTGGAGCTCATTTAACATCGATAATAATCTTTTATCCATATTACACACTCCCTTTCCACAGTTTTTGAAGTTTTTTCTTCCCACGAGAAATTCGATTGTATATATAATCTGCCGTTACTTTTAATTCTTTCGCAATATCGTCAATGGAATATCCATCAATATACCTCTTTAAAAAAATATATCGATCTTTCTTATTTAAATCTTGAACTATTTCCATAATCTCTTCTTCTTGTTCTATTTCGTACCTATCATGTACACCTGTATCTATTTCTACGTCTTTATCGATTTTATTCTCTTTATATACTTTCTTTTTATATTCCAATGCCTTCAATTTAGTAATACCAATCATCCAAGATTTTAAGTTTCCCTTTTCTGTATCAAATTGATCGATATTAAACCAAATGACAGTAAATACATCGTTATAACAATCATCCACATATTGTTTTTCAATAGGGGTACTTAATGATTTATGAATAATGTACAAAATTAATTTTCCATATTGATCAATCACTTCTTTCAAAGCATCTTGATCATGTTTTTTCATAGCTATAATTAAATCCTCTTCAGAATTGAAAATCATAAGCCTCTTCCTTCCTCAGTTCCCCTTTAGCAGCTGCCTTTACTTACTATTGGCATTTTTTCTCATTTTCTATCACTTTTGTAAAAATTTATTAACTTTTATTTCTATATATATGATAACAAACGAAATACCTAAGATCAGAAAGAATAGACAACTTTCTGATCTTAGGTATTTCTCCTTTCAAAAAAGGCAAACCCGCATCACAGGTTTGCCTCTTTACTCACTTCTTATTTAATCCTTTTTCACTTAAAAACTCTTTCATATGCATTCTTTTTTCTTTAGACATAAACGAACTCATTGATTCCGTCCATGTTACTTTTTTTTGATTTGATGATCTTTCTTTGTAATACGCGCTCATCGTTTCATCATATTCGTTTAATAATTCATCATATTTTTGTTCATCATATCCATTTTCATGAAGAACCGCTGCTACCGGTAAGCGTGGTTTAACTCCATGTTCTTCATCTGGTACACCGACTGTCATTCCGAATACAGGATATACTTTATCTGGTAAATGAAGCAATTCGCTCACTTCTCTCGGATTATTACGAATACCACCAATATAACAAATACCGTATCCTAATGACTCTGCTGCTAACGCTAAGTTTTGCGCAAAAAGTGAAGCATCTACCGTCGCAACGATAAAGTCTTCCACCCCTTCATGCTTTATTTCTGTACCATGTTTTTCACATGCCATTTCAAGTCGTTTTAAATCTGCACAACAAACAAAAAATGCTGCGCAGTCTTTCACATGGCGATTTCCGGATAGCTCTGCTAGTTTAGCCTTTAGGTCTTGATCTGTTACATATATAACAGAATACGCCTGTACAAAATGTGATGAAGCCGCATGCTGTGCAGCGTGCACCATTTTTTCTACTACATCTTTCGGAATTGATTCTTCTTTATATTTACGAACTGAAACGTGTTGCTCTATCTTATGTATTATCTCATTCATGAAAATCACTCCTTTTTCTCTTCATAATGAAAAATTAACACATCTTTTTCAATATTCACAACTTATAAGCACAAAAAGAGCAATTCTTTTTGAATTACTCTTTTTTTAAAACGTCTATGAATACGGTAAATAAAATTATATTAACGGTAATTTAAATGAAATTTTTTCTTGTCTTATTACGCCGTTTTCAAGACTTTAATACCTTTTACGATATTCCAAATGAAGTAGTAAATTCCTACAAGAATGAACACTGCATATGTGATAATCATTCCAATTCCAGCACCGTCAGATTGATTAAAACCTAAACCGTACATGCCTGATACTGCTAGTCCTCCAAATAAGATTGCGTATGGGAAAACATGTGACCAAAATGCTTTTTTCGCGTGATATTTCACTTCATCTTCTGCAACAAAGTACACGATAATTGGTAGTAAAAATGGTGCAAAAAAGATACTAAAGTAACATAACGAAGATAAAATATTATTTCCTTTCATCCGATTCACCTCTAAATAGTTTTTGTTACTTTCATTATGTCAGGAAATCATTCTAGAAACTATCGCTTTACCTTTCACTAACGTGACATATTTGTAAGATTTTCCTCAAATTAAATCCCGTCTGAAGTTTCAGACGGGATCACTTTCACTATATTCGATTCATAAACCAATACTGTGTAATGGCTAAATATTCTCGTACATTCGATGGAATGATGATTGGTTTCGGTGTTTTTGCCGGAAGACCTTCTAATTGTAAACCTTGTTTGGCAGCTATTTTTTTCGCTCTAAACATATGAAAATCGTTTGTTACGATCATACCTTTTTTCATATCGGCTGGAATTAACGGTTTTGAGAATGTAATATTCTCATCTGTACTCGTAGATTTGTCCTCCATTATAATACGGTCTTCTGTGATGTTTTGTTTTATTAGTCCTTGTTTCATTGCTAATGCTTCTGAAATGTCTTCACCTTTTCCTTGTCCTCCAGATACGATAGCGATTGTTTTCTCATGTGATTTTAAATATTCAGCTGCTTTATCAATACGATATTGCAATGAATAAGATGGTTTCGTTCCATTTACTTTCGATCCTAGTACAATTATGTACTCAGCATCGTCACTTGCATTCATATGTCCATGCTTATAAATGTGATATTGTAAAAACCCCGCATATACGGCGCAAATCATTATAACAACTAAAATGCACTTTATTATTTTCTTCTTTCTCATACTCATATACTCCTATTTTCTTTTACTTCCTTCATGATAATATCCATTTATTTGTTTGTATACAGACAAATTCCAATAAACCCTAAATTATCCTCTGAAAGGTAATATTTATATTACTTTCGGGAATAGTAAGTACAACTTTACACGAAGGAGTGTCTCTATTGCTTCTCTTTTTATGTAACGTGTCGTTCTTTTTCATCTTATTTTTACTATCGCTTAAGTTACTCGGTAAATCCGCGTTAGCACAACTAACTCCTCATGATTTTGGGGCTATAATCTTTTTATCTTATTTAGCTTTCCAGGCCATACCCGTCTCTGGTGCTTTACAAGCATTTCTCGGTATGGTTGTTATTACATGTTTACATTTACTCCTTACAAAATTAAGCCTATTCAACAAACTAAATCGTTTTATTCTCGGACACCCTATCATTTTAATTAAACATGGTGATATTATTTTTGAGAACTTACAAAAAAGTAGATATCCCATTGCCGAACTACTTTCTAATCTTCGCGTTGCAGGATATCCGAGTGTTCATGAAATTGAATACGCCATTTTAGAAGCGAACGGAGCTATTAGTATTTTACCAAAAAGAGAACTTGTACCATTAACTCCAAAAGATTTAAACATAGATGTTAAGTATGCTGGATTACCAATTGCACTTATCGTCGATTCACAAATTCAATACGATAACTTAAAGTTAATCCATAAAGATGAAAAATGGTTATATAAAGAATTAAAAGAAAAAGGAATTACAAATATTAAAAACGTTGCTTTCGCTTCTGTTCAAGAAACGGATGGATCTTTTGCGATTAGTTTAAAGGAATAAAAAAATCCCCTTAATTGCTTAAGGGGATTTTCTTCATCATATCGCTTCTTTCTCTCCTGCCATATTTAATGGAACAGGATGTTTCATACGATTCATCGTAAATACGATAATTGCTGTCATTACTTCAGCAACTGGCATAACGAGCCAAATTCCGTTTATCCCAAATAATTTCGGCATAATCCATAACAATGGAATGATAAATAGTAATCCTCGGCTCATTATAATAAGTACTGATTTCTTCGTTTGTCGCACTGATTGGAAGTACTCTCCATACACAATGTTATAGCCTAAAAATACGTATTGAATAAAGAATAAGCTAATACCCGTTAATGTTAACTCCAATAATTCTGGAGATTGAACATCAAATAAACCAATGATATATTTCCCGAAGAATAATCCGACAATTATCGCAACGCCTCCGAGGACAACTGCAATTTTCACAGCAAACTTCAATCCTTCACGAAGTCTCTCTGATAAATTTGCCCCGTAATGGAAACTAGCAATTGGTTGCAATGCTGCTCCAACACCGAAGAATAATAGTAATGTCATTGCATGAATACTATTCACCATCGCATAGGAAGCTACTCCTACTTCTCCTGCATATTGAACAAATGCGATATTAAAACCAATCGTTACGATTGCAACTGTGCTTTCTGCTGTAAAACTTGGGAAACCAATCACCATAATTTGTTTGACAGTATCCCATTCAAAATGGAATTTCGTCCATTTTAAAATGCTACTTTTTCTAAAGAAATGAGTTAATAATACAAGGAAACCAATCGCTGCTGAAAGAATAGTCGCTGAAGCAGCACCTGTTACGCCCCATCCAAAGATAAAAATAAAGATATAGTCAAACAGTATATTTAATACAGCTGTTACAACAAGACCAGCCATTGCTAAATTAGGATTTCCATCATTTCGTATAAATGTACTTAAAATATTTTCTAAAACGTATATCATTCCAAATGTTAGTAATACGTGTAAATAGTCTAACGCATATGGTAAAATCACTTCATTTGCACCAAATAAGTACGCTAAATCTTCTATTCTCCATAAACAAATAGCCGCTAAAACACCTACGATAACAACTGCTACCGTCATGGATTGAGTAAAAATAGACCTTGCTCTTTCTCGTTTATTTTCACCTAATGCAATGGAATATAACGTTGCCCCGCCCATCCCGATCCATAATGAAATAGAGAAGAAAATCGAAAACGCTGGAATAGCCACGTTTACTCCTGCTAAACCGTTCGCCCCAACTCCTCTACTAATCATAATCGCGTCAATTACAATATTCACTGACATTAATACCATTCCTAGAACGGCTGGTATTAAATAAGAAATAAATAAACTTTTAACTGGTTTTTCTCTTAATTTTTCTGTTGCTTCCATACTATTATGCTCCTTTTTCAACGCTCTGTTCACAGTTTAAACCTTCAAGTAACTTGAAGGTCAAGAGAGAATTAAAAAAATAGGAAATTTAATTATCGGAATTGATGCAGGTTTGTAATTAATAGAAGTCCTACACTCTATTTTTTCATTACTGGAATTTGAATTTCTGTTACTTGCTCCTCTGGATTTTCTGTTACAGACCAATCAATTAATCCAATCTCAATCGAATCTCCACTTATTTCGTATCCTTCTTGATCAATGTATTCCATTAATTTCTTATATGTTTCACCTGTTTCTTCATATGATCCATGATGATAAGCGCACGCAAACATACCAGCTTTAATTGAATCTGAACTATATACTTGATAGGGCATATAATCCAAAAGAATAAATACGCTGCTATATGCTTGAAACTCCTTTTGCATGAATGCTTTTTTGGAAATTGTCACACCTATATCTCCTGAAAATAGACTATCATCCATTTGCTTCATATTTTTTTGAAGCGAATGGATATAATAATCAAACATATCATCTGTCGTATTCGGCGCCACTGCAATCGCTGTTATTTTTCTTTTTGGTATTTTTTTAATAAGTATTCGATCGGTTTCCGCTTTCGTCGCCTTCTTTATTAAATGAATTCTATGTTCCATTTTTGCTAAAGCATATTCAATTTCTCTTTGTTTCTTCAGCATCATTTCTTGTTGTTTTTCCAGTAAATTGAGTGCGTATGTTGGATTTCTTTCATCAATATATTTCTTAATTTCCTTTAACGGAATATTTAACTGGCGTAAAAATTTAATCGTATCTAACAGTGAAAATTGATCGATTGTATAATAACGATAATTCGTTTGAGGATCAACAATGGACGGATGAAAAATTCCTTTTTCATCATAATACCTCAATGTAGATTCTGCAATATTATGCATTTTTGCCATTTCTCCAATTGTAAAGCGTTTATTTAATAACATGTTTCCTTCTCCAATTCATTAAAAATATTGCCTTATTTCTTCTTATTATATAGCCATTCCCTTCATACCTAAATCAAATTCCATCATGAAAATCTGCTATTTTTTCATTGATTTTTAATAAATTTTATTATATATTAATTACAGGTTCAAATTACGAGTTCAAAAGAACTTGTAATCAGACCCTTTTGTTTAATGGGTTTTACATATTTTCATTAGGCAAATTCCGAGAAATCGTATGATAAAATTAAAAATGACGAGGAGAGGATCAGATGGAATTCGAATTTTTCTTTCAAATTGCACTTATTTTATTAAGTACAAAGCTTGCTGGTGATCTTAGTGTTAGATTAGGTCAACCTTCTGTACTAGGTAAATTAATTGTCGGTATCGTTATCGGTCCAGCTGTATTAGGTTGGATTGAAAATTCAGAGCTTCTAACTCAATTAAGTAATGTCGGAGTTATTCTTTTAATGTTTATGGCTGGACTTGAAACAGACTTAGAAGAATTAAACGCAAATCGTAATTCTTCTTTAGCAGTTGCACTCGGAGGTATCATTCTTCCATTCGTAGGTGGTTACGTTTCCGGTCTTGTGATGGGAATGGAACAAGGAAACGCTGTATTCTTAGGATTACTTCTATGTGCGACAAGTGTTAGTATTTCCGTACAAACACTTCGTGATTTAGGTAAAATGAAAACACGTGAAAGTACGACGATGCTTGGAGCCGCTGTATTTGATGACATTCTTGTTGTTATTTTATTAGCATTTGCAATGAGCTTCTTAGGTACTGATGATGTTAACTTAACAATGGTTATCTTGAAGAAAGTAGTATTCTTCGCTTCTATTATTTTAATCGGATGGAAAGGTGTTCCTGCGATTATGCGCTGGTTATCACCACTGCGCGTATCTGAGTCTATCGTGAGCGCGGCTCTTATCATCTGTTTCTCATTCGCATATTTCGGCGAATTATTAGGAATTGCTGGTATCATCGGTGCTTTCGCTGCTGGTATTGCAATTTCTCAAACAAACTACAAACATGAAGTAGAAAAGAAAGTAGAACCAATTGCTTACGCTATGTTCGTTCCCGTATTCTTCGTTAGTATCGGTATGAATATTACATTTGACGGTATCGGCAATCAAATTTGGTTCATCTTAGCATTAACTGTTATCGCTGTATTAACGAAATTAATCGGCTGTGGATTCGGTGCTCGAATGACTGGATTTGACGCTAAGTCTTCTGCAATTATCGGTGCTGGAATGGTTTCTCGTGGTGAAGTTGCACTTATCATCGCAGGAACAGGACTTTCTTCAGGTCTATTGGCACAAGATTACTTTACAGCAATCGTTATTGTCGTTATTTTAACTACAATGATTACACCACCAATGTTAAAATACACTTTTGGTGCAAAAGATAAAGCAATGAAAGCAAGTAAATAAATTTACTATAATAAAAGGAGATTGCTATTTTATAAGATAGCAATCTCCTTTTTGTTTTATCTTTAAACAATCCCGTTCTTTTTTAACCATTTTTCAAAAATAATTCGTGCTTCATCATCATCAATATCATTCCCAAATGAATACACCATAATGCCATAATCATCTATATATTTACCTAGCTTCATTCCCTCCACTTTCTTATAAAAATCGTCTGCCTCATAGTGCGGAATATAAGCATCCCAAACTGGTTCATTTATTCTTTTGTACGCCGTCACTTCTAAATCATATCCGTCTTCATAATATCCGATGTGATAATGTTTGTTAGGATCATATTTCTCCATTAAAAGTCCCCTCCTACTAAACAAGAGCGAGCCTTATATTACAGCTCGCTCTTCTCTCTATTTATTAAATACGCTCCATCGCTGTCTTCAACGTTCCAACAACGAAAGCAATCTCTTCACTTGAAATAACAAGAGGCGGCGCTAATGTTAAAACGTTATTATATCCTGCTGTTGTCATACCGTTTCGTCCTATAATTAAGCCCTTTTCTTTACAAGCATTTACAACACTTGCTATTTTATCATTATCAATTGGCTCTTTCGTCTCTTTATCATTTACTAATTCAATCCCAACTAATAGACCTTTTCCTCTAATATTCCCAACAAGTGGATGTTCCCCAATTTCATCTTTTAGTTGCTCTAATAAAAGGGAACCCATTTGTGCAGATCGCTCAATTAAATTTTCATTTTGCATAATCTCTAAATTTTTAAGTGCTAATGCACAAGCTGCTGGATTCCCACCAAATGTATTAATATGGCGGAAAAATTCATATTCTCCTTTACCTTTAAAAGCCTCATATATTTCTTTTTTCACAGCTGTTGCAGATAATGGTAAATATGCGCTCGTAATACCTTTTGCCATTGTAATAATATCTGGCTTCACATCATAATTCATAAATCCGAATGCTTTTCCTGTACGTCCAAAACCGCAAATCACTTCATCACTAATAAGCAAGGCACCGTGTTTTTGACACGTCTCATGAACAGCTTTCATATAGTCTTGTGGTGGCATTAATATGCCCCCGCCTGTAATAATAGGTTCCATAATAAACGCAGCAATTGTTTCACTTAATTCCCACGTCATAACACGATCGACTTCTTTCACACATTCTACATCATAAATATGCTGCCCTTCAATTTCAGGCATACGGTAACAATCCGGTGGTGTTACATGTAAAAAACCTGAAGCAAACGGCTCATATTGATATCTACGCTGCGCTTGTCCCGTCGCTGCCATTGTCGCCATTGTATTCCCGTGATACCCACGGTAACGTGACATAAATTTATAACGATGTGATTCACCTTTTTGAGCATAGTATTGTCTTGCTATTTTAAAAGCTGTTTCGTTCGCTTCTGAACCACTATTTGAGAAGAAAATAACATACTCTCCCCCAAGCCACTCATTTAACTTTTCAGCAAGCTTTATAGCTGGCTCATGGGATTGTGACATTGGAAAGTATGATAATGTTTGTAATTGCTTATAAGCCGCTTCTGCGAGCTCTTTTCTTCCATATCCACTATTCACACACCAAAGACCACTCATACCATCTAAATATCTTTTTCCTTGTATATCTTCAACCCAGCACCCTTCAGCTTTTGCCCCTACCATTGTACTATTTGGACTAAAGGGACGCATTCCGTGCCAAACATATTGCTCATCTTTTGCTAATAATTCATCAGTTTGCTTCGTTTTCATCATTACTTCCACCTTCCATAACAACTTATTTTTCACAAAAGCTGCGCTGGTGCCATGATGACTTAAATTTCTCCCTGCTATTTTCATTCCACAAAATTAAGACAAATCCTACTTACAAATCAGTAATATTTACAAGAAAATGACAAAAGAAAAAAGAGCTTTTCTTATCTATCGAAAAGCTCCTCTTTTATTTAATGTGAAGACGCATCGCTAATGCCATGACCAGTATTAGATTTCACGAGAATTTCATCAAATTTCGCTGCATCTTCTTTCTTACTAGATAAAACCGTTCCTAAATATGCTGCAAGAAATCCGAGTGGAATTGAAATAATTCCTGGTGTCGTATATGGGAATAACGCTTCCCCAACAAAAATAGCTTTTCCAGCTACAGGGTTCCAAACATTCGGACTCAACGCTACGAGAACAATTGCTGATACGAGACCTACAATCATACCCGAAATAGCACCCGTTGTATTAAAACGCTTCCAATATATTGTAAATAAAATTACTGGTAGATTTGCACTCGCTGCAACTGCAAATGCTAATGATACTAAAAATGCTACGTTTAATGTTTGGGCAAATAATGCAAGTATGATAGATAGTATCGCTACTCCAATAGATGCATAACGAGCCATGGATACTTGCTCTTTTTCCGTTGATTTTCCTTTACGAATGATTTCATTATAAAAATCATGAGCGAATGCTGATGCTGCTGTTAATACAAGACCTGCCACTACAGCCAAAATCGTTGCAAAAGCAATTGCTGATACGAAAGCAAATAAGAAGTCTCCACCTAACGCTTTGGCTAATAAAGGTGCCGCCATATTACCAGCTGGGTTCGCTTTAATAATCGCTTCATTTCCTACAAACGCTGCCGCACCAAATCCTAAGAAAATCGTCATAATATAAAATGCACCAATTAACCACGTCGCATATACGACAGATTGACGCGCAGTTTTTGCATCACGTACTGTAAAAAAGCGGACAAGTATATGTGGTAATCCAGCTGTACCAAGTACTAGTCCTAAATTTAAAGAAAGTGTATCAAGACCATCCTTATACTTTACACCTGGATTTAAAAATGAATCTTTTAAAGGTGTAGCTGTTTTCATTTGAGCGAACATTTCAGTCACGCTGAAGTTGAATTTTGCGAAAACGATAACAGAAATAATAAACGTACCAGCCATAAGCAATACAGCCTTTACGATTTGTACCCAGCTCGTTGCTGTCATACCTCCAAAAATAACATACACCGTCATAAGTGTTCCAACGATTAATACAGATGTCGTATATTCAATCCCTAATAATAATTTAATAAGTGCACCCGCGCCAACTAATTGTGCAATCATATAAAAGATAGAAATCGTCATCGTATTAAGAGCTGCAACTCCGCGAACTTTTTTCGCATCAAAGCGTGCTGCAATCATATCCGCCAAAGTGTACTTTCCTAAATTTCTAAGCGGTTCTGCAACAAGATACAGTACAACTAAATAAGCAACTAAAAAACCGATACTATAAAAGAATCCATCAAACCCAGTTAATGCGATTGCTCCGGCTATACCAAGAAATGAAGCAGCAGACATGTAATCTCCAGCGATGGCCAAACCATTTTGCCAACCAGTTAATCCCCCTCCAGCCGTATAAAATTCACTCGCATTTTTCGTTTTTTTCGATGCAAAATATGTTATGACGAGCGTACCAAGAACGATAATTAAAAATAGTGCAAACGCAGTAGTATTCAAGTTCAGCCCCTCCCTTTTTGCATATCTTGCAGAATTTTTTGGGAGATTTCATCAAATGACTCTGCTTTTTTGCTATAAATCATACATAGTGCCCATGTCATAAGAAATTGGGAAAAAGCAAATACCCACGCCCATGTAATGTCACCAAATGCAGGTGTATTAAGCACCTTTGAATACGACGTTAAAATAGGTAATGCGATAAAAAAACTAAAAAAGAAAATACTCATTGGAATGATAAACTTCTTTTTCGTATTTAATAACAATTGAAATTCTTCCGACTGAACGACCTCTGTATAATTTACCTCATTTTGCAACTTACGTGCTGACGTATCGTCTCGTTTCATTAACCGATCCCCTCTCTTACTTGAAATACACTTCCCCCTTACATACCTAAAGACTAAATTTTATAAATATTCAGAAACTTATATTCATTTTAGACAATCCATGCATTCATGCAAAGATTTTTTGATAGACATTTTTCGGCAATTTCCCCTAAATTTTTAATATACTTTTTCAAAATAAAGTGACACCTTACTTATTTATCCTCATTAAGACAAAAGCAGTGCTTAACGCACTACTTTTGTCTTTTTTTCCTTTTCTAAATTACGAGCCGTTTCGCTTAGCTCAACATCTTTTCCGTCTTTAAGTGTTCCAAATATAAAATCGAATACTGGATTTGAAACACCAAACCAAAACTTTTCGTTTTTATAATGGTGTAATATATGTTGTTTTTTTAACCATCTTCCAAACTTAGTGACGGGACGAATCGGTCTATGGGCAATATAATGTTTCCATTCGTAAACGAGCAGCATAATAATCATTCCGATTCCAAATGAAAGTGTAATAGTAACACTTTTTGTAATACCATATGCTACAAGTAAATATATAGTAAAACTAGGTATACTAAACCATACTGGTAAAAACAAAAGTTTTAAATCATCTGGATATACGTGGTGATCATAATGCAATCTTCTTAACATTTTTAATAGAAATGTGTTTTTAGGTGGCTTTATATGGAATAAAAAACGATGTGTCATATATTCATTAAGTGTATAGAAAACAATCCCAAACATACATGCTAACATGCCAACCCAAGAGAAAAATTGCATTTTTAAAATAATAATGAAAATAAATAGAATGCTATACATAATAACGATATCATGTTGTAAAAAGAACTCTTTCCCCACTTTCTTCATCTTGTTTCCCCCTTTTCCCAAAAAACAGCCGCAACATATCGTTACGACTATTTCTTTTCTATTCTTATTCTATTCACTTTACAAATTTGCCTGCTGTTCTATTGTCGAGAAAAAATTATTTGGTCCAAATATATTTTGCTTCGGAATAATATGTTCCACTGCAAACACTGTTACTTCTCCTCTTTGCACTTCTCCAATAATGAGACCAAATATTTCATGATTTACTGCAAACGTCGGTTGCTTTGTTTGTAGCAATCTTGCAGCATTATGAAATACCGCTTCATATAGTGGATTTCTATCAGTAATTTCTTTTCGGATTTTTGGCGCTAACGTAATGATAATTTCTTTTCCGTCAATAGTGGTTCGATACATAAAAATCTCCCCTTCAATCTTATGTGAACAACTGTAAAGCTTTGTATGCAAAATGTATAGAGTAACCTACTAAAATAATACCTGCTCCAGCTGTTATGTAGCCAAGTGCTTTTGGTTTTAATAAAGTTCTTCCAAAATGTACAGAAAAAGCAATATTTAAATTCCATAAAATAATGCCAGCAATAATGCAAAGACTGTACAAAAAAGCTTCTTGTTTCGTTACCTTCGTAAGTAATGAGCTAAGTGTACTTCCGTATATACCAAACCAAAAAACAAGATTTAATGGATTGGATATCGCAATTAAAAATCCTGCCATAAACGATTGCTTAAGGCCACCTACCTCTTCTTTTTTATATTCCATATTCGAGTGGAAAATTCCTTGTTTTACACTTTGAAATCCTAAATAAAATAACAAGAAAAAACCCGTGCAATACATGAAGGCTTGTACATATGTATACATAAACACAGAAGATAAACCGAAATAAATAAGTAACATAAATAAAACATCTGCAGTCATTCCACCAATTCCAACAACCCAAGCATGCCAAAACCCACGTTCAATTCCTCGTTTTAACATTTCAATATTAATCGGCCCTACTGGTGCAGCTAATGAAATACCTAATACGATTTGCTGTATAATTGCTCCAAACATCGCTCTATCCTTTCTACTCTCTTTATTACTAGTTAATGATATAATTTGAAAAAATAGACTAGCTTTCGTAATAAAATACCCTTTTTTATCCAAAATATACAAAAGAGCCATCTAGGTGATGGCTCTTACTTTTTTATCTTATGAAGAAAAGGGCATTTCCCTTTTATTGGTTCTACATCGTCTCCTATGAAATATTGTTTCCATTCACGATGCTCTGGGTCACCATAATGACTAATGTTAGGATGTTTCGGCAATTGATCCCACTTTTCAACTCGCTCACGGACCATTTGTCTTGAATATGCTCCTTTAGGACGATCTCCCTCTAATCCATCAAAAATAGTGCGTGGCTGAAATCCAATAACGAGAGCATTCCCTAAATGTCTAGTTTTTCGTTGTTTATAAGCTGGCGCATTTCCAAATGCAAATATTGGTTCACCACCAAATGAAAATTCCCATAAATAATGGTCTGGATCTTCAGGAATTTGCTTTGGCCATGCTTGCTCATCGTTTTCATGCAAATACTGTAGCACTTTCCAAAAAGAATCGCGGTAATATTCGAGTGATTGTTCTTCACATTCCGGTTCTACAAAAAGAAAAAAGCCCCTTCTTACAATCGGCCTCTCTTTCATTAACTCTAAAAAAGATAACATTGTATGCGGCAAATGACTCCAATCATTATGAGAAAGAAATGAATAACGAAGTTCATTCTTTTTCAAAGCTGTTAAACCGAAATAACATGGAAAAGTTGGTTCTAACACGACACTTGAAAAAATCTCAAATTCTTTTGCAACCCAATCCGGTATGTCGGTTCTCGTTCTTATTCCTTCATTATCTAATAAATAAGACTTATTCATTCTTTCACCTCATTATGTATAGCATTCAATTAAGAATATTACATACTCGGCCTGTCCTATACCTATTTAAAAATTCGACTGAAAAATTATTTAAAAATACAAAAAATAAAATCGCTTACTTGACTAAATTCTCCCAATTCGTGTATATTTAAATTAATCATTTAGCAGAATATTCAAGAATATAGCATTTTTAGTTTATATTATTTTTTAAATGAATTTCACTAAATGAAAAATAGTAAACGCTTTTAGGAGGAATTATAACATGCAAGGAAAAGTAAAATGGTTTAACAACGAAAAAGGTTTTGGATTTATCGAAATGGAAGGCGCTGACGATGTATTCGTACATTTCTCTGCTATTCAAGGAGACGGCTACAAAGCTTTAGAAGAAGGTCAAGAAGTATCTTTCGACATTACTGAAGGTAACCGCGGACCTCAAGCTGCTAACGTAGTAAAACTTTAATCCAACATATAACAGGAGGTTACCTTACTTGGTAACCTCCTTTATTATTCCTTTGTATATTTCCGTTTTACAGAGCAAAAACTATGTGAAATGCGCAATATACAAAGGAGGCAGTATCAATGGGATCAGAAGTAAATGATTTTGAAGAAGTAAAATTCCGTGTAGAAACAGCACAAAAAATGGTAGGATCAGCAACAATTTCAATGGATCCAGACACATTAGAGCATGCTACTACTGCAGTAGAAGCAGCTCGCTCACAGCTTGAAATTATGAAATCTGTTGCAGTAGATTTAGATGAACCCTTTTTAATGAACGAGGAAAAGAAACTAAGCAAATGCGAGCAGCAATTAAACGAAGCAAAGCACTAAAAAAACATCCAGAGAATTTTCTCTGGATGTTTTTTTATGACAACTGTTCTCCATACTTTTTCAATGTTTCTCCAACTGTACATTGCCTTATACAAAATGAATGAGCATAATACTTACTATTTGTCTTTCGATTATGTTCTCGCAAGAAACATCCTTCACAATACGTTTCTAATAAGTCATTTACCTCTGTAATGAGTTGCTTTTTATCCACCTTTGCACCTCTCTATTCGGTTATTTCTTTATGACTATCAATAACTGTTCCTTCTAATGCTTGCGTTGCTAATTGATGTGCTTCTTTATTTTGTTTTCTAGATATCGGCTCACATACAAGTTTTAATTTCATTTGCTTCGCCTTTTGTTCAATTTGATCTAAATAATGATTTAAATGTTCATCGTAACAAGGCCATTCTCCGGCTAATTGCTGCAGTACCACTTGTGAGTCTCCGCGAAGTGTAACTGCTTCATACTTAATCCCTAGTTCCTCGAGTATATTCATACCGTATAATAATGATGCATATTCCGCTTCATTATTATCATATATACCTTCTATATATGCATTGCGGCGAATGCGGTAGTTTGTATTTCCTTTTTTATAATACACACATATACCAACGCCAGCTTCTTTCGTTTGCACATCATACCCCCCATCAAAATAAACGAGTATTTCTTGGGGCTCTTCCTCTACTTGCTTACTTAACTTTTTCATCTCTTTTAATGACCATTCTGCGTCCATTTCATCGTAAAATAAAAGTTCCTTAGCTCTTCCTGTTTTCTCAAAATCCTCTGCAAATTGAAGTACTTCTTCTATGTTCATATACTCTGTTGTTAATTCCGTCTGCAATCCACGCTTCGTTTTATACAACCAATGAATTTTATATTTCATACTACATTCCCCTTATGTAAGACTTCTTATATATATCCGGCTAATTGAAGCCTCACTTTATTTTATTATATTTTATCTAGAGTCACAGCATTATATTCAATATGATTACATACAAAAAGAGCTATCCCTATAGGAATAGCTCTTTCATCTATTACATAAATCTTTCAAATTGTACTCGCTTATTAATCCAGTACATTACAGGCATACCGATCGCCATGACA
Organism: Bacillus sp. CCB-MMP212; assembly: GCF_022748145.1. Lineage (NCBI taxonomy): Bacteria > Bacillati > Bacillota > Bacilli > Caryophanales > Bacillaceae > Bacillus > Bacillus sp. CCB-MMP212. Next base: position 789,313 of record NZ_JALDQE010000001.1, read on the forward strand.
ACAAATTCACCGATTGCACAAGTTAACCAAGACAACATAAATGGTAAACCCAATGCAAGATGAAGTTCAATTGCAATCATAAACATTGTAATCGTAAAGATAACTGTATTAAAAATCATACGAGCCCAAACACCTTTAATAAATCGCATAGAAATAATCGTTGCAACTAATGCAAGAATAGATTGACCTACTCCAAATACTAAATCATAAGCGATCATAGGTGAGAACAAGAGATTCGTTAAAAATACACCTAATACAATTCCGTAAATTGCTTTCTTGTTAAATACAACGAGATGATTAAACATCTCTGAAATACGAAATTGTACATTCGTAAAGCCAAATGGCTGAATAAGCATAGAAACAGCAATATATAATGCCGCTAAAATACCATTACCGACTAAAGTTCTAATATTCATGACAAAATCTCCTTAGTTTTTTTACGTGGGATGGTTTCGAACCACGTTATTCGTTTTTTAAGCAACAAGATTATATTTTACGTCGTAGCCCCTCTTTCGTCAATAGATTCCTATCATAAACTACCTTTTTCCTTTTAGACAACGTATAATGAAACATATGAAAGATTTAGGAGGTTTCACTTCATGACAGCAACAATTCAAAATGAAAAAGTGATCGTTTCCATTTCTGACAAAGGTGCAGAATTACAGAGCGTTCGCTTAAAAGAAGACAACACAGAATATTTATGGCAAGGTGATTCTACTTATTGGGGACGCCGTGCACCAATTTTGTTCCCAATTGTCGGCCGATTAGTAGATAATACATACTACGTAGACGGTAAATCATATTCATTAACACAACACGGTTTCGCTCGTGATCTTACTTTCTCTGTGAAAGAACAAAGCGAAACAAAAATCACTTATATCGTTACTAGTAATGAAGAAACATTAAAAAAATACCCATACGAATTCGAACTACTCGTTTCTTATGAGCTAGATGGACAAATCGTTCATGTAACATATGAAGTAAACAATCCTACTTCAAAAGAGATGTTCTTCTCAATCGGAGCACATCCTGGCTTCAACTTCCCTTTATTGGATGGTGAATCATTTACAGATTATCATTTATCGTTTAATGGTTCGGAACGCTTAGAAACAAGCGTATTAGAAGGACCTTATCTTTCAAACAAAAAGCAATTAATCGCTGAAAATACAACTGAATTGCCACTTACATATGATTTATTCAAAAATGATGCGCTTATTTTTGAAAATATGAATACGAATGAAATTTCGATTCGTTCTCATAAACATAATAAATTTGTAAAAGTAGAATTTGATGGCTTCCCATTTGTCGGCGTATGGACACCAGGGGATAACGCACCTTTCTTATGTATTGAACCTTGGTATGGAATCGCTGATGAAATAAATCCAGCAAAAGATTTCAAGGACAAAAAGGGAATTCAATCGTTACAAGCGAATGAAACATTTACATGTCGTTATAGCATCACAATCGGATAACTACTCTATCCCCTACTTCAAAAAGCATTTAAGTAGGGGATAATCTTATAATTTGGAGGTTTCTCATTTTGATTGAAGTATATATTGATGGTGCATCAAAAGGAAATCCTGGTCCTTCTGGTGCAGGAGTGTTTATTAAAGGCGTTCAGCCGCCTGTACAATTATCATTACCACTTGGAACAATGTCCAATCATGAAGCAGAATACCGTGCTTTACTTCTAGCATTAAAATATTGCATCGAGCATAATTATAGCACTGTCTCTTTTCGTACAGATTCCCAGCTTGTCGAACGGGCTGTTGAAAAGGAATACGCAAAAAATAAAATATTTGCACCTCTTTTAGATGAAGCGCTGCAGTACATAAAAAACTTCGATCTCTTTTTTATTAAGTGGATTCCAAGTAGTCAAAATAAAGTAGCTGATGAATTAGCTAGAAAAGCTATCTTACAAAATTAACGGGGGTATGAGTGTGAAAAAAGAGTGGATTGCTCCTCTTGCTTTATTATTTGTCTCTTTTATTTGGGGAGCTACGTTTGTTGTCGTTCAAAACGCTATGTCTTTCGTTGGTCCATTTACGTTTAATGGTATTCGCTTTTTATTCGCTGGAATTATTTTATTATTCGTTCAAATTATTTTCTCACAAAAAACTTCAAAACAAGATATAAAACATAGTAGCACGGCAGGGATAATCGTTGGTTTTTTCTTATTTGTCGGTTATTTATTGCAAACATTTGGCTTACTCTATACAACATCTTCAAAAGCAGGTTTCTTAACTGGGCTAAGCATTGTTATGGTCCCAATCTTATCATTTATCTTTTTAAAACAAAAAGCTACCATTTTCATCGTACTTGGTATTGCTGTAGCTACAACAGGTTTGTACTTATTAACAGCTGCTGATTCTTTCCAATTAAATATAGGAGATATACTTGTTCTCGGTTGTGCAGTCGCTTTCGCTGCCCATATTCTTATTAACGGCTTCTTTTCTAAAAAAATATCACCTTTATTATTAAGCACATCTCAAGTATTAGCTGTTGGTATATTTTCTTCTATTTGCGCTTTCTTGTTTGAAGATTGGGAAAAGTTATTTTCAGTATCACTATGGACGAATCAATCCTTTTTATTCGCACTCTTTCTAACTGCTCTGTTTGCAACATCTATTGCTTTTTTCATTCAAACATCGGCACAAAAACACACTTCTCCAACGAGAGTAGCAATTATTTTCGCAATGGAGCCCGTTTTTGCTGCCTTAACAGGCGTTCTCGTTGCAAATGAACAACTTTCTATTTCTGCTATTATCGGATGTCTATGTATTTTCCTAGGCATGATTTTTGTTGAATTACCTTCCAAAACAAAAAAAGAAGCGCAGGCTGCGTGAAGTTACGCTTGTAACTTCCGCATAAAAGCCTTAGCGCTTTTTTTATCTGTAATTTCTTCTTCTTTCAATCGTTCTAATAACGCAACGAAATAACTACCATCAAACTGCAATTGATGTTTAATTGTCGCTTCTATTGCTGCGTTCACAATCCCATCAGACGCACCAGTATATCCTTGTCCGAACATAATAAACCCTTGCGCTTCCTCTGATAATTTAAATCCTTTCGTATGTAAGAATGAAAGATAATCTTCTACTGTTTGCATGTTATTCCCACCTACTCAAAAATTCTCCATCTCCTATCATACATGTTTTTACACACTATGAGAATGAAATTTCTTTGACAACTTTGTAAATCAATCTTCTACTTCGCTTACAATGGAGGATTTTCTAACAATCTGAAGGAATATGTAAAGTGGAACTTATTTCATATTAAAGGGGAGACACGATGAAACAAGCACTATTAATTATCGACGCTCAACAAGAATTAATTGATGGAAATGAGCAAGAAAATGCAGTTTTTCGTAAAACCGAGCTATTATCTACACTAAATATAGCACTGCAGAAAGCAATAGATTCAAATGCTCTTATTGTTTTCGTAAGAGATATCGATGTTGCTTCTGGTAGTGGCGAAGGATTTGAAGTACATAATCAAATTCAAGTACCCCAGTCTGCAATCCTTATTAATAAAGCAGCAACCAATTCATTCTACGGCACTTCTTTACTTGAACTTTTAAAAGAAGAAAACATTAATCATATTGTTATAGGCGGATGTAAAACAGAACATTGTATTGACACTGCCGTTAGGACAGCAACTGTACAAGGATTTGACGTTACATTAATTAAAAACGGGCATTCAACAACTGATTCTAACGTATTGTCTGCAGAACAAATTATTGGCCATCACAATAAAACTTTACACGGTCATTATAACGTTGATAATTTTTCTATGGTGAGAGATATCGAGGAAGACCTCTTTCAGCCAACTCATGACCAATATCGTGATTAAATTGGATAAAGTGAAACTTTAATCAGTGGTGGTTTGTTGATCCCCCACCTAACTTCTTTGCTTCCGCTGAATTTTTTGGGTGGAAGTCTTACTGCCCGGCAAATAGCGGGATAAAAAAAGAATCCTTCATTTAAAAGGATTCTTTTTTTATCCAAAAATTTGCGCTGCAATACTATATAGTTCACCATTTCTTTTTAATAACCGATTACTATTTTTCATCATAATTGGTGGTGTATTCACCTTTTTAAAACCAGCAATCTCTAATTCTTTCATAAAATCGTTCTTTCCTTCTGGTACATCCATTCTTAATTTTCCATTATGCCCTCTTGCTAAATCATGTACTATTCTCATTGCCATCGCATTATTTTTAGCAACGACTGGTCCTATTATTTTATTTTCCGACGTTTGTATACTTATACCGTATCCTACTACATCTTCTTTCGTATCCTTTACAACGACACACTGCTCACTTTGCATAATTCTTTGTTTTAAAAACTCGTTTCGGCTTGTCCCAAATGCGCCTTCATCTATTTTTATTATTCCTTCTAAATCACCCTCTTTATAAACCATCATACATTCTTCATTTTCTGCACATTTATGATTCGTATTGTACAAGTTACAAATATATTTAGAGACATAGCTTACTACCCTAAATCCTAATTTTTCATATAAGGGCTTCCCTTCATCCGTAGCAATAAGCATAATTGGAGTTTGAGCTGATACGCTACTCATGCATGAATTCGTTATCACCTTTCCAATTCCTCTTCCCTTATAATCTGGATGTACAATTACCATTCCGATAGATGCCAACGCCTCCCCGTATAATATTATTGCTGCGCTAGCAATAAGTTCCTTTCGCTCATTCCATACGCCGTATACAATACCTGAGTTAAAAACTGTATCAATTTCTTCTCCGTTATAATCCCAGCCAATATAAGAAGATAATGCTACAATATCGCCTATTTGTTCTTTACTAAGATGCTCCACCCTAATTTCCAATTCAATCATACTCCATCCCCTTATCTAGACATTTAAATCATTATTACTAAATCAACTTGTACATGTTTCCATTCATTTGTCACATACATATGTTATTTTGACCAAGACTATATTGTAAATGAGGTGACAACATGCCCATTACGAATCGATTTTCTACCACCACTAACGGCGCACTCGCTATTACTGGAAATACTTTAGGCTTAAGTAAAATTAGTAATCAAAACCGTGCTGGTACAATCGGGGCAATTGGTGCATTCGCAACTACGAATACTGCTTTACAAGTACCTACTTTTCCTGCTGGTACAACGTTAAACTATACACAAAATAGTTCTACCGCTATTTTAAATATCCCTGCTGGTAGTACTATTCTTTACGCAGAACTCGTTTGGGGTGGAAACTATTTATCTCGTGATCAAAACATTACGAGTGTATTAGGAAACCCAGTTTCTTTTACAACACCTGTTTCAACATACTCGATTACTCCTTCAGCTGTTACGGCTTCAAACCAAACATTCGTTTCAAACTCTATTACATTTGGCTTTTACACTCGTTCAGCAGACGTAACAACCCTTATTCAAGCTGGAGGTTCTGGTTCCTATACTACAGGCGCGGTTCCTGGACTTGTAGATCCTATAGATGCTTCTAATGGAACAATTAATTCGGCTGGATGGACGCTTATCGTCGCTTATCAAAACGGGACATTGCCAGCAAGAAACTTAACCATTTATGTAGCGGGTAACCGTGTTTCTGCTGATACCGGTAGTGCAGATGTAGCTGTTTCTGGATTTTTAACACCTTCAGGAGGACCTGTAAGCGGGAGGTTATTTTTAAGTTCTATTGAAGGAGATGCAGATTTAATAGGGGATCAAGCTTTATTTGGACCAAATTTCAGTTCATTAAATGCTTTATCTGGGCCAAATAATGCTGTAAATAATTTCTTCGGTTCTCAAGTTAATAATGCTGCAGGAAACTTAGATACAACTGGGACATTTGGAACGCGAAATCAAAGTGCTTCTACAGGTACAAACATCTCCGCTGGAAGACAGGGCTGGGATATTACTTCTATTGATATTTCTCCTTATTTAACAAACTCACAAGTATCCGCCGCAATCCGTTTAACTACTAACGGAGATGCATATATGTTAAATACAGTCGGCTTACAAATTAATATAAACTCCCCAAATATACAAGCAACGAAAAGCGTAAATAAAAGTGTTGCTGCAATTGGAGATATTCTCACTTATACAGTTACTATCCCTAACACCGGGCTTCTTCCTGCCAATAACGCTATTTTTATAGATAGCCTCCCTAACGGTACTTCTTTTATACCCGGCACTGTAACAGTAGATAACGTACCACAAACAAATGCAAATCCTGCAGCTGGTATATCTCTTGGAACAATTAATAATGGTACTTCTCGCACAGTAACTTTCCAAGCTACTGTCGTTTCTCTTCCAAGTCAAAATCCTATCTCTAACACTGCTAATATTACATTTCAATATACACCTATCGCTGGAGGAACAACCTTTAACGGTCTTGCAACAAGCAACTCTGCTGGAACACAAATTAACCTGGCAGATATTAATGGAACAAAATCAGTTAACAAACTTTTCACAGATATTGGTGAAACATTAACTTACAGTATTGCCCTAGCTAATATAGGAAATATTGCTGCAACAAATGTTATATATACGGATCCGATTCCTAGCGGGACTACTTTCATTCCAGGAAGTGTAACTGTGAACGGAGTTACTCAAGCTGGCGCAAATCCCGCTAATGGTATATCAATTGGATCAATTGCTGCAAATTCTACTACTACTATTTCATTTCAAGTATTTGTTCCTTCTATCCCCCAAACAAATCCAATATTAAATAGTGGTACAACAACATATCAATACATTCCTGTACCAAATCAACCTGCAGTAAGTGGGACTGATACGACCAATATCGTATCTACTCAAGTGAATAACGCTACTGTAACAATGGCAAAAGCAGTAGATAAAAATTTTGCAGATATTGGTGATACACTAACGTACACCGTTTCCTTTACAGGTACAGGTAATACAAATGCGAACAATGTTATTTTTACGGATGTCATTCCTACTGGAACAACTTTCGTTCTAAACAGTTTAACAATAGATGGCACGACACAAGTGGGCGCAAATCCCGCTAGCGGTGTGAACATTGGATCCATCCCAAGCGGCACAATAAAAACTGTTGCATTTCAAGTAGTAGTAAACACAATACCCGCGTCAAATGTCGTATCTAACGGATCAAGCGCTTCTTATCAATATACCGTCAACCCTAGCCAATCTCCCGTTACAAAAAACATTTCTTCTAATCTCGTTTCCACCCAAATTAACAATGCGAATTTAACATTAACAAAATCAACTAACAAACAATTTGCCACAATTGGCGAAACGATAAGTTATACAATCCTTATTACAAACAGTGGAAATGCAACCGCTAATAACGTTCAACTAACAGATCCACTTCCAAACGGAACGATATTGACTCTTGGTACTGTAACACTAAACGGAGTTTTGCAGAATGTAGATTCTCTTGTTGCTTTACCTATCGGCACAATTCCTGGTGGAGCTACTTTTACCTTATCCTTTCAAGTAACAGTCATTAACATTACTGCCCAAAACCCTATTATTAATAATGCTTTCGCCTCTTATATTTACACTGTAAATCCAAGTTTGCCACCGACTTCAAAAACAGCAAATTCTAATTCTGTTACATCAACAATTAGACTAGCAAATCTCCACGTTAATAAATCTGTAGATAAAACGTTTGCGGAAGTTGGCGATGTATTAACTTACACCTTTGCTCTTACTAACGATGGAAATGTTGCAGCGAACAATGTATTACTATCTGATTCAATTGCGAATGGGACCGCCTTTGTCCCAAACAGCGTTATAGTTAACAGTGTTACTCAGCCAGGTGTTACACCAGCTAGCATCAATATTGGTAGCATCAATGCTAATACTACAATTACAGCTTCATTCCAAGTAGTAATAACTAGCATTCCAAATCCAAACCCTATTTCAAATAGCGCTTCCATCTCCTATAACTTTATCGTTGATCCAAACACTTCACCTGTAAGTAAGAACACTACTTCAACCACTACATTTACTCAAGTAAACGATGCAAATGTCATTTCAGCCAAAACAGTGGATCGAGAGTTCGCTACCGTAGGGGATATATTAACTTATACTGTTACTTTGACGAATGCAGGAAGTGTTTCTGCTGATAGCCCTACTTTCGTAGATACGAATCCAGACGGTACTACCTTTATTCCAAACACTTTTCTTATTAATGGTGTACTTCAAAATAACGCAGATCCAAATATAGGTGTTCCGCTACCTTCCATTGCTGCTAACGGTTCACTTACCGTCTCTTATCAAGTAACCGTCACCTCTTTACCAACACAAAATCCAACATTAAATTCATCTAGTACACAGTATAGCTTTATTTTAAATCCGGGCGATCCACCAACTATAGAAACATCTGTAAGTAACACTGTAAGTACACAAATTAATTTAGCAAATGTCGTTATTGTCAAAGAAGTAGATTTAACTATCGCCGACGTCGGGCAACCAATCACATATACAATTTCTTTAGCTAATCTTGGCAATACTACAGCAAATAATGTTATTGTTACCGATATAATCCCTAATGGCACCACTATCGTTCCAAATAGTATTTTTATAGGTGGTGCTTTACAACTAGGTGCAGACCCTAGTGCCGGTCTTCAAGTGGGCTCCATTCCTTCGGGTGGTTTTACAACGATTGTGTTTCAAATAAGTGCAAATGGGCTACCTTCACCAAACCCAATTCAAAACAGCGCTTCACTTCAATATAGCTTTATCGCTGATCCAAACTTACCTGCTCTTGTTAGAAACACTGCTAGCAATATAGTAACTACACAAATTAATACTGCTAATATCGTTGCTACAAAACTAACGAGTACGAACTTCGCTGATGTCGGTGATGTCATACTATATGCGACTATTTTAACGAATAACGGGAATATCCCTGCTGCTAATGTAACATTTACAGATATCATTCCAGCGGGTACCCTCTTCATTCCTAATACTGTAACGATTAATAATGTCCCTATAGCTAATGCAAATCCTGCTAACGGCATTTCGATTGGTACGATAGGAGCGAATTCATCACGCACTGTTGCATTCCAAGTTTTTGTACCAACTATCCCTGCTGTAAACCCAATTACAAATCAATCAGGCACAACATTCCAATATACGTATGATCCATCCAAACCAGCTGTAATGCAGATGGTTGCTTCTAACACTGTACAGACAACTATTAATAACGCCTCAATTGCCGCTACTAAATCGGCAGATAAACAGTTTGCTAACGTAAATGATATTATTACGTACACAACTACTTTAACGAATAACGGGAACACACTTGCATCAAATGTAATATTTACAGATGTAATTCCAAACGGGACATCGTTCATTCCTAATAGTGTTACTGTAAACGGGAATACACTGCCTAATGTCAATCCAGCAAGCGGAATTGCAATCGACCCAATAAATTCGAATGCAAATACAATCATCTCATTCCAAGTACAAGTAAATTCTATCCCGAACCCAAATCCAATCCCGAACCAAAGCAATACAACGTACCAGTATGTCGTAGATCCTAACTTACCTCCAGCATCCGCCAATACGTTAAGTAACGTAATAACAACTCAAATTAATAACGCTAATATTGTCGCTACTAAGTCTGTGAATACACCGACAGCTGCAATTGGTGATATTGTTACCTATACGATTGCAGTAACAAATACAGGTAATATCCCTGCTAGTGCAACTGTTTTAACAGATGGGCTTGGCGCAGGAGCTTCATTTATCCAAAACTCCGTAACTATCAATAATGTTCCACAACCAGGATTAGATCCATCACTTGGTGTTCACTTGGCAGATATTTCGCCAGGAGATACTGTATTCATTACTTTTCAAGCACAAATTTTAGCGATACCACCTAGTGGCACATTAACAAATAATGCTCTTGTAAATTATGAATATACCGTGAACCCAAACCAATCTCCTGCTGTTGGTAGCACCGTAACAAATACAACAGTTACACCAATTATTGACGCTACTTTAGTAATAAATAAAAGCGCTAGTACAACTTTCGCTACAATTGGTGATACAATTACATTCACTTCAGCTGTTACAAACAACGGAAATACTACTGCGAACAACATTATTTTTACTGATACAATTCCAAACGGTACTACCTTTATCCCAAATAGCTTTAAGATAAATGGTGTAACCGTTCCGAATGCAAATCCACAAAACGGTATCAATATTGGTAACTTGAATTCAAATGCATCTGCTACACTCAGTTTTCAAGTAAACATTACAACACTTCCAAACCCTAATCCAATCCCGAATAAATCATCGCTTCAATATAGCTTTATTGTAGATATAAATGAACCGCCAGTTTCACGAACAGTTCAATCTAATAAAACCTTTACACAAGTAAATACTGCTTCTGTTATCGCAACAAAAACTGCAAGCAGTGCTTTTGCTGCTGTTGGAGATACAATTACGTATACAACTACCCTCACCAATAGCGGAAATACTACCGCAAACACACCTGTTTTTATCGATATATTACCACCTGAACTTTCATTCGTTCCTGATAGCGTACAAATTAATACCATCCCACAACTTGGATTTAGACCAGATAGCGGGATTTCTTTAGACTCAATTCCAGTTGGAGGAACGACAACAATTAGCTTTCAAGCTATCGTTGGCTCAATACCAGTTACAAATCCAACTTTGAACCAGTCTAGCACGACATACTCGATCATTGTTGATCCTACCCAGCCGCCGGTGACAGAAACAGCTACAAGTAATCCAACTTTAGTTCAAATTAACGAAGCGATTATTCAAGCAACGAAAAGTGTGGATCGACTATTTTCTGACGTAGCACCTGGAAATTCATTTTTAACGTATACTGTTTTATTGGAGAATATAGGAAACACAACTGCTACGAATATCATTTTTACAGATCCAATTCCAAATAATACAGTGTTTATAGAGGATAGCGTTCGAGTAGGCGGGGTTTTATTACCTGGGGTAAATCCCGCGAATGGGATACCAATTGGGGATATTATTGCAGGAGATTTTACAAACGTTACCTTCCGTGTGCAAGTAGTTAGCATTCCAAATCCAATTTTCACAATTGGACCTGGGGGGCCAAACTCACCAGTTGTAAACAGAGCTTCCATTGATTATCAATTTATGACAGGACCTAATTTACCACTCGTTTCAAGAAATACGACATCTAATCCCGTTTCGACACAAATAAATTCTGGGGAAATTGTGGCAATCAAATCTGTAGATAAAACTTTCGCAACAATTGGCGATACAATTTCTTATACGATTACATTAAATAACCCTGGAAATGTCACTTCACAAAATATAATTTTCACAGATATTTTACCTGACGGAACGACATTCATATCTGGCACTCTTACAAACGATTCTGGTACACAGCAAATCGGAAATCCAGCTAACGGGATTCAGATTGGAAATATAAACCCAAATGGAACGGCCGTTATTACCCTCAACGTACTTGTTACAAACATTCCAAGTATAAATCCAATTTCTAATTCTAGTTCTGTACAATTTTCACATGTGGTCGACCCTAGCCAACCTGCCGTATCACAAACGAATGTATCTAATACGGTTTCGACAACTATTAACAGTGCGATATTAACAACCCAAAAAAGTGTGGATAAATCTATTATTTCCGTCGGGGATACACTTACGTATACAACAACTATTACAAATACAGGAAATACACCAGCTACAAATATAACTTTTACAAGTGCAATTCCTCCTAGTACTACTTTTATACCAGATTCCGTCACAGTAAATGGCATCCAACAGCTTGGTGCACAGCCAGCACTCGGAGTAAATATACCAAATATCGCGCCTGGTGAAACAGTAACTGTTACCTTCCAAGTAAATGTTATTTCTGTTCCTCCTTCAAGTTCAATTATGGGTAACGATACAATTTTATATTCTTATACTGTTGATCCAAACGGAACTCCTGCTACTACTTCTACTTCCACGAATATCGTTACAAACCCGGTACTAGATGCTATGATAACGATGATAAAATCGGTCGATCAAACACTTGTAACACTAGGCGATACTATTACCTATACGACAATTTTAACGAATAACGGCAATACAAATGCAACGAATATTACTTTCACTGATCTTATACCAGATGGCACAACATTTATTACTGACAGCGTTACAATAAATGGAATCACACAAATTGGATTGAATCCTAATACAGGCATAACGATTGGATCAATTGCCCCTAACAGCTCAATATCTATAGCATTTCAAGTGACCGCTACTTCTACCCCTGTTCAAAATCCTATTGCCAATTCCGCTACTGCTTCTTACACATTTATCGCTGATCCAAATGCACCGATTGTTTCAAGAAATGTTACTTCAAACACAACGTTTACTACAATTAATACTGCTACCATTCTTTCATCGAAACAAGTTGATAAAGCTTTTAGCCACATCGGAGATACACTCACTTATACTGTCACTTTAACAAACAATGGAAATTCCTCCGCACAAAATGTTATTTTCACAGATGCTATGTCGAGCGGAACGACATTTATTACAAATTCATTTTCTATTAATGGAATTCCTCAAAGTGGTGCAGATCCAACAAACGGTGTAAATATTGGGCCGATAACAGCTGGGGCTACAGTAACTGTTTCATTCCAAGTAAATGTGACGTCATTACCAACCCAAAACCCAATTGTAAATTTCTCATCAACATCGTACCAATTAGTCTCACCACCTGATGCAGAAACTTCAATTAGTAATCCTGTTTCAACACAAATTAAAGAAGCAATATTATCTATGACGAAAAATGAAAGTGTATCCTTTGCAGATATCGGGCAAACTGCTTTTTATACTACTTCTATTACCAATGTAGGCAATACCGATGCAACTAATATTGTATTCACAGATGCATTACCAAGTGGACTCACATTTGTTCCTAACACATTAACGGTCGATGGCGTTTTACAACCTAACGCGGATCCAAATACGGGTGTATTACTTGCAACACTTCCACCAAATGAAATATATAGTATCGTCTTTCAAGTTACAGTAAACAATATTCCCCCTAGTAACCCAGCACCAAATACAGCATCAACGACGTATGAATTTACTGTTGATCCTGTTAATCCTCCCGTTTCAAGTGCAGCTACTTCCAACACTACACTCCTTCAAATAAACAATGCAACTATTATTAGCACAAAAACAGCAGACCTTACTTTTGCGGATGTTGGTAATACAATAACATTTACACTTAACCTCCCTAATACCGGGAATGTGACCGCAACTGATGTAACTATTATCGATATTCTTGATAGCAATTTAAGTTTCGTTCCAAATAGTTTCACAGCTAATGGGCAAACCATTCCAAACGCCGATTTATCAACTGGTGTAAATATTGGTTCCATTAATGGTGGTAATACGGCAATCGTTACATTCCAAGCAACTGTTATTACACTTCCAACACTTAATCCCATTTCTAACTCTGCTTCTACCACATATCATTATGTCGTTGATTCTAGCCAGCCACCTATTACAACTTCCAATCAATCTAATACAACGACAACACAAATTAATAGCGCTATCCTTACTGCACAAAAAAATTCAAATGTATCTACGGTAGATATCGGGCAGGATATTACCTACACCGTTACAATTACAAATAGCGGCAATGTTAGTGCAACAAATGTTATTTTTACCGACCTTATTCCAGACGGAACTTCATTTGAACCGAATAGTTTTACACTGAACGGAACTAGCATCCCAAATGCAAATATCATTACAGGCGTTCCAATTGGTGATATTGCGCCAAACCAGTCTGTAATCGTAGCATTTCACATTAATGCCAATGAAATTCCACCTATAAATCCAATTACTAATCAAGCTAGCGTTAGCTTCCAGCATATCGTTAATCCAGCTAATCCTCCAGTTTCAAAAAACATTGCTTCTAATAGCGTTTCAACACAAATTGAAAGTGCAATTTTAAACACTACTAAAATAGGAGATAAAACATTTGCAACGATCGGTGATACGATTACGTATACAACAACGATTACGAACACAGGAAATATTCCAGCTAACAATGTTGTATTCTCAGACCCTATACCATCGTGGACACAATTTGTTGTAGGATCAGTTGTTGTTGATGGAACTCCATTACCATCCGCTTCTATCATTGACGGCGTTGGCATAAATACAATAACTCCAAATCAAATCGTAACAATCGTATTCCAAGTTCAAATTGTAAGCAATCCAACAACGCTCACACCTGAACTCCAAAACTTAGGATTTGTTAACTTCCAATATAACGTAGGCAATGCATTACAGGCTCAACCTGGCAATGTGGAAACGAACGTCTTCGTTACCTCTATTAATACAGCAATACTTTCAGCTGTAAAAACTGCTAATACAGCCTTTGCAAATATTGGAGATACGATCACTTATACAGTTTCGATTCAAAATAACGGCAATACAAACGCTACGAATGTAAATTTCTCAGACCCAGTTCCAGCAGGAACAATCTTTGTTGAAAATAGTTTTGCTGTAAATGGAAATACCCTTCCAGGTGCAAATCCAAATAACGGAGTGAATATCGGAACAGTTAGCGCAGGTAGTTCCTTAACCGTTACTTTCCAAGTCATAGTTACATCAACTCCACCTTCAAATCCGATTACAAACGTAGCATCTATTCAATACGCATTCATCGTTGATCCGGCCTCTCCTCCTGTTACAGGCACGATAAATTCTAATAGCGCTTCAACACAAATTAATAACGCGACTGTTACAACTGTTTTACAAGCAAATCGTTCAATTATATCTATCGGGGATGTAATTACGTATACAGCAACATTAACGAATACTGGAAACTTCCCTGCAAACTCTGTATTACTCATTAACGGAGTTCCTGAAGGAGCATTATTTGTTCCAAATAGTGTTACGCTCAACGGGATTTCACTTCCAGATGCAAGTCCAACTCTCGGTATTCCAGTTGGTATTATCGCACCAGGTGATTCCGCTACTATTACGTTCCAATTTCTTGCAAGTTCTATTCCACCGCAAGGAGCGATTATAAATCAAGCACTTACAAGTTACACGTATATTGTCAATCCAAGTCAACCTCCTGTTACAGCAACATCCTCGTCTAATACGGTTAATACAGCTGTTGTTGATGCATCGTTATCCGTAATTAAAAGTACAGATTCTCTCGTACAATCTACTGACGGTACAATCACTTACACAGTAGTCGTTCAAAATAACGGAAATACTACTGCAAACACAGTTACTTTAACAGATTTGGTCCCCGAAGGAACTACCTTTATTCCGAATAGTGTAACTATTAATAGCGTTTCCGTTCCAGATGCTGATCCTAACGTAGGAATACCATTAAACTCCATCACACCGTCAGAAATCGTCACTGTAACATTCCAGGTTATCGTTCAATCTATTCCAAGCGTGAACCCAATTTCTAATACAGCCCGTATTGACTACACTTTTATCGCCGATCCAACTGCTCCTATCATCTCTCGAACAATTACGTCTAATCCCGCTTTCACACAAATTTCAGATGCGACTATCCTTTCTTTAAAAGGAGTCAATGCACAACAAGCAACAACAGGTGATATTTTGACTTATACGATAACACTAGAAAATACCGGAAATATTCCAGCTACTAATCTCATATTTTCAGATACTATTCCCCAAAATACTACATTCGTAGAAAATAGTTTTACACTTAACGGAACAACTATACTTGGTGCCAATCCAAATGTAGGTGTTACTTTGCCTACCCTAGTAGCAAACGCTACTCATCTTATTTCGTTCCAAATTCTTATTAACGATTCATTCTCGCAAGAATCGATTACAAATCAATCCAATACAACATATACAATCCAACCAGACCCAGGGAAACCGCCTATTAGTGAAACATCTACTAGTAATATCGTCATTACAAATTTCGTGCAAGCACAATTGACAATTACAAAAACATCCAATCCAACAACTGTAGATATCGGTGGAACTATACTTTATATTTCTGAAGTGAAAAATATCGGTAATGTTGACGCAATAAATATTAATTTCACAGATTCTATTCCAACTGGGACTACATTCGTTCCCGATAGTGTCACAATTAACGGTGTCCTTCAGCCAGGTGTAAATCCTGAAAACGGAATACCAATTGGAACAATTCCAGCAAACAGTTCCAAAACGATACTATTTCAAGTGCAAACAAATAATCCACCGAATGAAACTGAAATTGTAAATCAATCTTCAGCAACTTACCAATATGTAAGTATTCCTACAGCCCCACCAGTAAATCGCTCTGCAAATTCTAACATTGTTACAACATCACTTCAAAATGCAAATATTATTTCTGTTAAAAGTGCGGATGTAAATTTCGTATCAATCGGGCAAATGATTACCTACACAAATACACTTCAAAATATAGGAACCGTTCCGGCTAACAATATCGTGTTCATTGATAACATTCCAGAAGGTACTATATTCATTGAAGATAGCTTAGCAATAAATAATGTAATTCAGCCTGGCGTGAATCCTGAAAACGGAGTAACTCTCGGCACGATACAACCAAATGAAACAGTCACTATTTCATTCCAAGTACAACTTACAAATATACCAGAGGGCAATACAGTCATTAATATTTCAGACACTTCGTACGAATACCAAATTGACCCTAGTTCTCCAATTATTCAGCGTAGATCGTTATCAAATGCAGTAAATACTGAAGTGCGAACGGCAAATGTTAGTGCAATTAAATCCGCTAACAGATCCATTACACGTATCGGTCAAATCATCACATATACAGTCGCAGTTACAAACGCCGGTACAATACCTATTACAAATACTCTACTACTTGACGCAATTGCTGCTGGCACCACATTCGTTCCAAATAGCATTCTTGTAGATGGCGTACCAAGACCTAACGAAAATCCAATTACCGGTATCAATCTTGATATAGTTCTTCCAAATAATACGATTATCGTTACGTTCCAAGTAAGCGTAGTCTCTATACCGCCACAAAATAACATTAATAATATCGCTGTCATTCACTATGAGTATCGACCAGACCCAAGCACACCACCAATTTCAGAAACGACCTCTTCCAATGCTACAAATATACAATTTATTGATGCTATTCTTATTGCTACAAAATCCGCCAATACTGTATTAGCTAACATTGATGAAACCATTGAATATACAGTATTCATTCAAAATAATGGATCGACTACAACTAACTCCATATTTTTTACAGATACTATAGCGGATGGAACAGTATTTATTCCAGGAAGTGTAATAGTTAACAATACTGTACTTCCTGCAGCAGATCCGAATATCGGCTTTTCCATTCCTAATGTCGCAGCAGGTCAAATAGCTACAATAATATTCCAAGTTTCCGTTACGAATTTACCTGTTGTAAATCCAGTACCTAATACTGCAAACATCGTCTACGACTTTATTTTCAATCCTGACTTTGCACCAATTCAAAAATCTACTACTTCCAATACTACTTTCGTTCAAATTAATGATGCTGATATCGTTTCACTTAAAACTGTTGATTTGACCTCTGTAACAATTGGTGACATTTTAACTTATACAACAACTTTAACGAATACAGGGAATACGGATGCCACTGCTGTTGTATTTACAGACAATATACCTGATGGAACAACTTTTATTGACGGTAGCGTTTTAGTAAATAACATTCCTCAGCTTAACGCCAATCCAGGTGCAGGTATACTTGTAGGAACGATTGCTCCTAATATTTCTATCCCAGTCACATTTTCTGTTACCGTCGTAGCTCTCCCAACTAGCGGTCATATTCAAAATCAATCAACTTCTCGTTATACAATAAACGTGGAAGAACAAATATCGACTAGCAATATTACCTCCACTGAAGTTATTTCTGCTAATGTAATTGCGACAAAAACAACGCCTATCCAATATGCTGACTTACAAACTATCATCCCTTATACAATTTCCATCATAAATAACGGAAATATACAAGTCGAAAACATTATTGTTACAGATATCATCCCAGCAAATACGAGCTTTATAGAGAATAGTGTTATCGTGAACGGCAATGCTCGGCCAAATGACAACCCTCTTAACGGTATACAAATTGATAACATTCCGCCTAATACGACAGCAACTATTCTATTCCAAGTACGGGTTACTTCGATTCCACAAACAAATCCAATCTCTAACACGAGTACAGTTGAATACCAATACACGGTACCAGATCGACCACCTATTACCGAAACTATTATTTCATCAGCTGCTTTAACAGAAATTAATCACGCGAATTTGAATAGTAATAAAGCTGTTGATCTTGCATTTGCAACGGTTGGTGATACGTTAACGTATACGATTACACTAAATCAAACCGGTAATGTTGCAGTAAATGATGTAATCATTCAAGATATTATTCCTCAAGGTACTACGTTTATAGAAAATAGCGTCATTGTAAACGGAGAAACTCTTCCAGGAGCGAATCCAGTAAGCGGCATACCAATTGGTACTATAACTATTGGTGGAGATGCTATCGTTTCATTCCAAGTAACTGTGACTTCTATTCCAACACCAAATGAACTAAACAACAACGCAATTACTACTTTTAACTATATAGTCAACCCAAATAACGTACCCGTTACAAATACGACTACAACAAATACCGTCACAACTACTGTCCAAAATGATAATGTCATTGCCATAAAATCTGTTGATGTAACGAATGCCTTACCTGCTCAAACTTTAACGTATACAATTACGATTATGAATAGCGGTAATGTAACGATTGAAGACCTTCTTGCTATAGACACCGTACCAATAGATACGACTTTTGTTGCTGGTAGTGTTACGATTAACGGAATCAATCAGCCTAATGAGAATCCTGAAAATGGTATTACGTTAGGAAATCTTGCTCCTAATGACTCTGTTATTATTACGTTCCAAGTGACAATATCTTCTTCTACTCTTCAACCTACAATTAATAACGATGCTTCTGTTTCCTATACCGTTATCATTGATCCAACAAAACCACCTATTAAAATTACAAAGCAAACAAATACCGTTACAACGACAGTCATTGATCCGATGGTTCGTATTGAAAAAACAACTGACAAATCTATTGTCGTTATAGGAGATATCATTACATTCACATTAGCGGTATTTAATCACTCCCCAATTCCGACAATCAGTACTTCTGTTATAGACACAATTCCAGTTGGTACAACATTTATAGAAAACAGCGTAACAATTAACGGTACTCCCGTTCCAAATGTTCGTCCAGACACTGGTATTAATATCGGCTCTTTACCTGCAGATTCAGTAGCAACTATAACATTCCAAGTTCTCGTAACTTCTATTCCTTCAAATAGTACAATTATAAATTCTGCAACAGTTACCGCTGCCTTTCAATTGACACCACAGGATCCAATTATTACTTTCATTGTTAATTCAAATATCGTTCGTA
Source organism: Bacillus sp. CCB-MMP212 (assembly GCF_022748145.1). Lineage (NCBI taxonomy): Bacteria > Bacillati > Bacillota > Bacilli > Caryophanales > Bacillaceae > Bacillus > Bacillus sp. CCB-MMP212. The sequence continues at coordinate 808,798 of NZ_JALDQE010000001.1, forward strand.
TACCAGTTCAATTTATAACTACAACAGTCACGAAAAATGCTTCCGTCAGCTCAGCTTATTTAAATCAATATTTTGATTACACGGTGCGTATTACAAATACTTCCGAAATTTCACTCTCAAATATTTCTTTACAAGATACCATTCCAGCAGGTTTACAATTTATAAACGGCACTGTCTTTATTAACGGTGAACGCTCTCCACTAGCGAATCCGAATATCGGTTTCCTAGTTGCCACTAATTTAGAGCCAAACGAAACAATTATCGTGTTATTCACAGTACAAGTAATAAGTCCACCTGTTAATAATCAATTTAAAAATACGGCCAATATTTCGTTTCAACTTCAAGTCTCGCCTACCGATCCACCAATTACAGTAACCGTTACAAGTAACGAAAACATCGTCACCTTTGTTCCAGAAAATCCAGATGAAACACTTCCAAATTTAAATTGCTTCTTTGACGGTGAACGCTTCATTCGCATTACTCCTCGAAATGTACGAAATTACCTTTGGACTTGGATTTGGTGGAAGTAATTGAAACAAAAAAGAGATTGTAGTTTGGTTGAAACCAAATTACAATCTCTTTTTCATTACCTATATCCCACTACGTTGTAACTCGTCCAAGGATATACAATTAAACAACATCTCAAGTTATCTTAGTCGTAATAAGTTGGCCAGTTTCATTAATAGTAACTTTCCATTTCACTCCACTAGCAGTCTTCATGATTATACCTTTACTTGCCTCTATTTCAATATCTCCAAACATTCTTCCACCCGTTGTCGCTAACCAAGCGTTCCCATTTTCCATAGAAGACCTTGCAAAAATACGATTAATTCGAAAACGCTTATGATCTTGAGAATACCCACTTAATGTAATTCTAACTTTATATAACTGACTCGCCTTCATATTCGATATAATTGTATCGCCAACATTTAATGGAACATCCAACGCGATAACCCAACTTCCAGTTGCGCTTAATGCATATTCAATTTTAATTTTCTTTGGGCTCTCTCCCCACCCAAAATACATTCCAAAACAATTTAACATTTGTATTGGTTTTTTCGTAAAATCCAGTTCAATTACAACTGGATTACTATCTGGAACGTCAATATAGTTTACACTTTGTTCATCTATTAAATTAAAGCAATTTGCGAGATTCCCCCCGTAAGGCACTTTCCCACTTACTTGCTTAATCGTATACTTCTGCTGAGCATTTACTAAAATATCATCTTGATTCCCTATTAAATGTGGTTTATTTAACGTAATCGGTAACTGAATTCGAAGAGATTCTTCATAGGTAGACTTACAAACATTGTATTGTCCTTTATCTACAATAGTTGTAGAAAGTAAATTTGAAAAAAGGTAGTTACGATGCGAATTAGAAGAAAATTCAATGACAATTTGTTCACTACTCATCCGGTACGTATCCCAAATCATACAATCAAATGTATTATACGCACCTGAGCAACGAATTGCTTTTTTCGTTTGTTGTCTACATTGCACTTGAATATTATGAAACGTATTTCCTGAACTTTCATTTGGCAAATCACTATTTCCATCTACTTCAATCCCATACACACATCCATCAATAAATATTGATTGAAATACATTGGCGTTAATCCAGCAAGGTGTATTGATATCATCTATATACTCTGTTTTCAAATATATTGCAGTTTGAAAGTTTTTAATTTGAATAAATTTAACTTGAAAGAAACTAATATAATCCCATGCCTTTTGACAATAAAAATGTATAGCTTTTCCTTTATACGATGGAGTTGTATTTATTATATTTATATTTGATATAACAGATTGATTAGGTACTTCGATTTGTTGTGAACCAGAAACATAAATAACAGCAGATTGAAACAATGAATTTATAACTTGAATAGTACCACCAACTATCGAAGCGTTACTTTGTAGCTCAAATGCATTAAAATCCCCATCAATTTGCAGCGTTACGGTAGGATCTAACTCTAATCTTACGTTTGATTTAATAACAATCGGCTTTACAATTTTGTACGTATTTACCCCTGTAATTCTAACCGTCGAAATTCGATTCGCTACACAATAATCAATAGCTTGCTGAATTGCTAATGAGCTATCATTTCCCGAGTTTGGAACTGCGCCAAAACAATCAATGTGAACGCTACCTTTTGGTGCACAATCTTCTTGGGAAGAAATATATTCTGACAAAATAAATTCACTCCTCATATTACCTTTTTCATATAATATGTGAGTTCTCTCTTAAAAGTTTCTATAATAAAAAAAACAAACGACCTACCCGGTCATTTGTTTAATTCATATATATTTTTCGTTTCTTCTATCATTTTAGTTAACGAGAAATACCTCACTGCTTTCTCTCGTGCTTTCAATCTAATATCATTTACCTTTTCTTCATTCCCTTGTAGTTCTTCAAGTGCATTTGCAAATTCCGATTCGCAATATTCAGATATCAAAACACCTGATTCTCCATCTATTACTGCTTCATGTATTCCACCAACATCTATTGAAACAATTGGTGTCCCTGTAGCCATCGCTTCAATTACTACCATTGGAAACACTTCACGAAAAGATAATAAAAGCAAGGCATCCATATTCCCTATAAACTCATGTGGTTCTGAAATATTTCCTAACATCTTTACACTCTGTTGTAATCCATATTTTTCTATTTCTTTCATAATCGATTCTTTCTCTGGTCCATCACCAGCAATATAAAACATAAAATCATTTCTCTTTTTCAACACATTTGCAATTTTGACAAATAGTTGATGGTTTTTCTCTTTGGATAATCTAGCTAATATCCCTATTTTATATGTAGATTCTTTCTTTTTCTGCTGGAATAAAAACTTTTCGATATCGACACCATTATAAATTGTATTTATTTTTTCTTCTGCTACATGAATTGAAATTAAATTATTCTTTTCAAACTCACTTACTGTAATAATATTGTTCACATATTTATTCATGAAATAACGAAAAAGAGTTGGCATTTTCTTTTCTAATATCGTTACATTATGTTTCGTATAAACAATCTTTATCTTTTTTTTAATAAACTTTTGAAGTAGAAAAGCATATAATACCATTCGCAAACTATTTGCATGAATAAGTTCTATCTTTCGTTTACAAATTTCGTTTCGTAAATAATAAATATTTCTCAAATGATTCCATCGACTAATTAATATAAAATTTTCTTTTCTAGTAAGAGATTCATATAGTTCTCCATCACCTGCAGCTGTATAAATCTTAAAATCATCATAATGCAAATTACTTTCCAATTTACAGAAATAGCTCTCGGCTCCGCCAGTTATCAATTTATCTGTCATCAACAGTATATTCATAATTGCGTCTTCCCAACTACATTAATTTTATTTTTTTTATAAGCATGATAAGCATACTTACTAAAATAGTAAAAAATTTGCACCGAATTCAATCGTTCTTGTTCCCTTAACAATTTCCAATACCGGAAAGCTGCTCTAATTTTATTTCTAGAAACAGAATTTGTAACAATTCTATATTTTGCTAACACTTGCTGTATCCCTTTTGCTTCATACCCTTCATGTAATAAGTTCAACCATAACGCTGTATCTTCCGGCTGTATACTAGGCATTTCGACATACGGAATTTTTTCACGATCTATCATCACTGTTAAACACCCGATAATTGTATTTCCTACTAAATAATGATAGTCAACAGATTTTGGTACACTCACTTCGCGATTTAATTCATTACCATTTTCATCAATTAAACTATACGACGCATATGAAAAAGCAATATTCATTTCTTCCATAAATAACAATTGTGTCTTCAATTTATGTGGCAACCATATATCATCACTATCTAAAAAGGCAATGTACCTTCCTCTTGCCTCTTTGATCGCTAAATTCCGAGCTTTAGCAGCACCGACATTTTCTTTTAATGATAATAACCTAATTCGTGAGTCTCCTTCTATTATCTCTTTAATTTTTGCGGCAGATTGGTCGGTTGAACAGTCATCAACGATAATCATTTCCCAGTTTTCATACGATTGATTCTGTACAGATGAAATTGTCTCACCTATAAATCGTATACTATTATAAGAAGGTGTTATTACAGAAACATAAGGCGGCTCGTTATGTACTGATAGACATTTTACCATCTATCTTTCCCCTTCCTTCATATATTGAAATATACTTCACAACAACTGCTAAAAATAAAAAGAACGCTTCGTTAATAATGAGTGACAATGACATCATCTGAAATAAAAATGCAATCATAGTCAATAGAAGATATGGTTTTTCACGAAACAAAGTATGCTGCGCTAACTTGAACATTAATATGAATAAAAACGCGCTATATAGAAGAAAACCAATTGTACCCGATTCAGACAAAATTTCTAAAAATGTATTGTGTACATATAATTTTTCATTAAATTGATACTCATAATAATTCGAAAAGTTAAAAGCACCAATTCCAATATATGGATTAGATAAATAATATTTAAAAGCAGCTTCCCATAATGTAAATCTACCACTTCCATTATCATGGGAAAAATCAGAAATTCGTTTATTTAATATGTCATCTAATTGGCCCCCCATTACACTGTTCGATAAACTAAAAATAACTACACTAAACAATACTAAACTCATAATTATTTTTATTTTTTTGGCGAAACTAGACATACATATATATACAAAAACGACAAGCACAAGCGCTAATATACCACCCCTTGAAAAGGTTAATAGACTCGTCGTAACACATAAAATTAACCCTAGGATGTTAGTGATATTTTGTAAATTCGTCATATAGTACATAAAAAATATTGTATTATAGAAAATAAAAATGTTAGGATCATCTAGCAATCCAATTAACCGTGGATATCCTCTATCCACTAATAACCCAGCAAAAATTTCTCTCTCTTCTCCACCGTATAAACTAAAATATTGTAAACCGATTATATAGAGTATTAGACTTACAACATTAAATACTACTCCTACATAAGCAATAGATGATTCAAGTACCACTATTTCAGTATTCCCCAATAAATTCCTCATTATAAAATAGCATCCTAAAACGAGTAGCACGCCAAAAATCATACGAATACTAGCATTTAAATACATAGAAAGAATTCCACTTAAACAATAAATGAAATAAAACAGTAAAAATACAACTTCATGAAAATATAACTTTTGAATATGAAAGTTTTTAATTGTTAAACAAAAATATATGACTAAAAAAATCATATATATCTTCAATGAAAATCCAATATATAAATTGTATTTACTTAACATAACAAATAATATTAGAAGAATAATCCATCCCATCGATACTTTCATATTATTTTCCATAGGCTATATCCCCTGTTTCGTAATATAATCCTTTTTGCGTATTTTTCTTATAAAAGAAAGAAGAAGTTTTTTCAGCTCATAATCATATAGGAATATGGCAGCTACTACGATTAGTATATTAAGAACAAGCGCAATTAAATGATATGTATGCAATATATATTGCACTCCAATAAAGGTTACACCAAAATAAATTGTATACGGTATTACAATTTGGAATACAATTTTTTTCTTCACTACACTTACCGCTATGTATCCCACTAAAGCGACGATTTCAAATAAAACCATAGCATATGCCGCTCCTATCACTCCACCAATACTACTAAAGCTATAAAGCATAACCCCACCTATCACCAATGCTACACACTGCACAACAGTCCTCTTATTTTGACATCCACTCGTCGTTAAACCGTCAGCAATGGCAATATTTAAACTTTGTAGCACAATAAGAAATGATAATATTTGGAGTGGTTCTACTGCATTGCTCCATTCTTCATGAAAAAATATAGAAATAAAGTATGGTGCTAAATGATATAAACCGATCGTCATACATATTCCTACAATCGCCATTGATTTAATTTGAAGTAAATTTAATTTCGTATGCTCTTCTATATTATTCTGGTTATAATGCTTAAAGAGCACTGGAAAAAATGCACCTGCAATTACCCCTGGTACTTGATATAAAGCTGCCGGCATCCGGTACGCCACTGCAAAAACACCTACCATACTTAATGGTAATGTATAGTTAAGCAAGATAGGCGCTAATTGTGGCGTACTCATTATTAAAAAACCGCTAATAATAAAGGGAGTTACTTGCCAAAATAATGCTTTATGAATTACGACTTTCATATTCATTTTCGTCTTTCTTCTCATGGTATATATACTGAATAAACCACCAATCATATACCCAAAAGCATATAAGCGAGCCGTTACATACACCGGTAACTCTCCGAAAATACAAAAACATGTAATTATAATGACAACTGATGCTGATACAACTTTTATGAGCGCTATATACTTCATACGTTCCGTCAGTTGAAAATAGGCAATTCCTATGTTTTGCCAAGTTAATCCTATTAACATGAAAAACATTACGTTTATCATCATATAAATTAAATTTTTATCCGCATACATATAATGAATAACAATATAACCGATTATAGAAATAAGAATAAGTAGAATCATCCTTATTTTTATATACGATGATAAAATCTTCTCTAAATCTGCTCCATCCTTTGCCCCTTCTCGAAGAAACGTATTACTAAGTCCTAAGTCTGTAAAAAATAACATAACAAACGTCACTGCTATGGCAACACTAAACATCCCATAATGTTGTGCGTTAAAAAAGTTTGCTAAAACAATTAAACTGACGGCCTGAAGAAGGTTAGCTAAAATCGTACTATAAAATAGATGGATAATATTGTTTAGAATAGATCTACCCATACAAGTTCTCCTTTGCAAGTAACCTACTTACATATGTTGTTTGTTTACATATATATTTATCTTGCACCATTACCGTTCAATACAATTAAAACGGTTTTACATAAAATACGGATGTCCAGCCGAAATGTTTTCATTTCAATATACTCCATGTCCAGCCTCAACTTTTCCTTTGGATCAAGATTATATCCTCCATTTATTTGTGCCCATCCTGTTAATCCTGGTTTTACCATTAAACGATCCTTAAATTCTGGAATAAACGTATCAAACTCATTATAAAAAAACTCTCTCTCTGGTCTAGGGCCTACAAAAGACATATCTCCTCTTAAAATATTTAAAAGTTGTGGTAATTCATCAATTCTCGTTTTTCTTATAAACAATCCAACTTTTGTAATTCTTGAATCATGTTCTTTTGCCCATTGTGGGCCATTTATTTCAGCATCCTTTACCATTGATCTTAATTTAAATACATTAAACTTCTTCCCGTTTATACCTAAACGTTCTTGAAAGTAAATTGGAGCCCCTGATGTTTCTAAAGTAATCATAATACAAAAGAACAACATAATTGGTATCGTTAATAGTAACAATATGATTGAAAATATAATATCAAACAAGCGTTTTACACTTCGATTCAATATGCTAGGCTTTTCTTGAGCCGGAATCGTATACAACTTGGCTTGATTTGTTTCACGAATCATGGATCGTTACCCCCACATTCAAGAATATAAAATTATACCTATTAATTCACATTCTTTCCTATTTATATCCGCTATTACTTTTTGCACTGTACGTAGTGAATCTTTTCGCTTTTTAACTGCTAAGACCATTCCATCGCATTTCTCTGCAATAATGTGCGTAGCAGGAAGATCAAATACTTCAGAAGAATAAAAGAAAATGTAATCAAAATCTTCTTTCCACTTAGCAATCGCATTATCAAATTCATCCATAGCAACTAAGGGCGTCCCTGTGTGTACTGTTTTTTTTGCAGGAATACAATATAAGTATTTAGACAAATTACTAGAAAAAGATTCATAATTGCAGGGGAAAGAGCTTATTATATCGTTTACGGTTATCATGTGATCACTTTGTAATAATACATGTAATTTAGGGTCAGAAAAATTCACATCAATAAGTAACACCTTTTTCTTCATTTCTGCAAACACTAGACCCATATTTACTATAAGTGAGGCAACAACCCCTCTGTCCTTCGTTGAACTAACCGTGAATAGTTGTTTTCCAGATTTTCTCAGCTCGTGATACACCGTATAAAACTGCTCTTTCATCAGATCATCATGCAAATCGAATGGCAGCTGTTTCTTTGTCCTAAACATCGACATGTTCACCTCGATATATAGAGGATTGTTTATCAATCTCTGTAGATTTCTGTTTTCTATTCGGTTTCACATTTATGTGACCAATAACAGAGACTGTTGTTATTTTCTCTAAATCTTGTTCCGTGTATATACGTTCATCAAAATAATCTCGAAATACAGCTAAACCTATCCCAACAAAAAAACTAACAATTAAAGAAATAGGAATGATCAGTTGAAATTTCGGAAACAATTTTTCAGCCTGTTCCTGTAACTCAGGATCCGTCAACACTTTCACACCTTGTACATTTGTGTACTGTTGAAAACTTTGTTGTGATTGCTCTGCCAATGTCTTTACAATGTCTTTCACGACTTTCGGATTGGAATCTTTTACTGTAACAGTTACAATTTGTGAATTGTCCGTATTCACTACCGAGATTTTTTGTGCTAATTCATAACTTGATTGCTCTAATTTCAAAGTTTTTTTGACTGTTGAAATAATTAATGGGCTTTTTAAAATATCGACATACGATGTTACTAGTTGCTTATTTTCTTGTGTTTTATTTGTTGAATTTTCCTTATTAAACTCATCTAAATTCCCAACAAGAATTTGCGTTGAATATTGATATGACGGCTTTAAAACATACATAGAGATAAGAACTAAAGAAGCGGTTAAACAACACATCGTTAAAATAATCGTTACGAATCTTCTTTTCAATAATTGTTGAAAATCTTTTATACTCATTTCTTGCTTCAATTATTTCACCGCCCTTTTCTGAATAACATCCTGCAAGTCACTCTTTACAGATACCCCTCTCTTCTTTCTATCTACTTGTTTTGTTACATACTTTCCGACTCTGAATGCAAATTTTTCTACATATATATACGAAAGTATTGCAAGTATAAACGAAAATATAAGTGAAAAAATTAAAATAATAGGCAACGGTAATATTTCATGGAACATGTATATAAGGGAAAACAACGATATAATATGGTATAAATAAAGACTGTAAGAAATCTTCCCCAAATATAACAAGTATTTATTGCGTAGCAAGGATGACAAAGTTGATATTGACAAACTTAATATGACAAATAGACTTGCACTTATCGCCACTACGTAGTCTCGAAATATAAAATTATTGAGTACTTTAATTTCTCCAATAAGTCCTTCATACATAAAAAGTAAAATCGCAAATAAAAACCATGCAATTTTCGTGTTTTTAGTACAATTACTATAAAAAACTATTAAATTATTTTTATACTTCGCAACTAGTGCCCCCAATAAAAACAGCACCGTATAATGCAACGTTAATGCATAGCTTGTTAATGTTAAGCCCGAGCGAAACAAAAATAATATTACGACAGAACATATACTAAAACTAAACAATAATAGTAATGAACACCTTAACGTTTTTCGTAAACAAATCATCAAAATTAACGGAAAAATTATTGATATTCGCATTTCATGGACAAGTGACCAAATCACACCGTTATATGCATCTGTATTATATTTCCCAACCAATAAAATATGTTGCGCTATTAAGCTTGGAGAACTTTCAATCGTCCATGAGCGATTAAACCATTCACTTAAATAAGAAATACCATATTCACTAATTGTAGCCTGGCATATAATAGCTATAATTATTGCCACAATATAAGGAATATATATTCTGCATATACGTTTTAAAAGGTATGACCCATAGCTACTATAGGTTTTTTGAATAGATTCATACAAAACAAATCCGCTCAAAACAAAAAAGATAATAACAGATTCGTTACCACTACTAAAAATAAGACGAGCAGGCGTTTCTTTTAATAGATACACAACAAATGGTTTATTATCTTCATAGCTGTAATTTTGAAATGCTGAAAAAATCATTAAATGATGACCGATCATTACTATTAATGAAGAAATCCCTCTTATAGAATCCAATTCCTCGTATCTCTTCATCTTTTTACATCAACTCCTAATGAAATGATAATAATCATTTCAAAGCGACATCTTTATTCATATTCCTCTCCTTTCTTTTCATTCCAATTTTTCATATTAAAATGATTTTATAGTATAAATTTGAGTGTATTGTAACATTTTTTGTAATATTATGAATAGAGAATCTCAAAAATTGGTATATACCAATTTCAACCTCGAAAAATGAGTAATATTGATAGAAAAACACTATAAAAATTTCTTGCATATTTACAAAATTAAAGAGATGAATAGCGTTTTTTCAATATAAAATAAAAAAGATAGCCTACATAGGCTATCTTTTTTATTTTATTTAATTACTAGCACCACTATATGCTACATGTCGTTTCTCAATTCTCTCTTCAATTTCTTTCATATTTTCTTTATTATTTAATAGTGATTGTTTATTTTCAATTAATAATTGTTTAAAAGATTTTCTCACTTTTTTTCTCATTTTCATTGTCCTCCTTGGGGGATGGTTTATATAAAAGATAAAGAATTATCTGTGTGTCCTTATAATAATTGATTGTTGTGAATTCTATTTGAACTTCATATGAAAATTCCATTTATTTTCTGACAACTTTGTGAACACGAAAAAAAGACTCTCTAAAACTATGTTGAAATTAATTCACTTCATTATAAAAATTACTATTCCCATCAACTTTTATCATTATATCTTGTCGAAACATTTATATATTTAAAATTGAGTTCGACATAATTTTATTTACTATAATACTGTTTACAAAAACAAAAAGAAGGTGTCACCAAGTCAAATTTCGACTTATGCAACATCCCTCTTTCCAAACTATTTATAGCATATTTATTAATATTTCAGGTCTTCCCCAATTCATTTCTTCACAAACAAATCTAAGTTTTTCTTCATCCATTGTGTGTAATCCCTCTTCTAGTAAACATGAAATTGGAACTTCACAGTGAATTTGTGCTAATTGCAACGAAATATTTAAGTTCTCTAAATCACTTTCAATCTTCGTACGCTGCGCTTTTGTTAATGATTCTACATTTTCTAGTACAGCGGATACTGTTCCGTGCTCTTGAATAAGCTTATACGCTGTTTTTTCACCGATACCTTTTACACCTGGATAATTATCACTTGTATCTCCCATGAAAGCTTTTGCATGGACGATTTGCCACGGCTCTACACCTTTTTCTTCCATGATTTTCTCCGGTGTGTAATATTCGTAATTTCCAATTCCTTTACGCAGAAGCATAACTGTAACGTTCTTATCAACAAGTTGAAGTAAATCTGTATCACCAGTTAAAATATAAACTTCAGCTTCATTGCAGTATTGTTTTGCAAGCGTACCGATACAATCGTCCGCTTCGTAGCCTTTCATACCGATAACTGGAATGGATAATTTCGCAGTCATTTCTTGCACTAAATCAAATTGAGGAATTAATTCTTCTGGTGGCGCTGCACGATTTGCTTTATAATTCGAGAACGATTCTGTTCTAAATGTCGTACTTCCCATATCCCAGCATGTAACGATATGTGTTGGTTCAATCGCTTGCGTAGCTGTTAACAAGTGTTTCATATAACCATGAATCCCATTCGTAGGGGTTCCATCTTGTCGTTTCATAAATTGTCCGTAGACACTTGTTGCGTAAAAAGCACGAAATAATAGTGCCATACCATCAACTAATAATACTTTTTTCATAATTCCTCTCCTATTAAAAAAATAATAACCTCACGTTATCACGTAAGGTTATATAAATAGATTACCATTCTACGTTTTTGCTCAACTTTGTCTATTATACATTGTTTTTGTATATTTAGCACCATTAACACATTAAGACGTTCTACTACAACAAGTATGCAATATGCCTGAATACGTATTTTTTCCAGTAGAAACAACGACAGCCTTTGCACTTCCACTAACGATACGTGAACCTTTAAAACATACATTTTCAAGCTCAAGTGGATTATAATCTTTCATCCGTTTTAATGGAATAAATCGTTTACGTTCAAGGTGATAGCAGCTTTCAAACTTCTCTATACTCGCTTCGTTTCCCGTTAACACAGACTCATTCACTAATAAATCATCTGCATAAATAATACGTACATCAGCTGGCACAGCATCTCCAGCCGAAAGAAAAATCATATCTCCAGGTACAAGTTCTTGCACTGGTATCTCCATCATTTTCAGTTCACTATTTAGCCCTGTACTACTAGAACATTCTACTCTAGATACAGTAATCGTTTCACGTTGTAATTCATCACACACACGTTGTTTTGAAAAACCTGGAATCATGCCACCAAGCTTCATCATTACTTCTGCAAGAATTGCTCTTTTTGAAGTTAGTTCATTTCGGCCATATACTTGAATACGTTTTTGCGCCTCTTTCATTGATAGTCCGTCTCTTGTTGTTTTAAAATATGCAAATACAGATTTTACATCTCTTGTTGCAATTTCAATTAATAAATCTTTATTTTTTTGGAGCATTGTTTGTTCTTTTATTGATTTTTTATTTAGTTTATATGACGTGTTACCCACAGTTTTGTTTGCATATAACATATTATCGTCTCCTCCTTTACAACATAGGAAGAAACGCTTTGTTTCTCAATTTATCCACTTTACTGTGAAAGTGTCTAGCGCTTTATAAACGCTACATTGTGATAAATATAGAGGGAGGAACAAATCGTTTCCTGCCTACATCATATATTTTTGATTTGAAGTATATGGGTAACGGAACCGAGTCAGAATTTGACATGCTCCTCACCTCCTCGTTTAATTTTATAGTTTATACTATGAAATTACTCATAGCTTGGTAACAAAAAAAGACCCCTACCCTTAAGAGAGTAGTGGCCATTACATACACAAATAAACGATTTCTAATATAATTAGAAATCTACGGACCTCTCCCTCGCCGAGTTTTAGCACTGTATAGCATAGGTACATTACCAGCTACGTTAAGAAAAACCTTAATTCGATCATTCCTGTTGACCCATTGGCGTCTCTCGACATTTTTGGGCAGTAGCATTTCTCTATACAGGAGCCTCACCTAACAGAGACTTATTTTCATTACATTGAAAATGTTACTCTTATTTAAAATAGATGTCAACCGTAGCCTACAATTTTTTCAAAAGGTATGGCAAACTAACGTATATAAAGTGAAACTTTAATCAGTGGGGGTTTTGTTCATCCCCCACTGATTATTAGCCCTCACCAATCGGGCTGCCCGGCAAATAGCGGGATAAAATTAAAAACTTTACGTTTAAACGTAAAGTTTTTAATAAGTTATACAACCAGCGATTACAATCCCAATCGAAAGCGATAAAAACATAAGAAAAAGACCGACTGCTTGATTATCTTCTTCGAGACTTTTGTTTATATTAAAGCGTGGTGTAAGCCACTCAGCTAAATAAAAGACGATAATTTGAGCCAAAATCCCAACTGCTCCCCACGAAATCATATCAAGAAGTGAAATTGAATTAGCTGCTGTCGAATATAAAACAACAGCTAACCCAAGTAATCGTCCTCCAAGCACATAGCTTACCGCCTTATTTCCTTGAGCCATTAACTTAAATTCCTTTACTTTCGTTGTCACTTCCATCAAGAACAGACCTATACATAAAAGGCCGAGTGTTACTGCTAAATATAATAAAAAATTAATCATTTTTCCCCCTCCTTTTTATACCTACCGGTAAATAGTACGATTCATTTCCTGTAATCTTTTCTCCCGCACGAATACCGATACTACTCGCTTTTCCAGCAATTAAAAACGAACCAAACACATATGACAGTTTCTCGATCCCTTTTTCTGTTTCCAAGGATACGACTGGCAGTTCGGTATACTTTTGAAATATCGGCAGTGACGCTTTATACGTTTCGTGTGCATTTTGAAGCATAATATTTTCATCTTTATCGCGAATCGTAATTGTATCTCCTTCTCTCCCAAATGAAGGTTTTTGAACGAAAGAACCTTTTCCTAAAAATAAATCTGGTTCTAAATATGTAGGTAACATATATTCTTTAATCCACTGTTGTTCCTCATTTGTATAAAAGACCTCTTCTTCTGCTAACCCCCAAATAAGACACTGAATTGATTTTGGCTGAAGTAAAAATGCTGACAAAGGATTTATTATAAAAAGCTTTCCGGCTTTTACAAGTTGTAACAGTTCCACACCTACCAAATCTCCTGTTTCAGGATCTTGATCCTCAATTAAATCTTCTATCGGATATGTTTGGCGATATAAAACATCAATCTTCGCCCCATCTTTATCGACTAGAGCATCCTTTGTAATTCTAAGTTCTGACATTGGCACTACTTTATTTTCAACATGGCATAGCTGACTTAAATACATGGTGGTATTCCAATCCTCGATATGTTCATGATGTGCTGTAAAAACAACATTTGGATTATCTAATCCCTTTGTCGCTTCCATTACTGCTTTCATTACACCAGAAGATAGCAATCGTTCTTGATCCGAGTTTGGATTATCATAGCCTAGATTTTCACATACTTTCCCATTCATTCGAAAACATTCTACAATAAAAGTTGGTGTATCACTATTAAACTCAAGCATTTTGATTTTATTATCCTCTGTTACAGCAAAATCAAATCGCGAAATTACAGATTCAGGATAAAGCCCTTTCATTCTAATGAATGATAAACTCGCGGATGGAAAGCCAAGATCTAGAAGCTGTTCGTCACTTAAATTACGCAGCAGTCTAGCAGTCTTAAAAAATATTTTCCCCATTCGTTCAGTCGCTAAGTGTAATTGGTCCAAAGTCTGATTTGTTATAGAAAAAACATGAAACAAACTATACTCACATTCATATAAATCCGACCAAAAATTCGGATATTTTAAATAAAATTCTTTTCGATCCCTTATGTATTGCGACATATTTTAGCCCCCAAATCCTCCCTTTGAACCACTTCCAATTCCACCTTTAAATTCAGCAGACGATTGATACGATTTAAACGCCGATGAATTTTTAAAAGTGGATTTATTTTGATAGTATCGCCCACCATAGAAATAATGCCCACGATAACCTGAACTACTATCATCACACTGCCATACCCCAAGTTCATCATCCCAATCCCAATCAGAACAACTATTATCATTCGGTTTTGGGGGAAGATCTTGTGCGCAGCCAAATAAAGTGCCAGTCATTAAAGACGTTACGACACCACCTACTAGCCATTTCGTTTTTGTCACCTTCGCACTCCCCTTTTTAAATTCTATTCCTATTATATAGGATGGCATGATAAAGTAGAAGAAAAAGGAAGAAGAGGGATTAAATGCGCTTAGAATATCGACTTAATGATGAAACGAAAGGGTATCCTGCTTTATGGAACTACGCCAATATTTCTAATTCTGAAATTATCGCACGCATGACTTGTGAATATTTTATTAAAGAGAAAAATACTTATGTTGTTACTGCAACTTCGGTTGATCCAGACGGAACAGCGGTTATTTATATTCAAAAAGAAGTTTTCGTCAATGACCCTTCAGACCCTACATACTCCCACATCGGTTTTGAAATTAGAGAACTAAGTGAAACGAGTTCAAGCTTAGTAGATAGTCAAGATGTATGGAACTACGAAGAAATTTTACCATCTCTTCATTCAGATATTATATATATTCAGCGAGACGGCATGTCTATGGAATTCTCCTTGGATTCAAGAGAGATTGATGAAGACAGAAAGTGCTACATTTATTACGGAAACTTCACAGGTGAATCAAGATAATATTGATATATCTATGCAACAAAAAAACCTTACGTATAAAACGTAAGGTTTTTATATAGCCCCACATATGCCGTTCTCTCTAGATGTCCATAAACCTGCTCTCACAGGTGGATGCTCTCACAAATGTTTGTAACTTCCTTCTTAAAAAGATGGCATGTTAGCTACATTTAAATATTGAACTTCCATATTAAACTTATTGGTTTAAGACATGCATAAGCTACGTACACCGTAGGAATTTTATATAAGGTTAGTTGAAATAAGACCCCCGCACGTGCCGCTCCTCGTAAATGTCCAAAAACCCGCTACTCGCAGGTGGATGCCCTCACAGTTACCGTACATCTTCCTCCACAAGGAAGGCTTGATGATGGTCGCTAAATATTGAGCTTCCGTATAACTAACATCGGTTTTAGACATAAA
Source organism: Bacillus sp. CCB-MMP212 (assembly GCF_022748145.1). NCBI lineage: Bacteria > Bacillati > Bacillota > Bacilli > Caryophanales > Bacillaceae > Bacillus > Bacillus sp. CCB-MMP212. The sequence continues at coordinate 824,964 of NZ_JALDQE010000001.1, forward strand.
TAAGTTACGTACACCGCAGGATGTATTATTTACTTGTCGTTATATTATCACATTGTTTCCAATGTGTAAAATACAAAGTTTTTCGAGCAATCTCTTGCTTGTGACCTTATTTTAATACAAATTATTTTTGCATGCAAGTGATTAATCTTCTTCTTTTGCAATTTGATTTTCTGGATAAGAAATCCAATCACTCCAGCTACCTGCATACAATTTAACATTTTGGAATCCAGCCAATTTTAACGCAATGATATTTGGACATGCCGTAACACCAGAACCACAATATACAATGGTTTCCTTATCTTTCGACAGATTTTGGAATCGTTCTTGTTGCTCAGCTTCATTCTTAAATTGTCCTGATTGCAACATTCCATCCTTCCAAAAATAGTTTGTTGCTGTCGGAATATGTCCTGCTTTATGATCGACAAGTTCCTCTACACCAGCATAACGTTTTGGCTCTCTTGAATCAATTAACGTAACATCTGCACCTGCCTGGATATTCTCTCTTACTGTTTCCATCGATACAAGCATATGATCTTGTATGTTTGTTTTAAATGTTTTTCGTATAACAACAGGAATTTCCGTTGTTGTCGGTAGTCCATTCTCTTTCCAAACCGGGAAACCACCATCTAATATATATACTTTCTCATGTCCTACATAGTTACATAACCACCATAAACGAGCAGCATTTGCACCAGCTTGACTGTCATACGCAATTACTGTCGTATGTTCATCAATACCAACCTCCGAAAGCTTGTCCGCAAACTCTTCAATGCTTGGCAACGGATGGCGGCCACCATGTTCTGCTATAGGACTTGATAAATCTAAATTCAAATCAAAATATAACGCATGAGGAATATGTTCTTCTTCATACTTTTCTCTACCCCAATTAGGATTCGCTAAATCAAAACGACAATCGATTACACGGACGTTCTCATCTTCTATATGCTCACGTAACCATTCGACTGTAACTATCATCTTTAACGACCTTCTTTCTCTTGTAAACGACTTACATACTCCATAACCATTTCTTCTGTAACATATTTACGCTGCAAGGTAACACCATTTTTTGCAAGATCATTAATTTGCTTTGTTACAACATTAATGACATCAACCGAAAATTCTTTCCCATTTGACGCAAGAGATACGGCTGCTTCAATGGCTGCTTCACGCTGCGCATCTAATTGTAAACATGCTTTTACACTTTCATTTTGTTTACGAGAATGTGCTGTAATTGCTTTATGTACTTCCATCTTCTCTTCCCCCTAAATAAGTTATACGTTCTAATTCAATTCCATTGCAAGCCGAATCATATCACGGCATACAATGCCATTTTCAATAATCTCTTCTTCATAATGCTTCGAAAAGTAATCAAAATCAATAGAAAAAATACGAAATCCACATTTTTGATATAAAGCAAGTTGTGAAACACTAGAATTGCCTGTACCAATTTCAAGTTTTGACATACCATATCCTTTAGCAATTTCTACGGCATGCCTTAATAGCTTCTTCCCAATCCCTTTTCCTTGCAAATGCTCTGCAACCGCAATATTCATGATTTCCATCGTCTTCGGCCTTGTTTCTAAAAGAACATACACACCGATGATGCTGCCCCCTTGCTTTGCTACGTATGTTAACCCTCTTTGTACATATATAGCTATTTGCCGTTCACTTGGATCAGCAAGTAGCAATAAAGACTTCGGTATAGCCTCTTTTAAAATACGTTCTATTACAAAAGACATAAAAAATCCCCCCATCTCTATTGTTCTAAACCCTCCTTGTCTACCATAAATAATAGAAAGGAGGGATTCACCATGGACAACAATGAGAAAAAATGCAACGTCATCTCTATTGATGGAAAGAAGAAGAAAAGCGACACGTATTCCTATCCAAAATTAGTAGTTGAAAATAAAACATACGAATTTTCTTCATTCGTCTTATGCGGTGAAACACCAGATGGCAGACGACTCGTTCTTACTCATATGATTTCTACCGATGAATTTGCTGGATTTGTCAAATCTTTAGATACTGTACTGCAAAAGAAAATTGAACGAATCTTTTTCTCATAACGACTATATAACATAAATTTCTTTTTCAATCTCTACTAACTGATTGTGCAATTGTTCTTTACTTTGTTCATATAGAGATACATCGATCGTTTCAGCCAATGCAAACAATATACTTTCATAATAGTTCATTACATCTTGTTGCATCACTTTTTGGAATAAGTTCCACTTCATATCCCATTCTTGCTTATAATGATGGACAAATAAATCTTTTTCATCGGCTACATAGTTTGATACAAGCGGTTCTAATACAGATTTAGCGTCTTCTTGCATAAAAGCTTTGTCATTCTTTTCAAAAAAGCTTTTCTCATTTTTAAAATGTGCCAGTGCTTTTTTGAAATCTTTTATTTCAACTGAAGGGAACGGTTCTTTATGTGTAATATCTTTATATTCATACTCAACTGTTCCATTCATAGAAATTGATTGATTTTCTACTTTACAGTTCACTACAATTTCGTCCTTTGCACGCTTCATCGCTTCGTCTATCCATTTTTCAAGACGTAATGATGTCGCACGCATTTCTTGTAATAAATCATGCTGAATAAATGCTACTAATTCCATAACACACTGTTGCAATTGTGTTTTCACATTTCCATCGGTTCGAAGTGACGCCGGATTAATAAATTCAGTAAACACATCGTTATAACGTAGGAATAGACGCTGTTGCACGTAATAAAGCAACTCTTTCACTTCATTTTGCATCGCCTGTTCTTCAGCAAGTACACTATATGATGAAATAATATGAAGTAGTTGATCACGCTCTGCTTCATATTTTTTCATTTGCTTCTCTTTCTCTTCATTCCCCTGCTTTGCACCATTTATCATGTTTACTAAAAGCTGATTTGCCCCTTGCAACGCACCATATAGAGCATGCACAGAAACAAGCATTAAATCTCTCATCATAAAGGACGTAAATGATTCCTCAAACTTAGTAATTCCAGAGTTTTGTAAAATACCATACTTCTCTTTTTCAACATTCTTTCCTTGTTTCTCTTCAAGCGCACATAAACTTGAAATTGCAAATAAACGCGGATTTCTAATACCGTATTGCAGTAGCTGATCTGCGATATAACCTTTTACCATTTCAAGTTCTTCTTCAGACTCTGCTAAATCCGCCGCATTAATTAAGAAGAACATTTTATCAAGGGCAAAAGTATCCTTTACACGCCCAAGCTGAATTAAAAATTCACGATCAGCACGAGAGAATACATGGTTATAATATGTTACAAATAAAATAGCATCTGCATTTTTAATATACTGGAATGCAACATCCGTATGGCGAGCATTAATAGAATCCGCTCCAGGTGTGTCTACAAGCGCTACTCCCTGCCTTGTTAAAGCACAATCATAATAAAGCTCCATATACTCAACGAAGCATGATTTTTCTTCATTCGCTACATAATCAGAGAACTCTTCTAATGTGACTTGTACTTGTTCTCCTAAATAAGTAGAAACTGCATCATACCCTTTTTGTACCGCTCGTAAAAAGCTAAATGTTGTTTTTTGCTTCCCAGTCGGTGAAGGATATTTCATAACTTTATCAATTTGTGCTAACGCCTCATCTAACGTAGTAATCTCATAATGAAACAGCTTATAAACAGCTTTCATATCTTCTAATAGAGCTTGCTTTGATTTGAATTGAACCATTACTGTTCCGTGTGGTTTTTCCTCTGTAACCGGCAAAATTTGATTAATCGTTGCCGTCGTCGGATTTGGTGATACAGGAAGTACCTTCTCACCAAGTAAGGCATTGGCAAATGATGATTTCCCAGCACTAAAAGCTCCGAATAACGCTACTGTAAATTGTTTCGTTTCCACACGACGCCTTTTTTCTATCACCTCTTGCTGTACATGTTTCAGCGCTGGCAATGGCTCTAATATCATTTCAGCTTTCTTCACTTTCTCTAATATACGCTGAATATTTAAAGCTGCCGTTCCTTTTATCTCTTCTTCATGAGCCGCTACGTTATCATTTACCATTTCCTGTTCTTGTAGTGTGAATTTCTCACTAACAATTTGTTTTTCACGTTGCAATATCTCCTCTATTTGCAATCCTTCTGGTGTAGCAACACGCTCGTGCCAAACATTTTGTAAATAACTTTCATATGTCTCTAAATTGTTACTGTATTGTAATTCCGTCTCTTTTGCCGTTTGCAACATCGTATATTTTTCAATCTCTTCTTCCATACGAGCAACTGCTTCCTTCACTTTTTGCTTTAAAACAACTGCACTTTTATCAAAAATTTGCTGTGCTTTTGTAAAATAACGTTTCTTCAGTTCATTCGCTACATCCGCTGTATAAAGAAGTAAGTAATCACCTGTGAAACCTGCACCTTGTTTAATGACTTCAGCTAACATTTCTGGTCCAAAAGCGATTTCTAAAGCATATATGTCTTTCCCAATTTCCTCCGTGAACAATCCTTCTTCTTTTAAGAAGGCTACAATAAATTCTTTCACATGAAAATCAAGTTGCGTTTCAACAGTCTTTTGAAGGGCAGAATAAAACGCCTCTACACGTCTTTGTTTTTCTTGCTCCGTCTTTCCTTTCGCAAATAGCAAACCAACTTTAAACTTTGTTAATTTCGTTTCTAAATATGCATTTGCCAATTCTCTCATTTCAAATGGCATTAAATACGCGTTATCTAATATAGCTTGTAAACCTTTTATAAATTCGTTTCTCACATGAGATTCTTTACTAGCTTCGCGATGTTTAGTTTCCGTTAGCTCTTCTTTCTTTTCAACTATTTCTGAAATCAAAAGCGGTGATGCTAACTCTTCCTCATATGTCAAAAGAGCTTTTTCATTTTCAGAAACAATAAACGAGAAATGTTCTCCCATTAAATGTTCTGTTTCTCGCTCCATTCCCTCTCTTACATACTGCTCTTTTTCTTTCATAATAGAAGTAATTAATGTTTCTAAGCTTCCAATTTCATTATGTGGATGGTTCATCATTCGTAATGACGTATAATAAACTCCATCTACTTCAATATCCCAGTTAGAGAACGATTGTTTCACACTATCTTTATAATCCTCAAATGATAATTCATTTTCTTTATGTTTATCTATTTGATTTACAACGAGATAAACCGTTTTATTACGTTGTTTCAATTCTTTAACAAATTGCAAATTCACTTCCGATTGGACGTGATTATAATCCATCATATAAAAAATTACGTCTGCTAGATGTAGCGTTGATTCTGTCGCTAGTTGATGGGCATCATCTGTTGAGTCAATCCCTGGTGTATCAACTAACATAACACCCTCAGGAATTGGTGCATCATTCCGATAAATATGAACACCAATTACCTCATCGCCATCTTTACAAATTTGCTTTAATTCTTCTGCTGAATATGCACCGTCATATTCGTACTGTTCTCCAGATTTAATCGTTACAACAACACGATCAAATCCCTTTTCAATTTTAACGACGTTAGCGCTTGTCGGAATTGGACTTGTTGGTAACAACTGCGCTTTATATAGATGATTCATCATCGTTGATTTCCCTGCTGAGAAGTGACCGCAGAACGCTATCATAAGCTGCTCTCGTTTATATTTTTGAATTACTTCAAACAACTTTAAGCTATTCTCTGCATCGCCGTGTTTTTGCCACTCTTCATAAAAACAAACAAGTTTTTTCATACCGTTTGTCTGTACTATGTTTGTCATCCCCTTGTTCCCCTTTATCCAAGATGTATATACTTTTCCCCGCTAATTGCGAGCTCATAACCAGTGAGAGTTACACCTACCCATTGATTACAGTTTCACTTTACTATCATACTAAATTTTCAGCATATTCTCATTAAAAATAAAAAATCCCTTTCATTCTTTTTACAAATGAAAGGGATTTTATGTCATATCACTCATTTTGCTGTTCCTACTCCATTTAAAACATACTTTGCAATAACTGCATATACAGCAACTGTACCTGCTACTAATGCATATACCATACTCATGCACCAACCTTTTTTGATAATGATTATCACTTTTGAATACATTTTATCATTAAAGAGAATCATTATCAACACTTTTCATAAAGAAAGCTCCTTATAAGAAGGAGCTTTACTGCCTGTTTTGAAAAAGGTTAAAACTTGTTGTGCACTCTTATTATATCTCATCCTACATAACTTAACAGTTTAAAAAAATGGAAATATCCCCTATCCCCTCCATCTTACATTTTGTATACTAAAAGGGAATTACTTAACAAGGAGGAAAAAAATGACACAAAATCTCACACAAGGCGAGAGGATACACTCCATTGATATTATTAGAGGAATAGCTGTATTAGGTATTTTTCTTGTTAACTGACCAATTATTGCCGGGGTTGACTCACGTGATATTACAGGAATTTACGAAGGGATAGACAGCTATATTCGCCTATTTTACGATATGTTTATTCAAACGAAATTTTATACAATTTTTTCGTTTTTATTCGGATTAGGTTTTTATATTTTTATGAATCGTGCTGAGGCGAAGACCGATCGTCCAAAAACTTTGTTTGTTCGCCGCTTACTTATCTTATTATTATTCGGGTTCTTACATTACGTTCTTTTATGGGACGGTGACATTTTACATACTTATGCAATTACCGGGTTTTTCTTATTTTTATTTTACAAAAGAAAGACACGTACTATTTTAATATGGTCAATTGTACTATTAAGTTTCATGCAATTGTTCACATTATTAGGTTCTCTTGTCATGTTATTAGTGCCGGTAGATGAACTAGGCCTTTCCATAGCCATTATGCCGTTAGAAAACTGGGGCTTACAAATTACAGACAGATTCTATTCATTCTATTCTGAAGCAATAAGTAACAGTCTTATTATGCTTCCTGAAACACTAGGATTGTTTTTACTCGGATTATATGCCGGTAAAAAAGACATTTTCCGCCGTGCTAAGGAATTAGATCCAAAACTTAAAAAATGGCAAATCATTATGTTCATTTTAACATTACCGATGTGGTTTATTATGGTTTACTTCTTTATGAACAATCAACCATACACACCATTTTCACTTATGGGCATTACGATGATAAGCGGAAAGACATTGTTCATCTTCTACATTGTCACGTTAATGCGTTTATTACAAAAAGAAAAATGGCAAACGTTATTACGTCCATTCCAATACGTTGGACGAATGGCATTAACAAATTACATCTCGCATACAATTGTTACATTACTTGTATTCGGGCTATTGTTTAAAAATGATTATCTGGCTCCACTATGGGTTGGACCACTATTCTGCATTAGTTTCTACACGTTACAAATCTTTATTAGCCGCTGGTGGCTTTCACATTACCAATACGGACCACTTGAGTACATTTGGCGTCTTGGTACTTACGGGAAAATGATGCCACTTAAAAAGAAAAGCAAGGTCTCATAACGAGACCTTGCTTTTTTACGCTTCTCTTACTGCACTTTGCATAGACACCGGCTCTTCTTTTACTTTCACTTTACGCTGCGGCACCATATTAAATACGATATTTAAAAGTACTGCTGACGCACTTCCAAGTACAATTCCGTTATCTGTTAAAATACGAATGTTTTCAGGAAGTTGTGAGAATAATGTAGGAACAACTGTAACCCCAAGCCCAATTCCGACAGAACATGCAACAATTAATAAGTTTTCTTGTTTGCCAAAATCAACGCTACTTAACATTTTAATACCATATGCCATTACCATACCGAACATTGCGAGCATAGCACCGCCAAGTACTGATTTCGGAATGACTGTTGTAATAGCTGCGATTTTAGGAATGAATCCAAGAACGATTAACATACCACCGCAAGTATAAATAATAACGCGATTTCTTACTCCAGTTAATTGAACAAGTCCTACGTTTTGAGAGTAAGTTGTATATGGGAACGCGTTGAAAATGCCACCTAACACCATCGCTAATCCTTCTGCTCGATAGCCCTTTGTTAATTCTTTTTCACCGATTTTTTTATTGCAAATATCAGATAATGCAAAGTATACACCCGTTGCTTCCACAATCCCTACACAAGCAACGAGAATCATCGTAATAACTGGTGTTAATTCAAATGTTGGTGTACCAAAGTAAAATGGTTGAATACCATGGAACCAATCAGCCTCTCCAACCGCTTGCAAGCTTACTTTCCCCATAAACGCTGCAACGATTGTACCGAACAATAGACCTAGTAAAATAGAGATTGAACGAATAAATCCATCAAAGAAACGATACATAATGATGATAAATAGTAACACACCAAATGCTAATGCTAAATTTTCAAGACTACCGAAATCCTTACTTCCTACTCCGCCAGCCATATCATTAATTGCTGCTGGAACAAGTGTAACTCCAATTACAGTAACAACAGATCCTGTTACAACAGGTGGAAATAGTTTTACAAGCTTTCCAAATAATTTCGCAAAAATAACAACGAATAACCCAGCAGCAATAATTGCTCCATAAATAGAAGACACACCGTATTGTTTTCCAATCGCAATCATCGGTCCAACGGCTGTAAATGTACAACCGAGTACAACGGGAAGTCCAATACCGAAAAAGCGATTTGATAATGCTTGTAAAATTGTTGCAACGCCGCACATTAATAAATCAATTGAGACTAAATATGTTAATTCTTTTTGATTTAAACCAAGTCCACCGCCCACAATAAGCGGAACGATAATTGCTCCAGCATACATTGCAAGCATATGTTGCATACCAAGCGATGCAATTTTAAATGGATGCTGCTTCATCGTTTATTTCACCTCCGCAGTTTCTTGCTGTACAAATGTAACTGTGCCGTTATCAAGTGATGCAATTTCTGCTAGTGATTCAACACGAACGCCTTGTTCACGAAGCTTCTTTCCTCCATCTTGAAATGCTTTTTCAATAACAATTCCAATTCCTGCAATACTTGCTCCTGCTTGCTCTACCAAACTCATTAAACCTAAAGCAGCCTGACCGTTTGCTAAAAAGTCATCGATGATTAGCACGCGATCATTTTCATCAATATGATTTCGAGATAATGAAATTTCATTTGTTTCTTGTTTTGTAAATGAATATACGTTTGCAACGTACATATTATCTTGTAACGTTAACGATTTACGTTTTCTTGCAAAGATTACTTTTACACCAAGCTCTAATGCAGCCATAACAGATGGTGCAATGCCTGAAGATTCAATCGTCACGATTTTTGTAATGTTCTCTTCTTTAAAACGTTTAGCAAATTCTTTTCCGATTTCTTGCATAAGTACTGGATCAATTTGGTGATTTAAAAATGCATCCACCTTTAATACGTCACCAGATAAAACCTTTCCTTCATTCAAAATCTTTTCTTGTAATACTTTCATGTTTGTTCCCCCTCTTATGCAATAAAAAAACTCCAAAAGCCGCCACCACTCGTTACAAGTGAGAGACGCGCTTTTGGAGTTTCGCAAAAAAGAATGCCAAACAAGCAATTATATTCGTCCTCACTCATAGTCAAAGTATTTACGGTACTTCGGTAGAAACTTGCAGGCCATATCCCCGCGATTATATGAGTGTAGCTAACTATTTATTTTATAGAAGGATTATAACGCACTTTTTATACTTTGAAAAGCATTTATCGAAAAAACACGTACGAATTTTTAAAAACTACTATTTTCGTTCGAGTTTTGTAAACTCTTTCATTTCCAATTACAACTTCGTTAAAATGATTGGCCCATCTTTTGTAATCGCAAGTGTATGCTCATATTGAGCTGATAATTTCCCATCCATCGTTCGTGCAGTCCACCCATTTAAATCTACTTTCGAATATCGCATACCTACATTGACAATCGGCTCAATCGTAATCACCATCCCTTCTTGTAACTGAGGCCCTTGTCCTTGTTTCCCAAAATGAAAAATTGCTGGTTCTTCATGAATCTCTTTACCGATTCCATGTCCCGTAAAGTCTCTTGCGACAGAAAAACCTTCATTTGTTACATAACTTTCAATTGCATAGCCAATGTCTCCTACATGATTACCGATTACCGCCTGATCAACCCCTTTATATAAAGCATTCTCAGCTACTAGCAACAACTTTTCTGCTTCATCAGAAACTTTTCCAACTCTATACGTCCAAGCAGAATCTGAAAGACCCCCATTTAAGTTTACTACCATGTCAATTGTTACAATATCACCCTCAGTTAAAGGAACATCGGCCGGAAACGCATGACACATTTCATCGTTTACAGATGCACATATCGCATATGGATAACCATTGTAATCTTTCTGTTCAGATGTGGCACCATGCTTTTTTAAATACATTTCAACAAACGTATTAATCTCTTGCGTCGTTATACCTGGCTTTATCATTTTCGCAATTTCTTTATGACATGAAGCAAGTAATTTTCCAGATTCATGCATCAAATCTATTTCATTTTTCGTTTTAATTGTAATCATACTACCTCTACCTTTCCTTGCTAAACCTACTATTCGCTACTAAACTTCTATCATACACATCCTTTACCAAAATTTCAAAACCCTCAATTACAACAAGTAAAAAAATATGTATCATATATTTCTAAATCAAAATAAAAAAACAGAAGATCCCTCTGTTTTTTAATCACGTTTACATATGTAGTTCATTTTCAAAAACTCAAAACAACTACCATTTGTTTTCTGTATAAACGTTCCAACCACTTCAAATCCCGCCCTTTTATACACTTTTATCGCTCTCTCATTAAATGTCGCTACTGATAGTGTTATATATTTGCATCCGTATTTTTCTTTGCTAAAAGCTAGTCCAGCATTCACGAACTGTAAACCAAATCCATTGCCAGTTATATCAGGTCTCATTCCAAGTCCTATATCAACCGTTCCATCATTCATTTTACAAACAGTAAAAAAACCAATGAGAATGCCATTTTGCTTCACAGAAAATGTATGATTTCCTCTACTCTCACCATGTAAAAATCCAGCTAAATCTTCTTCATCTGCCTCTATATCATAAAAAGAATATTTCCCTTCATAATGCCAGTTATACGCAATTTCCTCCGCTTCTTCTTGCTTCATTACTGTATATGTATAACCCATTCTATCATCCCCTTTAATAAAAAGAGCTGCAATTAAGCAGCTCTTTTTTTACAACTCATAAATCGCTCTATATTTCGCTTCTAAATAATCGGCTAAGTAGTTTGCATTTAAGCCTTCACCTGTTACATCTTCTAAAATTTCAAGCGGCTTTTTCGTTTTACCATATTGGTGAATATGTTCTGTTAACCATTCACGAATCGGTGTTACGTTTCCTTCTTCTAATAATGCATCAAAGTTCGGAATGTCTTTTAACATTCTTTGCTTAAATTGCGCTGCATACATGTAACCAAGCGCATAAGATGGGAAGTATCCAAATGAGCCACCAGCCCAGTGAACATCTTGCAATACACCTTGCGCATCATTTTCCGGACGAATTCCTAAATATGCTTCCATCTTATCATTCCAAGCTGCTGGTAAGTCCTTCACTTGTAATGTACCATCAAATAATTCTTTCTCTAATTCATAACGCACCATAACATGAAGCGGGTATGTAAGCTCATCTGCTTCTATACGAATGAATGACGGCTTCGATTCGTTAATTGCATCATAAAACTCATCGACTGACATATCATCAAATTGACCATCGCTATACTCTTTTAATAAATCATAATTTTTCTTCCAGAATGATTTATTACGGCCGATAAAGTTCTCAAAGAATAATGATTGTGATTCGTGAATACCCATAGATGTACCACTGCAAAGTGGTGTACCTTCAAATTGTTCTGCAATGTTTTGTTCATATACTGCATGACCACATTCATGAATTGTTCCAAATACAGCCATACGGAAATCTTTTTCATCATAGCGTGTCGTAATACGAACATCCCCTCTATTTAATGTAATTTCGAAAGGATGTACTGTTTCATCAAGACGACCTGCTTCAAAGTCATAATTCAATTGCTTTAATAGTTCTAATGTAAAGTTCTTTTGTTTTTCTTTTGAAAACTGTTCCGATAAAGCACTTGTTTTTAATCTTTTTTTAGACTCAGAGATTTCTTTTACAAGCGGCACGATACGCTCACGAAGTTGACCAAATACGTGATCTAAAACTTCTACTGTAATACCTGGCTCATACATGTCTAATAATGTATTGTATTTATATGTTTCATAACCCCAATATGTAATAAATTTCTTTTTAAATTCAACAATTTTTTCTAAGTACGGGCGGAACATTTCGAAATCAGATTTTTCGCGAGCTTCTTCCCACACACTCTCTGCTTTCGCTTCTAATTTCACATAAGCCTCATATTCAGCTTGTGGAATTTTTTTATTTCTATCATATTCTTTCCGACACTCTTCAACCATTTTCTTTGTCGTTTCAGAAAGTTTATCTTCACGTATTAAAGCTTCAAGTTCTGTTAAATAGTTTCCCATCTCATCTGAAGTCGACATAGCAAACACTTCTGACGAAAGCATACCAATTACTTCTGAACGCTGATCTACACCTTTTTTTGGTGCACCTGTTCTTAAATCCCAAAACATTAAACTTAATGCTTCTCCGTAATTCTGTATCTTCTTCACGTATGTTAAAAATTGTTTTTCTACCTCATATGTAGCAACTGTCATCGTATAAAAGCCTCCTTTTTCTACCTCAAACTTAATTCGACACGGAAACATAAATTCCTTTTATAATAGAAAAAAAGCTTGGCAAGCGCCAAGCCTTCTCCTTATAATTCTTTACCTTCTACTGGCAGTACATTTTTCACAGCTGCAACTACTTTCTCATCTTCTGAATCAGATAAGAAGATTGATATAGCACCTTTATCTTCACTTGTACGAATTAAACGCCCAATTCCTTGACGAAGTCGTAAAATCATATATGGTACATCTACATCCCAGAATGGATCATTTACGTGCTTACGTTTCGCTTCAAACACAGGATCGTTTGGAGGGAATGGTAATGACCAAATAATAACGTGTGATAATGATGAACCAGGAATATCTAAACCTTCCCATAAATGAACCGCACAAAGTACAGTCTCTTCTTCATTTTGGAAACGAGAAACGAGCTGGCTAATTTCCTGATCTCCCTCATATAAGAACGGAACCGACATTTGCTCCTTACTTACATACTCTTTGAACGCTGCAAGCTCTTGCGTTGTACGGAATAATACAAGCGTACGTCCATTTGTTTTTTGTATATTTTCAAGTGTATATTGACACTTTCTTTCCCATTCATTTTCTTTCGTATGCGATAGTAAGTTTACTGCCATTTGCTCTTCGTAATCAAACGGTGAAGCAACTGAGAATGATAAGTAATCTTTTATCCCTAGGCTATTAGCTGTAAACGCGAATGAATCATTGTTCGATAATGTCGCAGAAGAGAAAATATACGGTATTTTCTTCGAGAACACTTTCTCTTGTAATACTTCTTCAACTGCACGCGGCATAATCACTAACGTGAAGGCACCATCACCTTCTTCACCCCAAGTAATTACATTTTTCTCGTGCATGAACAGACGAAGTGAATGTTCTAATACATCTAAATGCTCATCAACAATATTTAAATCATACGTGTTTACTGTATGCATTTCACTTTCGAATACTAATGCATCTCCAACTTCACCGATTTTTGCATAAAGTCGTTTCGCTTCAGCTGTTACTTTTTCTGTCACAGTAATTTCTAAACGATCAGAACCGGCAATTTCTTTTTTGTTTTCTTGTAACACATCAAAGAATCGCTCTGTTTGCCAAATTGTTTCTTCTACTAAATGTGCAAACTCCTCACGAATATCGTTTTGTAGCAATCTCGTTAAAAGTTGCTCCATCATCGTTTGCTTTAAACGGTATGTTAAAGCTTTTTGAGCTGCATATTCTACAAGATGTCCTTCATCGAATACAACGCAGCTACTTTCTGGTAATAACGGAATTTGTCCTTCACGCTTACGAGCATCGTACGTCCAAATATGATCCATATAGAAATCTTGAGAACAAATAATTAAATCTGCTGCTTTACGATAATGTTCACGAGAAAGAGTTTGTCCACAACGATGACGAGAATCACAAGTAAAGCAATCTTGGAAGTAATCCCAATTTACTTTTGACCATTCTTCGTCATTTAAAAGTGGAAATTCTTTTCTGTCACCATAGTGAGTAAAGTTTTGCATCGTACCATGATCGAATACAAACTGTGGTAACTCATAATATACGTCTTCAATTACTTCTGGAGCTCGTCCACTCATAACATCTTCAAGTTTACGTAAGCATAAATAATTATCCATTGATTTTGCAAGCCTTACATCAACAGATAGCCCTAATGCTTCAGATAACTTAGCGATGTCCCCTTCTTCTTTCACAAGCTGCTCAATTAACGTTTCATCTGCACAAGCAATAATAGCTGGTTTCCCAGTATAACGCGCGTAACAAATTGCATATAGAAGATATACAATTGTTTTCCCTGTTCCTACACCAGCTTCTGCGAACATAACTTTCTTTTCTTGGAAAGCGCGTTCTAACTGAAACGCCATAAAAATTTGTTCATCACGCTCTTCAAAGCCTTTTTCCGGAAGGATGTCGTAAAACACATCTCCAATCCACTCATTCAACTTATCATAAAAATTATCTTGTTTTCCTACTTCAAATGGTAATCTCTTCTCAGTAAACATCCTTAGCCTCCAACCAAAAAGTTTTTCTATAAAAAGATAATAGCAACTGCTACGCATATGTATGCATTTGCTTTCCCCTGTTACAATACATAGAAATTCACGAAAAAAAATTTTCCTTTCGAAAAAGGAAAATTTTCTTCTATATTAATGACTTTAAATACCGTTTATCAATCGCTGTTTCATGTGAAAGAGCTGACAAATATTCTTCTTGTGCTTTTTGTATTTCATCTACAATCGCACCTTGACTATCCACTTCTTTTCCGAGCTCATCATACGTACGGTGAATAGCTTTTTGAATCATTGATAATTGGAAATTATCCATATCACTTCCTCCTTTACGCATTACATAATAGCCAGTATATGCGCGCTGGAGGAGTTTTATACTATGAATTACGCGGTGGACGTTTTCCGAAGTATTGGTAGTAATCTGTACGGATAAATCCGTTAAACAGTTTACGCTTCTTCGACGCATCTTTTCCGTAACACTTCTCAAATGCTTCGTAGCTTGTTAATACATACGCTGACCATGTATCTAACGGGCGGAATACTTGTCCCATTTCTTTATACAGTTGTTCAACGAGTGCTTTTTCACTTAAACGTTCTCCGTATGGAGGATTCGTTACAACGTAGCCATAATCCTCTTTTGTTGTGAAATCTTTTACTTGCATTTGTTTAAATGTAATTAAATCGCCTAAGCCCACTTCTTCTGCGTTATCTTGAGCAACTCGAATCATACGATGATCAATATCTGATCCAATGATTTGTAATCGTTGATCATAGTTCGCTAAATCTTCAGCTTCTTGACGAGCTTCACGCCAGTTTTGTTTACCTACCCAGCCCCACTCGTCAGATGCGAAACCACGGTTAAATCCTGGTGCAATGTTTTGTCCAATTAATGCTGCTTCAATTGGAATTGTACCTGATCCACAGAACGGATCAACAAATGGACGATCTGGCTTCCAGTTTGTTAATTTAATTAAAGACGCAGCTAATGTTTCTTTTAACGGAGCTTCCCCTTGATCCATACGGTATCCACGTTTATGAAGTCCAACACCACTCGCATCAATTGTTAATGTTGCAATATCCTTGAGCATTGCAATCTCGATACGGAATAACGGACCATCTTCTTCAAACCAAGTTGTACGTTTATATGTTGTTTTTAATTTTTCAACGACAGCTTTTTTAACGATACGTTGGCAATCCGAAACACTGAATAATTCAGATTTTAAAGATTTACCGATAACAGGGAACTCGCCATTCTCTGGAATATAATCTCCCCAGTTTAATGCTTTCGTTTTTTCAAATAGCTCATCAAATGTTGTTGCTTTAAATTCGCCAACTTTAATTTTTACACGGTCCGCAGTGCGTAACCATAAATTCGTGCGACAAATCGCCTTTTCATCTGCTTCAAATGTTACTTTGCTGTTTTCTACTTGACATTCATAACCAAGATCGCGAACTTCTCGGGCAACTAACGCTTCAATACCCATTGCCGCTGTTGCAATTAAAGTAACTTTTCCCATTTGCATTCACCTCTTATGTATATTCAAACAATAATTAATAGCAATTGGTCCTATTAATCATTACATTTTACGAAAAATTTTCTCATTAACCATTTTAACTCATACTTTATAACTTCATACAAATAAAAAGCCCTCCTCTAACAAAGGAGAGCTGAGTTATTTCATAGTTGGTTCATAACGTTCTGTAAGCCATGTTCTGTTCCTTTGTACTACAAACGGCCCACGCCTCGTACTCCGGTGGCAATCATCTATCTACAGGTTATAAAACCTGTCCTTTCCCGTCGTTCATTTCCTTGGAAAAGATTCCCCTACCATTATTTGGGTTTCTCGCTCGTGGGGTTTACCTCGTTCCACTCCTATCATTTCTTCAAGGACTTCGTCACTGTGGCACTTTAAAGGTAGTCAAACCATATCCGAAAGGACTTAGGTTTTTTCCCTGCCGTTAAACCAGCCTTACAGCCAGAATACCCTAGCTTATGAATTGGCTAGGCACGAACACTACAGCCATCTCAGGCCGTGCGAGCATGGACTTTCCTCTACAACGTTGGCGTTGCAGCGATTACCCAAACGTTATGACATCCATTAGTATAGTGGAAACAAAAAGATTTTGCAACGTTTTTTTCTATGTAAAACGCTTAAACCTTTTCCCACCTTACATCATTCGTATAACTTACTTCCAAATACAGCTTTTTCTAAGTTAGATAAGCGTTTTAAAATATCCGTATTCGTGTTGTTATAAACCGGTTGTGCAACTGGTGTTTGTACAGGTTGTTGTGGAACTTGCGTTACTGCTAGTTTTTGTTCCTCTAATTCACGCTTTAAACGAGCATTTTGTTGCTTTAATTGCTCAAACTCTTTGTGGAAAGCTTCATAGTCTTTAATGATCATATCAAGAAACTTGTCTACTTCTTCTTGCTGATAACCTCTCATACCTGTTTTAAATTCTTTTTCTAAAATATCTTTCGCTGTTAATTTAATTTTATCCGAAATCATTTTCTTCACCTCAAATTTTTACCAAAACTTTCATTAACTAAATTTTTTCAGAAACAATGCTTTTTGTCAATCATATATACGAGTACTATATTACATATTACTCTGCATTATTCCACTGTTCCTCTTCTATTATATCTTGTAAATCAGAAAAAAGAATGAAATAACTGTGATAATTTTCTATTTCCCCTTTTTTCTTTGCTGCTTCTACAATATATTTGGGACTTCCTGGTTTTTCTTCATCATATACCGCTAAAAGCGCATCACTTTTTTCAATAAAAAATTGATTTTTTAATTTAAATTGTTCTGGGCTTTCATACTTCCGTTTCGTGATACTATCAACATGGTCTGCTTGAGAAAGAATAAATTCGTAATATTCACGATTATCTTCTTTCCAATTTTCTTCTTGTTCTAAAAACGGAGTAAATACCGCTAATTTTAAGTCTGGATATTCTACTTGAATTTCAAAAACAACTTCAGCAGCCCATAATTCTACACCTAACTGGCCGCTTATTATAACCCACTCTAAACCATCTTCTACAAAAGTGGTTAATTTGCGGTGTAATGCCTTTTTTATACACTCCACCCCTGGATGATCATTTTTAAATATTCCAAGTTCAAATGGCTTATATCCTGTTACTGCAATAACTTTCATATCAACACTCCAATTACAAAAAAAGAACTAGCATTTCGCTAGTTCTAACATATCATTTACTTTTTAAATATTCCACCAACGTTTGGTCCGATATTTGGACCTACTGGTGATACATTGTTTGGTAAAAACGGTGATACATTTGGTCCTGGTCCAAACGGTGATACATTCGGTCCTGGCCCAAATGGAGATATTTGATGACCGTGGTGATGATGACCATGGCCACACGGTCCACATCCACCGCCGAATCCTGGGTCGATTGGGTCCACAACATTTACATTTGAATTTGTTTGTGGGAAGAAGTTTTGGTTTTTAATTTGTTGATGATGTACATGTGTTGTATGTGTTGGGAAAATGTGTGGCACCACCGTTGTTGAAAAAGAGTGTGTTACGCATTGTTTCGTCGGATGAACGACAGGAGCAGTTGTACAAATAGGTCCTACAGGCTTATGCCCTCCAAAACAAGGATGACAATGATGCATAGTTTTTTTCTCTCCTCTCTCGTTAAAAAAATCTGATTACACTTTACAGTATGAGAAAAGAGAGAAAGCCGTTTGTTATATATACCCATTTATTACAAGGAAATTTGTCTAGTCCTTTATTTCATATACAATACTTTCATAGACAACCCTTCAACATTACTTACCAAAGAAGCCTCCAACTTGCTTTACAATACCTGTCACCTGATTCATCGCATTCATCATCTGGCCAGCTGTGTTCATCATTTTATTTACATCATAGTTACCATCTGATGTTTTAAATTGAGAAACAAAACTAGAAAACTGACTTGGCTGTTGTTGCTTTTGTTTACTCTGCGTCGGATACGGTTGTTTTGGTGGATAAAACATCCCTTGTTGATTAGCATAGGGCGCTTGTGGTGGCATATAATATTGTGAATTCATATAAGGCTGCTGCTGTTGTTGATTCATGTATGGTTGCTGAGCTTGTGATTGTTGAGCTTGATTCACATAAGGTTGCTGCTGTTGTGGTTGTTGGGCCTGATTTACATAAGGTTGCTGCTGTTGTTGAGCTTGATTCATAAATGACACTTCAAACGGTTGATAATAATTTTGATTTCCATAATAAGGCTCGAAAGGATACATATTATACCGTAAATATGTATCCGTATTATATTGGTACATATTTTGCTGTGCATATGGATACGTTTGCTGATATACGTTAGATTGTTGAAACATGCATTCTCTCCTCCTTTACATAAGTTTCTACATATATAATATGTACCTATAAAATAATATGTGTGATGGAGTATCTGTCTATTTTTGTCGGAAGTTTAAATTTTTAAAAAATTAAAAAAGAAAACCCTTCCATGCTATGATAATTAAGAAGAAGATTCTCATGGGGGAGGAATCAACATGGTATTAGGGGATTTAAAACAAGCGTTTTCTCAAAAAAAGGGGTATTGCACAGAGAATGCAAATGAATTATTAGACTTTGCGAGACATTGGTATCTCGAAGGAAAAATATGCATATCAGATTATCGAACATTAATAAAAGAATTAGAAATAAACGGCGCAACAAAACCTACAACAATGACAGAAGCATAAAAATAACAAGAGGGTTCTCCCTCTTGTTATTTACATTGCTCAACTATATTTTGCAAAGTATACGAAACGGCTTGGTGTGTTTCAAAGAATCGTTTACCTTTACCTTTATTTACAAAGCATTGTAACACATTCGTTTGTAAATTATCGTATACTTGATCAATTTGCTGTACATGTATATACTTTGGCTTTTCTTCTTTAATCCACGTATAAGCTAATTCTTTCCACTTCTCTAATTCCTCATCTACCATATCTACAAACGGTTTCATATCCTTATAAAAATCGTATTCAATCAGTTCTCTTTTTTTTACATTCGCTTCATTATTATACTGCATGAGTTTTTCTGAAGACTGTATTAATGCTTCATTCTTCATTTCTTTCCCACCTTATTATGCACTCACTACGACGTTTTGAAATGTCTTTACCCAATTCCCTTTTTCTTCGTGATGCACTAATTTATTTTCCATATGTTCAATATGCATTTCTGTTATTTCTATCTTATTGCATATTTTTTCACTCGCATCCTTTAATGCATGATTCATTCTAATCCCTATATTCATTTCCAGCAAATCGAGAGAACTTAACATTTGATCCATTTTTTTCATTACATCTTCCTTCTGAACCATCGCCATATACAAAACGCCTCCTTCTTTGCTTTTCCTTTGTCATGTAATTTCGCCGAATGATTCACCACTCCTGCCCACATGACAAAACTAGTTGTTATTCGTCAAAGAAATCATTTCGTATGTCATTTATAGAAATGGTAACAATACAAAAAGGAGGTGTATTACAATGGCAAAGAACAAAAATGAAAAAAAGAAAAACCAAAACAAACAACAAAATAAACCTGAGACTGGCAATCCAAAGCTAGATGGTCCAAACTTCCCTGCTACATAAAGCGAGACTTTATTACGAACAGGTAGATTTCAAATCATCCTTAATCTCCTACTAGCATTACGTTTTGAAATTAAAGTTGCAGCACGCATAGCAGGATTGTTTCAAATTAAGAAGTCCCGTCTTCAAAATGGAAGACGGGACTTCTTTTTTATTATATCATGAACTCATCCATCCTTTTAGCAAAACGATTTACGATAGATAGCCTATAGATTTGTTCTCTCTTTCTTCTATACCATTCTGTTATATTAACTTCCTCTTTAGGTTCTTCAAGTACAAATAGCACATTCATTTTCATATTTGCACAAAACCAATCTCTCATTTTTATTTCTTCATGTAAAATAACAGGATAAATATCTCTAAGTGTTGGCGTATAAGACTTTCGAGTTTCCTGTGCGTAAACTTCATAATCTTCTCTAGACCCAGTATGTGTAGTTTGCAATGCAAACTTATAAAACGAACCATTATAAATTGGATGAAACAATAACCATGCTAATCTTTTTCCTAGTTCTATACGCTGTTGTAACGTTTCAAATTGATAAACCGAAAATCCATACATCCTCCCTTCAATTGTTGGGAAGATAACTGCACTAATATGAAATCTTTCTTGTACTTTAAAAAGTGCAGTATGGAATACATGTTTTTTAAAATATGTGTTCTCAATGACTGGTTTTTGAATTTTATTTTGTTCATTTATAATAAGCGCCGTCATAAGCCTATTCATATCTCTTCTTTCCCAGAAAAGTAACCATTCTTTTTCCATAAAAATTGATACGCTGAAATATTGCAACAAATGAAAGAGAGGTGCCCGTCTCTTCTTACTTTCCTCATACAATAATAGCTGAGGAAATGCATCTAAGAAAATAATCCAATTAGCTTGTTCGTACAGAAGAAATAAATGTTTTTTTACCGTTTCAGGTAATACAGTGGCATAATATCTCCCTTCTAAATCAGTCATATTCCATCCCGCATTTCTCGAAACCATACTCGCTAAAAAGGCCCACCTGATTTCACTATTTCTTAAATAATATTCTTGATAAGATTGTGTCCGAGAAATATTGTCCACATTAGCTATTTCTGTTTTCTTTTTAATATTGCGAATGATCGCTTTTTCTTTCTCTGTACAAAAATTTTTTTCTCGATTTTGTTTAATTTTCATATAATCATTCCATGTAAACATAAATAAGTCATCATACCTTTCATCAAAAAGGTCACATCTTTTTTCATTTTTTGATATAATCACCTTTGTAAGTAATTCTTAGCAAGTTGGGAGTGGACACACTATGACCATTCGTTACCCAAATGGAAAAAGGTATAATCAAGCTTCACAACCTCAAAAAACACCTATAAAAACACATACTTATAGTAATAGAGGTATGTCCCTTGAAGAGGAATTGAATGAAACAAATCAATATTACTTAACCCATAATATTGCATGTGTACATAAAAAGCCTACACCTCTTCAAATTGTAAAAGTAGATTACCCCGCTCGAAGTGCTGCAGTGGTAAAAGAAGCGTATTTTAAACAACCTTCTACGACAGATTACAACGGTGTATACAAAGGGAAATACATCGATTTTGAAGCAAAGGAAACAAAAAATAAAACTAGTTTCCCACTTCAAAACTTCCACCTTCATCAAATAGAACATATGAAGCAAGTGGTTGCTCATAATGGAATTGCATTTGTCATTATTAAATTTACACTTTTTGATGAATTTTATTTATTAGATGCAAAACATATTATTGCATTTTGGAATCGTCAAAATACAGGTGGACGCAAGTCGATTACGAAAGAAGAAATAGAAGAGCATGGATCCTTATTATCATGCGGTTATCACCCTCGGATTGACTATATCCGTGTACTAGACACGGTTTATTTTTCGTGATAGAGTCATCACTAAGGCTCTTTTTTCGACTTTTGGGGGAGAGAATGAAAGGTAGGAGAAAGTATAATGTCAGATAATTATCGTTCTCGTACAGAACGAAATCATGTAAAAAATCAAGAGAAAAAAACAAATAAAGAAGAAAAACCAAAGAAAAAAGGCTCCTTTTTCAAGAAATTCCTTATAGGTTGTCTACTTCTTGGTATCGTTGGTCTTGTAGCCGGCGTTTCCGCTTTCTTTGTTATGGTAAAGGACGCTCCAAAATTAGATAAATCCAAACTTGTTAATCCTTTATCAACAAAGTTTCTTGATAAAAACGGAAATTTCTTCTATGAATACGGTGCTGAAAAACGAACGCATGTTACTTATGATCAAATTCCAAAAGTAGTTGAAAATGCATTCCTTGCAACTGAGGATTCGCGTTTCTATGATCATAATGGAATTGACTTTAAACGAACTACAAAAGCAGTTATGGAAAATGTCACTGGTGGTTTCGGTTCCCAAGGTGGTAGTACGATTACACAGCAAGTCGTTAAGAACTATTTTCTAACGATGGATAAAACCGCTAAGAGAAAAGTACAAGAATGGTACTTATCTTATAAATTAGAGCAACAATACTCTAAACATGAGATTTTAGAAATGTACTTAAATAAGATTAATTTAGGTAACCGTTCATATGGTATTGCGACAGCAGCGCAAAAATATTATGGTAAAGATTTAAAAGACTTGCAATTACATGAAGCTGCTATGCTCGCTGGTTTACCCCAAGGTCCAAACATTTATGATCCAACAAAAAAGGAAAATGTTGAACGAGCAACAAATCGTCGTAATGTCGTATTGTCATTAATGAATCGACATGGTTATATAACAAAAGAAGAAATGAATAACGCCGTTAAGATCCCAGTAACAGAAGGCCTTCAACCGTCTTCAGAAGTAACTGAGATGAAGTATCAAGCATTTTTAGATGCGGTTGTAACAGAAGTTGAAAAAGAATATCCTGATGTAAATATCGGTTCAGATGGTTTAACGATTCATACAACACTTGATCAAGATGCTCAAGATTACGCTGAAAAAATTATGGATGGAAATCTTATTAAGTATCCAAACGATCAATTCCAAGGGTCATTCGTATTTATGGATACACAATCTGGAGAAGTTCGAGCAATTGGTGCTGGACGTAAAGAAAATAAGTCCACTTTCAAAGGTCATAATATGGCAACTAATTTAAAACGCCAAGTTGGTTCAACAATGAAACCTATTTTCGACTACGGTCCAGCGATTGAGAATCTTCAGTGGTCTACTTATCATCAATTAAATGACTCTGAATATACTTATTCTGATGGCACAAAGATTAAAAATGCTACAGGAAGTTTTAAAGGTGACGTTTCACTTCGTGAAGCATTGAAGAAGTCATTAAACATTCCGGCTTTAAAAACAGCTCAAACAGTTGGGCTTAATAAATCAAAAGAGTTTGCTGAAGGTTTAGGCATGACATTTGAAGATGGAGTACATGAATCTACTGCAATTGGTAGTAACGATAGTTCTCCATTAGCAGTAGCAGGTGCATATGCAACGTTTGGTAATAACGGCGTGTATAATAAACCTCATTTCGTAAAAGAAGTAATCTTCCCGGACGGGAAAAAGAAAAGCTTTAAACCGAAGGAACAACGTGCTATGCAAGACTACACAGCTTACATGGTAACTGACGTTCTTCGTGACGTAGTAAAACCTGGTTCTGGTGGTACAGGACCAACAGCATATGTTTCAGGTGTTGACGTAGCAGGTAAAACTGGAACGCAAAACTTTGATGCAAAAGATTTAAAGAAATACGGCATTCCAGCTGATGCAAACAGGGATAGCTGGTTCGCTGGATATACACCACAATATACGATGGCTGTATGGACGGGTTACGTAAAGAACGGTCCAGAAAACTACATTAGTGATCGTTATACTAAAATTGCACAGCAAATGTTCCAAGTAATGATGAGCAAATTCGCTACAGATAAATCACGCTTTGAACGTCCTTCTTCTGTTCAAGAAATAAACGGAGAACTATACGTAAAAGGTGCGAAAAAAGATGCAATTAAAGAAATTAAAGTAGATGCCCCTAGTGGTCTGAATGTCACTTTCGATGGCGCTAGCACAGTTACACTAAACTGGTCTGGACCAGCAGAAGTTGATGCATATGCAGCCAGCTATAAAGCAACTGACGGTTCAAGTGGTAGCCTATCAATAAGTGGTACGACAGCTACTCTTGGTGGTATTAAACCAGGTGTTACTTACAGCTTCTCTGTAGTAGCGAAAAAAGGCACTGGCACAAGCCCAGCAGTTGGTGCATCCTTCACTGCGCCTGGCGGAACTCCAGATGCGAAAAAAGCTGAAGAAGAGGCTAAGAAAAAAGCCGATGAAGAAGCTAAGAAAAAAGCTGATGAGGAAGCCCAGAAAAAGGCTAATGAAGATAAAGTAAAACAAGACGAAGCTAAGAAAAAAGCTGAAGAAGAGGCTAAGAAACAACAAGAACAGCAACAAGAACAACAACGTAAACAGCAAGAAGAGGCTCAAAAGAAAGCTGATGAGGAAGCTAGAAGAAAAGCTGAAGAAGAAGCTAAGAAAAAAGCTGAAGAAGAAGCCAAGAAGAAAGCTGAAGAAGAGGCCAAGAAAAAAGCTGAAGAAGAAGCTAAGAAACAACAAGAACAGCAACATCAAAATACCGGAGGAGATACACCTCACGCAGACGGTACTGTTATTACAACAGAGTCCTAATAAACAAAAAAGAAGTCCGTTTCTCTTAACGAGAAGCGGACTTCTTTTTTGTTATCATTTTCTTTACATATAGCTTTTCTATTTCGATATACAACTGCGCTAATTGAATATAAGAATGATAATTACTCGGTTTCTTTATTATGAATGAATATCTTTCCATAAAATTAACAGGTTGCACTTTTAATTTATTCGTATTTATTTGCATTTCATTCAAACTATGAACAGGTTGCTCATTTAGCCAATAGACAACCGATAACAAGTGAGCTGCAAAAAGAATCATTGGCCCCTCAGCCTCTTGCTTATTTCTATTTCGAAACAGTATAGCAATGTCTTCATGCTTATTTTTCCATACATTCAACATCGCTGGAATACTGTTTTCAATTTCCTTCCATGGCTCATACTGTCTTTCAATATCAAATATAAAGTAAGTATTTTGTATTATTTCTTCAAAAGACTCGTCTGTATGATACTCAATTGAATTTACGCTTTCTTTAAAAAATGGTAAGCAGTGAAATTCTTTCGGTATTTCTATAACTCGCTCCATCCCTTATTTCACCTTCATTCGCTTCTTTCCTTCACGACATACTTCTAACAGTCTGCACTCCTCACATTGCGGTCGTTGTGCTTTACAATGATAACGTCCAAAGAAAATCATACGATGATGCGTAACCCCCCACTCATCCATCGGTACTTTCTTCATTAACGTTTTTTCTACTTCTAACACAGAATCTTTCCATCTACAAATCGCTAATCGTTTACTCACTCGCTCCACATGTGTATCAACAGCAATTGCAGGAATCCCAAACGCTACGGAAACTACAACATTCGCTGTTTTCCTTCCTACACCGGGTAATTTCGTAAGTTCATCTCGATCGCTCGGTACCTCCCCATTATAGTCATCTAATAACATTCGGCATAATTTTTGAATGTTTTTTGCTTTATTTCTATACAATCCGATAGAGCGTATATCTTGTTGTAATTCTTCTAGAGAAACACTTAAATAATCTTCTGGTGTTTTATATTTTTGAAATAAATTTCTTGTCACTTTATTTACAAGTACATCTGTACATTGTGCAGATAACGCCACCGCGATTACAAGTTCAAATGGATTATCATGAACCAATTCACAATGCGCTTCTGGATACATATCCGCCATTGTGTCTAAACAATAACGGATTTGCGTTTTGTTAAGCATATTTCTCCTCCTATATTACTGCTCCAACCAATTATAAAAAGGCACTTTTCCAGTAAATTTCGTCTCTTGTTTTGTCATTTGTTGTGCTCTTTGTTGATTCGCTCTAAATTTTTGACCTTGATTTTGAGCCTGATCTACCGTTTTAATTCCATTCTTTTTCCACTCAAATAAAATACGATCAATATATCGGAAATTTAGTTTCCCACTCATTACAGCTTCTCTAAGAGCCGCTTGAATTAAATTTGGATGATGTTGATCTTGGTCCTCCCACATTCCTAACGTTTCACATTCGAACGGCGAAAGTGGTCTTCCAAATTCTTTTTCAAATACTGTATATAAATTTACTTGCAGCTGTTTTTTTTCTTTTTGCTCTTCCTCTATTGATTCATCCATTAAGAAATGTAATATTTTTTCCCATAACGGTTGTAAAGAATAACTTTCGCACATCATCGCTTCTGATCTTTGTCCACCTTCTAGTGATAAAAAACCTTTTTGAATCAACGCTTGAATTACTTCCATACATTTCATTTCCGTTATCGTCATCCGTTCAGAAATCTCTGAAGGAGTCGGAAACGAATTACCTGATTCTAAAAATGTGTGTACATGAAGTACAACCATAAATTCCGTCTCATTTAAACCTAATTTTTTATAATGCATCATAAGCAATTTTGGAATTGCAATGCTTCCCTGCTCAAACCACTGTAGCATCATTTTCTTTTTCATCACCAAACACCTCGCTCTCTAGTATAACACACCTTTAGCTATTTCTTTTTGCCACAATTCGTCAAAAAAACCTCCCCATCAATAGGGAGGTTTTTTATATTACATGAATGAAATATAAAATTAAGCTTGCACTTTACTTTTCATAAATGTATGGATACGTTCTAATGCTTTCTCTACTTGTTCAAGAGATGTCGCATATGATAAACGAACATTATTTGGAGCACCAAATCCTGTACCTGGTACAAGAGCCACTTTTTCCTCTTCTAATAGAGCCTTTGCCCAATCATCAACCGTTGCATATCCTGATAAAGCTACAGCTTCTTTTACGTTAGGGAATAAGTAAAATGCACCTTGCGGTTTAATACAAGTAAAGCCAGGGATTTGAATTAATTTATCATAAATGATGTTTAATCTCTCTTCAAAGGCTTGACGCATTGTTTCCACAGGTTCTTGTGAGCCTGCATATGCCGCAATTGCGCCGTATTGAGCGATTGAAGTAGGGTTTGACGTACTATGACTCGCTAAGTTCGTCATCGCTTTAATAAGCTGCTTATTTCCTGCTGCATATCCAATACGCCATCCTGTCATAGAATGAGATTTAGATACACCATTAATAATAAGTGTTTGTTCTTTTAATGCATTAGAAAGCTGGGCAATTGAAGTATATTCTACGCCACCATAAATTAATTTTTCATAAATTTCATCAGAAACGATTAAAATATCATGTTCTAAACATACTTCTCCAAGCTGTTGTAATTCTTCTTTGCTATAAATCATTCCTGTTGGATTGCTCGGTGAATTAATAATAACTGCTTTCGTTTTCTCTGTAATTGCCTCACGCAGCTGCTTTGCTGTAATTTTGTACTCATTGTCTTCTAAACCTTCTATATAAACCGGCTTACCGCCAGCAAGCTTTACTTGCTCTGGATAGCTTACCCAGTAAGGAGTTGGAATGATAACTTCATCTCCCTCATCAAGTAATACTTGGAATAATGTATATAATGCATGCTTTGCGCCATTACATACAATAATTTCAGATGGATCATACGCAATACCTTGATCGCGAGTAAATTTCTTCACAATTTCTTGTTTTAACGATTGTAGTCCACCTGTTGGTGTATACTTCGTATGCCCTTCTAACATCGCTTTATGTGCAGCATCCATAATATGCTCTGGTGTATTAAAGTCAGGTTCCCCTGCCCCTAATCCAATTACATCATGACCCTCTGCTTTTAATGCTTGTGCCTTTGCTGTAATTTCTAAAGTTGAAGACGGTGTTAAAGCAGCTACTCGCTTTGCTAATTTCATTTGTAGTTCCCCCTACATCTATTTTTCAATGCTATATCGTCTTAAAAATTTTCCATCTTTAAATTCAAGATAGTAATAACTATAACGATTGTCATCATCAATATATGTAACTTCCCATAGTGGTACATCATTTTCAAAGCCTAATTTCACTTTCATAATCTCTTTCGGCTTACTTTTTGATTCCTTACTTTCATTGCCGACTTGTTCTAATGTTCTTTGTATAGCCTCTTTTTCAGAAATACCTTCGCTCTTTTTCCTTACTACAGTATCCCCTTTTTTCTCCGGCACCCAAACGATAAGTTGTTCTCCCTTTTCATCTGTACCTTGCACGACTATATATGCAGATTTTCCGTTGTAATAATCAACAGATTTCACCTTTGTAAGCTTTGCTTTTTCTTTAGCAATTTCTACAAATTTCGACTCTTTTGGAATTTTCTTCCCCATTGCTTTATTATAAACATACGCCCCATATATTCCGCTAGCAACGATAACAATAATGATTGCAAAGATCCACTTTTTCATTGTATCACTACGTTCTGTAAATCGTAAATACAGCTGTTTCTTTATCTTTTTCGTCTAATGCTAGTCCGAACATGAGGTCCTGCTCTTTTAACGTACGATTCAAACTATCAACAATTTTATACAAATCAGACGAATATTTAATACGCGTCGTTGATAGTACTTCGATTTTCTTCTCCATGAAAAAACTCCTCCGT
Organism: Bacillus sp. CCB-MMP212; assembly: GCF_022748145.1. NCBI lineage: Bacteria > Bacillati > Bacillota > Bacilli > Caryophanales > Bacillaceae > Bacillus > Bacillus sp. CCB-MMP212. Next base: position 853,860 of record NZ_JALDQE010000001.1, read on the forward strand.
TACACAAAAATTTCTAATTATAGAAGAACGCAATGCGGTTACAATAAGAGTACATTCTTTACAACCCCTGCTTCATCACCCATCTATTATAGCAGGACATGTACAGCAAAAAAAGGTTTCAAGTCGAAAACCAACACATTTTGTATACAAGAAGTAAGAAAAATAAAATTCCTCCTACCCACATTTTTTACGCCTGAAGTTTATAAATACTTCAGGCGTATTTTTCTTCCATTTTTATTCATTTGATGGTTCTTCTAATTGTACTAATAATTCTTCTAATGGTCCTTCATAAAGAGGTACGTTAGGGATCGATTGTAGAAATCGTTTTCCATAGGAAGAACTCGTCAAACGACGATCTAACACTACTACCGTTCCTGTATCTGTATTCGTTCGAATTAAGCGGCCGAATCCTTGTTTGAAACGTAATATTGCTTGTGGCAGCGCTAATTTAGCGAATACATCCTCACCTTGATTTTTTAGCCACTCACCTTTCGCTTCCATCATCGGCTGATGAGGCGGCGTAAATGGTAGACGGACAATAACAAGACAACTTAAGGCATCTCCTGGAATATCTATCCCTTCCCAGAAACTGCTCGTCCCTAATAAAATTGATTTGTCGAACTCTTGAAACTTTCGAATTAAACGGCTTCGACTTTTATTATTCACACTTTGTGTGAGTAATAAATAACCCTCTAATTCATCATTATTTTTTAAATTCGCATACGCTTCTTTTAACATTTCATACGAAGTGAATAAAACAAGCATTCTGCCCTTTGTGGCTTTCGCTATCTTTGCAATATGTTCCGATACAGATTCAATATATCGCTCATTACTTACTTGCTTAATAAAAGGTACATCCGTTGAAACCATTAATTTCATTTGTTCATCATAACGAAATGGCGATGGAACCTTTAAAGTATTTGGAGCGAAATCATGTAAACCAAGTTCCTCTTTTATATAATCAAACGTATCGTTAACTGTTAGTGTTGCGGATGTAAAAATAACACTCTTTTTTTCTGTTAAGAATTCATCAGCAAATCTTTCACCAATATGAACAGGCTGTGCATATAGAACTGTTGAATGAATCGTCCCTTTCGTTTCAGTCTCCATCCAAGTTACATACGAATTCTTTTCTAATACGAGTAACTGTAATGATTCTGCCATCTTTCTCAGCAACTCAATTAAATGCATAAATTCACCTGTTACAACATGCATCTCCCATTCTAACTTACTTTGCAATATATCCACTTGCTTCTCAAGAGCAGTTACTACCCTTCTTAATTCATATATAAAACGATTTGTTAATTCAACGATACTATCCCACAACTTACCTTTTTCTAGTTCTGCGTTATACCTATAGATGAGCGGCATATTATTCGTTCCTTGTTCTTGCTTTGTTTGTTTAAATATAAAAGTACGTAACATTTGGAAGAGTTCATCCGCATCAAACTTAAGTTCCTTCAAACTATAACTTATCATACGGAAAGTTGAACGAGATGCTTGCTCTGATTTTTTCATCATTTTATATACTTTGGAGAGTACATCTTCTGTTTCTAGCGTCCCAAGACGAGATATAACCAATTGAAAATACATACAAGAGAACTGTTCACCCAATGTTCTACTCGCAGCTTCTTCAATATGGTGAGCTTCATCAAAAATAATATGTTCGCATGAAGCAAACAGCGGTTCTTCACTTGAAAAATCTTGAAATAATAACGCATGATTTGTGATAACGATATCTGCAAATAAAGCTTTATTCTTCGCTCGCTGGTAAAAACAACGACTAAACCAATTACTTTGCATACCGCCTGGACTATACGCATCACTACAAATACGATTCCAAAGTAACTTTCCGCCCTCAGGAATATTTAATTCGTCTTGATCACCCGTTTCAGTTTGCAATAGCCAAACTAATATCTTCGCCTTCGTAAGTGCCATATCATAATTTTTTTCTTCCTCTTGTAAAGCATACTCAAATTTGTGTAAGCAAAGATAATGCTTTCTTCCTTTAAGAAGAGCTACCTCAAATGAAAATGGCATTATTTTTTGTAATAACGGTATTTCTTTTTCTAATATTTGTTGTTGGAGTTGTACCGTTTGTGTACTTATAATGACAGGTTCTTCTTTTCTCTTTGCAAAATAAAGACTAGGAAGCAAATATGCAAGAGTCTTTCCTGTTCCTGTACCGGCTTCAATTAGTGAAAAACGAGAATCTCTTAACGCCGTATATATCTCTTTCATCATCAGTTGTTGACTTTCGCTTCTTTCAAACTTTGGCATATGTGATTCCAATTTATCCATCGTTTTATTCAAGAAAGCATCAAACTTTGATGAACACGTTTCTCCAAGGTTTAAGGAATAGTTCCGCTTTTTCAGCGCAATATTTCGATGTATTTCATACTCCGCTATATCTTCTTTACCATTCATTACTTTCTTTAAAATATTTTCAGAAAGCACATCAGCTATATCACTTTGGAACACATCGCTTAATTCATAAAGCGATTGCAACGTGACAAGTGGTAACTTTTCAATTTCATTTAAAAATTGTAAAAATAATTCCGCTGTTGCAAGAGCATCACTATCCGCACGATGTGGTTGATCATGTTCTAGTTCATGCTTCTTAGCTAAATCACGTAATTTATAACTATCAGCTGTCGGCAAAAGAATTTGAGCCAATTCAACCGTGTCGATTTTAGGACAATGTATTTCTGTATATCCAGCCTGTCTTAATTCTTCATTTAAAAAATTCCAATCAAAGTGAACATTATGCGCAACGAAAGCCGCACCTTGTAATAGCTCAACAATCATCGGGGCTACATCTTGAAATAACGGGGCTTGCTTTACAAGACTTTCATCAATCCCTGTTAATTCTGTAATAAATGGTGGGATCTCTCTCTTTGGGTTAACAAAAGACGAAAAAATCTCCAATATCTCTCCATCTTCTACTACAACAGCTGCAATTTGGGTAATTTTATCCTTCCCATCTTTCCAGGAGTTCCCTGTCGTCTCTAAATCAACAACGACATAACGCTTACTCATATATGTAACACCTCAATTTCTTACCTTTCAAACAACAATAATTTATATAATGTTACTATACCACGTTTTATCTCATCTTAATGAAAAGATGCACAAAAAAGCTATCTCCGCAATGGAGATAGCCTTTCTACTTATAATATCGTACCCGCTTTTTCAGCACCTAACATTTCAATAATTTGATTATTATCGTCTAGTACTGCAATTTTGGGTTCTTGTTTATGAACCTCTTCTTCCGTAACTAGCCCATAACAAATAATAATTACTTTGTCCCCTGGTTGTACAAGCCTTGCCGCAGCACCGTTTAAACAAACAACACCACTACCGCGTTCCCCTTTAATAACGTATGTCTCTAAACGAGCACCATTATTATTATTTACAATTTGGACTTTTTCGTTTTCTACAATATTTACTGCATCCATTAAATCTTCATCAATTGTAATACTACCTACATAATTTAAATTTGCCTCCGTTACAGTTGCACGATGTAACTTTGCTCTCATCATTGTGCGAAACATAGGTGCTCCCCCTTATTTAACCGTTAATGTTATATTGTCAATTAATCTTACATTTTCAAACTTAACTGCAATAGCTAAAATGATTCGTCCTTCGACTTTCTCTACCATTGTTAATGACGGATATGCATATAAATCCGCATAATCTACAGTACCTTTCGTATGCGTCTCAATATACTCTTTCACAAGATTTGTAATGATTTCCGGATTACGTTCACTTACCTCAATTCTTTCTTTCGCTATACATAGGCTGCGGTATAAATGAAGAGCCTCTTCACGTTCATCTTGTGATAGGTACACGTTACGAGAACTTTTCGCTAATCCATCTTCTTCCCTTACAATATCAACTGGTACGATTGTAACCGGAATATTGAAATCAGTTACAAATCCTTCAATTACTGCAACTTGTTGAGCATCTTTCATACCGAAATAAGCACGCGTTGGCAGCGTAATATTAAATAGTTTCATTAGTACAGTTGCAACACCAGCAAAATGACCAGGTCTTTGTTGACCGCATAATACGTCCGTGCGCTTCACAACCTCTACTGTTGTTGTTTGTTCTGCTGGATACATTTCTTCTACACTCGGATAAAATAAATAATCTACACCGTTTTCTTTTGCTACATTTTCATCTCTATTAATATCACGAGGATATCGATCTAAATCTTCATTTGGGCCAAATTGCAGCGGGTTTACAAATACACTTAAAACTACAATTTCATTTTCTTCTCTTGCCTTACGTAATAAGGTAGCATGCCCTTCATGTAAATAACCCATCGTTGGAACAAAACCAATACTCTTTCCACTTGCACGAAGTTCGTTTGTAATTTGCTGCATCTCTTGCACTGTAGTTACGATTTTCATTATTGTTTTCCTCCGTATAACGCTAAGCATTCTTCCTCTTTCATTGTGAACGAATGTTTTTCTTCAGGAAATTGCCTTGTCTTTACTTCAGTAACATATTGTGAAATCCCACGCACAATCTCCTCTTGAACAGATGTATATTGCTTCACAAATTTCGGCACACGATTCACGCCGTATGAGATAAGATCATGATAAACAAGCACTTGCCCATCTACTTTTTGTCCTGCACCAATCCCAATTGTCGGTATTGTTAGTTGCTCTGAAATAAGTTCTGCTAACTGCATTGGTACACATTCTAACACAAGCGCTATTGCACCAGCTTCTTCACATTTCTTTGCATCTTCTATTAATTTCTTTGCACTCTCCGCATCTTTTCCTTGCACTTTATATCCACCCAATACTCCTACAGATTGAGGGGTTAAACCTAAATGCGCTACAACAGGAATTCCTGCGTTCGTCAAATATTGAATCGTTGATATAACTTCTCCAGCACCTTCTACCTTCAGTGCATGCGCCCCGCTCTCTTGAACGATGCGACGTGCATTCACCATCGTTTCTTGTAATGATACGTGATACGACATAAATGGCATATCAGTTACAATAAACGTCTCTTTCGCTCCGCGGCGTACAGCTTTCGTATGATGAATCATATCCTCTACTGTTACAGGTACTGTTGAATCGTATCCGAGTACAACCATTCCAAGAGAATCTCCAACTAAAATCATATCAACTTCAGCTTCTTCTGCTAATTTAGCAGATGGATAATCATACGCCGTTAGCATTGTAATCGGCTCACCTTGCTCTTTCATCTTCAAAAAATCTGTTTTTGTTTTCAAAAACTACTCCTCCTTTATGCAGGAGAGAGGAGATGGCCGCAATCATATAAAAAACCCCTCTGGCCATAAAAGGGCAGAAGGGTTGTGTGTTAGTCGGCATTATTCATCCCTCTGTCCCAGTCCGTTATTGGATCAAGGCAGAATCCAAGTTATTATTTTTCGTATTACTTCGAATCATGGTGCAGTTCGCTCTGATACTGCCCACATTCGAACTAATTATAGCAAACTACAAAAGGGAATTACTACATTTTTTCGAAAAAATAATTTTTTATTCTGATTACGGTATATGAAATTTAATAAGAGAGTATATATGCTAGAAAGTGAAACTTTAATCAGCCCGATTCCCACCTAACTTCTTTGCTTCCGCTGAATTTTGAGGTGGAGGTCTTATTGCCCAGTAAATAGCGGGATAAAGTTTTTATAGATAATTCAATCCTGAAAAGATACATGTTTTTTCAGCGCATGTTAAAAAAGTCCAAGTTAATTTCTTCTGTAATCAATTTAACTGTATAGTATAACTCTTAAACTAATGATGCAGGTTAATTGAGGAAAAGTACTTAACAAAGGAGAATTGCAGATGTCTATGAACAGGTGGTTATTTCGATTCAGCAGTTTGCTTGTAATGATTGTATGGTGGATGTCTTTAGGATCCTTTCATGTATTTGCCTCAGTTAATGTCGTAACACAACCCACCGATGTAACGAACGTGATTGAGGTTGAACTAAATGATGATTACTTTAATCCAAATGTCATCACGATTCCGCTTGAAGGATCAACAACATTACTATTGAAAAATAAAGGTAAAAACGAGCACACCTTTACAGTGAAAAAACTCGGCATTGACGTCGTAGTTGAGTCAGGAAAAGAAAAGAATATTACCGTGAAACCTAAAAATACTGGTACATATGAATTAATATGTCGATACCATCTCCTTAAAGGAATGGAAGGCAAAGTAATCGTCAAATAACATGCCAGGCCAACTAGACGGAAGATATCTTGAAATGAACTTTAAATATGAAAAGGATTTATTATCATGTTACAAATTTAACTCAAAAATATTGAAATAAAAAGAAGTTCCAAAAGAGGAACTTCTTTTACTTAATTTCGATATCTGCAGAATGAATATGATGTACTTTCCCCTCATGATCCTCCAGAAGTAATACACCATCCTCTGTGATTCCTTTTGCTAACCCCGTAATCGTCTCTCTCATCGTTCGAGCGGTAATTTCTTTCCCGATGCTCACAGCGTAACTTTCCCAAAGAATTTTAATGACAGAGAAACCATTTTGTAAATACTCTTCATATAATTTTTCTAGTTGTAAATAGATTTGTTGCATAAGTTCTGCACGAACAATCGGCTTACCTGATTCAATCGCTAATGAAGTAGCAATGTGCTGAATTTCTTCATCAAAATGTTCTTGCTTTTGATTCGCATTAATACCGATGCCCATAATGACAGCATTAATTTTATCAGGATCCGCTTGCATTTCTGTTAATATACCTACAGCCTTTTTACCTTGAATTAAAATGTCATTTGGCCATTTTATTCCCACGTCTACACCTGTACATTTTTCAATTGCCTGTGCAACACTAACAGCCGCTAACAAAGTAAGTTGCGGTGCATGATGAACTGGAATCGATGGGCGTAAAATAATACTCATCCAAATTCCTGTTCCTTTTGGTGAATGCCATTTTCTGCTTAAACGACCTCTTCCCGCTGTTTGTTCTTCTGCTACAACGATAGTTCCTTCTTCTGCACCTTCATAAGCAAGTTTTGCTGCAATGTGCTGCGTTGATTCAACAGTTTCTTCAAAATACACTGTTCTACCAATTCGCTTCGTTTGTAGCCCTAACTGAATTTCATTAGCAGTCACTTTGTCTGGCTTACTTGCAATTCGGTAACCTAATCGGCGCACAGCTTCAAGTTCATATCCCTCACTCCGGAGATCTTCCATATGTTTCCACACAGCAGTTCTTGAACAACCAAGTTTATCACTAATCGTTTGGCCGGATACAAACTCGCCATCCGCTTCAGAAAAAACTTGTAATAACTGCTTTCTTATAGTAGATTGCATCCTTGCAGCCACTCCCTTATACGCTCTTTCTCATTAACTACGTTTCCTTTTACAATTGCTTCCTCGATTTTCTGAAGCATGTCAGCAACCCACGGACCAGGCTTTTTGTTTGCCCAGTTTAATAAATCATTACCAGTCACATTCATTTCTTGACGACCCTGGATTGGCAATGCATGAAACATTGATTGTACTCGTTTAACAGATGTGGGATCATAGCTTTCAATCATCGCTTCATATACTCTCTCTGCCATTTCAGCGATATAAATTCCCGTTTTATAAAGAAGGACTGTATCCCAATCCTTCTCCTTTCTAGTACGGATTGCCAATAAAACTGCAACAATATCTTTTATTTTTTTATTCGAAAACTTCCATTGACGTAGAAAGACAGATGGATGTTCTTCTCCGATACAATATAAGAAAAATGCCCACGCCTCAATATCCGTTTCGAAAGAATCCCATTTATACTGCGTAGCTTTTAACAGTCTCTCTTCTGACATTTGTAAATATGGCAAATGAGAAAATAGCTTCGTCTCTACTAATTCTTTGAGACCTTTCACACAATATGTACCAGTTAACAATTTCTCAAACTCTACTGTAATGCGCTCAATTGCTATATGTTCTAGCAAATGTCCATACGTTTCAATCGCTTGCTTCGTTTTCGTTTCTAATGAAAAACCTAACGCGCTTACAAACCGAATACCACGCATCATTCGCAGGGCATCTTCTTGAAAACGATCCGCAGCATTTCCAACTGTCACAATTTCTCTCTGTTGAATGGCTTCCTGTCCAGCAAATAAATCAACCATTTCGCCTTCTTCTGACATAGCAATTGCATTCATCGTGAAATCACGACGTTTTAAATCCTCTTCTAATGAACGAACAAATTGAACACTACTAGGTCTTCGAAAATCTTCATATTCGCTTTCTGTTCGAAAAGTAGTTACCTCATAAGGCTCACCATTTTCTAAAACAATTACAGTTCCATGCTCAAGACCAACAGGAACATTTCTTGGGAATATAGCCATCACTTCTTCTGGTAAAGCAGATGTCGCAATATCAATATCTCCAATCGGCCTATCGATAATAAGATCTCGCACGCTCCCACCAACAAAGTAAGCCTCATGTCCTTGTTGTTTTAATGTCTCAATAATAGAACTAGCTTTTTTAAATCTTTCCATTTTTGTCATCCCTTAGTACGTCATAGTAAATCGTTTCATATTGTGAAACAATTTTTTCTGAGCGAAATTGCTCATAAACACTTTCTCTTGCTCGTTCTGCCATATTACGGTGAAGTTCCTCGTCCTTTAATAGCTGAGTAGCTTGATTTGCCACTCCTGTTGTATCGCCAACTTCACATAAATATCCTGTTTCCCCGTGTTGAATAACCTCTGGAATACCTCCAACCCGTGTTCCGATACAAGGTACACCACACGCCATTGCTTCTAATAAAACAAGACCAAAACTTTCCTTCTCTGATAGAAGCAACATTAAATCACTCATCGCAAGTAGTTCTGCAACATTATCTTGCTTCCCTAGGAATAAAACACGATCTTCAATATGTAAATTCTTCACTATCTGTAAAATCGTACAGAATTCTGGTCCGTCTCCAACAAGAAGCAACTTCGCATCTACTTCTTTAACAATTTTAGCAAATGCCTCAACAACATCCTGCACACGTTTCACTTTACGGAAATTCGAAATATGAATAAGTACTTTTTCACTCTCACTTATACCGTATTCTTTCTTTAATTGAGACATATTACGTTTGAAATATACACGTTCGTCTATAAAGTTATATACCGTTTGAATTTCTTTACTTGGTTTTACAAGCTCATGCGTTTCGTTAATTAATGAATGCGAGACAGCAGTAACAACATCCGATTGCTCAATACCAAAACGAATTAAATTATTTAACGAAGGGTCGGAACCTAACACAGTAATATCTGTTCCATGCAAGGTTGTAACAATTTTAATACGCTCTCCGATCATTTGTTTTGCTAAATATGCACAAATTGCATGTGGTATTGCGTAATGCACATGTAAAATGTCTAAGTTTTCTCTTTGTGCAACCTCTGCCATTTTACTTGCTAACGCTAAATCGTATGGTGGATATTGAAATACAGAGTACTGGCTTACCGTCACTTCATGAAAATATATGTTTGGATATACTTTATTTAACCGGAATGGTAAACCCGATGTAATAAAGTGAATTTCATGCCCGCGTTCCGCCAATTGCTTTCCTAATTCTGTTCCAACAACTCCAGAACCACCTACAGAAGGATAACATGTAATACCTATTTTTAATTTCATTTACATCCCCCTAATAAATCAGCATGTAATAAAACCGGTTTCTTACTCATAAATCCCTCGGCATACAAGACTCCAACTTCTTTTCCAAACATCTTCTCACGAGCAATCACAGTTTCAACGTATCCTTCTGTTAACGGTGTCTTAACACCATCACTTCCTGTTGAAAATTGACTTTCATATGCTTCTAATGCTTCCACCTTTATAGAGAGGTACTCACTTATATCTATACAAAAATTCGGTTTATGAAAACCATTAATCATATAATTATAAAAAGACTCCACACGATGTGGTGAAAGTTCCGGCATATATTTACGGATTCCTGCTGAAAAAATAGCCTCTTCCACAAGCTTTGCACAATTTGCATGATCTGGATGACGATCTTCATAGTATGGCGCAAAAACTAGTTTTGGTTTATATGTACGGATCACCTTGACAATTTCACGTATATACTCTTCTTTCATATACAAACCACGGTCTGGCATCGCTAAATTCAGCCTCGTTTTTACTCCCATTATACGAGCTGCGACCTCTGCTTCTTCTTTTCTCAACTCTATCGTTCCATTGGAAGAAAGATCAGCTTCTGTTAAATCACAAATACCTACTTCATACCCTTGCTTTGTATATTTAGCGATGGTACCAGCCATGCCGATTTCAACATCATCGGCATGAGCACCAAACGCTAATATATGTAATCCACTCATAATTGTTCCCCTCATTTTCTTAACTTACGATAATCTAAATCTCCTCGCTCTAATGCGTGCATCAACATTTCAGCACTTGCCATATTCGTTGCAAGTGGAATCGCATATACATCACATAAACGAAGCAATGCATTCACATCCGGTTCATGCGGCTGTGCTGTTAATGGATCGCGGAAGAAAATCACCATATCTAAATCGTTTTTTGCAATCATTGCACCAATTTCTTGATCTCCACCAAGAGGGCCAGATTGATATCTTGTTACAACTAATCCAGTCGCTTCCATAATACGAAGCCCTGTCGTTCCTGTTGCAAATAATTCATGTTGCTCAAAAATTGGTTTATATGCGTATGCAAACGAAACCATATCATTTTTCTTTTTGTCATGTGCGATTAAGGCAATTTTCATCCGTTGTCTCCCCTTTAGTCGATAATATTTTCTAAACCGTACACAAGATGATCAAGGTTCATTACTGTCTCAATTGATAGTTTTACACCTGACATAAATGATGCACGATTGAATGAATCATGACGAACTGTTAACATTTGTCCATCTCCACCAAACATTACTTCTTGGTGTGCAATAAGCCCTGGCAAACGTACACTATGAATGTGAATACCGTCTACATTTGCACCACGTGCACCTGCTAGTTGCTCTACTTCATTTGGATGACCTTGCTGCTTTGATTCACGATTTTGACGAATTAATTCTACCGTTTTTACAGCTGTACCAGATGGTGCGTCTAATTTTTGATCATGATGTAATTCAATTACCTCAACATCTTGGAAATATTTCGCTGCCATTTGTGAGAATTTCATCATAAGAACTGCACCAATTGCAAAGTTTGGAGCAATAATTGTTCCTACTGCTTTTTCTTTTGCATTCTCTGTTAAACGTGCCAATTCTTCTTCTGTAAATCCAGTTGTACCAATAACAGAACGAAGTCCACGCTCAACTGCAAGTGTAACGTGTTGTTTCCCAACTTCTGGTGTTGTTAAATCTAACAACACATCTGCTTCTACTTCATCTAAACAAGTATGTAAATCAGCGTAAATCGGTGCATGTAATGCTGGCATGCCAGGTAAATCAGAAATCTTCTCACCACCATGCTTATAATCCACTGCTGCTACTAAATTAAAATGTTCCGTTCTTTCCATAAGAAGGACTGCTTCATGTCCCATACGTCCTCTTGGTCCGGCGATAATTACTTTAATTTCTTTCATTATTCTTTCTCTCCCTCATCAATACGTGTCCAGCGATCTTTATCACGTGTATTAAATTTATTCATTACAATGTTATGTGCTGTCTCTAAATCAATATTTAAACTATTTGCCATACAAATCATAACAAATAATACATCTCCAAGCTCTTCTTCAATACTTCTTTCTTTTTCAGTTGTTTTCTTCGGTTTCTCACCATAATAATGATTTACCTCTCTCGCAAGCTCTCCCATTTCTTCCGTTAAACGAGCCATCATTGCAAGCGGACTGAAATAACCTTCTTTAAACTGACCAATATATGCATCTACTTCTTTCTGCATATCTTTCATCGTTTTTGCTTCCATACTATTCACCTCTAATCCTTCCTCTTTCATGTTAGCCAATTCATCGCGATTTGACAAATATTATTCCCCGCCAAACACCTATTTGCGACCCTTTTTTGGATAGACTATAATAAAGTGAAACTTTCTTTTGCGCTTTTTGCAAAAGATTAGTTGAACCAATCGGGTTCCTACGGCTGGTTCGCCTTTCTTCAGAGCTTTATCTCCTACCAGCCGTTGGAACGGGGTAAAGTGAAACTTTCTTTTGCGCTTTTTGCAAAAGATTAGCCCATACTAATCGAGTTCTTACTATTTTCACTAGCAACTAGAAATTACTTATTATTATGTTTTACCGTTTCAGCGGAGCAATGTAATCATTACATAATTAGGGGGATTTCTATATGACATCAAAATTGAAGATGCGAAATATCATTTTTATTTTAATCGGTTCCGCTATATTTTCTTTCGGTATTGTCAATATCAATATTGAAAACCACCTTGCAGAAGGTGGGTTTACTGGTATTACACTATTATTGTATTTTTTATTTAAGTTTGATCCTTCCTACTCAAACTTAATTTTAAATATCCCTATATTTTTTATTGGTTGGAGGTTACTTGGCAGAACGACATTTTTATATACATTAATCGGCACATTTAGCGTATCTTTATTTCTATGGATTTTCCAGCGTTATGAAGTGCTCAACTTACATTTAAACTTGCAAAATGATATGACACTCGCAGCTTTATTCGCCGGAGCATTTATCGGTATCGGCCTTGGGATAATATTTAAATATGGCGGGACTACTGGCGGTGTAGATATTATCGCACGACTAGCTCACAAATATGTTGGCTGGAGTATGGGTAAAACGATGTTTATGTTCGATGCTGTCGTTATCGTCGTCTCTATTCTTACCTATTTATCATACCGCGAGGGTATGTATACGTTAGTTGCTGTTTTTATCGGGGCTAAAGTCATTGATTTTATGCAAGAAGGAGCCTATGCCGCCAAAGGAGCGACTATTATCTCAGAGAAAAACGATGAAATTGCTGCTAAGATTTTATCTGAGATGGAGCGCGGAGCAACCTTTTTAAAAGCTGTTGGATCGTATACAAAAGTGGAACGGAACGTATTGTATTGCGTTGTTGCTAAAAATGAAATCGTGAAATTAAAAAATATTATTACTTCTGTAGATCCTCATGCATTTGTTGCAGTAAGTGACGTACATGATGTAGTTGGTGAAGGATTTACGTTAGATGAAAATAAAAACCCTTTACATAATTAAATGTAACTAGAAAAGCGCCTTAGCTTTTCTAGTTTTTTATTACAAGTCTTTTAAGCTTCTCCAAATCCTCATAAATAAGCTCCAATAAACTCCGATTATAAAAAATGGAAGCTGGATGAAAAGTTGGAAAAACATGATATTCATTCTCTGACCATGTAAACTCTGCACTTTGCATATCCTTTAATTTTTGAATGGGCTGTTTTAATAATTGCCCGTGTACATCTGTGATTTTTTTATTTTTTCCTGTTAAACGTTGAAGACCAATATTTCCAAGTGTGACGATAAGCCTCGGATTTATTTTCTCTAATTCATAATCTAACAAAGGCGCATGGGCAACTATTTCTCCTTGATTTGGCGTTCTATTATACTTTTTTTGTATGCTTTCACCATTTCGTTCTTTTTTCTCTCGCCATTTATAAGGTCTACTCCGAACAGCGCTCGTAATATATACTTCTTCCCTCGTAACGTGAATACGCTCTAAAAAACCCATTAATTGTTTTCCCGACCTCCCGCTAAACGGAATCCCATTATGAATTTCTGTTTCACCAGGCGCTTCTCCTAACAACATAAATTTGGGATTTTCAGGACCTTGTCCACTTAAAAAACCTTCTAGTTGATAAGGAGCACTACGCTCTTTCACTTGTTTTACTAAATGGTCTGGATATTTCATTTCCCCCACCGCCTTTCCGCATTACTTCTATTATTTCTATTTGTAATACATTATATAATTCAATCCACACAACAAAAAAAGACTATCAAAATTGATAGTCTTTAGTCGTCGCTACGCTGCATACCAGTATACATTAATACGAGACGTAATAATTCAAATACCGCTACAGCTGCAGCTGCTACATATGTTAATGCTGCTGCATTTAATACTTTACGAGCTTGGCCATATTCATCTGTTGATACGATACCTAACGCTTCAATTTGTTGCATTGCACGCTTTGAAGCATCGAACTCAACTGGTAATGTAACAAGTTGGAACACAACACCTGCAGCCATTAAAATAATTCCTAATAACAATAGTTTCGACATTGTCGCAAATATACCAATCATAATAAATACCCATGATATATTCGATCCAAAATTCGCCACAGGAACTAAAGAATGACGAATACGCATAAAGTTATAATCTTGCGCATCTTGAATTGCGTGTCCTACTTCATGTGCTGCCACTGCTGTACCAGCAACTGAATGTCCATAATAGTTATCTGTTGATAATCGAACCGTCTTGGCCGTTGGATCATAATGGTCTGATAAATGACCTGGTGTTTCTTCCACAGCTACATTGTATAATCCATTTTCATCTAAAATTTTTCGAGCCACTTCCGCTCCTGTCATACCTGATGTTGAATAAACTTGTGAATACTTGCTATAGGCACTTCGTACTCTTGACTGTGCATACAACGGTATGATCATTATGATCGCGAAGTAAATTAAATAAAACATCATGAACCTCCATTGAAGTTTTAATTATAGTACTTCTCATTCTATTTTCTTCTGCCACTATTGTCAATGAATAAACCTTACAATCCATATCTTTACTTATTACATTATCTATTTTTAGAATGCACATTACTTTTTCTTTTTTCTCTCTCTCCTTTATACTTTCTCCATCCAACATAAGTTAATGTGAATAAAATAAGTCCCCCAGTAATTGTCATAAACCAAATGAGAGAAGGTGCAATTTCATCCTTTTTTACTGTGTGAAATATCTTTTGCAAATCCCCTTTAATAATCCCTAATTGCATTTGGCCACCTTTCGTTTTTAACATAACGTTACGAAATTCATCCAAATAAGATAAATGAACATTTACACGCTGTACCTCGTTTTCTGGCAAAGCAATCATTAAACTTGGATAAATAATATTGAATTCATTTAAAAATGTATTTAATGTTTGTTGAAACTGCCCAGCATCTTCTTTTTCCATCGCTTTTTCCATTTGAGAAAAGGCATCCATTACTTTCCTTTCTCTTTCCATCCAAAGTGGTTGATATTTCGATACTTGTGCATCAACAGCAAGTTGTAATGCCAACACATTATCCATTTTAGCTTGCTTACCTAAACCTTCTTCAGAGAGCGATTGCTGCGCCTTGTCGTAAGCTAAAGAAATAACTCTAACTTGATCTGGTGTTACTTCATGCTTCTTTTCATTCCCCTTCATTAAAAATTGCTCTGAGAAAAGTTGTAATACTTGTACCGCTTTTTCATCTTCATTACGCTTCACTAACTGTAACGAGTCGTCTAACAACCCTGTTAGCTCATTCCACTCTTCAGCATATATACGTAACGGAAACATTATAATTAGAAATGCTATCAATCCAATTAATGTTCTCTTCATCCCGGTCCCCCCTATAACTACTAGTACAAAATATGTTAATTGGGACAAGAATAGAACAGAACTGAACCGAAAAATATATTATCGTTTTACAAAGAAAAAATTCTCTTTAAGCAGAGAATTTTTTCTTTGACATCCTTTTCTTTTTTACGAAATATCTATATAAGCTATAACAAAGTATACTACCACCTAAAATGAATAATAAAATAGCACACGCAGCATGCATAAAGAACTCCTCTGGTAGCATTAATATAACTGGATCCGTTTCAATATCAAACATCCAATAATCATTACTGAATAAAAGCTTATGGAATAATACAAAGCTCTTTTCAAAATTAATAGCGATTGGTAACATAAGCGCTATCGGAAAAATGATTGTTAAAATTGATCCGTGCAGTAAAAACTTTTCATTTTTCTTTTTTAATAAATAAATTCCCCCTATCACTGCAATCATAATTGTCGCATACATCACATATTGAATCTTCACTAAAATATTTTTAACATCTACAAAATGAATACGGCCATTTGTAGACATATCTAATGTTGGCAAATGTAATGCTCCGTCATAAAACGGGGATAAATATGTAATAAGCACATCGTAATTTCTTTTAATTTCATCCTTCGTCATATCCGCTAAATCAGGAATATTTAAAAAATCAATTTCAAAATAATACAGCCATTTTCCATACACAACTGCCGTTGTTGCGAGTGCAAAAATAGAAAATGCTATGCTATATGAAACAACTAAAGTAATCAATCGATCCAATATTTTTGTACCACTCTTATTTTTCTCCATGTTCTCCCCCTAAATGTTCTAACCATCATAAAGAAAATTGTTTCCTGTGCTCACGTAAGCAACAATAATATGTAATACATAGTACAGCAACGCTTAACCAAAACGTAAAATAACCAATTTCCTCTACAAACAAATGCATAATTCCATATCGTGGCATTTGCCAAAATAAATAATCAATTGCATCGTTATGCAACGTCCATACACCCGCTACTATAAAATGCCATTTTTTTATACGGTAAAATGGAGCATATAAAACACCTTGCACTGCCATCGCAAAGTGCGAAAGCATTAACATGTAGCCCATAAGGCCAATAGGACCTTTTACGTAAATCATAATCGCATTTACAACAACAGCCCAAATACCATATTTTATTAAAGTAACAATCGCTAGCGCTTCTATTAATCCCCAGTTTCTCTTTGTCAAAAAAGCAATTAAAACAAAGACAAAAAAGAGACTCGCCATAGGACTATCTGGTACAAACGGCCAAAATATAGGTGACGTTTCTTTCAGTTGATTTCCGTACCATATAAACCCGTAAATTGTACCTAATATGTTAACAACCAATAAAAATAATAATACCGAGCGTTGTCTTAACATTGCATACAAGTACACCAATCTGTATGTCCAACACCTTTCAAGCAAAGTAATTCATTCACTAAATCCTACTCTATTATAACAAACTTCATCCAACTAAATAGAAAAGCTGACTACAAATTTTGTAGTCAGCTTTTTATTATTTTTTATTATACTTTGCAACGAATTCCGAAAGCTTCTTCAGTTCCTCATCTGTACCTTTAAATACACCTTTAGGCATGGAACCTTTTCCATCTTTCGCAATTTTAGCAATTTCTTCTGGCTTTAAAGTTAAGTTTTGCAGTGCTGGTGCTGCCGCCCCGCCCTGTAAGTTGTCACCATGACATGTTAAACAAGTATTTTTTTGCATTAATTTATAGCCATCATCATTTTTATCAACTGGCGCGGTTTTTACAATTGCTCCTTGTTTCTTTGCAGCTTCCCAGTCGTGGTGTGCTACAGATTCCCAAGTTAAAAAGATAATCGATGCAATTGCTAAAAGCATAAATCCAGTTGCTACAGGACGCTTCAATGGACGTCTTTCTGGACCTCGATCAAGAAATGGAGCTAACAGTAATGCACCAAACGCAATCCCTGGCATAATAAACGCTCCAATTACAGTAAATGAACCGGAAGCATAAGAATACTTTAATAACTGATACAAGAATAAGAAATACCAATCTGGAAGTGGTATATATCCAGCATCTGTTGGATCCGCCATTCTCTCAAGCGGCGACGGATGCGCCACTGTTAAACATAAATAACCGATTAAAAAAACTGCACCAACCATCCATTCTTTTAACAAGAAGTTCGGCCAAAATGCTTCTGTTTTCCCTGGGTATTCAGAATAGTCTTTTGGAATATTTGGTTTCCGAGCTACCGGTACCCGAGAATCTCCTACAAACTTCATCCCTTTGCCGCGATGCATAATCTCCCTCCTTTAGTTCTTTCCCCTTTAATTTAGCAATCTCTTATAGTGGACCGGAAATACCTTGTTTGCGAATCATGATGAAGTGGAAGGCCATTAAACCTAGAAGTGCTGCTGGTAAGAAGAAGACGTGAATAGCAAAGAAGCGAGTTAATGTTTGAGCGCCAACAATTTCGGAATGACCAGCGAGTAATGTTTTAATATAAGGACCAATGAGCGGTGTTTGCTCTGCAATTTGAATCCCTACTTTTGTAGCAAATAAAGCTTTCATATCCCACGGTAATAAATATCCGGTAAAACCAAGACCTAACATAACAAAGAAAATAAGAACACCAACAATCCAGTTTAACTCACGGGGCTTTTTATACGCACCTTGGAAGAAAACTCTGAGTGTATGTAAAAACATCATTACAATTACGAGACTAGCACCCCAGTGGTGCATACCACGAACAATTTGCCCATAAGCAACTTCATTTTGTAAATAGTAAACTGATTCCCAAGCATTTTTAATATCAGGCACATAATACATCGTCAAAAACATTCCAGATAAAATTTGAATTACAGTAACGAAAAAGGTAAGTCCTCCAAAGCAATAGACGAATGCAGAAAAGTGATGTGCCGGGTTTACATGTTCAGGTACTTCATGATCAGCGATATCACGCCATATCGGTGTAATATCTAATCTTTCATCTACCCAATCATAAATTTTATTTAACATCTACTTTGCACCCCCTCTTGGCTTCGCTTTTCCTAGATACAGCGTTCCATCTTTCACTTTAGACTCGTACACATCCAGCGGAGCAAGGGGTGGCGTACCTTTAATGTTCATCCCATCTTTTGTATAACGACCCCCGTGACATGGACAAAAGAATTGATTCGGATGTGCTTTGTCCGAATTCCAGTTAACTGTACATCCTAAATGTTTACATACTGGAGAGAACGCAACAATGTCTCCGCTTTCATCTTTATGAACCCAAGCCGATTTTGGTTCTTCAGACTTGTACCAACCATCAACCTGTTTCACTTTAAAATCGAAACGCTTCGGCTCTGTTGTAATATCCTTTACTTGCGCAACAGCAACCATATCTGTTCCGGCTTCTTTTCTTAACACCGGATCAAGCGCAAATCGCGTCATCGGCATTAAAATACCGGCAGCCATAAAGCCTCCTACCCCTGTGAGTGTGTAATTTAAAAATTGTCTTCTTGACACGCGATGTTCTTTCTCGCTCACGAAAATTTCCCCCCTCTATCAGAAATTGTCCCCTCGTGATAAATTATATAAAAAATAAAAACTAGGACACTATCATGATATAATACGCTCATGCACAGGTCAATATCATACTACTCATAATAATAAGAACTTTCTGTTTATTGTGAGTTTCCCCACTTCTCTTCCAACATCACCATTATATTTTTTATATGCGCATGAATAACTTCTCTTTTTGCTTGATCACTAAATTGTTCTAATGCTAATGAAGGAAACCAAAATAAATCTCCCTGTAACTCTTGCATATCCTCTTTCCATGAAAAATCACTTGTAACATAAGCAATATGCTTAAAACCTTCGCTTCGTAAATGATTTGTCCATTCTTGCAAACGACCTTTTTCATTCTTTTGACTTTCTACCAAATACGTAAACGCAGGTAGTAAAAGCACTCTTCCTTTATACTCTCTTTCCAATTCCGTGCTCAACAATTCGATAAATTCACCTTGTTCTACAACCATTTTCATTTCTTGTGCTGCCGAAATTGATAAAAGCGGTATTACTCCTGTATCAACATACTCTCTTGCTTGTTCAAACTGTTCCACATCTTTTACACTCCACTTCAAATTCCTTCCCTCCTTCACTTGCAAATGACAGAACTTTCACTTTATATATATTAAACCATACTAAAAGAGGTAAAAAAAGAAAAACTACCCAATATAGGTAGTTTTTCTTGGCGAAAGTCTGAAATTTGTAAAAATTTATTAATCCAAATAAATTCTATAAAGTCTTTAACTCGGCCGTTAATCTATGAAACGCTTCCTTATCTTGCTTATCTAACGCTTCATCAATTTGTTTCAAAAGGCGTTCTCTCCTAAATGAAAATACACTTTCTTCCAAAAACCTTTCTGCAAGTAAACGATCTTTTTCATTTACTTCAATATGCTTTGGTAGATATGGGTTTTCTTCTAATACAGCTACATAATTCGCATTTTGAAACGATGATTTAAAGTTGAGTTGAATATAAATATCCTCATCTCGATTTAAACGAATATCATGAAACGATTTTTCAGCATCTGTTGTCATAACATTTTGTTTAAAAAAGTGAAACGGTGTGTCTTTCACACAATTCGCTGACATCACTAAGCCACGCGGACAATATTTTGCATGCTCTACGAAGTGGACTTTATGCATCAATTGGTCGTGACTCATTAAATAATTCAGAATCCATACACATTCACGCTGTTTCAGTTGGTAATTATTCAAAAACCATTTTACAAAATCCTTCTTCTCGTTTACAGAAACAGGGGTATTCATAGCAATTAAGTCCCTCCTCTGTCTTTCTCTTTTCTTTTTAGATTCAAGAAGCGGCATTCAGTTTCCTTCCAACTTATGAAAAATCCTCTAAATTATATAACAACTCTTCAATATGAATTTGTGTCGGGTCTAGTTGTAATAACTGGGTAAATACTTCTTTCGCCTCTTTTCGCTTTCCTTCTTCCAATAAGAAATAACCGTATTCTTCTAAGAAGTCTGGATGATTCTTAAAAGAAGTATATGCACTTTCATAGTGTTTTAATGCATCCGAATACATTTCTAATTGTTTTTTTGCATACGCAAGGTCCCAAAGTAGTTGTGTATCTGGTTCTCCACTATCAATAGCACGCTCTACAATTGCAATTAACTCTTCGTACTTTTCTTGTCCTTTTAAGATATACGCATATTTTAATGTTGCGCCTAAATGCCCTGGGTCTAACTCAAGTGCTTTTTGAAGAACTTCCTCTGCTTCTACTATTTTTCCTGATTTCGCCGCAATGTTCGCTAACTCTACATAAAACGGAACTGAAAGCTCATCTACTTTAATTCCTTCATGAAGCGTTTCATAGCTTTCTTGAAGCATTCCTTCTTTTTCATAGCTTTTCGCTAAATACATGTACAGTGATGCGTACTCAGGGTCTAATTCTTTTAGTTCTTGCCAAGCACCGATTGCTCTCTGATATTCTTCACCTTGGTATAATGTGAAGGCATATCCAAATAATGAGTGAATATCTTTTTGTTCCTCTAGGCCTGCTTCATAATAAGAAATCGCCTCTTCCCAGTTTCCAATCGCACTTAACGTTTCTGCAAGGCGAAGTGCGATCACAACACCACCCATTACTTTATGTTCAGCTAATAGCGATTCATAATAAGTAATTGCCTTTTGTTCTTCACCTTTACTACTATATAATTCTGCTAACCCAAACGTAATAACAGGTTCATCAGGCATCATTTCTTTCGCCTTTAATAGTTTTTGCTCTGCTACATCATCAAAACCTTGCATTTGGAATAAATCTGCAACAAGTAATAAAGATTGAACATATAAATCGTCATTTTCTGGAATATCATGAAGTACTTCAATCGCTTCATCTTCTTTATCTAGATCAATATATAATTCTGCTAAAAATACAGTGAATTCACTTTCTTCCGGATACAGTAAACGTAAGTCTTCAGTAATCGCTAATGCCTCATCTGTAAATCCAAGTGTATGATAGTAACGAGCGATATCATACTTCTCTTCATCATTTGCAATTTTTAATTGTTCTTTTAATAATTGTAATCCTTTTTCCGCTTCACCATTTTCAATATATGAAACAGCTTGTTCAAACTTTTGCATAAACGTCTCCTTTAATTCTAAAAAATATTCTCTTCTGTTCATTTATCATAAGCAACTCACTGTTAGAACGCAACCTTTAGAATGAGCATGCTTCTTCTTATACTTCTTCTTACAGAGTAGGTAATTGTTCAAAAGGTTCGGATATGACACCGATACCTTATCATCATCTTCTATTGTACCGCTTTCTTTTATGACCGTGCAAATAACTTCTCTCACTAATTATCAAGCCATACAAACCGTGATTTACAGAACAACTTAATTACCAGTCTTCAACCTTTATTTTTAATACGATAAAAAAGGCTCCTATAATAGGAGCCTTCACAATCTCTTAAGAATATGTTTCTTCTTTCTGTACTTGCTCATTTACAAGCTCTTTCAGCAACTCTATAATTTCATCATTTTCTTCTTTCAAACCGACAGTAATACGAATACCATCATCGATACCAAATGCAGCACCAGAACGAACGATATATCCTTTTTTCATTAATCGTTCGAAAGCTTCATTACCTGGTATACCAAGTTTTAAGAAAATGAAATTTGTTTGAGATGGATAATAGAATACGTTATATTCTTTACAAAATGCATAATACTGATTTAGACCTTCAGCATTCTTTTTCACACAATCTTGTAAAAAGGCTTGATCTTCTAATGCAGCGAGTGCTACAGATTGCGCTACAGTTGATGTATTGAATGGTAACCTCGCTACTTCTAGCTGTCCGATTAACTTCGCATCCCCAATCGCATATCCGATACGAAAAGCAGCTAAACCATATGCTTTTGAAAACGTGCGTAAAACCATAAGATTTTCATACTTTTCAAGAAGTGGCAATGTTTGCGGATAGTCTTCTGCTTCCGCGTATTCATAATATGCTTCGTCCATAATAACGAGAGCCGACTTAGGAACTGATTCTAAAAATGAAAGTAATTTTTGTTTCTCAACATATGTACCTGTCGGATTATTCGGATTACAAATCCATACAATTTTCGTTTTATCATCTACTTGCTCTAGCATTGCATCTAAATCGTGAATACCGTCTTTAAGTGATACTTCACGAACTTCTGCTCCTTCAATAACAGCATGGTGATGATATTGTGAAAACGTAGGATTCGCCATTACAACGTTTGTTCCTTCATGTAGTAACGCTCGGCTAATCATTTGAATGACTTCATCTAATCCACTACCAAATAGTAGTTGTTCTGCTTTTACACCTAAATGTTCCGCTACTTTTGTCCGAAGTTCAAAGGCATATCCATCTGGATAAAGGGCATATTGGCTCGCTAAAGAAGTTAATGCTTCTGTCACACGCGCTGAGCAACCGAATGGATTTTCGTTCGATGCTAATTTCACAATTTTCGATAATCCATATTCCCTTTTTACTTCTTCAATGTTTTTCCCAGGCACATACGCTCTCAAAGTTAACAATTGCTCTTTCACTCTCATTTTTCTTCCCCCAGTCATTTCATTCAATTTGATTACAATACAGTTATAGCCCCTTACTGTAATCTTTTATCATAACCGTCACTATTACGAGAATACCTCTAAATGAGCACTTCACAACACTTCGCTATCATTTTAAACCATATCTTTTTGAAATGCCTCTAACGCAATATGAACAGTCTCATCTGAAATAGATACGACATTCACTACCCCATATTCCTGCATAAGCACCATATGAATTGCTCCTGCATTTGCTTTCTTATCTTGTTTCATCAATTGAACGAGGCGCTCTACATTCAAATCTCTTGGCATTTTTGGATAGCCGTATTTCAAGAACCACTGCTTCATATCTTCATAAGCAAGATCAACCTTGTACACTTGCTCACTTAAAAATATGGCGAATAACATTCCAACCGCTACGCCGTCACCGTGAGTAATATTCCCATACCCTAGCTCTTTTTCAAGAGCATGTCCTAACGTATGTCCAAAGTTCAAATGGGCACGTACACCCTTCTCTGTTTCATCTTGTGACACAACATTTGCCTTTACAGGAATCGCCTTCGTTAATATATGGATTAACTTCTCATCACGAAGATCCGCTAATGTTTGCACTTCTTCTTTTAACCAATGATATAGCTCCACATCACCAATAAGAGCATGCTTTATCACCTCTGCATAACCTGAACGCCACTCTTTTTCAGGAAGAGACTGTAAAAACGGTGTATGATATACAACCGCTTCTGGCTGATGGAATGCACCAATCATATTTTTACCTAACGGATGATTAATCGCTACTTTCCCACCTACTGCGCTATCGTGCGCTAATAAAGTCGTCGGAACCTGCACAAAGCGAATACCCCGCATAAAAGATGCAGCAACAAAACCAGCTAAATCTCCAATCATTCCGCCTCCAAGTGCAAGAATTAAAGAATTTCTATCTAATTTATTTTCAAGAGCTGACGTATGAGCCGCATAGAAATTTTCGAAAGACTTCTCTTTTTCGCCACTTGGTACAACAAACGAAAACACGTCCTGCTCCACTTGTAATGCATCGATAACTGTCTGTAAATGTAGTGATGCAACAGCTTCATCTGAAATGATCATTACGTTAGATACAGCTGGCTGCATATTTTGAACGATCATTGTTAAGTTTGACAACGCTTCTTTACCAACATGTACATCATATTCTTTTGATTTCGTTTGAATATGTATGTTTCCCATTAAAATCCCCTCGCATATTCATTATGTTTCTCAATATTTTCACGAATTAGTTCCATACGATCTAATCCGAATTGTTCTATTAAAGCTGTTGCTAATTCCCAAGCCACAACCGCTTCTGCAACGACACTAGCTGCTGGCACTGCACAACTATCTGAACGTTCAATGCTCGCTGTAAAAGGCTCTTTCGTATCAATATCTACACTTTGAAGAGGTTTATAAAGTGTAGGTATCGGTTTCATCACACCGCGCACAACAATTGGCATTCCAGTCGTCATACCGCCTTCTAATCCACCTGCATTATTTGTTCTTCTTGTATATCCATGCTCCTCATTCCATAGAATTTCATCATGAACTTCACTTCCCGGTCTATGCGCTGCTTCAAAACCAATTCCAATCTCGACACCTTTAAAAGCATTAATACTCATAATTGCAGCTGCTAATTTCGCATCCAGTTTTCGATCATAATGCACGTAGCTACCTACTCCAATTGGCATTCCTTCCACAATTACTTCAACGATTCCACCAATTGAATCACCATTTGCTTTCGCATCATCAATCGCTTTCATCATTTGGTTACCAGCTTCGTCATCTAAGCAACGTACAGGAGATGCTTCTGTAATACTCTTTAATTCTTCAATTGAACTATACGTAACCTCCTTAGCTTGTACACCGCCAATTTCAATTACATGGCCCGCTACTTTAATACCAAGTTCTGCTAACACCTTTTTAGCAACCGCACCAGCAGCAACACGCACCGTCGTTTCGCGCGCTGACGAACGTTCCAGTACATTCCTCATATCTCTATGACCATATTTAATTGCACCATTTAAATCAGCATGCCCAGGCCTTGGTTTTGTCACTTTCCTTTTTATCTCTTTTTCTTCCTGCTCAGTTAAAGGCTCTGCCCCCATAATTTTTGTCCAATGGGCAAAATCACGATTTTCAACAACGAGTGCAATAGGGGAACCTAATGTTTCTCCATGTCTAACACCACTTAAAATTTGCACTTGATCCGTTTCAATTTGCATGCGTCTACCACGCCCATATCCCTTTTGCCTTCTAGCTAACTCTTCGTTTATATCATCCGCTACTAAAGACAATCCTGCTGGAACACCTTCTATAATCGTTGTAAGTTGCGGACCATGAGATTCACCAGCCGTAATATATCGCATACGTTATTCCTCTTTTCGTATATGTATTTATCTCACTATATTAACTTTTATCATTCTAAAAATATTAAAGAAATTATATCATAAATCGACCATTTTCTTATTCTATATTTCCGATAGGCCTAATTTAAATATCAATATATCATAACAGCTCAAACTTCGTAACTAATTGAAAATAAAAAAAGTGCAAGAAGAATACCCCTATTCTCCTTGCACTTTTTACTATTATCACAGTGATTAAAGCGTTTACAAATTATTTCAAAATAATTAGTAAATCCATTCATTCATTAATTTTGAGTAGTCAACTAATTCTTCTTCTTTAAAGAAAATAGCAATCTCGCGCTCTGCGCTTTCTAAAGAATCAGAACCATGAATAATATTTTTCGCAACAGTTACACCGAAATCTCCACGAATTGTTCCAGGAGCTGCTTCATGTGGTCTTGTTTTCCCCATCATGTTACGCGCTGTATCTACTACACCTTCACCTTGCCATACCATTGCGAATACAGGTCCAGATGTAATAAAGTCTACTAACTCACCAAAGAAAGGTTTTTCCTTATGCTCAGCGTAGTGTTGTCCAGCAATTTCCGGAGTGACTTGCATTAATTTTGCACCAACTAATTGAAATCCTTTTTTCTCAAAACGAGCTACAATTTCCCCAATGAAGGCACGTTGTACACCGTCTGGTTTTACCATTAGAAATGTTTTTTCCATAAAAAATCTCTCCACTTCTGAATTATGTATGTAATTGTATATCCCCACACACATATTATCACCCTTATCACAATTGTGCAATAGTTTTGAAATAGAGAGATTATTTTATTTTTTAGAATAAACATTAAAATTTTCGTTTTCCAATATACTTTGCAACATTTTGTAATGCATACTTTGCTTTTCCACGTGGGAGTGGTTTTATTATTTCTAAAGCTTTATGTAAATAACGTTCACTAAACGCAAATGCTTGATCAATTGCTGGACTATTTTTTACAGCATCAATAATTTCTTGCATTTCACTTGCTGTTGTATTTTCATGTACAGATGTGATTTTTTGACGAAGTACTGGATCTTCCATCGCATATAAAGCAGGGAGCGTTATGTTTCCTTGTAATAAATCTCCACCAGCAGGTTTTCCAAGTTTCTCTTCTGTGGAAACGAAGTCTAAAATGTCATCAATAATTTGATAAGACATTCCTACAAAATACCCATACCAAAATAGACGATTTACTGTATCACGATTAGCACCAGCAGCAATCGCTCCCAATTGACAACTCGCGGCAATTAATAATGCTGTTTTTCGCTTTATTCTTCTTAAATACGTTCTTAAATTTTGGTCATAATTGTATTTATCTTTAATTTGTTCAATTTCACCTTTACAGACTTCTAAAATAGTATGTGATAACGCTTGATGCGCCTCTGGGATTTCGATATTTGTTATACATTCAAGAGACTTAGCGAACAAATAGTCCCCTGTATACATCGCAATACGATCTCCCCATTTCGCATTCACAGTCGCACTGCCGCGTCGTAAAAATGCAGCATCAATAACATCATCGTGAACAAGAGAAGCCATATGAATAAGCTCTAACGCAACAGCAACATGCTTAATCGCATCTAACTTATAATCTCCAAATTTCCCTGCAAGCAACACAAATACAGGACGAATTCGCTTCCCACCAGCTTCAATAAGTTGTAATGCTGCCTCTTCTACTAATGGCTGTTCAGATGCAACTGTCTTTTTTAATTCTTTTTCTATCACATTAATATCCGATCGTAAAAAAGAGTACATAAGTTGTAACTTCATATTGTTCACCTTAACCTAAAACTTCTTTTTTCTTTTTTCTATTTTGATTCTGGTTTAATACCTAAATGCATCGCTGCTACCCCAAAAGTAAATGGTTTCACTTGCACACGTTCAAGTCCAGCTTGCTCAAACATTTGGGCCAATTCTTTCATCCCTGGGAATGCACTAGCAGATTCTTGAAGCCATGAATATTCTTTATAACTTTTCGCAAACATCTTTCCAAATAACGGCATGATATATTTAAAGTATAAAATATACCCTTGTCGAAAACCAATCATTGTTGGTTGAGATGTTTCTAAACAGATTACTTTTCCACCTGGTTTTACTACACGCGTCATTTCTTTTAATACGTGCATATAATCCGGTACGTTACGTAAACCAAACCCAATTGTTACATAATCAAACGTATTATCTTCAAATGGAAGCTCCATTGCATTCCCATGTAGAAGTTCTACTTGTTTTAATTGTAACGCCTCTACCTTTTGCTTACCGACAGATAACATATTTTCACTGAAGTCTAAGCCAACAACCTTTCCTTGCTCACCTACCGCTCCAGCTAGCGCAATTGTCCAATCTGCGGTTCCGCAGCATACATCAAGCGCTTTACTGCCAGGTTGTACATCCATAATTCGCATCGTTTCTTTACGCCACGCTTTATGTCTTTGAAAACTAATTACAGAATTCATCACATCGTATTTATCAGAAATCTTTTCAAATACGTCATGTACTCTTTCTTCTTTTGATTGTTGCATGCTCGTACCTTCTTCCAATGTAAAATTGCTTATGTCTTCTATTTATCCCTTAACACAGAATTTATTTCATTTACGTCTGTGTGATTTTCTAAAAATTGTTTTTCTTTCTTTCTCAATTCCATCATCCAACCATTAATCACTACTTCTGCTTTATCCCCTAAAGCATCTTGCACCGCTTGAAAAACAGGTGAATGTTGTTTATCAGCATACAATTGAATTTCTTTTTGAAGGCGATTTCCACCTAATACGTATGTGATAAATGGCTTCCAATGTGATAAATGAAAATGATCACATGTTTTTTGAAGGAGCGCAGACTCAATCGTTACTACGCTTTTCATTATGTCATCCGTCGTTTCATGCGCTTTTTGGTATAACATAATTTTGTGTTCATTTATCTCTTTAATTCCTTCAGCAAGTGCACGAATTAAAACAATATCACGATTCATAGACAATAA
This sequence comes from Bacillus sp. CCB-MMP212, assembly GCF_022748145.1. Classification (NCBI taxonomy): domain Bacteria; kingdom Bacillati; phylum Bacillota; class Bacilli; order Caryophanales; family Bacillaceae; genus Bacillus; species Bacillus sp. CCB-MMP212. The sequence continues at coordinate 882,352 of NZ_JALDQE010000001.1, forward strand.
ATAATAATATAGTCCACTATAGTAATCGCCTGCAAGTACTGTTAATTGACGACATTTATGGAATTCAATCTCTTCCTCGCCTGCTTTATTTGATACCCTTTCATGCGTATCAAGCGCAATTTGTACAAGCATAATTGTTACTACGTAATGCTCAATTTGTTCTATATGTAAGTTTGCACTCTTTAAAGCACCATATAACAATGCTATCTTTTCTTCATCAATAAATGGTTCTTCAATATAGTTTATAAAATAAGGATGGCGTAATTTCTCCATCAATTTCTCTTTTATACCCGCATACCCTCCGTAGATGTCACACACAAAAAATCACCCTTGTTTTCTAATTCATAAAACTTATTATAACACATACACTCTATTTTCTATAACCAAAACTTGGCTACACCTACCATTCATGTAAGCAATCTTTCTAATCTCACTCTGTCTAGCTAAAACTATATCATTTATTTACTAAAAAAAAAAAGAAAAGCAGTTTCCCGCTTTTCTTTACTTCGCTTTAATAAACGATAAAATTTCACTGCGCGCTGCAGCATCATTTTCAAGCACACCACGCACTGCTGTCGTTACTGTTTTCGCACCTGGTTTTTTCACACCACGCATCGTCATACACATATGTTCTGCTTCTACTACTACCATTACACCATGAGGCTCTAGTACTTCCATAATAGAGTTCGCTACTGTTGATGTAATACGTTCTTGCAGTTGTGGACGACGTGCAATTGTATCTACAGTACGAGCTAATTTACTTAACCCTGTCACCTTTCCACCTTGCGGAATATATGCAACGTGAGCAACTCCATAGAATGGAACTAAATGATGCTCACACATCGAATAAAATGGTATATCTTTTACTAGTACAAGCTCTTCGTGATCTTCTCCGAATACTTTATGCAAATGCTCTTTCGGATCTTCATGCATACCTGAGAACACTTCTGCGTACATTTTTGCAACACGCTTTGGCGTATCAAGTACTCCCTCACGATTTGGATCATCCCCAATCGCCTCTAAAATAAGGCGTACTGCATGTTCAATTTGTTCTAAATTAACTTTTGCCATCCGCTAGCCCTCCCGAAAACCTAAAAGTGATACGAACACATTCTAGCATATTTATGTTTTTAAAAGCAAAAAGAAGAGTTCCCAAAAAGGAAACTCTTCTTCCCTGTTAATATGTAAGGATTATTTAACCGCATCTTTTAACGCTTTACCAGGTTTGAATGCAGGTACTTTACTTGCAGCGATTTCAATCTCCTCACCTGTTTGTGGGTTACGACCTTTACGAGCCGCACGCTCACGAACTTCGAAGTTACCGAATCCGATCAGTTGTACTTTATCACCTTGTTTTAAAGCTTCTAAGATAGAATCAAAAACAGCGTCTACTGCTTTTGTTGCGTCCTTTTTAGAAAGGGAACTTGCTTCTGCAACAGCATTGATTAAATCTGTCTTGTTCATGCCATTCACCTCCTCCCAAAGATAAGACTGTATAATGATCATAAAATGAGTCTTACTTTCATTTGTAGGCAATTTTTACAAATTCTATACTACAAAGATGTAGATAAATCATTATCAACGCCTATATTATACGATTCTCCTTTATAATTCAATATTTTTAAGGAAATTGTTACTCTGAAAATGTGAAAATCTGATGAAACTTGACAATTTACAACAATGTATTAGATAATGACTGTTTATTTTTCTATTTTATAATCGGAAAAACAAAAAATCCCTCTACAGTGAGAGGGATTTTTCTTATAGTATAATCGCAATTAATCCGCCAGATCCTTCATTAATAATTCTTTCTAGCGTTTCTTTTAATTTATATCTAGCATTTTCTGGCATTAAAGATAATTTCGCCTGAATTCCTTCTCGAACAATCGAGCTAAGCGAACGTCCAAATATATCAGAATTCCAAATTGATAACGGGTCATCTTCAAAATCTTGCATTAAATAACGAACTAATTCTTCACTTTGCTTTTCAGTACCAATGATCGGCTCAAACGTTGACTCTACATCTACTTTAATCATATGAATAGATGGCGCTACCGCTTTTAACTTCACACCAAACCTTGAACCATGACGAATAATTTCTGGCTCATCTAAGCTCATATCCGCTAGCGCAGGGGCTGCTACACCATATCCTGTTTGCTTAACCATACGCAATGCATCTGCCACTTGGTCGTATTCTATTTTCGCATGAGATAAATCGAGCATAAGCTTCAATAAATGATCTTTCCCTCGAATTTCTACTCCTACTACTTCTTTTAAAATCTGATCATATAATTCATCTGGCGCATATAAATCAATCTCCGCCACACCTTGCCCCATATCAATGCCAGCTAGGCTCGCTCGATCAATAAATTCATATTGACTAAACTGCCAAACAACGCGATCCACATCACGAAGACGTTTTATATCCTTCACAGTTTCTTGAACTGCTTCTTGATAACTTTGACGCAACCAATGCCCTTCATTTAGCACCATTACCCAGCTCGGAAGGTTCACATTCACTTCTAATACAGGGAATTCAAATAGCGCTTCACGAAGTACATTATATACATCTGTTTCTCTTAAACTCTCCACACTCATTGCAATAACCGGGATATCATATTCTTCTGATAAACTTTGGCGTAATTGCTCTGTATCTGGATGATACGGCTGTACCGTATTAATTATCATAATGAAAGGTTTTCCTACTTCTTTCAACTCATTTACAACGCGTTCTTCTGCCTCTATATAATCTCTTCTTGGAATTTCACCAATTGTTCCATCTGTTGTAATTACAACACCAATTGTTGAATGTTCTTGAATTACTTTACGCGTGCCGATTTCTGCAGCTTCATGGAATGGAATAGGTTCTTCATACCAAGGGGTATTAATCATGCGCGGGCCATTCTCATCTTCATAGCCCTTCGCTCCTGGAACCGTATATCCAACACAATCTACTAATCGAATGTTCACTTCAAGTCCTTCATCTACTTCGATAGAAACCGCTTGGTTTGGAACAAACTTCGGTTCCGTCGTCATAATTGTACGACCAGCAGCACTTTGAGGCAATTCATCCTGCGCTCTTTGACGGTCAGACTCATTCTCAATATTTGGAATAACTACAAGTTCCATAAATTTTTTAATGAATGTTGATTTCCCTGTTCGAACAGCTCCTACAACTCCAAAATAAATATCACCGCCTGTTCGTTCTGCAATATCTTTAAAAATATCTACCTTTTCCAAGTGATTCCCTCCCTCAAAATTTTTGGGAATAATTCCGCGTTTATAGTCAACTAATACCTTCTCTAACGTTGCCTATAATATCTGATATAATATAATGGTATTCTAGAAGTTCGGACAATATATCATATAATTTTGTCCAATTTCATATGACTATTAAAAAATATCTTTTGTTTGCATCGTAAGTTGTATAACATAAAAAACCTTTCTTCTAGAACTTATTCACTAAAAGAAAGGTTCATGACTTATGATTTTAAAAAAATTGGTTCTCCGTTCTTTACTGTGTACGGTAAAGAATAAGCTGGTACAAACGGGGAACCTTTCGAAAGTATATTTCGAATATCTTCTCCCTCCGTAAACTGCCCTTCATTTTTTTTCAAAGCGTCATATAAGTCGATTCTATAATCAACAAAAACTTCTCCTTTTTCATTAATTACAAAAGGAAGCCCTTTACCAGAATATGGACTTGTCACTTGTGGCACATCTTTATATCCTAGTTTTTTGAAATCCAATTCATATACACCATCTGAAATTACTTTTTTAAAAGGTGGATATTGATGTTCATCACGATACATCCTAAGTTTTAAAGATAATTCCTGAATTTGTTCAGCCATCCTAACATCAATTAACTTTACTGTTGGATTTGTTTCAACGTCTATTAATACGTATTGATATACTCCTCCACTTTCATATGCATTCCCTGGCGCTTCTTGTATGTAACGCGGAGCAATCTGTTGAAAATCGATTGGATACTTTTGATAAATAGGTGTACTCATATCCCTCGTCTTAATTGGCAATATCCCATCATTTTGCTCCTTAAATGTCACAACAGCTTTTTGAACAACCTGTAGCTGATCTTCATAAGGAACCGCATTTTGCTTCATATTTTCTTTCGGATACAGGCACCCCGTTAAAAGGCTCATACAACAAAATATTAAAATAATATGGACTTTTTTCACTAGCATCACCTTTTCATACTAATATAACTTGCTCCGTATGTAGTATTTTTGAGACCATTCCATTTACTGCTGTACAGGTCCACTAAATACAACAAGAAAAATAACAATTCCTGACACAACCATAAGGGTGTACGCTACTAACGCTGTAATCCCTTTCAAAAATTTATTCTTTATTTTATGTCTACTTAATAAAATAAAACTTACTGCAAAAAACATAAATCCAATTGCCCCTAAAGCCAACCACATTTTCATAAGCCCTTCTGACATATACACACCCCTTTTTATTAATCTATTTTTATACTATTTTAACAAATTAAAATCTTTAAACAAATAAAAAAAAGAACATTTTACTACAAATCGCAAATATGTAACTTTAATCAATAGGTTTTTCAGCATCTTCCACCAATTTAGATAAAAATAAAACCGAAGCGATTATATCTCTCGCTTCGGTTGACCAAATATGCCCAAAAACAGCTCTATTCCCATTCTTTCATGGCTATCATATGCAATCTACAAACTCTTTGTTTCTCATAATTTATTTTTTAAACATTTTGCTTAACGAGCCAAAATCCGCTGGCATATTATTATTAATAATCGCTTTTACAATTTGATCCTCTTGCTCTTTCGGCACTTCACGTCCCGCCATAAGAGCCACTTGATGAATCAATTGACGAAGTACAGTTTCATCACGTAAATTCGCATTTTGCACGGATGATGCTAATTTAAAAATATCCTCTTTATTTACTTTCGCTTCCTTCTCAATATTATTAAAAATGTTATTATCCATTCTTTTCACCCTCTCCTCAAGTTACTCTTCATCCTATGCAAAAATAAATAAATGGTGAAAAGACCCATAAAATAAAAAAGCGACAGAAGTACAAATGTACTTCTGTCGCTTTTCTTTACAGTAAGTCAGGTATAGCTTCCACTTCATGTTTTCGAACACGTCCCATTAATGAGCCTACCGCATCTTTTACGTTATTCCCATTGAACAGCACGTCATATAAAGCAGCTGTAATCGGCATTTCAACTTCCATTTTCTCTGCCAATTCATGAGCAGCTTTCGTTGTTCTTACACCTTCCACAACCATACCCATGCTTTCTAACACTTCTTCTAAAGAATGTCCTTTTCCAAGCATATTTCCAGCGCGCCAATTTCGGCTATGAACACTTGTACAAGTTACAATTAAGTCTCCCATACCAGTTAGACCCGCAAACGTTAACGGATTCCCGCCCATTTTTCTTCCTAAACGAGCAATCTCTGTTAAACCACGTGTCATCAATGCCGCTTTTGCATTATCACCTAATCCAAGACCATCAGTTATACCAGCAGCTAATGCGATAATATTTTTTAACGCACCACCAAGTTCAACTCCAACGATATCTGGATTTGTGTATACACGGAAATAACTATTCATGAATAAATCTTGTACTTCCTCAGCCGCTTCCATACGCTTTGCTGCAGACGTAACTGTTGTCGCTTGTCGTAAACCAACTTCTTCAGCATGACTCGGTCCAGACAATACAACAACATCTTTAATTAAGTTCTCTGGAATTTCTTCCTCGATTACTTCCGAAATACGTTTTGACGTACCAGGTTCAATCCCTTTACTCGCATGAATCCAAGTAATCGGTTCTGTAACAATTTCTTTCATCTCTTGTAATACATCTCTGTACGCTTTCGTCGGTACTACTAGCAGTACTGTATTTACATCTACTAATGCTTCTTCTAAAGAAGAGTAGGCTACGATTGTGCTTGGCAATGTAATGCCTGGGAGATATCGACTATTCTCATGTTTCGTATTCATTTCATCCATAAGTTCTGAGCGATTTCCCCAAATACGTACATCATGTCCATTGTCAGCTAATACCATCGCTAACGCTGTTCCCCAGCTACCTGCTCCTACTACTGTGATTTTTGTCATAAAATCACATCCTCTCCATTAGTCTCTTGCTCGAGCAATAATGTGAATCGGCGTTCCTACAAAACCGAACGCTTCACGTAAACGATTCTTTAAGAAGCGCTCATATGAAAAGTGCATTAATTCTGTATCGTTTACAAACACAACAAATGTCGGTGGTTTTACCGCAACCTGTGTCGCATAGAAGATTTTCAGACGGCTACCATTATGAGTCGGTGTTGGATTCATCGCTACCGCATCCATAATTACATCGTTTAATACGTTTGTTTGTACACGGATACTATGGCTTTCATTTACCTCATTGATAACCGGTAATAACGTTTGTGTACGTTTTTTCGTTTTTGCAGATAAGAATACAATCGGTGCATAATCCAAGAATTGGAAATGAGCACGAATGTTTTCTTCAAATGCTTTCATTGTTTTTTCATCTTTTTTCACTGCATCCCATTTGTTTACAACGATAATAACAGCTCGTCCTGAATCATGAGCATATCCAGCGATTTTTTTATCTTGCTCAATAATTCCTTCTTCTCCGTCTAAAACAACTAAAACAACGTCAGAACGTTCAATCGCTCTAAGTGCACGAAGTACACTATACTTTTCTGTACTTTCATATACTTTTCCTTTTTTACGCATACCAGCTGTATCGATGATTACATAATCTTGATCATCTTTACTATATGGTGTATCGACAGCATCACGCGTCGTTCCTGCGATATTACTTACAATTACACGTTCTTGACCAAGAAGTGCATTTACAAGCGATGATTTCCCTACGTTTGGACGTCCAATTAAAGAGAAACGGATTGTTTCATCGTCATACGCTTCTTCTTCAATCTTTGGAAAATGATTTGCAGCTTCATCTAACAAATCACCAAGTCCTAAACCGTGTGTACCTGAAATCGGGAATGGCTCGCCAAATCCTAATGAATAAAAATCATAAATATCACTACGCATTTCTGGATTATCAACTTTATTTACCGCAAGTACAATTGGTTTTTTAGAACGATACAAAATTTTAGCAACTTCTTCATCCGCTGCAGTTACACCATCGCGACCATTCGTCATAAAAATGATAACATCTGCTTCATCAATCGCAACTTCCGCCTGTTGACGAATTTGTGTCAAGAACGGCTCGTCTCCAATATCAATTCCACCTGTATCAATAATGTTAAACTCATGATTTAACCATTCTCCCGCACTATAAATACGGTCTCGAGTTATACCTGGGATATCTTCTACGATTGAAACTCTTTCTCCAACTATTCTATTGAAAATAGTAGATTTTCCTACGTTCGGGCGGCCTACTATTGCTATTACTGGTTTCGGCATATACTTTCATCCTTTCAACTTGCTTCTGTTTATTATGTAAAAAACCCTTCTTTGTGCAAGAAGGGATTTGCATTCCAGAATATTTCTCAACGTATCAAAACACCTCACATTATAACACACGTTCCTAATGTTTCACAATAATATATACATTCTCTTGTAAGCGATGCGCAATACCATCTAAAATTGCCTCTAAATTATTTGCAACAAATTCTAGTTCCTCCATCGACTCACAAACAAATAAAGGAGCACCACCTGCAAATTTTTCTGGCGCTGTTGTAATAACTGCCAGGATAACGCTTTCTAACATCATCTCTTATCTCCCCTTCCTTTCGGGGCTTCCGATGACATATGGACAGCACTTTCTAACGTTGGTACATTTCCTATGACACTTATCGCTTTCTCTGCATCTTGATCTTGCGGTAAGACAAAAATCCCAACCCTGCCATCCTCTAAATCACGCTTTGCTAACGGTACAAGCGCTGGTGTACCAGAATCTCTATAAATCCCTAACGCCACCGAAACATCGTGTAAAATAGCTTGCCGTTGCCCTAAATTTGAGATTGTCACCATCGCATCAATTGATTTCGGTTTTAATATAAACCCCATGCCATATTTCATAATCTCTTCTTGCCTCACCGGCAATCCAATATTCATAATATAAATATTATCGATATAAAGCCCTGCTCCTTCAAAACGCAGCGGAACATGCTCAATATCTACAAGGTCATGGAGCCTTCTACCAGACATTAATTTTTTCGCAATAAAAAATGCGATTATAGCCATAATTACTCCAGCAATCCATGAACGGAACCCTATATACGCAAACGTCGTTGCAAACGATGTTAACATCGCCAAATAGTTGCGACTTTCAAAAACCAATGCAATCCCTTCAATGTACGTATTTCCACGCGGTACGAGCTCATATCCATCTAATTGTTGAAGTGTATTTCTTTCCATGTTACGTACATCACGAAATTGTGTCGCTGCTAACGTAAGAAATGTAATGGCAGAAAAATCTTTTTTCAAAATAGATGGGATTGCAATCGCTCCTAAAGCTGCTGCAATTAACCCCATTGCAATATGAATAATCTTTCCATGTAGCCTCGTCGGATATTGCCGTGTATCCGTCCGAAGCATTAACACCCTTGTAACTGTCCCCGCTATTACGCCGCATAAAATGGCTGGTGTATATTCAGTCATGTATTACCCTCGCCTTTCTTTTACGTGTTTTTCTCTTAAACTGTTCCATGTATACTGATGCTTTTGCAATCCAAAACAATACTGCCATGAATAATGTAGAAACGGCGACGATATCAAAAAATGCTAAACTACCGTAATCATATGGAAAATTCAATTTCCGAAAAATAAATGTCACTAGCAACTCTCCTTGTAACATCCCTACATATAGGGAACATAATCGTAATATGCGATCCCCATGCAATAACACCGATGCATACACAAGAGCACTACTTAGCAGAAACACTCTATCCACCACAATCCAAATCGGATCATATATCTCTAACAGATGAAAACTTGTATATAACATCGCAATAATAAGTGCCGAAAGTAAGCTATATAATTTTTTCCAAACAGAATACAGCGCGATCCCTATAAAAGAAATAATACAAAGTAAAAGAGCATTTACTGATACCATGAATGAGGCGATCGTTACATGTAACGGAGAGCAAATTATAAAAATCAATATACAAGCGCCTAACTTCCACCGAATATGGTCCTTTTTCATAAAAAAGGTTACGACAACCCACCCTATCCAAGCTATAAAATAAAAAGTACTTCCATCCATCTACTTCACCTCCTATGTTTTCCATTATGGGAATTTTTTATGAAAGTTAATCCACTTTATTTACGCATAGTTTTTTCTTATAACAGCAACACTTTTAACAAGGAGGTGTTATTCATTATGGGTAAAGATCGCCAAGAACGAAAACTACGAGAATCACGCCGCGTTGAATCTGATCGTGATCAATCACTACAATATCCAGGTGCAACTGGACTTGATACACCAGAGCAGGCTCGAAAACAAAACCAGCACTAATGAATACAAAAAGACGGTTTCGATATTGTACGAAACCGTCTTTTACATAATCATTTTAATGATTTTTATTTATATCGAAATAATATTTTGTGTACCATATCCTCCTATCACTTCTTTTTACCTTCACCTATTTCCTTTAGAAAATACCAATTCCATTTTATATTACGAGAAAGAAAACAAAACAAAAAAATCAACCGAACGGTTGATTTTTTATCTCCTACTATAATGCGCAGTATCAATACCACGCTGCATTAACCAATGATATGTTTCACCTTTTACAACAAGAGGTACAGATTGCAACTCTTCTATCGTCTTCGCACCAAGAGCTGTCATAATAAATTTCAAATCTGTATGTAGAAGCTCAATTTCATCCACTAATTTCTCGATACCATCTTGCATTAAAATACGTAAAAAGTAACCAGCAAACGCAGTTGTATTCGCCCCTAATGCGATTGCTTTCGCTACGTCAAGCGCTGTCTGTATACCCCCTGATGCAATAAAAGAGAGGTTATTATTTGTAGAGGTTGCTTCAATAATCGAGGTTGCTGTTTGTATGCCCCAGTTATTAAAATAAGAAAGCATTCGCTGTCTTCTTTCATTTTCAACAGCAGCAAAATTCGTACCACCTTGCCCACCAATATCAATTGCCGTTACACCTACGTTCGCTAACTGTTGCATTGTTTCCTTACTCATCCCAAATCCAACTTCTTTTACAATGACAGGAACTTTACTATTTAAAACAATTTTCTCTATGCGCTGAAGTACACCAGTAAAGTCACGGTCTCCTTCTGGCATCGTTAACTCTTGTATGACATTTAAATGAATTTGCAATGCATTCGCTTCAATCATATCAACGGCACGCTCTGCCTGCTCGATAGTTGCTTCACTACCTAAATTAGCAAAGAAAATACCATTCGGGTTTACCTTTCTAATCACCTTATAAGAAGCAGCCTCACTTTCATCTTTTAACGCCGCCATTTGCGACCCTACAGCCATAGCAAGGTTATGCTGTTTCGCTACATATGCTAATTGCTCATTAATATGTAACGTTTTCTCTCCTCCACCACCAGTCATCGCATTGATAAAAATCGGCGAACTTAGTGAAAGTTCGCCGATTTTTGTTTCACATGTTATTGTGTCATAATTTGAATTTGGCAAGCTTTGATGCACAAAATCAATATCATGAAAGCCATGCGTACGAGACTGACCAGTAGAAAGAGCGTATTCAATATGATCTAATTTACGTTTTGCCCTTACCACTTGTACCCCTCATTATTTCTTTAATTTTTTCAGTTGTTCACCAATAATATCACTTAATTGGAAAGTAGCAGAATCAGCATTTGGCTCATACTGACTATAATCTTCAATTACATTATTTTCCTCAAGCGCTTCTTTTATACTTAAAGAAATACGTTTCTCTGCTACGTGAACTTCAAGTACTTTCACTTTTACTTCTTGTCCCATTTCCAATACTTCATTCGGGTTTTTCACGTGACGATTTGCAATTTGAGATACGTGTACAAGTCCTTCAACGCCAGGTAAAATCTCAACGAATGCACCAAATGTAACAAGGCGTTTTACTACTCCCTCACGAATATCTCCAGCTTTTATTTCGCCAGCAACGTTTTCCCAAGGTCCTGGTTGAGCCGCTTTAATTGATAAAGAAATACGTTGTGTATCAGCATCAACAGATAACACCTTTACCTTCACCTTTTGACCTTGCTCTAATACTTCAGAAGGTTGTTCTACACGTTCGTGTGAAATTTGTGAAATGTGAACTAAACCGTCCACGCCACCAACGTTAACGAAAGCACCAAAGTCAGTTAATCGTTGCACTGTTCCTTCAACAACGTCACCTTCTTTTAATGAAGAAATTGCTTCTTTTTTCTTAGAATCTAGTTCTAATTCTACTACCGCTTTATGCGAAAGGATTACACGATTTTTTTCACGGTCTAATTCAACAATTTTCACCGCTAATGTTTTACCTTTATAGTCAGTAAAGTCTTCTACATAATGTACTTCTACAAGTGAAGCTGGAATAAAACCGCGAACACCAAGGTCCACAACTAATCCGCCATTCACAATATCTTTTACAGTAACATCAAATACATGACCAGAAGTAAATTTCTCTTGTAATTCTACCCATGCTTTTTCTGCATCAACAGCACGTTTAGATAAGACAAGATCATCTTCTTCTAATTTAATAATTTTCAACTCTAGTGTTTGATCTAATTCTACAACATCGCTTGCTTTTTCAATATGAACGTTAGCTAATTCACTAATTGGAATTACGCCATCTGTTTTGTATCCAACATTTACAAGCACTTGTTTCTCTTCAACTTTCGTTACAGAACCTGTAACAACGTCACCAACTTGTAATTCTTTTGAATCCATAACTTCTTCATTCATTTTCTCTACCATGGAAATACCTCCCTACAGAATTGACAAAGCATTTTTTTATGTATATACGAAATGAAAACAAAGTTTTCATTTGCATGTTTAAGAATTTCTCATCACATACTCTTTTTCAATACCATTCACAAGAAAATATATTAAACCTATATAAATAGTATACAGCAAAACCAGCCTGAAAAAAGTATGTTTTGAAATATAATAGCGAATATATTCTGACAGTTTTATTCCTCTTTAACTAACTTCTTACAAATCAGCTCATTTGTCAAGGAAAGAGACTCACAATTCACGTATCCTTTACATTTCTATTTCAACAAAAAAAGAAAGAGGATTATCCCCTTTCTTTATTTCGCAAACACTCCTGAAACAATACTCATAATTTTTTGGACAACTTCTTCAATTGATAAAGAAGTCGTATCTAATTCCAATGCATCATCAGCCTTTTTTAGTGGAGAAACTTCGCGTTCTGAATCTAATTTATCACGCTGAGCAATTTCTTCTTTTAGCTGCTCTAAATTAGAATCGAAACCTTTATTTAAATTTTCTAAATGCCTTCTTTCCGCTCTTTCTTCAACAGAAGCAAGCATAAAGATTTTCACTTCAGCATCCGGTAATACATGTGTACCAATATCACGGCCGTCCATTACAACGCCGCCTTTTTTCGCTAACTCTTGCTGACGACGTACCATTTCTTCACGAACAAGGCGATGCTTCGCTACAATAGATACTCGATTCGTCACATCAGGTGTACGGATTACTTCAGAAACATCTTGTCCATTCAAAAATACAAGCTGCGTATTTTCTCCTTGCTGAAATTCAATATTTACATTCTTTACAACTTCCATTAACTGTTCTTCATTCTCAATATCTACTTTTTGTTCAAGGGCTGCATATGTAAGTGTACGGTACATCGCGCCTGTATCAATATAAACGTAAGAAAGTTCCTTCGCAACAACTTTTGCCACTGTACTTTTCCCAGCAGCTGCTGGACCATCTATAGCAATTGAAATTCGTTTATCCATTGTAACACCTCATTTTTTCACTTATAAAACAAAACGAAAAGCAGGTGTTCACCCTGCTTCTTCTCATTTGCTTCACGTCATTAAATCCTCAATTATTGTAGCATAATCCTTCATAGAAGAAAATGAAAACTACCTATTCACCTGCAAGATTTCTGCTTTATTTTTTACCATGACACCTTCGTAATAAACAATTTTAGATAAATATTTCACTGATGACTTATGTATAAATAACAATTGTACAACAGAAAGACAAATGAATTGTATTATTAATATACGAATAAAAATTCTCTCCATCTTTTTCAACATAATTGCCCCCTCCTATACTATATTTGCACATTTCGTTTCGTGATTTTATACATCGTACATATAGCAGTTAATTTTATTGTCATTTTCGAGGCATACTTTTATACATTTCCATTGTCGAATTTACTCAAAACATGTTATGTTCTAAATGTATTTTTTTACTTGAAAGGGGTATAAGCATTGAAAAGAATCCTAGTTTTACACACAGGTGGAACAATTGCAATGGAGGAAGATAAAGAAACTGGGGTCGTACAACCAGGTGAAAAAAATCCTCTTTTAAAATTCATTCCTGATTTAGAAGGCGATGTTGATTTAATCGTTGAAGATGTGTTCCATCTACCATCTCCTCATATGACACCGAGCGAAATGTTACAATTACAAGTCATCATTGATGAAAGAGTAAAACAAGACAACATTCATGGCGTAGTCATTACGCATGGTACGGATACATTAGAAGAAACAGCTTATTTCTTAGATTTAACAGTACAAGCAACCATTCCGATTGTTGTGACAGGTGCAATGCGCTCTAGCAATGAGTTAGGTGCTGATGGTCTATATAACTTCTTATCAGCTGTAAAAGTTGCTAGTTGTGATGAAGCTGCAGAAAAAGGTGTTTTAGTCGTATTAAACGACGAAATTCATTGCGCTACAAATGTAACGAAAACACATACAAGTAATGTCGCAACATTCCAAAGCCCACAATATGGACCAATTGGAATGGTAACAAAACGCGGTGTTGTCTTCCATCACGCTTTAGTACATCACGAAACATATACGATAAACAAAGTATCTAAAAATGTAGTTGTTCTAAAAGCATATGCCGGCATGGATGATACATTATTAGCAGCAATCGAAAATCTTCCTGTAGACGGTATTGTTATCGAAGCGCTTGGACAAGGTAATCTACCTCCAAGAACACTTCCTAGTCTAGAACGATTATTAAATAAAGGTATTCCTGTCGTATTAGTTTCTCGCTGTTTCAACGGTATCGTTCAAGACGTATATTCGTATGAAGGTGGCGGTAAACACTTAAAAGATATGGGCATTGTATTCACATACGGCTTAAATGCACAAAAAGCACGCATTAAATTACTTGTCGCATTAGAGAATACAAATTCTCATGAATCCATTCAAAATATGTTTATGCACGAATAAAAAGGAGCTGTCGAGGTTTTCCCGACAGCTCCTTTTTATTTTTCTCTTGATGCAATAGTTTGTGCAATCGCATCTCCATGAAATCTACCGTTCTCGATAAATATTTCATTTGCATTATTTCCAGCAGCTATGACACCTGCAATGAAAATATTTTCAGCATTCGTTTCCATTCTATCCTCTGTATAAATTGGACGTCCTGTTTCTTCATCAATCTTAACACCCATCTTTGTTAAGAAGCTATGATCAGGATGATAACCAGTCATCGCAAATACAAAATCATTTTGGATTGTAAAATCTTCACCATCAACTGTAAACGTTAATGTATGCTCAGTAATTTCTTTCACATGAGCCCCGAAATGCATTTGAATTGTGTCGTTTCGTACTAACGCCTCAAATTCCGGCAAAATCCAAGGCTTTATGCTTGGTGAATACTCACTTCCACGATACAGTACCGTTACACGCGCACCAGCTTTAACAAGTTCTAACGCGGCATCTACACTCGAGTTTTTCCCACCTATAACTACTACATCTCGATCAAAATAAGGATGCCCCTCTTTAAAATAGTGAGCTACTTTCTTCAATTCCTCACCTGGAACATTCATATAATTTGGATTATCATAATATCCAGTTGCTACAACAATATATTTCGCTATATATATTTCTTTACTTCCGTCACGCTTTGTCGTCTCAACCTGAAAAACTTCTCCATCGTTTT
Source organism: Bacillus sp. CCB-MMP212 (assembly GCF_022748145.1). Taxonomy (NCBI): domain Bacteria; kingdom Bacillati; phylum Bacillota; class Bacilli; order Caryophanales; family Bacillaceae; genus Bacillus; species Bacillus sp. CCB-MMP212. Next base: position 897,465 of record NZ_JALDQE010000001.1, read on the forward strand.
GAACTTTCTCCACTCGCTCAAAAGCATTTACACGTACAGATTTACGTTTTACTACTTCACGATAATACGCAAGCGCTTGATTTCGAACTGGCTTACGATTTTCTGTAATAAAAGCTACATCACCAATTTCTAATTTTTCACTAGAAGAGAAAAATGTTTGATGAGTTGGATAATTATAAATGGCATTTACAATGTTTCCTTTTTCAATTACTAACGGATTTATCCCTACCTTTTGCAACGAAATCGCTGCCGCTAATCCGCACGGACCGCCTCCGATTATAATAACTGTTTCTTTCTGCATACTCGTCCACTCCTAGTCTTCTACCAATACACTATTTATAAAAACAAGAAAAAACCTACTTACAGCAGTAGGCACCTATCTTTATTGTATTCATTTTTCATATATTTGTCATCTAAACGAAACGTACATCCGATAGACATCTGCTAAAAACTGCTGAAATTTAATACCTTGTTTCCCTAATACATTCTCAGGATCAATCTTTCTAGCTGGATCAAGCTTTTTATGTGACACGATATCTTTTTTCGGATTTAAGCCAAAATTTTGGCATAAATACGCATGATACCATGTAAAACGATTATATGCTTCCCAAAAGTTAACATCACCGCCATAACAAAGTTCCACTCCAATGGCCGCCTTATTCGCGTCATAGCCGTATAAGTCATTATCCGTCGGCACACCATATCGAACATGATATGCAACTTCATTTATAGGAATAATCTCCAATATTGTTTTATCATCTATAAATGTATGCGCCGAAGCTTTCGGTTGTAATTCATTAAAGTAATCTCGATTTCCTATCGCATTGCTTCCAGGATTCCCCGTATCATGACTTACAATAAATCTCACTTTAGTTAGAGGAATCCCCGGTCGTGAACTTCCATATCCTATATAGTTGCGCTCTATAGGAAACATCGCCATCGCTACCAACTCCCGCTCTAGAAGATTACCTTACTTCCTTATATATGTATTCGGTAGCAATGTCCTTATCGCATATTTCTTACGCGAAGAGAAAATCGAAAATATTTGAAGTGAACACCATAAACAACAAGATACTTACAGCCACTCCATAAAAACCGTAAAACCAAACACAATCTTCTTTCGTATCTAAACCGAAAAATTTGTTTACCGATTGTAATAATGTGCCACGCTTGCTTTGTTTGTTTCGTAATACTTCCACTCGCTCTACAACATCTGCTGGCATCATAAATCTTTGGTCTACTGTCATTTTCATCATTTATCTCTCCTTAAAATCATTTCCGTTTTGTTTATCTAAGGAGAGTATAGCACGTTTGTTCGTATAGAACAAGCGTTCTTTTTATTTTTATTTCATTTTATTTTTCAGCAAGCCAAGTAAAAATTGAGATTACAACGGCAATAATCGGCCCTACTACAACCATACCAAATATCAAAAACAGTAGCCCTTCCCCGAATATCCGAACAGTACTTATTTTTCGAGCTTTCACCGTTCTTGCAAGTTCTCCCTCTAACCTCTTAACCTTTTCTTCTAATTGTTCTACTCGTTCCAGCATTTCATTCTCCATATACAACACCTCATTTAATACTTCAACAAAAAAACGTGATTCCCTCGAAAGGAAATCACGTTTTCTCAAGATATAATATTTTATACCCAACCTCTGAAGCGGCTTGCTTCAGCCATTTTACGAACACCAATCATGTACGCCGCTAAGCGCATGTTCACTTTACGAACTTGTGCTGTTTCATAAATAGAATCAAATGATTTTACCATTACTTTTTCTAAACGTTGTTCTACTTCTTCTTCAGTCCAGTAGTAACCTTGGTTATTTTGTACCCACTCAAAGTAAGATACCGTTACACCACCAGCACTTGCTAATACGTCTGGAACAAGTAAAATTCCGCGATCTGTTAAAATTTTAGTCGCTTCTAATGTTGTTGGACCATTTGCAGCTTCAACAACGATTTTCGCTTTAATATCATTAGCATTTTCTTCTGTAATTTGGTTCTCAATTGCAGCTGGAACTAAAATATCGCAATCAAGCTCTAACAATTCTTTGTTTGAAATTGTATTGTTAAATAGCTTTGTTACTGTACCGAAGCTATCACGACGGTCTAATAAATAATCAATATCTAATCCGTTTGGATCATGTAAAGCGCCGTAAGCATCTGAGATTGCAATAACTTTCGCACCTGCATCATGCATAAATTTAGCTAAGAAGCTACCAGCATTACCGAACCCTTGAACAACAACGCGTGCACCCTTAATATCAATGCCACGTTTTTTCGCAGCTTCGCGAATACAAATTGTTACACCTTTCGCAGTTGCTGTTTCACGTCCATGTGATCCACCTAATACAAGCGGTTTACCTGTAATAAATCCTGGTGAATTAAATTCATCAATACGGCTATACTCATCCATCATCCATGCCATAATTTGAGAGTTTGTGAATACATCTGGAGCTGGAATATCTTTCGTCGGACCTACGATTTGGCTAATTGCTCGTACATAACCGCGGCTTAATCTTTCTAACTCACGGAATGACATTTCACGTGGATCACAGATAATTCCACCCTTACCTCCACCATATGGTAAATCAACAATACCACATTTTAAACTCATCCAGATTGAAAGTGCTTTCACTTCATTTTCTGTTACATTCGGATGGAAGCGAATTCCACCTTTCGTTGGACCAACAGCATCATTATGTTGTGCACGATATCCTGTAAATATTTTAACAGTCCCGTCATCCATACGAACTGGTATTTTCACTGTCATCATACGAATTGGTTCTTTTAATAATTCATATACTTCGTTTGGATAACCCAATTTTTCTAACGCTTCACTAATAACAATTTGTGTTGAATTCAATAGTTCAAAATGTTGTTCCCTTTGTTGTTGTGTTTTTGTTTGAGTTCCCTTTTCGGCTACCATAGTAAGTAAACCCCCTGTAATTTCACTTGTTTAGTAAACCTTCATTGCCTAGTATACACCCTTAAATTTGGAATGCAATAGAAAACGCTAACAAATATATACAAACTATTTTCTGTTGCAAGCGTTTTCACTATTATTATAGTCCTTTTATTACTTTTAGAAAAGTAAAATACTTAAATATTTAAATATTTTTTATTTTCCTCAGCGACGCTCCCATAAAACTGCATATTTTATTTTCAAAAAGTATGTTCGCGTATTTACTATCATCCCTTCCCTTATCCAAATAAAAACAAAACCTCAGCTATGTTGTATTAGCTGAGGTTTTGTTTTTTCACAAAGTAATTGTGTATTTGTTCTATCGCGTTAAAATCCATTAATTCTTTACCGTACTCCATGATGCGATAAATAGTTGCTGTAGACGGATTGCCGTATTCCGCTAAAATAGCTATAAAATCCGCTTTTAACAATTGAATTTGTTCCTCTTCTTCCACCCAAAGATAGAAGCGCTCATCCCACGTATATAGCTTTCCGCCAGTTACACCAAGGTTATATAAGCGATTCGACAGGTTAATTATGTCATCTAGCGTAGCAAACTCATATAATATATGTTCACTTTCATCTAGAGTCACTTGCATTTCAATAAACTCGTCACGGAACTCATCATCCGTATCAATTTCTTGATTTTCTTTCGTTACAATTACAACCATCCCTTGTGCTTGTAGAGAAAACACTTCAACTGCAATCGGACCATCTGCTTCAAATCCTAATTCCTTATTTGCTTCTTGCATCATATCACGAAATAATTGCTGTACTTTCGGCGCATTTCTCCATAAATCTTCTTTCGTTAATCCTCTTTCAGATAAATCATCAAATGTTAGAAAAATTTTTATCTTATTGTAATTTAATCGTTCCAGCCTCATCTCATACCCTCCCTACGTAACCAATGCATCTAATTTTTATTATATGAAATAGAAAATAGATGGTTCTTTTCGAACAACTATTCCGACATTTTTAACCATTCATCCCATTCTTCTTTCGTATCACCAATTAAGATTGTTTCAATGTTCAACTGGTTTAGAACGCCTAGCTTTCCGATAAATCCAACAGAAAGAGATTCCCTTTTTTCTTGTAATACATTTATAAAGTTCATCGTCTTTTTCATTTCTAGTTCGTCAGCAAAAGATACAAATACATATTTCGGCTGTATTTCCTCTACCGCTGACAACATACCATCTTCAGCTAAGCTTGTCCTAATATATATCGCCTCATATCCTTTTAAGCGTAAATAAGTTGAAAAAATAAATCCTTTCAATGCATTCTTTTCTAACACAATAACTTTGTGTAAAGAAGAAAACATTGAGGCATTGTGATACACCATCCCTAGACGCGTTTGTAAAAATGATAGTGCATATTGAAATTGCACCATTGAAATCTCATTATTATTTTTTGACGTTAATAATTTGTCTGTCACTCGAAGAACGATACTGGCAACAACCTTTTCTGTTGAATATATACTAAAAGCTTCGTTTAATAATGCAGCAATTGTAATTTCATCAAATTTTAACAAAGCTTGTAGCAAATCGTCCACTAAAACAACTTCTTTATCGAAATGTATCTCTTTTTGAACTGTACTCTGCAAACGATTCTCTTCTAATAACTGAACTGCTTGTCCAATCATCATACCGGAAGAAACTTTTTCCATTAACCATTTTAAAATTTGAATATGCTCTTCTGTATATAAACGATGCCCAGCTTGATTCCGCTTTGGGGCAATAATTTGATATCGTCTTTCCCATGCGCGAAGCGTACTCGGCTGAACTCCAATTATATTTGAAACAGCTTTTATATTATATTTCCCACTAAGAGTTGGCATCATTTCCCTCCGCACAATGTAATAATATGTGTTTGAGCAGGCGCTCGGAAACGAAGTGGTATCAATGTTGTTCCGTACCCATTACTAACAAAGAGAATCGTATTCAAATGGTTATATACGCCACCTTTTAAATATTTTTTAGATGGGAATAATCGGATTTGTCCTCCATGCGTATGTCCACTTAATACAAGTGAAATCTGTTCATTTCCAGACATCTTTTTTATTATATCAGGGTTGTGACTAACTAAGATACGAAAACCATCTTCTTTACAATCCGCCAATGCCAAATCTAAACGATCACGGTGCAATCCAACATCATCTATACCGAGCAAACAAATTTTCTCGCCTAATTCAGACTCAAATACCACTCTTGTATTATCTAAAACTTTTACGTTATTTTCTAATAATAAAGCATCTAATTCATGATATTCTATCTCATAATCATTGTTTCCCCACACAAAATATACAGGAGCTATCTCTCTTAACTTTTGAATATTGGCAGAGATTTTTGATAAAGAGACTCCTTTCTCTGCTAAATCTCCTCCGATAATTACGAGATCTACTTTTCCTTTTACTTGTTCAATTAACAAATTCGAAATGACTCTTCTATGAATATCAGAAATAAAAAACACATTTACTTTTTGAAAACTTTTCGGAAATTCTTTAAATACTAAAGTATGTTCCAACACTGTATTACGCATCGCTTCTTTATACATCACAAGAAGTAATAAAATCCCCATTCCTATGAGAGTACTGAATAATATAATCCATATCATATTTTTTACTCCCCTCATCATAAAGATAACCCTAGGCTTTTATAACAAACTGCGTTCGCCTAATTCACTAGCTCTCTTGCTTTGTGGACTTATCTTTTATCGGAATTTTTAATTCTTGACCTGCACTCACTTCATCTTCTTGCAAGTTATTATACTTTTTAATTACTTCAACCCCATTTTCATCTAAAAAATATTGCTTCGCTATACTTTCTAAAGTTTCTCCCTCTTTCACAGTATGCGTTATCGCTTTTTCAGACTGTTTCTGCGACTCAGATTTAGCTGAATCAAAGAAGATTACTTCAAACGCACTTTTCCCGGCATTATTACTATCGCCCTTCACCTGAATATATTTATCCGTATACCACAAAATACTAATCGGCAGCAGAATGAATAGAAATGTTAAAACCCGGACGAAAATATGATTTATTTTAAACTTTTGTTTTTTCTCTTTATTTCTATGAATTTCACTACGCGGCGGTAAACTTTCTTTTTCTTCTACTCGCTCAACTTCTAATTCCTCTTCAAAATCAGGAATTCGTTTCCTCATGTTGTTCACCACCACCTTCCATTTATTTTCTTAATTGGAGTCCCATTATAAAATCAACAAGAAAGTGTGCAAAGATTGTTATAAACAAATTCCCTGTCCATTCAAATACATAACCAAAGACAAAACTAATGAAACAGACGAAACAAAACAAAAATGGCTTTGTTATATAACGAATATGTAACACTGCAAATACGAAACTCGCAATTACAATTCCAAAATGAGTCTGCACTACACCTCTAAATAAAAATTCTTCTGCAAAACCGATTACGAACGTAATAATGAGTAAATGCAGAACCGACATTCCTCGAAACATCTTATCGTTAATACCACCATCATCAAACCAAGACTCTGGAAACACTCGCATTGCAACATAATCTAATAACACAATACCAATCGCTAACAAACCACCTATAATAAGTATAGATACTGGTTCCCATCTCCATAAATTAAACACTTCTTTTACATCTTGAAATAATATATATGCTAGTAAACAGCCAATACCGATAATAATTAACTGTGTTATATATAGATTCAGCCTTATTTCCTGCGGACTCATATCTTCAACATTATGCCTTTGAATGTTCATCATTCCCCCATCTTTTCTAGGCCGAAAAGCTTTTGTAACTCTGTTTCCCAATTATAGTCGAAATCCGATTGTTGCGCTCGTCTTTTTTTATAATCTTCTTTTGTAATACCACAATAATCACAGCAATTATTTAACTCTTTCTCTTTCCTATAACCGAACTGTTGCAACACATATTCACGTCTACATCCTTTAACTCGTATCCATGACTTCATATTTTCTAGCTCACTATATTTATTACGCAACCTTATTTCTACTTCAGCTATTAATCGGTTCATAATTTCATCTGACAAACTCTCTAATAATAATCTTCGTTGTTGTATAATTCCAACCTGTTCGAGATGATAACGAACGAAACGCCAATATTGCTCATTAAATCTTGCTGCATTATAACAAATTTCTTCTACATCTTCTATTGGTAATTCTTTCGTTTGAAACATTCTTTCTTGTAGTAAAGAAAATAAAAATTGTATTTGCGACTTACTTGGCAATTCATCCTCAATGATTGAAATTGGTAAATCATGATCCAACGGACTACACAATAAAATAGCTATACTCGGTTCGCCATCTCTTCCAGCTCTTCCGATTTCTTGTAAGTAAGAAGCTATATTAGTTGGATAATGAAAATGAATAATATATTGCGTATTCGCCTTATTTACCCCCATACCAAATGCACTTGTACATATTACAAGCTGCAATTGATCGTTCATAAACTGTTGTTGAATTAACATACGCTCTTCATGTTCCATACCACCATGATAAAAAGCTACACCAGTAACACCTTTTCCTCTCAAGTATTCCGTTAACCTTTCTGTCCACGCTCTACTTGAACAATATACAATTCCCGGCCCTTGTAAATACATCACCTGCTCCAAAAGCGCCTCTTTCTTTTCTTCTATCGTCTCTACAAATTGCACCTCCATTGCAATATTAGGACGGTCAATAGAGTATACATGTTCCGCGGCACCCTTTAAATTTAAACTGTCTGCGATATCTTGTAGTACCCCTTTTGTCGCTGTGGCTGTCAATGCTAATACTGTAGGAGAACCAATATTTTCAATAACTACATTTAGTTTCTTATAGTCCGGTCTAAAATCATAACCCCATTGAGAAATACAATGAGCCTCATCAACAACAAATAATGAAATATGAATTTTCTTCAATTCCCTAATTAATAACTCCGACTGTAACATCTCTGGTGAAACAAAAATAAATTTATATGAAGATAATTTTTTCATCGCTTCTCTTTTTTCATTTAATGTCCGAAAACTATTAAATGCTATCACTCGGTTTTTCACAACATACTTTAATTGTGTCACTTGATCTTCCATTAAAGATAATAACGGTGATACAACAAGCACTGTTCCTTCTCGCATAAGCCCCGGAAACTGATAGCACATAGATTTCCCTCTTCCAGTCGGAAGCATTGCTATCACATCTTTTCCTTCTAATAAATCTGTAATAACTCCTTTTTGACCTGGACGAAATTCAGAATATCCAAACCACTTATATAAATATTCTTCAAGTTTCATTTACACCCTCCATCCGCGCTAATACAAGACGAACTTCAAAATAAGAGATATCTTCTCCAACAGCTTGTTTCAAAACACGTAACTTCCGCGTTTGTAATGCTTCAATTACTTTTATTACTTTGTCTATCTTTTCTTTTTCCATAAACATTTCAATAGAAAAATCTTTTTCTCGCAAAGCAATTTCAACAAAATGATCTTCTATCGTTGCAACCTTTAAATTCCGAATCGTCGCTATTTCTTCTAAAGAACGCCCTTGTCTCCAAAAATTATATGTTTTTTTCGTGGATAAACTAAATAATTCAGCTCTCTCATTTGGATAAGATATAATTTCAGCTAATAGTGGAAATTCATTTTCTTTATCACGAACTTCTTGTATAAAGAAATGCATTGTACCCCAAAATAAAAAATACACCCTGAATATATCTTGTTTCGTAATTTCTGCTAATTGTTGCAATGTACAACCAATACGTTCATAGCCCGTTAGTCGATATGTTACAATCGTCGCTTCTATCGCATTACTCTTTTCCAAAAGATTATGTACTTCCGTCCATAGTTTCCTCGCCAACTCACTTCTTTTATATGGCCTTCCTGTTAGAAAACGTTTTACCCACATCATTATTTCTGTATCTTGTTGAATCGGGATAAACTTCGTATTATTCTGTTGTAAATTTGATATGGTTTGAATAATCAATGATAATCTTTTCCAAAATGTTTCACCTAATTCACCATAATGTAAACCATGCAAATGTGCTGGAAAAGCATAAACTTCCTCCCATTTATGTAACTGCATTTTACCCGTAGGTGTTAACACATATGTATTTTCATGTATTTCTTGAATAAAATCCGCTTGCAACAACTTTACAACTTCACCATCATAGTCATTTCTATTTAATGATTTATATATTCCGAATAAAAAAGAAATCCGGAACATATTTCCATCTTGTAAAGTTTGCGAAGAACGTTTGCCCTTTAGTAAATAATAAATAGAAGAAACGGTTCTTTCACCATTCAATTGTTTTAAACAATGCAACAAAGTATATTGTATTTGCATGACCGCTTCCACCTTCCAATCTTAACTTCATTCTTTTCAGTACAATTACACTATCTACTGTCGCTCATTAAACTTATCATATAAGAACTATATACTTGTATATATTCTATTGTATCAAACGAAATCACATTTACGTATTTTGAAAATCTTATGACATAATTCAAAAATAAGTTGACACTCTAATTGATAAGCATTATCATTATAATTTTATGTTGAAAAGTTTCACAAACCGTTTTACAATAAGGTTATAATTTTTATGGCGAGCTTTTCACATACATATTATCAGGAGGGAAAAAAGATGGCAAAATATACAATCGTTGATAAAGATACTTGTATTGCATGTGGTGCTTGTGGCGCTGCTGCACCAGACATTTATGACTATGATGATGAAGGTATTGCATTTGTAACATTAGACGATAACCAAGGTATCGTTGAAATTCCAGATGTATTAATTGAAGATATGATGGATGCATTCGAAGGCTGTCCAACTGACTCAATTAAAGTTGCTGACGAATCATTCGACGGAGACGCTTTAAAATTCGAATAGTCTTTTATTAACTTCAAAAAACGCCCCTCATATTGATGAGGGGCGTTTTTTGTATCTAAATTTTATTTTCCTTAATAAAAAACCATTAGTAGTTCCACACTACTAATGGTTTTAATATATATTATGCATTTTTCATTTTTGCAAACACCCATACTTTCAGGCGTGAGAATAATGCTACAAATACAATTGTTACAACAATTCCTTTAATTAAATTAAATGGTAAGATTGCCGTTACAACCGTTGTTCTGATAGCTTCGCTAGACATAGCCGGTGAATTTAAAAACCAAGTGTAAGCCGGGAATATGATGATGTAGTTTAATACACTCATAATAAGTGCCATTGTAATTGTCCCTAGCATTAATCCTGTCGTTAAACTCTTCACAGTACGATACTTTCTAAATAAGAAAGCTGCTGGTCCAATAAATAAACATCCTGCAATAAAGTTTGCAATTTCTCCAACTGGTACTCCTGTTAAACTTCCTTGAATCCCGTAATGTAAAATGTTCTTTATCGCCTCTACAATCACTCCTGCTACTGGTCCAAAGATAATTGCTGCAATTAGAGCTGGTACATCACTAAAATCAATTTTCAAAAATGGCGGAAGCCCTGGGAACGGGAAATCCAACATCATTAGTAAATATGCAATACTACTTAGCATCGCTACACTCACCATCTGCACTACACTGTTTTTTTGTTTCATCTTTCTCTCTCCTTTTCCATCGATCATCTCATGGAAAGTGGAAAGGTTCTGCTATGCCTATTTTTTCATAGAACGAAAAAACCCTTTGTGTTTTACACAAAGGGAGAATTTAAGGCACATCAAACAGACGTTCAAATCCATATCTTTTTTGAACGCTTGAACCTCCATCTTCTCCCATCCAGACTATACTGTCGGCTTTGGAATCACACCAAATCCTGCCTTAACGGCTCGCGGGCTTAGAACAAAATCATAAATAGTTCATCACCGCCGGTCGGGATTTTCACCCTGCCCCGAAGATAGACCGATATTCTATTTTCCCCTTTATTATACAACAACCTCATAACATTGTGAACTAAAAAATTGTAACTTATTTAAAATTAGTTATTTATTTTTCGTAACAACAAATGAATTGCGAAATATTTTACAATACAATCCATATTTTTTATTATTCGGCATTTCTCTTTTGAATTACCTAGTCATATATAATTAAAAGTGATAAGATATTGAATTGTTAAGATAAGAACATTTTCTGAGTTATGGAGGAAATGTCATGAAAAAAGAAAAGAGACATTCTATTCGAGAAGCAATGAAAAAAAACTTAAGAAAAGAATACTTTTACTTAAAAAAAGAATTACTTTTCTACTGCCCAATTGATTTAGGCACATTCTCAAACGAGACATACTATGCTACTTTCGATGAAGATGGCATCAGTATTTATCAGTATGATAAGAAAACAGAAAGTAAATTAAAATTGTGTGAGCGTCATCCGTGGAAGAGTTGGAGTAAAGTGAAGATTGATCACTATTTGACAACTTCTCAATTTATTTTTCAGGGTGAGCGAAATTGGATCTTATCTCTTTTTCAAAAAGGAAAAGAAGCTCAAAAAATTATTGAAGAGCATACATCTTTACAAACAGAAGTTGTTTCCCGCTCTTTCTTAAAAAAACTTCCTGGCTTTCGTTCTAATACACCACTGAATAAATACATCGGTAGCATTTGTTACACTGCACTTATTGCATTTTTATTAAAATGGATGATTCCATTTCAAGCACCACAAATCGCCCTGTATTCTATTTCGATTGGTTGTATGCTTCTTGGCCTACTTTGTTTGACAATCGGTTTAATTGAACCGACTATCGTACTGTTTCGAACAAAAGAGAAAACAAGAACAAAAGTTTTTTACTTATATAGCTATTTAGCTATTTCTGGATTTATATGTGTCTTTATTTTTTGGTAAAAGAAACCGTCCCAAAATAAATTTTGGGACGGTTTTCTTTTAAATATAGATACTCTAATTCACTCAATACTTCTAGGAGAAGCGCCCATATAATTTCATTTACATTGAACCTTATTTAAGAATATTCAAAGTTTAATTTTTGAGGCGTTGCCTTTACTTAACATATAATTGTTGATTAGGATAAATTAGCTCTTGCTGCAATCCATTTTTTTCTTTAATTTCCTTAAGTGTCATACTAAATTTCCGTGCAATACTAACTAAAGTATCCCCTTTTTGTACGACATATAATGATGAAGAAACAACTTCATTTCTTTGTTCACTTAAAACAAGCAATGGGTTCATCGCATTCTTTTTCGCCATCGTCCATCTTCCTTGATGAAGTTCTAGATGTAAGTGTGCACCTCGCGATTCTCCCGTGTTCCCTACTTCTCCAATTTTTTCTCCTTTTGAAATATAATCCCCTTGAACTACATATCTCTTATTTAAATGTGCATACACAGCCTCATATTCTCCATGTTTAATAAATATAACGTTTCCATAACTACTTGAATAATAAGACTTTGTTACCTTCCCTTCTTGAATAGCTGACACAGGCGTGCCGATCGGTGCCGCTATATCTATACCGTAGTGTTTTCCGTGTCTTGTCCCAAAATAATCACTTATCTGTCCTTCAACAGGCCATGCCCATTGATTTCCCTCTGCGTACACATGTAATTGAGATAAAAACAGTACTGTCAATAACATAACGCCGTATTTTAAAACTTTCATATACATCCTCCGTTTTCTAATTACCACCATACCTTCTCTATTTTGGTATATTACAGAAAAAAGTATACAAAAAAGAAAGTGAATCACTCCACTTCCTTCTCTTTCTTATCACGAAAAACGATTGCACTGCGATTATACTCTACATCTTTTACTTGTAATCGAGCATTTATTACTCTAGCTACTGCAAATAAATAGTCAGATAATCTATTTACATACTTTAGAACAACTTCATTTATTTTTCCTTCTTTTTGTAAGGACACGATACATCGTTCTGCTCGCCTTACAACTGTACGTGCAATATGAATAGCAGCTGCCGACTCGCTTCCACCTGGTAAAATAAAGCGCTCTAGCGGCGGTGCTTCTTCTATATACGAATCAATCCTACTTTCTAAGTTTTCGACCATTTCAATTTTTACTTTATAAGGTATCTTCTCACCTACTATCGCCAAGTCTCCCCCGCAATCAAATAGTTCATGTTGAATCGTTTCAAGTTCATTGTAAATATCTCCGAAAGGCCCGCCTTGTAGTTTAGTCATTGCATATCCGATATGAGAATTCGCCTCGTCTATTGTTCCATACGCTTCCACACGGATATCATCTTTATCAACCCTACCACCTATTACACTTGTCGTTCCTTTATCTCCTGTTTTTGTATATAATTTCATTTCTTCACAGCACCTCTCTTGTTATTCTTTATTCGAGCAACATAGAAAAAAGTTCTACCATTCTTTATTTAATTGAGTTTACAAAAAAATAAAAAACAGCAGAACTTTATTCATTATCAACTTTAAAAACGTATATCTAAATTATACGATTCGGTAAATAGACAGAGAATGTAGTTCCTTCTCCAACAACACTTGACACAGAAATTTTACCATCATGGCCTTGAACAATATTTTTCGCAATCGCAAGCCCGAGTCCTGTTCCACCTTTTTTCCCACGTGTTCTTGCTTTATCAGCTTTATAGAAACGATCAAATAAAAATGGAATATCTTCTTCTGGAATACCAACGCCCGAATCTTGTACTTCAAAAATGAGACCATTATTTTTCGTATCAATTACAAGTGTTACATGTCCGCCTGCGTTCGTATGACGTATTGCGTTATCAATTAAATTCGTCAATACTTGTTCCATACGATCTGCATCAAACGGGTATTGTTCAATTGGATTTTTGAAATCAACTGTTAGTTCAACTTCTTTATCCTTTGCAATCCCTTGGAATTTACGACCAATTTTTTCAACAAACGGATGTATGTCCACTTCACCTATATGTAACTCTACATTACCACTTTCCATGCGTGCTAAATCTAATAATTCATTTACAAGTTTACCTAAACGAACGGATTCATCATAAATGATTTGAACAAACTCATTAATTTCTTCTTTCGTTTGCACAATATCATCTAAAATTGCTTCACTATACCCTTGCAGCATGACCATCGGTGTACGAAGTTCATGCGATACATTCGCAATAAAGTCTTGACGCATCTTTTCAAGACGACGTTCTTCCGTCATATCTCGCAGTACTGCTACAGCCCCGCGAATTTTCGTTTGATTGTAGAGCGGCGTCATAAGAACTACATAGTTCCCTTTTTGTAAATTAATTTCAACAACTTGTTGTTGTTCGCTTTCTACAACGAGATGGAATAGTTCAACAAGTTCAGAAGGCAGTTTTTTACTGAGCTCTATCTCTTTTTCTTCTTGCCAAACTTGTAAGAAATGTTCAGCCGGTGGATTGATTACTACAACTTCACCTTCTTGATTTAATGTAATAACCCCATCTGCCATACTACTCAAAATACTTGCTAACTGTTCTTTCTCTTGCTGCAGGGCATTCATATTAAACTTCAACTGTTTCCCCATTTGATTTAAGGCCGTTGCAAGCTCACCAATCTCGTCCTGAGATACCATAGGGGCTTTCGCATCAAACTTCCCACGCGACACTTCAAAAGCAACCTCACGCATTTTACGAAGTGGTGCTGTAATTCGAGTAGATAAGAAGAATGCAAAGAAAGTTGTTAATATAATCGCAATCCCTGCTGATAAGAATATAAAATCAGTCGTTCTTTCCATACCTTGTATCGGCACTTGTAAAGATTCGTACACAAACACTGCACTTTGATTTTTTGATTGCACTGGTTTTCCGACAATCATAATATCATTTTCAGTATTTTTATTCTTTCTACTATTAGAGGCTTTTCTAATGTTATTCTTAATTTCTTTTTTGTCTGTAAACACAGCCGCTAATTCTTTATCTTCTTTTAAGTCATCCATTGTAAGAGTGACTAAGCCTTCTTGTTTCGGTGAAGAAGAGATTTCTTTACCATCTTCTACAATAATAATCCTTGAAAGTGGATCAGAGAATTTGTAAGCGATATTCTCAATCGTTTTTACATCGGCACCTTCTTCAATTAACTCTGAAACACTTGTTGCGACTTTTTGAAGCCTAGCTTCACTCATATCAACATAATACGTTCTAAAAAACTGTGAAAGTAAAATCGCAACAAATCCAAGAACAAACGAAACGAGAAGTAATATGGTCATCCATAACTTCCCTACTACACTTCTCCAAAGCATCAGTCGTTCACAACCTCAAATTTGTAACCTACACCCCAAACAGTAACAATCATTTTCGCTGCATCTGGTGATTTTTTGCTTAACTTCTCACGTAAACGCTTTACATGTGTATCAACTGTACGTAAATCTCCGAAGAATTCATATTGCCATACTTCTTTTAACAGTTGCTCACGATCGAATACTTTATCAGGAGCTTTCGCTAAAAATAATAGTAACTCATATTCTTTCGGCGTTAAGTTTACTTCATTACCATCTGCAGTAACACGGTGTGCATCGTTGTCAATTGTTAAGTGCGGGAATACAGTAACATCTTTTGTCGTTGTATCTTGTGTAAAGAATGTTGTTGGTACAGCACGACGTAATACCGCTTTCACACGTAGCACGACCTCACGTGGACTAAATGGCTTTACAATATAATCATCTGTTCCAACTTCAAATCCTTGTACTCTATTTACTTCTTCACCTTTTGCTGTCAGCATAATAATTGGTGTCGCTTTCTTCTCACGAACCCCTTTACATACTTCAATGCCATCTTTACCAGGCATCATAAGATCTAATAAGATTAAATCGTAATCATTTTGTAACGCCATTTCTAAAGCTGTATCACCATTATCTGCTTCTTCAATTGTGTATTGTTCTCTTTCTAAGTACATTTTCAATAAACGACGAATACGATCCTCATCATCTACAATTAAAATTCTTGATTCATTTTCCATCTCTACCCGCTGCGTACTCTCACTTCAGCGGTTCACACCTACCCTTCTTTACTATTATGTTGCGCTATTCTCGTTTATTTAAGCAATCTTCTAAATGTTTCACTTCCCATATTATGCTTCACAAGAATAATAAATTTTGTTCAATTTTTTTCCAAAACTATGTATTTTTTTTGAACAGTATATAATGTCCTCGACATCATTTTACAAAATCAACCGCTACTTTGTCATGTTTTTCTCAAAAAAGAAGAAAAGTTGACAAAAATAAAATAGGAAAGTGACATGCACTCTCCTATTTTATTTCTCTATGCATATGAATGTAAACCGGCAATAATTAAGTTTACTACAATAAAGTTAAACATAATAATTGCAAAACCAATTACTGCAAGCCAAGCTGATTTCTCTCCATGCCACCCTTTAGATAATCGTAAATGTAGTACTGCAGCATAAAAGAGCCACGTTATAAGTGCCCAAACCTCTTTCGGATCCCAGCCCCAAAAACGCGTCCACGCTATTTGAGCCCAAATCATTGCAAAAATTAACGCTCCTAATGTGAAAACTGGGAATCCAATTGCAATAGATCGATATCCGATTTCATCTAGTAAATCACTATTCGTATTCTTTACTAACGGCTGAAGTGCTGCCGATACTCGCTTCCGTAAAACAAGTCTTAATACAATATAAAGTAATGTTCCAACTAACACTGACCAAATAACAGTATTTAATTTCTTCGCATTTACAATCGCTGGAACTTCAACTGCCGGTTCTAATTTATTTTCTGTCAGTAACTTCCCTTCATGCGGTCCAACTAAAGCCGGAAGATTGTACTTCATTTCCAGTTGCTGTTCATTTTTATCAACCCATTGAAACTTCGCTTCATATTTCATACTAGAAAATACCGTTGTTACTCCAATAAATCCAACTGTACAAACAAGTGTAAATACTACCGTCTCTAGCCAAAATGTCCGTTTACTTCTCGTTGATTGATCTACATTTTTTAATAAATACATAACGCCCGTAATAAAACTAATCGCTAAAATTGCTTGTCCTGCTGCTGCAGTCGTCACGTGAATATGTAACCAATTACTTTTTAAAGATGGAATAAGCGGAGATATTTCCCTCGGAAACATACTTGCATAGGCAATTAATAAAAGCGCAACTGGTAATGCAAATAGTCCAATTATACTTACACGGTACATAAAATACATTACAATAAATGCTCCTACAAGCATCATGCCGAAAAATGTACCGAATTCAAAAAAGTTACTAACTGGTGCATGCCCTGATGCGATCCACCTTGTAACAAAATATACTGTTTGTGCTATAAACCCTAAAATTGTAATTGTTATTCCTACATTTGCCCATTTATGACCCTTTTCTTTAATGGCTCCACCAAAAAATAGAGTCGCAATTAAATATAAAATAAATGCGGTAAAGAGAAAGTTACTACTTATTTGCACCATATCGTTTCCCCACCTTAACTAATTTTTTTATCGATTACTTTATCATTTGG
Organism: Bacillus sp. CCB-MMP212; assembly: GCF_022748145.1. Taxonomy (NCBI): domain Bacteria; kingdom Bacillati; phylum Bacillota; class Bacilli; order Caryophanales; family Bacillaceae; genus Bacillus; species Bacillus sp. CCB-MMP212. The sequence continues at coordinate 914,812 of NZ_JALDQE010000001.1, forward strand.
CTGTGGAATTGCTGTACCTTCTATCACTCTTTCAATATCTTTCTTTAAACCGAACCAATTTTTATTCGTATGCCCTGCAATCCACCATTCATCATTAACACGTTGTATCCAAATACGGCGATGATTCCAATACATACCTTGAATGACACCAACCATAAATATAAAACCTCCAATACCGAGAATCCAAAGCGTTAAATCTTTTCTTACAGTAAGTGCTGTTGCATTTTGCATTTCAACACCTGCAAACGACATTTTATATTTGTTGTTTCCATCAGGTTCTATATTTTGCTGAATACCAACAAAACTCACTTCACCATCTGGTGTTTCAGGTGTAAACATTTTAAATACAAATGCAGGATTGTTCGGTAATTTCGTTTTTGTATTTGGTTTTCCATTCTCATCAAAATAAAAATCAGGAAAATAGCTTAATAGTTCTAGAGAATAACCATTTCCTAAATCATATTTTTCCTTAGGATTCGTTAAATCTACTTTAATCGGTCCCCATTTTTGATTATTTTCTTTATTTTGCAAGTTGAAGGACATACTTTTAAATTCACTTTCTTTATAATCCACTTGATACACTGCAAATTGATCAAATTTCAGTGGTTCATTTACTCGAATTTCCGCTTCTTTTACTTTTTCCAACTTTGGTTTTTGCCCTGCTATATTTTCGCCCACAGCTTTATATAATACAGCATTCGTTTGGAAGTTTTTCGCAATCATTTTATCGCCTACACGATCAATCGCTTCCTCAAAAACTTCCTTGTCCTTACTTTTATCATAAACTTCTTTTATAAATTTCTCGTTTTTTAAGTAGTATTGTCCATCCGTCCCTGGTATTTCTTTCGTTTCACCATCACGTAACCAAAGTGCTTCGTCTACGTACATACTCGGTAAAAAACGAAGCATCGCACCGAATAAAAAGATAATAAGACCGATATGATTTACATATGGACCCCAACGCGAGAAGCGTCCCTTTTCTGCTAAAACGTTTCCGTCTTCCACTTTCACGTTATAGTTTCTTTTCTTTAAATTCTTTTGCACTCTTTCCAGGTCACCATCTTTCGGTGTACCAGTCCCATATAATCTCTGTCTCTTTAAAAAGCTAGGATGTCTTTTTACGCCTTGCTTTTTTAAAGCTTTATAAAGTGGAATAACGCGGTCTAAACTACATATCACAAGTGAAATACCGATAGAAGCAATCAAAATCATATACCACCATGAACCGTATAAATTATTAAATCCTAATTGATAGTATAATTGCCCTAAAAATCCGTATTCTTGTTTATAATATTCAGCTGGTGCAATCCCTGGAGTTATGTACATTTCTTGCGGAAAAATAGTTCCTATCGCTGATGCAGCTAAAGTTATTACGATTAGCCATACACCCACTTTTACAGAAGAGAAAAAGCTCCAAATTTTATCGACTATCGTTTTTGTTTGCGTGAGAGATCTCCGTGCACTCCCCTCATAACGCATATCCAATAGTTTTGCATTTTCATTGCTTTCAAATGGTTTCCCGCAAGCTTCACAAAAAACGGTTCCTATCGGATTAACATGTCCACATTCACATTTAATTTCTTTCAACACTCTCACCGCCCCTGTCTCTATATGTACTATTGTATATTCTAACCTCGAGTTACCGCAATACTCAGAATTTTTAAACCAGAGGCACTATAGACACGCACCTCTTATGTAAAGGCTTTCTTTATTACGGAGTAATTTTCTTTAAATACCCTTCTAACTGTTCTTTCGTTTGTTCACCTATAATTTGCTCCACTACTTTTCCATCTTTATCAATCAAAAAGCTTGTCGGTAATGGACCTACTCCATATGTTCCTATAATCTTTTGTCCTTTATCAATAGCAACTGGGAATTTCAAACCATATTGGTTCACAAAGTTCTTTACTGCAATATCCGTTTCATCTGCATCTAACGCTATGATTTCAACGCCTTTTTCTTTATACTTTGGATATAATTCATTCATATAAGGCATTTCTTTTTCACAAGGTTTACACCACGTACCCCAAAAGTTTAAAAATACACCTTTTCCCTTTAAATCTTTTAGTTCAATTTTCTTCCCTTCTAAATCCGTCACAACAAAGTTAGGTGCTTCTTTTCCGATTTGCATTTTCTCTTTATTAGCAAAGAATCCTTGATAAAGGGTAAATCCTACAGCACCACATAAAATGAGTAGAATAATAACGCGAAATAATAAGCGATTTTTCTTCATATTACCTCTCCTCTCCTCGGTAAATGTTATGTATTATCTTCTGTAAATGTTGTATTGAATAAATCACCAGCAGAGCACTCCACTGGTGAATTTTTAACTCTATAGCTTATCTTGGCTTTGTAGAAGCAAGCGCGCGTAATTGTTTCACCTCATGTGGTGTCAATTCTCTCGCATCACCAGGTCGCAGGCTTCCTACTTCTAAGAAAGCATAACGTTCACGTTTTAATTTCACTACTTTACAGTCTAACGCTTCAAACATACGACGTACTTGACGGTTACGTCCTTCATGAATTGTTAATTGTACAATAGCCATTTCTTTACGCTTGTCCCAAGAAATAATTTTCACATGTGCTGGTGCTGTTTTACCGTCTTCTAGTGCAACACCGCGTTCTAACATGCGAATTTTCTCACCTGTTAATGGGCCTTTTATTTTTGCAACATACGTTTTTTCAACTTTATATTTAGGATGCATTAATATATTTGCGAAGTCCCCGTCGTTTGTCATTAATAATACTCCTGACGTATCATAATCTAGACGTCCGATTGGGAATAAACGTTGTGTAATTTCAGGGAAAAAGTCTGTTACAACACTTCTACCTTTATCATCTGATACACTTGAAATTACACCAGTTGGTTTATATAGTAAAAAATAAACAGGTTCTTCTTTTTCAAGAGGGATGTTATTTACTTCTACTTTATCTTGAGGAGTTACTTTTGTTCCTAACTCTTTCACTATTTTTCCGTTAACTTTCACTTTTCCTTGCTGAATTAATTCCTCAGCCTTTCTTCTCGATGCAATACCTGCTTGCGCAATCACTTTTTGTAATCGTTCCATTTCTTTTTTTCACCTCGAATTTATCTTACCTTACATTAGAAAGACTTGGCAACCGCATACGCTTTACGGTTATTCGCTCCGTCTCACTTAAACAACATAGCGATGATATTAAACATATAAAGGTCAAATCATGTTTTTATCCTTTATTATTGTCCATATTTTTCATATTTCTCACAATAAAAGTTCATCATTTTGTCAAAAATACCACATAAAAAAACCACTATTAAGCTACACCTTAATAGTGGTCGTATACGTATTATACGCGAAATAGCATAAAAAATGAATAGCTTTACTGAAACAATAGGGAAACAAAGACAATCGAGCAAATAATTCCGATTAAATCTGCAAAAAGACCTACTTTTAATGCATCTCCCATTTTTCTAATACCAACAGCTCCGAAGTATACTGTTAAAATATAAAAAGTCGTATCTGTACTCCCTTGCATCGTAGAAGCTAATCTCCCAATGAATGAGTCTGGCCCATATGTGGCAATTAAATCAGTCGTAATACTTAGACCAGCAGAACCTGAAATAGGGCGTATTAGTGCTAATGGAACGATTTCTGCTGGAACATGAATTAAATCTAGCATTGGCTTCATTACTGATATCATTGCATCTAGCGCACCTGAAGATCGGAATATAGAAATAGAAACAAGCATTCCAACCATAAACGGTAAAATGGAAATTGCAATTTGAATCCCTTCTTTTCCTCCCTCAACGAACGATTCATACGTCGGCACTTTCTTTATCGTGCCATATAAAAGGATAAAACCAATTACACAAGGGATTACCCATAAGGAAATTGTATTTACAATACTCATTTTTTCCGCCCCTTTCTACTCCTTCTTCGGTAAAAATAGCGGTCAATCCAAATCGCTCCAATCATAGAAAGTACTTGTGCAATAAATGTTACCCCAACAATTTCAGTAGGATTGGCTGATTCATACGTCATTCGAATTGAAATGACTGTCGTAGGAATTAATGTAATAGCTGATGTATTTAATGCTAGAAACGTCACCATAGAACGGCTCGCCGAATCCTTTCCTCCATTTAACTCTTTTAGTTGTTCCATCGCTTTAATACCAAGAGGGGTTGCTGCATTACCTAGACCAAAAAAGTTTGCCATCATATTTGATAGAATAAATCCCATGGACGGATGATCCTTTGGTATTTCTGGAAACAACCTTTTTACTATCGGCATAAAAAGTGAAACTAATTTTTTTAACAATCCGGCTTCCTCTGCAATTTTCATTAAACCAAGCCAAAATACTAAAACACTAATAAGTCCTATACAAATCGTTACTGCATCTTTTGCTCCGTCAAATACAGCCTTATTCACTTCTTCCATCGTTCCATTTATCATGGCGTATACAATCCCAATGACAGCCATCGCTACCCATACGAGATTAACCATCGTTCCCAACACCTATCATGTAAGAAAAAATTTCTTTCACATTATTCCAGTAAAGTCCCGTTGTAGCTACTAACTTCCGTTTACTATAAAATAAATTCCGTTCTCCAACTTTCTCATTGCCAACATAAACGTCTGTCTTTCCAACCTTTACTCCATCCTCAAGCGTTATACTTTTATCCAGTTCAACTTTTAATAACACGTTCTTTCTTTCCTCTTCAGTTAACGGCACGGAAAAACTATTTTTTGTATAAACATGGTTGGCATACTTCTTTTCATTTATTTCAGCAATTGCTCCTTGTCCTAAAACTTTCGTTTGTTTGAAACGTTCAAAACCTTTATCAAACAAATTCATATGATCATCCCAATCACTAGAAGCACTCAAAGTTACGACAATTAAATCTAGTCCATCTTTTGATGCCGTTGTAACAAGCGTTCTTCCTGCTTTCTTCGTAAAGCCAGTTTTTCCTCCTGTTGCAAATTCATAATAAGACGTTACCAACTTATGTTTATTTTTCCACGGGTAATCCCAAGAATCGGATTTATACGTTTTTGTTCCAAAGATTTTTTTAAATGACTCGTTTCCCATTGCATACTTTGTTAATAACGCCATATCGTAAGCCGACGAATAATGTGATCCATCTCCATCTAAACCATGAGGGTTTGAGAAGTGAGTATCTTTCATTCCAATTTCTTTCGCCTTTTCATTCATTAAATATACGAATCCATCTATACTCCCACCCACACTTTCAGCAATTACTTGCGCTGCGTCATTACCAGATCTAAGCATGAGTCCGTATACTAAATCTTCTAACTTCACTTTTTGTCCAGGCTTTAAATAGATTGCTGATCCTTCCACCCTCACCGCTTCATTGCTAACTGACACCATTTCTTTCATCTTCCCTGATTCAGCAGCTAACAAGGCAGTCATAATTTTTGTTATACTAGCAATTTTTTGAGGTTCATGTTCTGCTTTTCCGTATAATACACGACCAGACTGTTGCTCCATTAATACAGCATTTCGAGCACTGACATTGCTGTTCATCTTTGCATATGTAGGAATTGGCATAACGCTTGCGTACATAATAAGAAGCGTAATGATTACACAAATTCGTCTCATATTTCCCCCCACGTCCTTTTGGCACTTTTTGTACAAGTGTATGCTTGGCCTTTTAAAATATGAACGAAATCTTCCTTCTGCTTCCATTAAAAAAGACGCAGAGAATTTGCGTCTAATATGGTGTCCATTCAATTTGTTTCGCAGTTTCAAACCTTTTTTCTACATCAGGCCAATTTACAACATTCCACCAGTTTTTAATATATTCATCTTTTCGATTTTGGTATTGTAAATAATACGCATGTTCCCAGACATCTAGTACAAGGAGTGGTATCGTATCCCATTGTGTAAATAATTGATGAAGTGTACTTTGCAAAATTTCTAACCTTCCAGACCGGGGCACCCAAACGAGAATTGCCCAGCCTGAACCTTCTACTTTAGAGGCCGCTTCTGTAAAATGTTTTTGGAAACGTAAAAAGCTCCCAAAATCTTGTTCGATTTGTTGTGAAAAAGCACCTCTTGGACTTCCACCACCGTCTTTTTTCATGTTATTCCAAAATATCGTGTGTAAGTAATGACCTGACCCATGAAAAGCCGCTTCTCTTTCCCAATGCTTAATTAAATCAAATTGATTTGTTTTTCTCGCTTCTTCCATCATCTTCTCTGCTTTATTTAACCCTTCCACGTAACTCCGATGATGTTTATCATGGTGTAACATCATAATTTCTTTAGAAATATACGGTTCTAACGCATTATACGGATAAGGTAATGGCGGTAGTGTATGTCCTCCAATTGGAACAGCTCGTTCGCTATCCCCTCTTTCATATAATTCATATTCCTCTTCTTCTTGCATAAATACTTCCTGCAAGTGATGCTGAATATGTTCTACATCATCACTTATTTCATACATAAACTCTGCATCTGTTTCATACTCATGCTCTTTCATACGCTCTAACAACGTCTGAATTTTATAAGCAAGCATATGGACATCATACACTTCCATTGCGCGGCTATCTAATACGTGAAGAACACTTTCACACCAATTTTCTACTTCATGAAAGTAATCTGTAAATACACCTTGCTGATTCATGTTGCACCTCCCTAATGCTATCCACTTAACTATATTCAATGAAAATCCCTTATATAACTGTACAAAAGGAAAAGAAGCTAAGTCACCTTAGCTTCTTTTCCGCAATCAATATTTGTGTAACATCTTTGTCTGATAATCCGTCTCATAATATTCTAGTTCTTCACGCATCAATTGAAATTTACCTTCTAAACTCTTCATCACTTGCCCCAAAGATGCAGGTGGTGTTTGTTGAAAAACGATAGAATTTTTTCCTGTATATGCAGACCGACTATTTTCATACCAATAATCACTCTTCGGTGAAAAAAACTCTGCAATTACTTGATGGTAAATCTTATATAAAATTTTTTCAGCTGCTGTTTTTCGAAATGGCTGACTATTCAACAAAACAAAACATGCATCATGTCCTTCTTCGCAAAAAACGAGAAGTCGTCTCATTGATGCTAATAACCCTTTATAATATTGCTCGTTCCCTGCCGGTGTCTCCTCTAATAAAGAAGGCAACGTATGATAATTTACATAATTGGTTATTAAATGAATAGCATCTTCTAAAAATATAGAAACTTGTTCTGTTTGATTTTCAACCATCAAATTAGACATTTTTTCTCTCTCCTTTGCCATTTCACGCTATTTCTACTCTTTTATTTTTATGTAATTCAGCCAATATTTCTTGTACTTTCAACACCGTTCCCTCATCAAAATATTGTTGAAATTCTTCCATATTATTTAAATACAAACGTTTTTGCGCACGAAGCTCCCTATCTTTCACTAAACAACATATCGCTACAATATCGCGCAAATATATGTTTTGTTCTTCTACTTTATACACTGGATTTCCTTCAAAAGGAGTAATTTCTTGTAAAACTTCTTCAAAATATCGAACGTATAAAACCGAAAAAGTTTTCTCTTTATCATTTAATATATATGTCACTTCAGATCTGTTAAAAAAATCCTCTGATGTATTAGGTTTCGCTTTTTCTAACTCATATCCTACATAACCTTTTATAATCATATACTCCCCCCTCCTCCTTCTTTTATCTTATTCTAACTTAATTTTCTGATAAACAAAATATTCTTTTAAATATACCTATATAAAAAATAGCTCCCCTATACAGGAATTTACCTTTTTATTTTTCTTGAAGTTTGTCATAATAATATTATTGTCTCAGTTTTCTTACACAAGGAGAGTTGTATTTATGTCGTTTTCATGGAAACGTTTCTTACAAATCGGGAAAATTATCTTCCCATTTGTTGTATTAACAATTGTATTCTTTCAAGCAAAAAAAGAATTAGCGGGCATTTCTTTTTTAGAAGCGATTGATACAATTAAAAACATTCCAACTGGAGGAGTCTTTTTAGCAATTACACTTGGTGCATTCGCTGTATCAACAATGTTCTTTTATGACTATGTTATGCTTCGTTACTTAAAAGCTGATATTCCTGTCCAAAAGATTTTCCGTATCTCGTGGATTGCTAATACTTTAAATGGATTTATCGGGTTTGGTGGTCTCGTTGGAGCCGGCGTACGCACAATGCTTTATCGTCCATACATAAAAGAAAATGGAAAACTTATTAAAAGTATCGCTTGGATGACAACTGCCTTTATTAATGGATTAGCCATTCTTTCATTTCTTGGTCTTATCGGAATATTAGACACGAGATTTATTTTGCATGAAAAACCATGGCTATGGCCTGTTCTTATCTTCTTTGCTCTTTTCGTTCCTATATATATCGGGTTTTCTAAATTAAAAAATAGAAAAGCGACGCAAACAGAGGGACAAGAAGAAGAGGAGAAAAACCCAACCGTTTTATACTCATTAGTTTCATTAGTCGAATGGGTATCTGCTGGTATTGTTATGTACGTCATATTATTATTATTTGGCATTGAAATCGAATTCCAAAAGTTTTTAGGCGTATATGTCATTGCTGCTTTAGCTGGTGTCGTTAGTCTTGTTCCTGGTGGCCTTGGATCATTTGATCTTGTCTTCTTAACTGGGCTTGGGCAATACGGCATCGATACAGGTGTTTTACTCCCTGCTATGTTATTATATCGTCTCGTCTATTACATCTTACCATTCTGCCTTGGTCTCATTTTTGCAGCTTTTGAAATGACAGGAGTAGCCATTAAAAAGTTTGAAGATAAACCTTTTATTGCGCCTGCATTAGAGACAACTGGTGTTATATGGACTTTGCAGCGTGACTTTCTAGGAAAGTTAGGTTCTTGGGCATCTGCTGCTTTAACAGTATTTGCTGGCTTAATGGTTATTTTATCAACCATTCTACCGACAAGTATAAATCGGGCACACGCCTTACATATTCTAGCTCCAAAACACCTTATTCAATTTTCTTTTAGCTTATCGCTAACATTCGGTATTCTCCTACTCATTCTTTCACGGGGGATATATTACGGAACAAAACGTTCTTATTATATGACGATTGTTTCTTTAATTGGAGCGGCTATTTTTAATACACTAAAAGGAATTGATGTTGAAGAAACGTTTATTTTATTAATCGTACTCGCTGTATTGTATATGCTTCGTAAAAGGTTTGTACGTGAGAAAATGGAAGTCTCACTTTCCGATATCGTAAAAGTTTTTATATTCCTACTTGTAACGTTATATTTATATAAAAACTTAGGTATTTTATTTGCAGGTGCAAAGGAAGCTTTCAAACCTGATTTTGTCGTTCGTAATATTACACAAGTGAAACGAAGTGCATTAGCAGCTGCCTTTTTTGTTCCTACTTTTTTACTAATTGGTTCACTCATTGCAAATCGTTATCGAAATGAATTTCCCGGGCAACCAGCTAATGATAAAAGATTACAAAACTTCTTAGATGAACATGGTGGAAACGTACTTAGTCATTTAGGTTTTTTAGGAGATAAGCAGTTCTTTTTCAGTAGTGATGGAAAAGCACTCATTCTCTTCTCAATAACTGGAAAACGACTTATTGTACTAGGTGATCCAATTGGGGACCCTTCCTCCTATCGTACTGTACTGCAAGAGTTTTTATCTGAGGCTGATCGATTTGGATACATTTGTGTATTCTACCAAATTGAAAGTAAATGGATGAGTTTATATCACGATTTTGGTTATAACTTCTTTAAGCTCGGTGAAGAAGCTGTTGTTGATTTAAATACATTTACAATAACAGGAAAGAAACGCGCTGGCATGCGAGCTACTTTCAACCGTTTTGAAAGAGAAGGCTATACATTCTCTATTCACGAGCCACCTTTCTCAGACGAATTATATGAAGAGTTAAGAAAAGTTTCAGATGCATGGCTTGGTGGAAAAAAAGAGAAAGGTTTTTCACTCGGATACTTCGATCGTGAATATATTAGTCGTGCTCCTATTGCAACATTATCTGATGCAGATGGAAAAATTATTGCATTCACAACATTCATGCCCGTATATCAAAACGGATCATTATCTGTCGATTTAATGCGATATTATCCAGATGCGCCTAGCGGCATTATGGACGCAATTTTCATCCACTTATTCCAGTGGGCAAAAGAAAATGAATACCACTCCTTTAATATTGGTATGGCACCACTTTCAAATGTTGGTTTATCCACACAGTCTTTCTGGTCTGAACGAGTGGCTGCTGCAATCTTTAATAACGTTCGTTATACGTATAGTTTCAGCGGATTACGCCATTTTAAAGAAAAATATAAACCAGCATGGAGCGGTAAATATTTAGCATTTAGGAAGAATCATTCTTTACCAATTACAATGCTCTCTGTAACAAAATTAATAGGAAAAAGAAAAAACAGCTAAATTCTTAGCTGTTTTTTCTTTTTTGAACTTGTACAATAAATTCTTTTTCATACTTCTTACCATTTATATAGAAATTCCCCCACATTTTATACGTGCCCTCGGCAGGAAATGTAATCCGGTATTGTAATTGCTCATCCGTATCTACAGGCATAGCGTATAAAAAGTTCTCCTTCGTTTCATCCACGATATAGAGTGACTCTACTTCTCCTCTCTCTGAATGTAATTTCAATTTTTCACCCTTTTTCGCTTGAAACTGAAATGTTAACGTAACTGGTTCATTCGGATGTAATGCGCCAAATAAAAGAGAAACTTCATACTCTCCTATTTTTTTTGTAAGTACACTGTCGATTGGAAATTTCACTTTTTTCTTATTGTTCTCCTCTTTCGTTCTACCAAAATCTTTCCTAGCGAATGACTCTACGGACTTATTTTTATCTTCGTATAAAAATATTGTATATTCTTCGTCTTTCGCTATTTTGGAAGATAACTTATATGACCCGTTCCCTGCAAATGTAGGTTTAATTTGTTGTATGTGTTTTAACTGTCCATCTACAATCACTGCCCGAATTTGATCATTTACACCACGAATTTCATTATTCTTTTTGTTTAACAACTGAAATACAATATCTACTTTCTCATTTTCCTTTCCATTTGACACATCCCACTTTACTTCCTGAACATCTCCTACAGTCTCTTCGTTTTCTTGATATTTTTTTATGTAAAATCCTCCTGCCACAATAAGTACTAACGCAATAAGTCCAATGACAAGATTTTTCAAAACATCACCTACCATTTTTATTGTCTCTGTTCATACAAAACTTCTTAAGGTATATATTCTAGATTATGATTTATGAAATCCTCCTATTTTGCACATATTACAAATAATAAAAAGATTTTAATTGAAAGGATTCGTAGTGTATAATGCAAATGATATTGATTTCTATCAATACATTATAAGGAGGACTTTTCATGAGTGTACATATCGAAGCAAAACAAGGCGAAATCGCTGAATCTATTCTATTACCTGGTGATCCATTACGTGCAAAATATATCGCTGAAACATTTCTAGAGGATGTTACTTGCTATAATAACGTACGTGGTATATTAGGTTTCACTGGAACTTATAAAGGAAAACGTGTATCTGTTCAAGGTACAGGTATGGGTGTTCCTTCTATTTCTATTTATGTAAACGAATTAATCCAAAGCTACGGAGTTAAAAATTTAATTCGCGTTGGAACTTGCGGTGCAATTCAAAAAGATGTAAAAGTTCGTGATGTTATTATCGCAATGACGGCTTGTACTGATTCTAATATGAACCGTTTAACATTCCCAGGATTTGATTTTGCACCAGCTGCAAACTTTGATCTTTTAAAGAAAGCTTACGATGCTGGAACTGAAAAAGGATTACACGTTCGTGTCGGTAACGTTTTAACAGCAGATGTGTTTTATCGTGAAAGCATGGACATGGTTAAAAAACTTGGAGATTACGGTGTATTAGCAGTAGAAATGGAAACAACTGCTCTTTACACATTAGCAGCGAAATACGGTGTAAATGCATTATCTGTATTAACAGTTAGCGATCACATCTTCACTGGCGAAGAAACAACATCTGAAGAGCGTCAAACTACATTTAACGAAATGATTGAAATCGCTTTAGATGCAGCAATTCAACAATAATACACTAAAGAACTTGTCATACGTCTGGCGAGTTCTTTTTATGTGACTTTTTATAAATAACTATTTTATAAAGAGACAGATTTCTCCCCTCTACTTTCTTGTAACGTTTGTTATAATAAAGTGAAACTTTAATCAGTGGGGATTTTTCCCATTCTCCATTGATTATTAGTTGAACCAATCAGGATTTTACGGGCAGTTGATCTCCCGCCTAACTCCCTTGTATTTGCCGAATTTTGAAGTAGGAGTCTTATTACCTGTTAAGGCGGGATAAAGAAATCATTTACAGTATTTCTCATAAGAGGTGACGCAGTGAAAAACAGAAGTATCGTCTTTAAACTATTTTTATTAACATCAACTTTATTTACAATAATATTCCTACTTTTTTTCCTAGGACAATCTCTATTTTTAGAGAAATTTTATATTAATAAAAAAGTAAAAACAGTTCAAACTGCTTTTGAAAAATTCGTAGATAATTATGACAAAAGTGATAAAAGTTATGAGAAAGTTAGAAAACTAAAACAAGAATTTCATGATAAAACAAATGCCGATATGCAGTTTTTGGATTCTAACGGTATTATTAAAAGTGATAACAACTACTATATCGATGTATTTAATCCCAACAATAATAAACAGTATTCCATTCCACTCAATAATCTTTTAACACCAGAAGAATATAATAAATTCGAAAATTTAGGTTTAAAAAAAGATGTAATAATTAATGTTGATGGAGTCGTACAAGAGAATAATATAATCACACCACAAAAATTAGGAACGAATTATAATCAATGGCAAAACGAACATTTCTATTCGGATTTTCAGTCAATTAATGGTAACCCTTCCAAAAATAGACTTACAAGCCGATACAAATCTACAACTCGCATCGTCTTTACAGGTGTTATAACTAAGTTACAGCTCCCATCAAAAGCTGAGGTTCGTCTTGCAAATGATATTGAAACATTACAAGCCGTTCAATATTTTGCAGATATTATTAGAGATGGCACTTCTAACTCGAACCAATTAAACACGTTCATATTAGATGGTGGCGAAAATATAAAAAATAGTATCTTTGTAAAACCGATTATAGAAAACGGAAAGATTACAGAATATGCTTTTGCGATAGCATCTTTGCAGCCCGTTAATGAAGCGATGCTCGTTTTAAAAGACTATTATGTTTATGCCTTAATCATCGTGTTTCTCGTTATTATTTTGTTATCCTTCTACTACTCAAAAATCATTGTTAAGCCATTAATTAAAATAAATCGTGTTACAAAAAAAATGGCTAATTTTGATTTCAGCGAGAAATTACCTGTTACAGCTGACGATGAAATTGGCGGGCTTTCTGGCAGTATCAATACATTATCTGTAAATTTAAAAGATCGAATCGATCGATTAAATGTCGCTAATACAAAGTTACAACAAGATATTGAACGTGAACGTCAATTAGAAAAAACAAGAAAAGAATTCATTTCTGGCGTGTCACACGAATTAAAAACACCACTGAGTGTAATTAGAAGTTTTGCAGAAGGAATTAAAGATGGTGTTAGTAAGGATACTTCGTATTATACTGATGTTATTTTAGAAGAAACAGAAAATATGAACAGGCTGATTGTTGAAATGTTAGAATTAGCAAAGTTGGAATCTGGTACTTACAAACTAGATATGACGACGTTCTCAATCGGTGAATTAACGCAACAAGTCTACACAAAATTATTATTTAGCATGGAAGAAAAACATTTACAAGTGAATGTCGATGCAGACCCTTCTATACTTGTTAAAGCAAATCGTAGCCGTATTGAGCAAGTAGTTGTGAACTTACTAAGTAATGCAATCCGTTATACGCCAGATGGAGAAAAAATACAAGTCTCTATTATAGAAGCAGAAGATACCGTAAAAGTCGAAATCGAAAATACAGGAAACCCTATCCCTGAAGAAAGTCTTGAAAAAATTTGGGATCGCTTCTATCGTCTAGATGCATCACGTAGCCGTCACACTGGAGGTACCGGTCTCGGATTATCTATTGTTAAAAACATTTTAGACCTCCATCATGCCGAATACGGTGTGTATAATACGACTAACAGTGTTGTATTCTATTTCAATTTACAAAAAGTAAAAGAAGTCAAATAATTTGTCTTAATTTCACTAGGAGTTCACATGAAATTCACACTCTCCCTTTATAGTAAGAAACAAGTTAATCCTTTCCTTTACACATATAAAAGAGGAGAGTGCGTGAAATGAAACAAGCAGGACAACCTATTCAAAATGAAAAACAATTAGAAACTATCAAAAATATACTTTTACAATCTTCGAAACGTGATGGCTTATTATTCGTATTAGCTGTAAATTCTGGCTTAAAAGTAAGTGAAATCTTACAATTAAAAGTTAGTGATGTAATCGATGAAAATGAAAATGTTCGCCATTCCATTTTATTTTACAATGAAAAAGTGAAGAAACATAAATGGTTTGCTGTAAATGAAGACTTACAGCACGCAATCGAAGACTACATGAAAGAACGTAAAACTTGGAAACGTAATGAACCATTGCTAAAATCTCAAAAAGGAACAAAATCTATTACGAGACAACATGCATGGTACATTTTAAACAAAGCTGCAAAAGAAGTTGGATTAGAAGGGATTAGCTCACATACACTTCGAAAAACTTGGGGTTATTGTGCATACAAATCAGGTGTTGATATTGCATTTTTACAACACTTCTTTGATCACAGTACTCCATCAAAAACTTTAAAGTATATCGGTATTGCTTAATAACTCTTATACATAAAAAAGGTTACCATTTGAAAATTTGGTAACCTTTTTTATATTTCATATTCTCTTTTCTTGTCTCTCCTATACTGTAGTGGTACTCTAATACTAAGGGGGAGAAATTATGAACACACTTACAATTGAATTACCAAAAGAAACGGCTGAAAAACTTGATTTATTAAAACAAGCTTATGAAAAGAAAACAGGTGCTTCTATCTCTGAGAGCACTCTCGTTCAAACACTTATCTCAAAAGAATTTATCCAGGCGATAACTCCTTTTGATTTACAACAATTTGTCAACGGAAAAGAACAGCATTAATGCTGTTCTTTTTTTATCTCTATTTAAAATATACAAAGTTTTTTATATATTTTTAGAAAAACCATTGACAATGATAATGATAACCATTATCATTTATTATGAAGCCAACAATTGATGAATCAACCAAACGCTCAGTAACATTGTTACCCCTCTTTTTCATATAGAAAGGCACTGTACATTCCCCCTGTTTGTACAGTGCCTTTCTTGTTTATTATCATTCAAAAAAATTTAATTGCTCCGGCTTCGGCTCACCATATGTAATGTTCATCATTTTCATAAGCTGTTTCGCATTATCTGCTGCATCCCCACCTGAATTGTTGTTAAACAGTACGTATATATCCTTTGTTTTCTTTTTTAATTGCTCTAGTCGTTCAACCCATTCTTCCAGTTCTTTATTGTTGTAGCGATATAAACAGCGAACCGCTCTCCAATTTTCCCCTTTATCAAGCCAACCATGAACATTTCGACCGTGAAAACGTATTAATGCCATGTCTGAATTCGTAACCTCTAACACGAGTGGCACAGAACCTATCCCAGCCTGTGGTTCATCACAAATTGTATGAACCCATTTCTCCTGTTCTAGAAACTGTAACGTCTTATCTATCATTTCTGGATAAAACCATGTTTGATTTCGAAATTCTATTGCACATGGTAAACCTTCCATTTTTTCTTTCGTATATCGAAGAAAATCTACATTTTTCTTTTTGCAATCAAACCATGGTGGATATTGAAATAAAATTGTTTTTAATTTATCAGCTTCTAATAAAGGAAGAATAGACTGTTTATACACATCAAACATCTCATCGAACGTAGAAAAAGGAATTTCACCTTTCATATGTCCTGTCATTCCTTGATACGCTTTTACGACAAAAGAAAAATCTTTCGGCGTTTCCATTGCCCATTTTATATAATTTCGTGCAGGTTGCATCGCGTAAAATGAACTATCCACTTCCACAATAGGAAAATACTCGCTATATGTTCGTAATTTATTTCTATTTTCATAGGAATCTATGTATAAAGAATTATGATCTCCCCATCCTGTCACTCCAATGAACAGCACATATATCCCTCCCTTTTTAACTTCATCTTCTATTCACTTTCCAAACACTTTGCATCATGTAGCCTTTTCTTTAAGAGTATCCTTATAAAAATATGATATACTATATGGAAGAATTTTTAAAATGAGGGGTTATTTATTTATGCTTCCAAACGATGCTACTGTATCTCATGAAAAACGAATTGAAGAACTAGAAAATAAAGTACGTTTTTATGAAGAACTTGTGAATCAATTACCACATCATTTCACATACAAAAATCCACATATTGGTTTACGAATAAAGAAAACCAGAACAACTCATTCCATTCAAGAAATACCAAAAGAAAATAAAGAAGCTAATTTTCAACTTACTTGTGATTCATTATTTTTATTTGAACAACTTGAAAAACACTTTGTTCATATTTTTGATGCCTTTTCACATCATGTAACCTTTGTCGATAGTAAAGGGAATATTACTTTATGTAATCAAGTTGCCGCAGATGATTTCGGTGTAATACGTAATGATATTATTGGAAAACCAATTCAACAATTACTAAACTTGCCGGAAGAAAAAATTAAAGCAATTGAAACATTAAGAACGGGAACAGAAATATATAATGAAGAAGTTTTAGACAAAAATTACGGTATTATAAATAACCGAATTATTCGTGATTATAACGGTGAGATTTTTAGAGTTATTAGTGTCTTTCATTATTTAAATACAGAACGTGATGCAGAGAAGTTTTCGTTAGCAGGGCGAATCGCAGCTGGAATTGCACACGAAGTACGAAATCCTCTTACAACAGTACGAGGATACTTACAATTTTTACAAGAAAGTGTTTCTACATCAAATCAAGAGTTATTTAAAAACTTGCTTATCCCTGAATTAGATCGTGCAAATAATATTATTACAAAATTTTTAGCTGTTTCAAAAACACGGGAATTTACAAGAGAACCGTTTCCGATCAATACATTTTTACGTGACTATATTCAACAGTTACTAGCTAGTGAAGTCTCCTTGCATAACATTTCAATTGATTATAACTTCTCTAATGAATTAGATGATATTTTAGTCAATATTGATCGACATGAACTTGTTCAAGTGTTTTTAAATCTATTTCAAAATGCCGTCGATGCTCAAGGCGACAAACCTCTTTCTATTCAAATCACTAGTTATCGCCTTGATAACTTCGTTCGGATTACTTTCACAGATAATGGAATTGGTATTCCTCCAGCTATTCAAGAATATATCTTTGATCCATTCTTCTCAACGAAGGATTCGGGAACAGGACTAGGCTTGTCAGTAACAAAAAAAATCATCCAAAATCATAACGGTACGCTCAAAATGACTAGTGCTCCAGACGGTACAACCTTCACTATTTCTATTCCGATTTTACCTAAAGTAAATCGTGAAGCAATTAACTTATAAAATGATAATGCTGTTCTATGAACTCCCTTTAATTGTTAAGCAAACTCTAACAATTAAAGGGAGTTTTTTTATGCTAATTTATTCTCTTTAAAACATATAGATTTTTCTCTACTTTTTTATTATTCGTGTTAGGTAGGTAGGTAAACTTCTTATTTTTTGAGAAATAGTAGTTTGTCCATCACGAATTTAATTTGAATTTCATTTTAATATATAGTAACGACTATTTATTCTATGAAAGAAAGGAATGAAAAGATGAACAATAAAAATAAAGGAAAAGTATTTTATGGTAATGATTGTTGCGAAGTAAGAGCATGTAGCCATATTAACATCTCTAAGTCAGAACTTACAGAATTTGTTAGACTTCTTCAAGCTCTTGGTCAAGCTATTCAAGCTGTCTTCCAAAACCCTTCTCAAAATAATATTGATAATCTGATTAACGTCTTAAATAATCTCCAACGATTCCTCAATTGCTTAGATTTGTCTCCTGCACAAAAACAAATTGCAAATTCTATTATCGCTAATCTGTTAACTATTTTAAGAACAACACCTTTTTCATGTGGGGCATTATACGTTGAACTACAAAGCCTGCTTAATTATTTATTGTATATCGCTAAGTTATTCAAAATTGATTGCTGTGCTATCGATAATCTCGTTAAACTCATTTCAGAAATTCAAGCTATCTTAGTTCAATATGGATCTGGTTGCCTAGGTGGAGGAACTACTGGGGCTACGGGGGCTACTGGTGCTACTGGACCTCAAGGCGCTACTGGACCTCAAGGTCCGGCTGGCGCTCAAGGTCCTCAAGGTGCTCAGGGACCAGCAGGTGCTCAAGGTGCTACTGGACCTCAAGGTGCTCAAGGTATTCAAGGTCCGGCGGGTGCTCAAGGTGCTACTGGCGCTCAAGGTGCTACTGGCGCTCAAGGTCCAGCGGGCGCTCAAGGTGCTACTGGCGCTCAAGGTCCAGCGGGTGCTCAAGGTGCTACTGGCGCTCAAGGTCCAGCGGGCGCTCAAGGTGCTACTGGCGCTCAAGGTCCAGCGGGTGCTCAAGGTGCTACTGGCGCTCAAGGTCCAGCGGGCGCTCAAGGTGCTACTGGCGCTCAAGGTCCAGCGGGTGCTCA